>JBKQWB010000019.1:0-93030 GCA_052139735.1 Smithella sp. | reverse complement strand
TCCTTGCTGAATTTATAGGGCTTGGTTTATTATGTGTCTCTGGAAAAAAGGCGATGGAATGGCTACCGCGAAGCGGTTTAGTTCTTCCATCGATAATCAATAAATATTATCCTTATTAATTTCATTGCTTTGTAAAAGAAATAATCAAACCGGCTTCATTTTTTATATTTAGTATTTAATGCTTCATTACAAATGATAGTCGTGTTATATAATCTTTATCGATAAAGTAGATTCGAGAATGGGTTTAATGGCAGGATGCTGCCGATTGGGGCCGAATTTGGCCGAATTTCGACGGATGTGAAGGGTGAAGATAAAACATGAAGATTTCCCTGTTCATTCCCTGTACTGTGGATATTATGATGCCGGAAATCGGCGTTGCCGCGCATACGCTGCTATCTAACCTGGGCATGCAAACTATTTATCACAAAGAGCAGACCTGTTGCGGACAACCGCTTTTCAACGCGGGTTACCGCGATCAGGCAAAGCGGGTGGCGAAACATTTCATCGAAGTCTTCGGTGAGGATGAATGCATAGTTAGCCCCGCCGGTTCCTGTGTCTGCATGGTCAAATATCATTACCCGGAACTGCTTGAAGATGAACCTGCCTGGCATTCGCGTGCCTGCGGCCTCGCGGACAGAGTTTATGAATTGAGCCAGTACATCGTCGATGTCCTCAAAACGAACGATGTCGGCGCAAAATATGCGGGAAAAGTTACCTATCACGAATCCTGCCATGTTTTACGGGGGCTAAATATCTCCGATCAGCCCAAAAAACTTATTGCCGGGGTTGAGGGCGCGCAATTTGTGGAACTTGATAATTCAACCGCGTGTTGCGGTTTCGGCGGGGAGTTCGCCATTGTTTATCCCGAGATATCGGAGGCCCTGGTCAGGGATAAGGCCGCAAACTTCATAAAGTCGGGCGCCGATGTACTCCTATTGTGTGAACCCGGATGTCTGTTGAATATCGGCGGATATCTGCACCGGAATCATCCGGAAAAAACGGCGCGGCATCTTGCAAGTTTTCTGGCCGAAAACTTAAAGAAGGTCTGATATGCACTCACACGTCAATAAATTCATAGAAACCGCACGGGAAGAATTAAAAAATGAACAGAGCCAGATGTTCCTGATGATGGTGTCGCTTGGCGCTCCCATTTTGCGCCAGATAGGCATGTCTTCCTTTCCCGATATTGCGGCGGCCGAGTCATATTCGCGGGCGATTCGGGCTGATGCAATCGCCAGACTGCCCGAATTGCTCGAAGAGTTCGAAAAAAATGCCCAAAGCTTGGGCGCCAAAGTGCTGTGGGCGAAAGATGCCGCCGAGGCAAATAATATTATTCTGGACATTGCCAATCGCAGAGGCGTTTCTTATGTGATGAAAGGCAAGTCCATGATCACCGAGGAAATCGGGCTCAACGATCACCTCATCAAAAATGGAGTGGAAGTGTTTGAGACAGATTTAGGCGAGGTGATCACCCAAAACCTGAATCTGCATCCCTTCCATTTAGTGGGGCCTGCCATCAACGTTCCCCCCGAAAAAATATCGGAGGTTTTCCTGAAGAAAGGCATTATCAAAAAAGCCTCAACGGATCCGGTTGAACTGGGCAGCGGCGCGCGTAAATATTTGCGCGACAAGTTCCGGAATCTGCAAATGGGCATCGTCGGCGTCAACATGGCAGTGGCTGAAACCGGCACAATCATCAATGTCGAAAACGAAGGCAATATCCGGCTGATTAAATCATCTCCAAAGATATTGGTCGCAATCATGAGCCTGGAAAAAGTGGTTCCCACCATAAAAGACGCCATCTATATGACAAGAATGCTTACAAGGAACTGCACAGGGCAGAAAATCACAAGCTACATGTCCATGGACACAGGTCCCAAAAAACCCGATGAACAAGACGGCCCCGAAGAACTCTTCATTATTATCCTGGATAACGGACGTTCGGAAATCTACAGGGATTTTAAGACCAGGGAAATCCTCAAATGCATCCGTTGCGGCGCGTGCCTGAATACATGTCCGGTTTATACCAAGATAGGCGGCTATCCTTATGGCGCCACCTATTGCGGCCCCGTCGGCCAGGTGCTCACCCCAATGCTAATGGGCATTGAAAACACCACGGATCTTTACCGGGCATGCACGCTCTGCGGCATGTGTAAACAAATCTGTCCGGCCGGCATCGACCACCCATCGCTTTTGCTTTCATACCGCGCCCGCCGGATCGATATAAAAAAACAGAAAGGGAGAAAAACTATGCAGTCCCGCCGGGAAAACGCGGTGGCAAGCCTCATTTCCCTGGGTATGAGCCATGAATGGTTATGGAATTTCGGTTTAAAAATCACAAGGCCCCTTATGAACAGTTTAGCGAAAGACGGCTATATCGGGAGCATTCCGATGGGCGCGCAAGGCTGGTTTGGATGCCGCGACCTGCGGGCTATTCCGGCAAAAACATTCCACGAAACATGGAATGACCTTCCATCCCTTCCTGAGCTTTCAGGCAATACTTCGAAAAAGGAGGATTCCTGAATATGCCGGCAAGAGAAGAGATATTAGGGCGATTGAAATCGGCAGCGAAACGCCAAAACGTTGACCGTCCCGCGAAGCCAACACTCTCCGAAATCACACTGAACCGCGAACAGATGATCCGGCGCTTTGAGAGTGAATTAAGTATGCGGACAGGGGTCTTATATCAGGCCGGAGACAAGGATGACGCGTTACGAATCCTGCTGGATATTATCGCGACAGAGGGTTTGAAATCATTTGTCGCCTCGTCAGAAAAGATTCACGGTGTCGATATTGCATCCCTTGGCTCTAAAAACGGAATATCCGTCACTATCCCAAAGGATCTTGCAGACAGGGATTCATTGCGTGATGCGGCATTTGCGGCTGATGCCGGGATTACATCCGCCGATTTCGCGGTTGCCGAAACAGGAACCATCGGCATCATCTTCAATCACAACCACCCCCGGCTTCTCTCCATTGCTCCGCCTCTCCACATTGCCATCATGTCCGTAAAAGATCTTTATCCTGTCTATGAAAATGTGATGGAGATTGTATTTACAAATACGAAAGAGATTCCCAGCCAATTCAGCTTTATCACGGGACCCAGCGCCACATCGGACATTCAGGGTATAGAATTTAAAGGCATGCACGGGCCAAAGAAAGTTTTTGTCATCATGATCATGCAGGAATGAATCATTACAAAAATTAAAACTGTCCTCTGAATTCAAAAAGCACGATTGTTAATGCTCAGTTTTTTCAAGCTGCTTTCAGAGGATGGATTTTCTTTATTTCAGTTTGATGCGACTGCTGCGCCTCCCAAAGATCATGGGTGCGCTGTGCGTTTAGCCAGAATTCAGCCGTATTACCGAACAAACGGCTTAGACGCAGCGCCATAAGCGGTGTCAAAGCGCGGCTCTCCCTTAACAATTCATTTACCGTCTGACGCGAAACGCCAAGCGCTTTGGCCAGACCGGCGACACTGAGATTGTAATCAGGCATAAAATCTTCTTTAAGTATTTCACCCGGATGCGTCGGCTTTACTTTTCTTTTTCCATTATATTTTATGCTCATATTTTCACCTTTATTAATGATAATCCGTTATTTTAACGATTTTATGTAACGTGATGCGTTACATTTTTCAAGAAAAAATTATCTTATGGAAATTGCAAGAAGGCCGTTACACGGAAAAGTTTGTTAAACGGTTTTCACCGGTGGGAAGAAAAATGCTTTTTCTTCATATCCGGAAAAACTGGTATGGTGTCACCGAATTTTCCCAATAACCGTGACCATATTGATATGATGGACAGGGTTTTAGAAACGAGCTGCTAAAATTCCGAAGAATTCAATTCGGTAAACTCTTGAAGTTCTGGCATCATATCATCACATACGCCCCTAAGTATCTCTTCATTCCAAAAAGAGTAAAGGTGGTTTTTTGTTAAAATTCTATGAATGGGTTCAAATCCATTCTTTAATTCACCTATGTTTTGTATTCTTCGTACTCCCCAAGATATAATATCCGCAGCTTGTAATGCAGATACTTTTTCATCATCATCAAAAGAAAGACTTCCTACATGAAAAAAAATTTTACCTTTTTGCAACCTTTTTATTGCATCATAGGAATAAAGAATATATTGTTTAAATTCATTACCATCATCTAAAAGATACGCTATGCCATCTTCTAACTTTTCTTTCAATGAATAACTATGGAACGACTGAACAAAAAGCTGAAAACAAAAACCGTAAAATCCCCCCATATGCTTTGCAATTACTTGTGGAACACAATTATCAAATTGTTTTTTGTTAAGACTTACATCAAAACTTTGTATTTTATACCGATTAATAATATTAGCTGCTTCTGTAAAAAGAACTCTTTTGCCTTCTTCGCTAAAATGCCCAAGCCTTCCATGTAGGCCAAATTCTTTCATGTGAATTGCTTTGATGTCCTGATTGTCTCGCAATAACTTTTGCCATTTTCTATCAAAAGCAAAAAATCCGTCCTTATCTAAAACTATACCCCCCATAACGGCAGTTATATTATTAGGGTCGTTATTTTTATCAGTGCCGCTTTCATCTAAATAGCAAGTTAAAGCTAAAGCCTTTTTATTTGGATCTTCTGAATGGTGCATAACAAACCAAAGGTGTTCCAAATGTTTATTATTTATGATAGTATTAATCATAATCGGCTCCTTTTGCCAAGCCGATAATCGCCAAAAAGATTATACCGCTTCTACATCAAAGATGATATTGAGGCGGCAAAGAGGAGGCGACGAGGCGTATTAATAATACGTTGAGGAGACCGACGACGACGCCAACAAAAATAGCGTTTTGATGTAGAAGTGGTGTTATTTTTTCAAATTATCAACGTACAAATATTTCTGTAATTCCACGAGTTTCTTTTCTTTAATTCCCTTAATTTCCATCAATTGTTTTATATCTTTAAAGCGGTTTATTTTTTTCCGCAAATCCAATATTTTTTGAGCGGTCGCCGGGCCAATTCCTTTTATCAATAGCAAATCATCTTCAGTGGCCTGATTAATATCAATTAGCAATCCGAGAGACAATCTATCCGCGGCAGGTATTTCAGAAACAGCAACATCTTTATTTCCCGAAGCTGAATCAATTGTTAACCTTATGCCCGTCTTGAGCGGGAAGTCGTTATTTGCCTGCCATCCAATGGCCGCCGATTTTAATAACCGTTTCACGGTAGTACCCGGAGGAACAAAATAAACTTCGGCGCTTTGATCGCCCTTAACAATTTCTATCGCCATGCAATCATCGCATTGATCAGTTAAAACAGGGATTTTATATTTATGAAACGATTGATAAAAGAAACTAATAAAGGGAATGATCGCTAAAATTAAACAGACAGCAATCAATCCCCTTATTTTACTTTCAGAAATTGCCATTAAACTATTTTTTCTTTGCCAGATTGAAAGCCTCATGAAGCACCGACACCGCCAGTTCCATATACTTTCGCTGAATGATGCAGGATATTTTAATTTCCGATGTGCTGATCATCATGATATTCACACCCTCTTTAGCCAGTGTTTTAAACATTTTTGCCGCGACACCCGAATGGCTGGCCATTCCCACGCCAATGACGGAAATCTTGGCTACCTGATCATCAATTTCTACTTTTTTGGCTCCGACTTTTTTGGCCGTGCTTTCGACTATTTTTTGAGCATCCTTCAAATCTTTTTTGGAAACGGTAAAGGTGAGATCGGTATATCCTTCCAGACTGGCGTTTTGAATAATCATATCCACAAAGATATTTTTATCCGACAAAGGCGTAAATAAATCGGCGGCCACGCCCGGCTGATCCGGAACGCCGACTACCGTAATTTTAACCTGATCGCGGTCATAAGTTACGCCTGAAATTATTTCTCTTTCCATATCTTTATCTTCTCTGGTCACCAGAGTTCCTCCTTTATCGGAAAATGTTGATTTAACATAAACGGGCACATTATATTTTTTTGCCATTTCCACTGAACGCGGATGCAGTACTTTGGCCCCTGTCATGGCCATTTCCAGCATTTCATCGTAGGAAATTTTATCCAGTCTCCGCGCTTTATTGCAGACATTGGGATCGGTTGTGTAAACGCCATCCACATCCGTAAAAATGTCGCATTGATCCGCCTTTAATGCCGCGGCAAGCGCCACAGCGCTGGTATCGGAACCGCCGCGACCCAGCGTTGTGATATTATTTTCTTCATCAACGCCCTGAAAGCCGGCCACGATAATAATGGTCCCTTTTTTGAGTTCCTTCTTTATCGATACCGTATCAATAAGAGATATTCTTGCTTTTTTGTGTGATTTATCCGTTAATACTTTAACCTGAAATCCCAGGAACGATTTTGCCGGATAACCCATGGAATTTATGACGATGGACAGGAGCGTTATGGTAACCTGCTCTCCTGTTGAAATCAGGGAATCGTATTCTCTTTCATTGGGTGTTTCGGCGGCCTTGTGAGCCATGTCAATGAGCCTGTCGGTTTCTCCCGCCATTGCCGACAGAACTACCACCACCTTATTGCCGGCCTTTTTTACATTGATTACTTTCTGGGCTACGTTCTTTATCTTATCGATATCCGCAACCGATGTTCCGCCGAACTTTTGAACAATTAAAGCCATTTTAAAACGTCCTCCATTTTTATATCTTTTGCTACTTCCCGTAACCTTTTTTCCGGTCCTTTTATAATGATTCTTCTTTTGTTTTCATCAAGATATTCAAAATTTATAAATAAAGTGTCAGCCGGCAGAATTTGATTTATTTTTTCCGCCCATTCGATGACGGCAACTCCATGTCCGCTAAAATATTCTTCGTAACCTAAATCTTCGAATTCAGAATAATCTTTCAGCCGGTAAACATCGAAGTGATAAAGCTTACACCTGGCCGGATATTCATTAATCAAAGTAAAAGTCGGACTCGTAATCCGGTATTTTTCATCTACTCCCAGACCGCGGGCTAAACCGCCGGTAAAACAGGTTTTGCCGGAACCAAGTTCTCCCGATAACGCCAGGATATCACCTTCCCTTAACTTTTCGCCAATCAGGCGGGCTGCTTCACACGTCTGCTGTGCGCTTGCAGATATTATTTCAATCTTTGTTTTTTTCTTATTCATTTATAACAGCGACGATCAGCTTATAATTTATTTTGTCTCCAATACAACAAGAGCCGTAGCGTATTTTTTCGTATGCGTCAAACTCAAATGAATTTTTGTAATCTTTCTTTTTTCAATTTGAGCTTTTGCTTCTCCGCAAAGCGCCAAAGCGGGTTTGCCGTTTTTATCACGCACAACCTCAATATCTTTTAAATGAACGCCCATGCCAATACCAATGCCAAGGGCTTTGAGAAAAGATTCCTTGGCCGCGAATCTGGCTCCGTAATGCGTTGACGATTGCATGTGCTTCCCGCAATATTGTATCTCTTTGGCGGAATAAATTCTGTTTAAAAATTTCAGACCCCATTTTTCAATGATTCTTTCCAAACGGCTGTTTTCAACGAGGTCTATTCCTATACCGCAAATCATTGTACCACCTGCTATGCGTGAACAATAGCGTCTGTAACCGCTGCAACTTTTTTCATTGCGGCGACGTCATGCACCCGGATAATATGGCATCCATTCATTATTGCCGCGGCGACCGTTGCCGCGGTGCCTTCCATTCTTTCATCCGGCTCGCCGCCGGTTATCTTTCCAATAAAAGCTTTCCGGGATGTTCCGATCAATAGCGGCATTCCCAGCGCTTTTAATTCGGAAAGATCTTTGATAATTTTATAATTGTCTTCGGGAGTTTTTCCAAAACCGATTCCGGGATCGATAACAATACAATCTTTTTCTATGCCGGCGTTTAAGGCTTTTTTGCTGCTTTGTTTTAAGTAATCCGTAATTTCCCCCATCAGATTGTCATACGCCAGACTGCCTTTTTGCATGTTTTTGGGTTTGCCCCGCATATGCATAAGTATCGCCGCCGCACGCGTTTTCCTGATGGTATCAGCCATATTTTTGTCGCCGTTTAAGGCGCTTATATCGTTGATTATTTCCGCGCCGAAATCAACAGCAAGCCGGGCGACTTCCGCTTTCTTTGTATCAACCGATATGGGTATCTTTATTTTTTTTGCCAAACCTTCAATAACGGGAAGCACTCTTTTTAATTCAATCTTAACCCCAACCGAGCGGGAACCCGGACGCGTGGATTCCCCGCCGATGTCAATGATATCCGCTCCCTCGTCCGCCATTGCCAATCCGTGTTCAATCGCTTTTTGGGGAGAGGAAAAAAGTCCGCTGTCGGAAAACGAATCGGGAGTAACGTTTAAAATTCCCATAACCATGGTTTTCCTGCCCAGGGTTATTTTACGGCGGGATGTTTTCCAAACATATTCGCTTTGGTAAATGTTGTTTAATATTTCAAAGATTTCACGGGCGATAAGGTTCAAGCCAAAGGGCTGTTTCTCGATTTTTTTAGCCAGAGTTAATATCTGTTTTACCGTGCCCATCATTAAAATATCGCTTACGGGAACGCTGCAGGCAACGCTTCCCCGGGCAACAGCGGCGTCTCCGCCGATTGACAACATCTCCTGCTTGATGATATTCGCTATTTTACAGGGTTGTTTCTCCAGAAAAATATTAATATTTATTGTTTTTCGCGCCATGGCGTCAATGCCATAAGGATCAACGCCTATTTTTCTGAATATCGCCAAAGCATCTTCGGGATTATTTATTTTGATTGTTCTCACACGGCAACACCAATATAAAAAGTGAAAATAAATATTTTTCAGAGGAACAACGAAGTATTTAAGCTAATCCTTTTGAAGCACCCCGATTAAATTCAGGCAGAGCATCTCCAATGATGGCATCTATTTCCACTCCGTTTAAAACTTCTTTTTCGAGAAGTTCTCCGGCAATTTTATGCAGTATTTCTATGTGGTCATTGATAAGCTTTTTCGCTTTTTCATAGTTTGTCTTGACGATGGAAACAACTTCCTCATCAATATGTTTTGCCGTTTCTTCACTGTAATCCTTGTGAGTGGCGAATTCACGACCCAGGAAAATCTGCTCTTCTTTTTTGCCGTAACTCAACGGACCCATTTTTTCGCTCATGCCCCATTCGCAGACCATTTTTCTGGCTAAATTGGTTGCGCGTTCGATATCATTGCCCGCGCCGGTGGTAAAATCATGCAAAACTATATCTTCGGCGGCGCGTCCGCCCAATAAAATAGCGATGTTGTCCTCCAGATATTGACGGGGATAGGTATGTTTTTCATCAATCGGCAACTGCTGGGTCAGACCCAGCGCCCTACCCCTGGGAATGATGGTCACTTTGTGAATCGGATCGGTTCCCGGCATTAAACGCGCCACCAGAGCATGGCCTGTTTCATGATAAGAAGTATTTCGTTTTTCTTCATCGCTTATCACCATACTCTTTCGTTCCGTGCCCATTAAAATCTTATCTTTGGCAAACTCAAAATCGCTCATATTGACCTTTTCTTTATTTGCCCGGGCAGCGTTGAGCACGGCTTCGTTAATAAGGTTCTCTATATCGGCTCCGGAAGTTCCCGGCGTTCCCCGCGCCAAAACCGAAAAATCAACATCAGTGTCAATCGGCGCTTTGCGCGCGTGAACTTCAAATATTTTTTCTCTGCCTTTTACATCAGGCAGCGGCACGATAACCTGCCTGTCAAACCGGCCCGGACGCAAAAGCGCCGGATCAAGAACATCGGGGCGATTCGTCGCGGAAATAAGAATCACGCCTTCATTGGATTCAAATCCGTCCATTTCCACAAGCAGCTGATTGAGCGTTTGTTCTCTTTCATCGTGACCTCCGCCAAGACCGGCGCCGCGATGACGGCCGACAGCGTCAATTTCGTCAATAAAAACTATGCAGGGAGCGTTCTTTTTAGCCTGACTGAACAAATCCCGCACACGGGACGCGCCGACGCCGACAAACATTTCCACAAAGTCGGACCCGCTGATGCTCAGGAAAGGAACTTCCGCTTCACCGGCTATGGCACGGGCTAAAAGTGTTTTACCCGTCCCGGGAGGGCCTATAAGCAGCAATCCTTTGGGAATTCTCCCCCCGAGCTTTGTGTATTTTTTAGGATCCTTTAAAAAATCAATAATCTCTTCCAACTCGGCTTTAGCCTCATCAATACCGGCAACGTCGGCAAAAGTAACCTTTTTCGACTTATCGGTCATCAAACGCGCCCTGCTCTTGCCGAAGGCCATTGCTTTGCCGCCGCCGGATTGCATCTGTCGCATAAAGAATATCCAGACACCGATAAGAAGAATCATCGGAACCCAGGAAATCAAGACAGTTAACCACGGCGAGTCCTCGATAGGTTTGGCCGTAATCTTGACGCCTTTTTCCCTGAACTGCGCGACCAGTTTATCGTCTTTGGGAGCGAATGTCTTAAAAACATTGCCATTTGTAAATTTTCCGGTGATACTATCGCCTTGAATAGTTACTTCACTGATTTCGCCTTTATCAAGAAGGGCTGTCATATCGCTGTAGATTATCTCTTTTGTCCCGGCTTTAGGCTGGTTATATAGTTGCCAGACGAGTAAACCAACGAGCGCCACAGTAAGGACAAGAGCTATATTTTTTTGAAACTGATTCAATGTTTTTCTCCTTTATACATTCTTATATATCATTTCGTTTTTATAAGATAACAACGAAGTAGATAAAGTCATCAGATAAAAAGCTAATTTGTTTAATCTCATCATAGTATACCATAGAATACACCATTTTGATTTCGATGGATAACGCGGCGGCAAGAAGGAGGCGACGAGGCGTATTATTAATACGTTGAGGAAGCCGACGACGCTGCCAACAAAGTTAGCCATTGAAAGCAAATGGTGTTGTAACCTTTATAATAATATCACTTATAACTCAAATAAATTCTACGACATCAAAAAAACCGGTTTGGGGGAAATTTGCCGATATTTATGAATTTGTAATTTCCAGTTTTAAAACGTTTTTTGTTCCTGCGGTTATTTTGACCCGGTCATTTAAATGCATATTTTCTATCCATATTACAGAAAGACGATCCACAAGCAACATGATTTCATTGCGTTGGCCAGAGGGTATTTTACGGTCGATAAAGAAATTTTTAATTTTTTTCCGTCCTGGCATGCCGAGGGGCTGAAATCTGTCTCCGTCCCTTCTATTGCGTATTGCCACAGGTTGCTGAATTTTATCTAAATCCAGATAAACTTTGCTTTTGCTTCCCAAATCAATACTTTCTTTTGTTATAAGTTCCGCGTGGAGGGTAACCTTTCTTTCTTTAATGTAAACCGATCCTGGAATATTCATCGGATATTCATATTTGGCTTGTGCTAAACGGGCTTTTTTACACTCCAAAATTAAATTATCATATTCTCGTCTTACTTCAATCCCCAGAGGAAGAACCAGTCTTTTTCCCGATTCGCACTTTTGCGATAAATTATCAAGTGATTTTATATGGATAAAGGAGAATCCGTTTTTTGCGGGACTGAAATCTTCTAAAATAGTTTTAAATAATCGCAACCGGATAGCCGCGGGCAATTTATTGACATACGCTATTTTTAATAAAACACTATTTTGCTGTCTTTGAATAAACGATGATTGCAAGGCTTGCGCTGTATACTGCCGGATAAATTCATCTTCCGCGCGCAATATTTCCGCCATTTGCGCCAGATTTTCTTCAATTTTCGGATTATACTTTTCTTGTAGATACGGAATCAACTCTGTTCTGATTTGATTCCGCAGGTACATCTTGTTTTTGTTGGAACTATCCTGACGATATGAAATACCGGCTTTATTTAAGTAAGAAATAATCTCGGGCCGGGATATTTCAATAAGCGGACGGATAATATTACCATCCCGTTTGGGCAAAATACCTTTGAGGCCTTCGGGGCCGCTGCCGCGTAATAGATTGAGCAATACAGTTTCCGCCTGATCCTGCAGATTATGCCCTAACGCGATTTTCCGCGCCTGATAATCAGCGGCAACTTTGTTCAGAAAACCGTATCTTTCCCGCCTGTAAAAATCTTCAGGCGAAACTCCTTTTTTATTATTATTCTGATCCATTTTCGCGGCACAGAAAACCAATCCCATCCTATCGGACAAGTCGCGGGAGAATTTTTCATCCTCATCCGATTCCGCGCCCCGTAATCCATGGTTGAAATGGGCGACGATCAGGCTCAAATCCAGTTCTTTTGCAATGGATGCCAGAACTGCCAGAAGTGCTGTGGAATCAGGCCCGCCGGAGAGAGCCACAACGACCCGCTCGCCTTTTGCCAGCAGATTATATTTTTCGATAGTTTTACTGACTTTTTTTATCATGTCTAATTAAATAATGATTTGATTTCCAGAAGATCTTCACAATAATAATCGGCATTAAGGTTCAGTAAATCCTGCCTGCCGCCTAATCCGTTTAAATAGGCCAAGCTCAATATTCCGGAATTTTTGGCAACAAGAATATCATTTCTGCCATCGCCCGTCATAAGCGTTTTTTCTTTAGCTGCTCTGTATTTGTCCAGTAAATAGTCTATTACCCGGCGATCCGGTTTGGCAAATGGCGTGGAATCAATGCCAACTATCTCCGCGAAGTATTTTTCTATATTTAATTTCCGGGCGATCATCAGGGTAAAATCATAACTTTTGTTTGTCAGAATAATTTTTGTTTTATTTTCAAAATTCTTCAAGACCTCTTCCACGTGCGGATAAAGACCGGTATTATCCATAAGATGTTTGCCGTAATAATCAGCGAAGATTCCCAATGCTTGGTCCTGGTATTTAACATTATCCCGCCCCAGCGCTCTTTGAATCAATGCGCCTATGCCATCGCCTACATAACTGATAATCTCTTTTTCCGATTTTTTTTCAAGTTTCAACGTATCCAAAGTATAATTAATACTCTGGGCTAAATCCGTGCCTGTGGTAACAAGGGTGCCATCAAAATCAAATATCATTAAATCTAATTCTTTCATTAATTCGCCTTCGCTATGCCGGTTCAAAATTAAAGCGCTGTCTTTGCCGGCAGCGTCGCCGCCCCGATATTATCTTTAATTTAGAACTGGTATTATATAATTGAGTGCGGCCATAAACACAAGTTTGTTTCTTCAAAAAGTGTTTGACTAAGTTCACTATCAATGTTAGATATAACCAAACCGCTTGGATCCCTTTTCTCGACTGAGACGGTATTTATATTTAGCTAAAATGTCGAACAAAGGTCTTCTATTATTTTGCGGAAGGCCTTTTTTTTGAGGCTCAAATATTGCAAACACAGGCGGTAATATTTGCAAGTCAAACTTTCCCGCCGCAGGCGGAGGGTACCGAAGATACCTGTGGTTTGAATATGAAAAAACGGCGTTTAAATAATTTTGCCATAATCGGCACGGGCATGGTGGGAACGGCTATCGGATTCCTCCTGAATAAATCCGGCTATAAAGTCATTTCTATTTACGATAAATCTTCCACCGCTATGAAAAGAGCTCTTCCCTATACGGCAGGAGAAGCTTCCCTCACCCCCGGCAGCGCGGTGCAAAATGCTGATTGTGTTTTAATTACAACTCCCGATGACCTCATTTTATCAACCTGCAAGGAAATTGCTATCGCTTCGGAAATAAAAGGAAAATTAGTTTTCCATATGAGTGGCGCGGGCGGCTTGGACCTTTTGGCGCCCGCCAGCAAAGCAGGCGCATCAGTTGCCAGTATTCATCCATTACAAAGTTTTTCTTCCATTGATCAGGCTATACAAAATATTCCCGGAAGTTATTTTGGAGTTACAGCGGACAAAAAAGCTCAGCCCCCCGCAAAAAACATTATCCGTGATTTAGGAGGGATTCCCCTTGTCATTTCCCCTGAGCAAAAACCGCTTTATCACGCGGCCGCGTGTTTCGCTTCCAATTATTTGGTATCTTTAATGAATGTGGTTGAATCCATTTATCAGGCTATCGGATTAAATGAAAAAGATGCCCAAAAAGCGTTCCTGCCTCTGGTTTACGGCAGCCTGAAAAACATTGAGAATTCCGGCTCAATTTCCTCTCTCACAGGTCCAATTGCCCGCGGTGATTCCGGCACGATAAAAAAACATATAACGGCCCTTAATAAAAATCTGCCGCAATATTCTTCCTTGTATTCATCTCTGGGATTAATAACCGTTAATATCGCGCGGCAAAAAGGAACACTAAACGCACGAGGGGCAAAGAAAATTAATGCTATTTTGAAAGGAGATAAAAAATCGTGAGCGCTCAAAATAAGATTACCCGAAAAACCATTCTCGACATTAAAAAAATGAAAATGCAGGGAGAGAAAATCACTGTATTGACGGCTTATGATTACGGGATGGCCTCTATCATGGACGATTGCGACATCGACATAATCCTGGTCGGCGATTCATTGGGCATGGTCGTTTTAGGTTACGACACTACCCTGCCTGTCACCATGGAAGATATGCTGCATCATACACAGGCTGTGTCCCGCGGCGCACGCAAATCGCTGGTTGTCGCGGATATGCCTTTTTTATCGTATCAGGTTTCTCCGGAGGCGGCGCTGGCCAATGCCGGGCGCTTTTTAAAAGAGGCCGATGCCCAAGCGGTTAAACTCGAAGGCGGCCGCGAACAGGCTGATACAGTCCGTAAAATTACCCGCGCGGGAATTCCCGTCATGGCACATTTGGGGTTAACACCGCAATCGATCCACCAGTTAGGGGGTTTTAAAGTCCAGGGCAAAAAGGAAGACGCGGCCCAAGAGATGATGCAGGACGCTAAAATCCTTGAAGAATCCGGCGCTTTTTCAGTGGTGCTGGAATGTGTGCCGGAAAAACTGGCCGGTGAGATTACCAACGCTCTGTCCATCCCAACCATCGGCATCGGCGCCGGTGTTCACTGTGATGGACAAGTTCTCGTAGTCAACGACATGCTGGGAATGTATGATAAAATGACGCCGAAGTTTGTAAAAAAATATGCAAATTTGAACCCGGATATCAGAAACGCCGTTAAGAGTTACATACAGGAAGTAAAAACAGGCGCATTCCCGGATGCCGAACACAGTTTCAAATGAGCGTTTATAAAAATTATGATTACGTAATAGTCTGCTTATCCGAAAGCTCGCAAGTATTGTCTGACATTATTCCTTAACAATTGAAGCTCTCCCGGGGCAGGCCTTGGGAGAGCTTCAATTGTTTTTTCGATAACAAAATTTAACCGGTTTTATTTAATATACTATTATTTTTGCTTTTTGCTGTAAATTTTTCAAAACAGCCATAAAGGCTTGTTGATTTTTTTGTTGTTCCAGATAAGCAGAAATTTTTCCTTTAGCTTCGTCGAAAGTAACTTTTTTCCCGCTTTTGGGGTCTGTAAAATATTTTTCACGATTTGCTTTGTAAAATTCTTTTATTTCTTTTTGAGTCGGCTTTCCTTTATCACCGATTTCCATTTTCCTGAACTTATAGGCCTTGGCTTCTAATAGAATATCATCTTGAGATATTTTATTTTCTTTTAAGAAATCATCTAATTTTTTACCCGGAGGAAGATTGGCCGTTATTTGATCCATTACCGCCTTAACGTCCTGGCTGCTTGCCTCAATTTTTCTTCTCGCAAATTCATCAGATAAGAGGGTTCGTCTAACGAATGCGTCTACTAACTGCTTTCTTAGATTTTCCTGAACTTCTTTTTGTTTATCGGCTGGTATTTTATCCTTGAACATTTCCATCCTTGCTTTAAGATTTTTTTCCAGTTCCGATTTTTTCAATATTTTTCCGTCAACGCTGACAACAAGATCACTTGTGTCGGCTTGTTGCGCTTTAACTTCCGGCGCAACGTTGGAAGCTGGAAGCCCTGAAACTGAGTTCTGAATTTGGTTTGCACCGGCTGCAGGCACAGAAGATGCCTGATTCTTTTTTTCGTTGTCAGAGCAACCTGAAACCAGAACAAAAACAAATAAAACGAAAACGGCTATACAACTTTTACTGATTTTATTTTTCATGTATTCTCTCCCGAAAATATTTGGAATTTTTATCCATTATGCGGCTTATATGTAAAAGACACATGCAGGTCAAGAAAATTATCCAGATGGGGATGTTGAAAAACGCTCATATGCTGTGTTACGCTGCAAACCGAACCGCTCAACGTATATCTATATACGCCTCGCAATTCGGTTTTTTGCGTGCCTTGCATCTCTGGCATTTTTGAACATCCCCAAACCACAATGGTTTTCAACAACACCTAATTTATCAACTTCTATATTTGAGTCGTTATGTTATCGCGCGTAAATATTGAAGAATTTCTAATTGTTTTGCTAGCGGAGGAATTCCTGTTTGCGCATTTAATTCCACTCCCCTTCCCGACATTGAAAGAATCCGCTCTAGAGCTTCGAACATATTAATTTGGGGATAAACTTCCGCGGTAAAATAATTAATCAACTTTAAGGTCTTAAACCCGTCAAACCAATCATTATACTGTCGCGCAAGCGTTTCTTCGTCTTTTACATTGCGGCATATTCTCGACCAGACCACGGGAAAGCCGCTATCTTTCAAAAAAGATTTTAACCGGGGATGGATTTGTTGTGCTTTCATTAAAATTTCATCTTCGCCACAAATAAACTGGTTTTTCATAAGTTGCAGCCAATCGGCTAATACTTTAAATACTCGCGGATCGTACAAACGATATTCTTCTTTGTAATGGCCGGAAAGAAATCTCTGTATTCTTTTCCCCGTTCCAAAGGGAACACGGTTGGAAGAACGCGCCGACGGATAAACACAGGTGTTTTTAATATAATCAATTTTACCTGTCTTGGCGAGTTTGCTTAAGAAATAAAAATCTTCGCCCGCCGTGCGCTTATTCATTCCTCTTACGTCCAGGTATGCTTCGGTTGAAGTGACAATCGTTGATCCTATGGAATGGAACGCCCAGGGAGATTTCGCGTATTCCAGTCCCAGTACCCAGTAACGCAGGAAAATTTCATAGCAGCAAATCGCGGCCTGTTGCGCATCATCCAAAGGCATTTGGTGTTCATAAGCCACAATGGCAGTTTTGACTCCCCGCGTAAAATAATGTTTTATCGCGGACAGATAATTATTCCGGACCAGAGTATCGGCATCAAGACTTAAAATCAGATTGCGCGGTGAGGAACTTTTTTCCAGCAGGCGCAAGGCCATATCCATGCCGATTTTTCGCGCCATCCCCACTCCACCGGCGTTTTGCGGCATTTCACATCCTTTGGATGAGGCATCGATGTATCCGAGTTTTATTCTCGCGTCGGAGAGACTAGCTAAAAGAGGATATATTTCCTTATCGGCATTGATTTTTTTTAAAGGGGGTTTTCTCACGAGCGCGTCGAGATATTCGATTGTTTGCCGGTTATCTTCTTTCGCTTCGGGAGGTGAATCATCTCTATTATTAATAACGCACATTACAAAAGAATATTCCAGAGACGAAGTTGGATTTTGCGCCAGAGAAGCCAGGGCGGAAAAAAGCATTTCTTTTTCCGCGTAAGCCGGTATTACAACAACCTGAGAAATATTGTCAGTATCATTAGCTATTAATTCCCATTTTTCCCCGACTGAATAATTTTGCAGATAAGTGTTAATTAAAGAATTTCTTTTCATCGCAGAAAATTTATCACGCTTTCTTTTAATAAAGGATAGTCGTTGACTCCAAGCCAGTTAATCTTTATCCCATTTCTCTCCATGCGCCGAAACCACGTTTCCTGTCTTTTGGCAAATTGGCAAATAGCGATGTTTAATCTATTTTTCATTTCATCAAAAGTAACTTTATTTTGCAGATACTGAGAAACAAATCGATATTCCAGCCCGAAGCTCTCAAGTTTTGCAAAGCTCAAGCCCGCGGAATGAAGATTCTCCACCTCCTCCACCATCCCTTTTTCCAGCCTTTCTTCCAACCGCGTTGTAATGCGCCGCCTCAGGGCGGATCTTTCCCATCTGATGCCGAAAACCAAAGCATCAATCCGAGGTTTTTCCTGTCCGTCCTGATTTTTTATATTCCTTGCCAGTTCAATTTCTATTGCCCTGATTAGCCTCGCGGAATCTTCGAGATCCGTCCTGTTATGCAAACGCGGTTTTAAATCGCAAAGAATTTTTTGCAGTTCATCTTTTGATTTCCGGCTCAGATTTTCCCTGAATTCTTCATCTTGCGGGGCATGGGGCATATCATACCTTCTCAGCACGGACTCCAGATAAAGACCCGTCCCCCCGGCCAAAACAGGCAGAATTTTCTTTTCCGTAAGAGCGCAGAATGTTTTGTAAAATCTGCTCTGAAATTCAAATAAGTTAAATTCATTCTCCGGCCCCGCAATATCTATCAGATGATAAGGAATCTGCCGGTCATTGATGATATATTGATTTAAATCTTTGCCGGTCCCAATATCCATATTTTTATATACCTGACGGGAATCGGCGGATATTATTTCGCCCCGCAGATCATAGGCAAGCCGCGCTGCCAGATGCGTTTTACCGGATGCTGTCGGACCCAGAATCACAATTAATTTATTGGCCATGAGTTATCTTTAAATTATTTATCTTTGAATGTAAAGACGCTCCACTTAAATATTATAAGAAATGATTAAAAGAATGGAAATAAAAATGCCCCGTAATATACGAGGCATTTTTAGTTAAAATTAATTTTGATTAATTGACATTATTATAGCGGCTGAACATTTGTTGCGCTGGGCCCCTTATTCCCCTGTTCAATATCGAAACGAATCTTCTGACCCTCATAAAGAGTCTTAAATCCCGTTCCGGCAATAGCACTATAATGAACAAACACATCTCCACCTTCATCGTTTTCGATGAAACCAAACCCCTTTTTCTCGTTGAACCACTTTACTTTTCCTTCTGCCAAAGCTAAAACCCTCCTTTAAAATTTATTTGTCCCGTGACAATATTCATCAAGGAACAAAAAAAACCGCATGAATTCTATTTTTCATAGAAAATTTCTCTGCGGTTAATTTATTTTTTTTGTAAAACTTAGCACTAACTACTTCCTGATAAATGCCGCTCTCTCAGTGTCTAAAAAACACAATAAATCTGCGGTTTTATTACGCTGTTTTAAATCATATCACTTTTTTTCTCAAAATCAAGCTTTTTTTGAAGTAAACATAGTAATAATTATTACTATACAAACATTGCCTTTTTATGAATATTATCATTTTGTAATTATTGTTACATTATAATTATTACACATTACGATTTATGTCAATTAAATATTTTTTTAAAATACATTTAAGCTCTTTTTCTTTCCCCATGTAAAAATGATCCGCACCGGAAATTATTTCCATGGGCGCATTTATTATTTTCGCTCTTGCAATCAAAACATTCAGCGTGCAAAACTGGTCGCAATCTCCGCAGACAAGTAAATTAATTTTATTTTTCAAATTATCCCATTCAAAATTAAAATAATCGATGGGCGGAGAAACGCAGATGTTAAAGGTAAAGGGATTATTGCTTTCTTCGAGAATTTTCGAGCCAACCCACGCGCCAAACGAGTAACCGGCAAAAAACAATTCTTTCAGCCCGAGTTTTTTCAGATATTCACAAACGGCAAGGATATTTTCTTTTTCGCCCCTCCCTTCATCGTAGGCGCCGGTGCTTTCGCCGACTCCCCGGAAGTTAAATCTTAAAGTAGAAAATTTTTCGGAGGCAAAAGCTTCCTGCGCGGCTTCAACAACATTATTATACATCGAACCGCCCATCAGGGAATGCGGATGGCAAATTACAACGCCTTTTTCTCCCGAAGCTTTGCTAAACATTCCTTCAATGATCTCAGAGCCGTTTTTTATATATATCTTTTCTTCCGGCATTTTAACCCCTCTAGATTGATCCGGCCAGGTGACAGGCGCAAAGGCTGTGTTCATCCAGTTTTTCCAGCTTCGGTTCAATCCTCGCGCAAACATCAGTTTTGTAGGAGCAGCGATTCTGAAAAGGACAACCCTGATCATTTTCAAATCCGGCCTCTCCTTTTATTGTCATTATTCTATCTTTGCGGCCGGGATCACAGGATGGCACAGCCGAAAGCAGCATACGGGTATAAGGATGGAGCGGACGATTGTAGATATCGTGGTTTAGGGCGAGCTCGACAATTTTACCCAGATACATTACGGCAACGCGATCGGAGATAAATCGAATGACGTTAAGATCATGGGAAATAAACAAATATGTTAAATTATAATCATTTTTTAAATCCTTGAGTAAATTCAGAATCTGCGCCTGAATAGAAACATCAAGGGAGGAAACCGGCTCATCGGCAATGATTAATTCCGGATTTAAAACAAGCGCCCGCGCGATTCCAATACGCTGGCGCTGCCCGCCGCTGAACTCGTGTGAATAACGATTGGCCTGTTCTTTACTTAAGCCGACTTTTGCCATTATCGAAAGCGCCGCTTCAGCGCGTTTTGTCTTATTGCCCATGTGATGAATTGTCAGAGGTTCTTTAATCGTACTGAGCGCGGACTTTCTGGGATTGAGGGAAGAATAAGTATCCTGAAAAATGATCTGAACATTACGGCGATACGATTTTAACGCTTCTTTATCGTACGAATAAATGTTTTCACCTTTAAAATTCACGAACCCGGAAGAAGGCTTCTCCAGTCTGGTTATAAGACGCGCCAGCGTTGATTTGCCGCAACCGGATTCGCCGACCAGCCCCAGAGTCTCGCCTTTAAAAATCCGCAAGTCAATGTTGTTAACCGCATAAATGACTCTCTTTGTGGAATTAAAAAAACCACTGCTTAGGGTATATTTTTTATTCAACTCCCTAATTTCAACAAGGACATTGGGCATTATCTACTCTCTAATCCGATTATTATTTGGGGGGCTGTATTTCCAGCAGGAAACAAAATGCCCTGTTTCAATTTCCAAAAGCGGCGGCTCTGTCTGCCAACAAACTTCCTCGGCGTAAGGACACCTGTCATGAAAACGGCAGCCCGGCGCTAAATCATATAAACTGGGAACAGAGCCCGGAATAGTTTTAAGATGATCTTCTCTTTCCGACGATTTCACGCATCTTGCCGGTATCGATTCCAAAAGCCCCCTGGTATACGGATGCAGGGGATTGGCAAATATCACTTCCACTGCCGAACTTTCCACTATTTTGCCCGCATACATTACAGCAACTTTTTGAGCGGCCTGAGCAACCACGCCTAAATCATGCGTGATTAAAATAACCGCCATATTATTTTTCTGCTTCAGAGAGGAAATCAAATCCAGAATTTGCGCCTGAATGGTAACATCCAGCGCCGTCGTGGGTTCATCGGCAAGCAGAAGCTTGGGATTACAGGACATGGCCATGGCGATCATTACCCGCTGCCGCATACCGCCGCTAAGATTATGAGGATAATCACGCGCCCGTTTTTGCGGATCGGCAATTCCCACCTCATTGAGCAACTCAACACTCAAATCCATCGCCTGCTTTGCCGGAAGATTTTGATGCAGCCGAATGGCTTCGGCAATCTGTTCACCGACGCGAAAAACGGGATTAAGCGAAGTCATCGGCTCCTGAAAAATCATGGAGATTTCACTGCCGCGACGCGCACGCATTTCTTCCTGAGATATTTTTAATAAATCATGGCCGGAAAAAAGTATTTCACCATTGATGATTTTGCCGCCGGAGGGCACCAGACGCATGATCGAAAGGGCGAGCATTGTTTTTCCGCATCCGGATTCGCCGACAATTCCCAAAGTTTGGCCGGAATTGATTTTTAGCGAAACTCCATCAACGGCTTTAATTTTTCCCCTGACAGTATCAAATACCGTCATCAAATCTTTTATTTCCAGAAGCGGCGGCATATTTTATTTTCGGACACGATTGCGCAGGAATTCCACAAGCAGCCGGACGCCAACCCCTGATGCCCCTTTGGGAACATAAGCCTTGTCTTTGCTTGTCCAGGCAGGTCCCGCAATATCCAGATGCACCCAGGGATAATCTCCGGCAAATTTGCTTAAAAATGCCGCGGCGGTAATTGTGCCGGCTGCCCGGCCGCCGCTATTTTTATAATCGGCAATATCGCTTTTTATAAGCTCGTGATAACTCTCCCATAAGGGAAGTTCCCAGACAAGTTCGCCGGTATTCTGGGCGGCCTTATCTATTTCTTTTTTAAGTTTATCGTCCGTTCCCAGCATGCCGATCACATCATCGCCCAGAGCGACAATGCAGGCGCCGGTAAGAGTAGCCAGGTCAATAACCGCTTCCGGCTTATATTTGGAAGCGTATGCAAGAGCATCGGCCAGAATCAGGCGGCCTTCGGCATCCGTATTAAGAACTTCAATGGTTTTTCCGGAATATGATTTTAAAATATCCCCCGGTTTTAAGGCGCAACCGCCCGGCATATTTTCCGTGGCAGGAACGAGTCCCGTAATATTCAGAGGAAGCTGCAAATCCGCAGCCGCCATGATGGCTCCCATAACCGCCGCTCCGCCGGACATATCTGTTTTCATTTCATCCATCTTATCGGCCGGTTTGATGGAAATTCCACCGCTGTCAAAAGTCAATCCTTTGCCCACCAGCACAATCGGCGCCATGTTTTTTTTGCCGCCCGCATATTCCAGAATAATAAACTTCGGCTCCTCACAGCTTCCCGAAGCAACGCCCAGCAAAGCATTCATCCCCATTTCCTTCATCTTTTTCTTATCCAGAACTTTGCAGGACACATTTTTTCTAGCGGCAATTTCCCGCGCCTTCTGCGCCATTATGGTCGGCGTCATTTCGTTGGCGGGAGCGGAAATAAGATCGCGCGCGAAATAAACGGCATTGGCAATTATGCTCGCTTTTTTTACCGCCAATTCAATCGAAGAAAAATCTTTCCCGTCGGCGATAATATTTAATTTTTCCATATCTTTTAAATCTTCACGGTCAACTGTTTTATACGGCGTATATTGATAAAGCCCCAGCAGAGCTCCTTCCACGGCCACCTGCGCTGCCTGATCTTTTTTCCCGGGGATAAGATTTAGATTAATGGAAGTTGCCGCTTCTTTGATATTCATATTGCGCAGATGCCCGGAGACCCTGGCAAAAGCGGCGCGAAGTTTCTCCAGATTAAATTCACTTTGTTTTCCAAGGCCCACCAGGGCTATTCTTTTTGATAGGAGCGTTCCTCTGGTATAAATTACGGATATTTGAGAAGGCTTTGCTTCAAAATCGCGGCTCCTTATCAATTCGCTGATTAATCCGCCGCTTTTTTTATCAATCGCAAGCGTCTCTCCAGTCAATTTCTTGCTGTCTTCAAACAACGTCAGAATAATTGCCTCGCTTTTTGTATCGGCAAGTACTCCTTTTTTGACAAATATTTTCACGCAACCATCCCCCTTTTAAAAAAATCACCTTTATCAGGCTCAATTTATTTTAAATATCATATAGACAAAAAAGTCAATTGTTAAGCGGTAATTAATTTTTTACATATCCTTTGGCAGGCGAAGGTGTCCCCAACGGCGAATGAATGCGGATATTGAGCGGATATAGCGCAGATATAGCATGGATGACTGCTGATCGAACTGCAGGTTATCCCTGATTAGTCCGCGGGGCGCGTTTTTCCAAACGCTCAGAACAAATCCGGCCGAGTCGTTTTGACTCGACCGGACTTGTTCATTTGTGCAGCTTATATCATCCTTGGGCCAAGTCAAAAAGACTTGGCCCAATCAAGGGTTTTTCTTTGTACCCCCTCATTTCATTAACGATCAACTAAAGACCAGTTATTACCATTTCTGTTGACTGTTACTTGCCCATTTGCATTAACATCCGTTGTATTTGCAAGTGAATACGTTACCGTATAGGTACTGCCTGTACAACCACTATTACGATAAAACGTTACAGAGTTATTGTAACTGAGGTTGACATAACTTCCACTGTTTAAAGTCTGGCAACTGCCACTCACATAATACATGGGCGCTCCGGTTCCGGCATATACCTGATATGGATTAAACGCGATTCCAATACTGAGTGTCTGAGTGCCCGTGCTGCCGCAACCGTTGGTTGCCTTCACAGTAAAGTTAAAGATTCCTCCAGTTGTCGGCATGCCGCTGATGACACCGGTGCTAGTATTAAGGCTCAGGCCGCCCGGCAAAGAACCACTGGAGATGGCCCATGATGTGATAGTGCCACCTGATGCCGACAATGTTTGAGAGTACGCCGTACCGACCCTCCCATTGGGCAATGACGTGGTATTGATTGTCACCGTCTGGCAAGCAACCGTAATGCTCCCTGTTACCTGTGGTGCCGGATCATAACTTGAATTGCCCGCCTGATTAGCCGCAATGGTGCAGGTGCCTGTAGCTACGCCGGTGACTGTGCTTCCATTTACGGTGCAGATAGTGGGGGTTGTTGACGTGAAGGTAACCGGTAAGCCTGACGTGGCTGTAGCGCTCGCCGTAGTAGTGCCGCCCACGGTTAATGTGCTCGGCGTAAAGGTGATTGCCCCTATCGTCTGTGGGGCCGTCTGTATGACGGTGAAAGTCTGTCCGGCTATGTTGACTAAACCGGTTCTGGCAGCCCCCGTCGTATTGGCGGCGACAGTATAACTGATTGTTCCACTGCCCAAGCCATATAGCGGGGTGGATGTAATGGTGATCCACGGGTTGGTTGGAAGGCTCTGTACCGCCCAGTAACAATTACTTGTTGCCGTTAGAGTAACGCTTCCCGATCCGCCTGTTGATTTATACGTCGCATTCGCAGGGGAAATTGCATAACTGCATGTTGCCGCTGTATTCGGGAAAAAGACATCGGTGTTTGTAATCGCCACTTGTTGAACTAGATCGCCTGTCCCCTGGGTGAAACCCCAGAAGATGTTTGCAAGGTTACCGTGGTCTGTCGAATTAAAGTAGACAGTCTGACTAATTTTTGCAGAAGTATCGGTATACGGCACAAGCACATCCTGGATATGGCTCAATTGAAGAGCGGAAAGGCTACTTTTCAATTCGACCCAGACATTGATTTGATATTGATACATACCATTATATGTTCCGCCGCTTACTGGGTTCGTCGAACGGGTAATTTCTATCCTGCCACTACGGGTATTTCCATCTTCCATCAAGTAACATACTGCACCGAGACCGTTCACAGGCGGACATGTCATTGCTGCTGCTGGTGTTGTTGTTACCGTTGCTGTTGCATTTACACATGAGGTGATCGTCGACAGAGAGCCATAGGTACTCGTCGGATATAAACCATGCGTATTGTCGTCAAAGCTGCTCAGTGGAAGTGTAACGTTTGCGCCTGCGGAATTCTTTAGGATAACACTACCGGAAGGCGTATCACCCCAGAACTGGAGGGCTACATAATCGCCGGAAGTCGCCGTACAGGCCGGATCATTTCTGGTCTGGGCAAGATAATAAGGTGTATGATTACCATTCGCAACAGTGTCAAACTGTATGGCCATTTTCGGGGGCCGTAGGCCTAGCCCGTCACTTGCGACTGAATTTGTAGAACCGTCGGTATTACCCGGTCCGGCATACCCCTGTAATTCACCGCCGGCAACTGAAGTAGAACAATTAGGCCCCGTGCAATTGTTCCATGTATAAGTACCGGGGTATTGTGTTTTGGAAAACCCTCCTACACGGGTATTTGTATTGGTCAGAGCGCTCATGATGGCAAAAGTAAATCCATCGCCCGAACCCGTAGTGGGGGGAAATTGAAATTCAAAATATGCGCGAAGGCCCAGACCAAAATTACAGGTACCGCCACTGCAGTTGTTAACGATGCTATTCCCATTATACCAGATAGCGCCATAACTCTGAGAGACTCCAGGGCTGGTGCTTCCGCCCAGTATGATCGTTGTCCCGTCATTGGCTATGGCGCCTTTAGTTCCTTCCGTGTTGTTTTTTGCGGTTAGATCCTTGATATACGGATTGGATATTCCCGTCAATGTATAAGTAAGCACCCTCCTGGCCTCGAGGAAAGTGCCCGCATTGACTATACCTGTGGATGTTATGACCTGGCCGTTTCTGGCAATGTTAAATATATGGCTGCTGTCAGGCATCATAAAGTTGCCCGTGATAGTGCCATTGGTGTTGACGGCAAAACGAATACCGGCCTTTGCAAGTTGATATGCATTATCGTTTCTGTTTGACAGGAGTTCACTGAAGGAGGAAGATGAAAACATGGTGTAGATGCCCAGACCAAGCACGGCCATAATAAGCATGACAACGATGAGAGTAATCAGGACACTTCCTTTTTTATTTTTAAGGCGCATATTATTCTCCCTTAATTGCTAATAAGATTCATTTATCCACACGCTATTTGTAAACTGGGATGTTAAATTGTCTGCGCCAGTTACACTTAGGGTGATATCAATCCGCCGGATTCTGGCCACTGCGGCGACAGGCGCAGGTAAGGCTGCTCCATTGGTATCAAAATAAGCAAAAGAGGAGGAGTTGGATACAACATTGTTAATGATGGTTCCGCTGGTATTTCCGCTTATTTGGACCAGAGTACCGGAAATAGATATTGTATTTGTTACAAATGTGTTTGAACCAATAGATGCCGGTCTTGTGTAACTGACAGACGTTGTCCCTGCTGCTGTTATGGCTATTGACGTGCTGGTTGCTTGTGCCGCGGCCAGTTCCTTGACAATTCTATTCATGGCGACCTGAATTTTCTGCATGGTTTCCGAGTTTTGTTTTGCAAAGACATACCCTTGACTGACTCTAACTAAACCGAGTCCGGCAACCGCAGCAATAATGCCAACCAGGACCAGGGAGACAATCACTTCGATCAGTGTGAACGCCTTTTCATCGGAAAGGCGCCTGGTAATTTTACGAAACATTCCTCACCGCCTTACAAATAAAGTCGTCAACGTATCAGCAGTTCTGGGTGATGCTGCCATTGGCAACCCAATGGTGACCTTGAGATATGTCCCATACACATTAGTAGGAACTCCATTTATTAACATGTTACATGAACTCGGCGTACAACTGTCATTTTCCGTGTTGGTCGTATCGAATGTAATGAACCTGTTCTGAATAACGCGATAGCTTATTGAAACACCGTTAAAGGTCTGGGTATAGTCCTGCCCTCCCGTTACTTCCGCGCCGATTTTGGTCTGTAAGGCCACCAAAGGCTGGTGGCCGTAACATTGCCATTGTACCGGGGGGGTAGACCCCGAGGTTTCGGTAACTGTTGAGCCTATCGTTGTAGGCCACGACGGTTGAGTGGTACCGCTTATTCCGCCGACGGTACAAATATATTGATACCCATTGCCAGGATTAACAGCAGGATAAATTACGGCATTTACGGCATATGGCGTACTTATTGCCCAAAGATTTGGCGGTGTAGCGCCGCTTAAAGTCCATGTAACACTGCCATCGGGAACCGAAGAACCGACCGTTGTAGGCCATGGCGGTTCAGTGGCGCCGCTTGTTCCGGCGGCGCCTGTGTTAATATACTGATATCCGTTTCTATTGGCTTCCGTGGGAAGAACGACAGTGGGCGGATCTGTGCTGCTGCTTAACGAGTATGCAGTGCCCGGACTCCATGTCGTAGGAGCATTATTATAGTCGCCAGTTATTTTCTCCATGATCTGGTTTAGATTTCCTGCCGCCATTAGTCTGGAAATGGGCACAGAGCTTTGAGTATATGATGTTCCGAAATATACGGCCATCATGGATGCGACAATCGCGACCACAACAAGGCTAATGATCACTTCTATCAAGGTGAACCCGTATTCAAAAAATAATTTTTCCGTTTTCATGGTGTAATATATCCTGTATTTGCACCAACAGTAATGGCAATTGTCTGACTGCCCTGGAGATTAACGACCGCGTCGCTCCCACCGGGACTCCCCCATCTATCGAAAGTAATCGTTATTGCCGGATTTACCGTGACATCACTGGGAAAATTATGAGTGTTGGAACTTTCAGACGGCAGTTGTATTGTCGATGAAGGACAGTTTGAACCCGTGCATGACAGTGTATAGGAATTGGATGTAAAAGCCATACTCCATATATTGACATCATCATTTAACGCCTTCATCTGGGCAAATCTCAGGTGCGTTTTCACAATATCTGCCTGAGGAATAAGATCATTCTGTGTGGACATGCCGCGAGTGACAGCGACGGCAGCTATAATGGCGAGAATGATCAGAACGGAAATAACCTCGATCAGAGTGAAACCACTGTTATCTTGCAGTCTACTTTTAACGATTTGTCTTCTTTTTATCATAACCGGTCTTAACCCCCATTCTCTGGAGAAGCAAGGGCAATCGAAATATACCTTCTTTGTACGTTATTATACAACTTTTTTGAAAAAAAATTACAAAATATTTAATTTTTCATCATTTTTTTCAGAGACCCCGATTACCGGCAAATGCTCATTTTTGCCCCGTTGAAAGATTTACCGGTAGCTTCAGTTATCTCTTCTGAAGGATAATTTTGACGATATTTCATATTCCAAAGGTTTCTTAAGTTCATATGGCGCCTGTAACAGGCAAGAGCTTATTTTCCGATCTTTGATGATATGCCGCGCCCGCCTTTGGAATATGTACTTAATAATACTACCCATGCCATTGAATATCAAGTAATTTATAATGTTATAATGAAATTAATTTGGACAAATGATCATAAAAATAGTAAGTTGCAAACACGCCAGAAAATTGGAGCCGTTTTGATGTTATTTAATAAAACCGTTGCCGTTGTCGTTCCCGCGTATAATGAAGAGAAACAAATCAGACAGGTTTTGGAAACAATGCCTGATTTTGTTGATCGCATTATTGTTGTCAACGATTGTTCCAGCGATAATACAGCCGCCAAAGCAATTGATTATATTAACAAACAAAAGCCTGTTCAATCAATTATTAATAATAATGCCGGCAATATTTACGACAACAAATATAACCGCGCGGAAAATCTGCTCAAAGAAAAACAGCAAACGGACATGGGATTTTATATTCCTTCAGAAATAGCCAATTTAAGCCCTGATTCTGATCGAGTAATTCTAATCAATAATATTAAAAACGGCGGTGTGGGTGCGGCAATCGCCCGTGGCTACAAATGGTGCCTGGATCACAGCATCGATTGTACTGCCGTAATGGCAGGTGATGGTCAAATGGACCCGGCGGAATTGGAATCCATATGCACCCCTATTCTCACCGAAGACATTGATTATGTAAAAGGCAATCGTCTTATTCACGGCGGCGCACGGCTTATTATGCCTAAAACCCGATTCTTCGGTAATTCAATTTTGTCCATATTGACCAAAATTGCTTCCGGTTACTGGCACGTTTCCGACACTCAAACCGGTTATACCGCAATTTCTCTTTCCGCTTTAAGCGCGATTACGATTCATGATATTTATCCCAGATATGGCATGCCCAATGATATGCTCGTAAAATTAAATATCGCCTTCTGCACCCTGAAGGAAGTTAAAATAAAACCGGTTTATAACATAGGCGAAACATCCAAAATGAAAGTGCATAAGGTTATTCCCCGCATTTCATGGCTGCTTTTTAAGTCTTTTTTCAAAAGACTGTGGATTAAGTATCTTTTTCGTGACTTTCATCCGCTTTTTTTGCTTTATCATTTTTCCTTTTTCATAGGCATTTTTACAATACCTTACGCTTGCAAAATAATGTCAATAATGATCTCCGGCGGTTCTGTTTCACCGGCAACCATGCTTGCTTTTTTCTTTCTGTTTACCAGCAGCTTTCAGTCGCTGCTATTTGCCATGTGGATGGATATTCAGGATAACGAACGCCTTTATAAATCTTAAACACGCCTGAGGGAAGAGCTTAAAATGACAAAAAAAATAAAATCAAATATTGCCGTTATCGGCGCGGGTTATTGGGGGAAAAATTTAATCCGCAACTTTTTTGAACTGGGTTCTTTAAAAGCCGTCGGTGACAAGAATTCATCTGCCTTGAAACAGATCAAAGAACTCTATCCTTCCTGTGAAACTTGCATTTCTTTAAAAGATGTAATTTCCCGCAAAGACATTGATGGAATCGTCATCGCCACACCCGCGGAAACTCATTTCCTGCTGGCGAGGGAAGCCCTTATGTCCGGCAAGCATGTTTTTGTGGAAAAACCGATGACGCTGACTGAAAAAGACGCCGAAGAACTGATCGCTCTGGCGGCAAAACATAAGCTGATATTGATGGTGGGACACCTTCTCCAGTATCATCCTGCTTTTGTTAAAATAAAGCAAATGGCAACCGCCGGGGAATTGGGACGCATCAACTATATTTATTCCCACAGGCTCAATCTCGGAAAAATCAGAAGAGAAGAAAACATTTTATGGTCGTTTGCACCCCATGATATATCAATGATTCTTGCTCTTGCGGGTGAAGAACCGGAAAGTGTCCTGGCCACCGGCGGATATTACCTGCACAAAAAAATCGCGGATGTCACCACAACCCATCTGGAATTTTCTTCCGGCCTCAAGGCGCATGTTTTTGTTTCCTGGCTTCATCCTTTTAAAGATCAAAAACTGGTTGTCGTCGGAGATCAGAAAATGGCCGTTTTCGACGATACGCTTCCATGGGAGGATAAATTGCTCATCTATCCTCATCACGTCAACTGGGAAAATAATCTTCCCGTGCCGTCCCGCGGAGTTCCCGAGCGCGTTTTGATTTCTTACGCCGAACCGCTGAAAGTGGAGTGCCAGCATTTTCTCGATTGCATCGCGGGGGAAAAACGACCCATAACGGATGGCAGAGAAGGGTTGCAAGTGCTTAAAGTTCTCAATGCCGCACAACATTCTTTAAATGAAAACGGTTCCAGAATTAGGCTAAAAAACAGCGCTCTTCATAAAACTGATGATGATAATTCTATTTCAATTCATCCAACGTCGGAAATTGACGATGACGTGGAAATCGGCGCGGGAACGAAGATATGGCATTATTCACACATAATTTCCGGTTCCCATATCGGTAAAAACTGCTCAATCGGTCAGAATGTTGTCATCGGCCCCAACGCTGCCGTTGGTAACGGCTGCAAAATCCAGAATAATGTTTCCGTATATAATGGCGTGACTCTGGAAGATTTTGTGTTTTGCGGGCCCTCGGTCGTTTTCACCAATGTGATTAATCCGCGCTCCGAAATCCGCCGGATGGATGAGATCAGACCCACATTAATTAAGAAAGGAGCGTCACTCGGCGCCAATTCAACTGTAGTCTGCGGACATACCATCGGAAGTTATGCCTTTATCGCCGCCGGCGCCGTTGTGACAAAAGATGTCCCGGATCACGCTTTAATGATAGGCAATCCCGCAATCCAAAAAGGCTGGATCTGCGCCTGCGGTTATCAACTCAATAATCGATTCCAGTGCCCGCAATGCGGCAGCCGTTATAAATTAAACAATAAAAAAACACTGGGTAAAATAAAATGAAGATGCTGCTGTTGACGAGCAGTTTCCCCCGATTCGGACGAATCAGCGGTGTGTTTATTCCCGATACAATCCGCATTTTAAATAATCAGGGCGTAGATATACATGTTTTAACTCAAAACTGCGACTCCCACGAGACGTATCATGAAGTATTATGGCCCGGCTGCCAGGTGACATATTTTGGATGGCACGGAGGCGATACGCCTCTTGTCTCGTTGTTTAAAAATCAGGGACTACGCGGACTTTTTCTTGCGCTTCAATATTTTCTCCACGGTTTCAAGACAGGCCGATCCATATGCGGCCAGTGGAAGCCTGACATCCTGTTTGCCGAATGGCTGATTCCGGCAGGATTCCTCGCGCGATTATTATCTATTGCGACAAAGACACCATACTGTTGTCGCGCTTTAGGCTCAGATGTCTACCAGGCAGCTCAGAATGCTTTAATAAAGCCTATTATCAAACATGTCGCGAAAAACAGTTCTCTTCTTTTTGCCGATGGATTTGATTTATGCGCTAGGACTTCGGCCCTGTCCGGAGGTAAATCATGTCATTTCGCGGCAACCGCAAGATATATGGGAAACAAAAGATCGGATTTCTCTTTTCCTGATGATTCAAATCGCTTTACTTTCTGTTGCGTTGGCCGTCTTCATCCTGTCAAAGGACAGGACATTCTTATTAAAGCCTGCGATATACTGCGTCGTAAGGGAATTGTGTTTCGCTGTTATCTTGTAGGGTCCGGCGAGGAATTGGATAACGTCAAAAGGCTCATCGAAAGTTTTTCCCTCCAAAATGATGTGATATTAACCGGGCAACTCGAAGATGGAGACGTTACATATCTGTTGCAAAAAGTGGATTGCGCGGTTATACCGTCGCGCTCGGAAAGCATCCCCATGATAATGCTGGAAGCCGTAACTGCTAAGAAACCTTTGATTTTAACCAGTGTGGGAGACATGGGATTTCTTGCTCAAAAGTATAAATTAGGCTATATTATTCCATCGGAAGATTATGATAAACTTGCGGAAGCTTTGGTTTCCATGAGCGATTCAAATATGCGGGACTCGTTTTATGATAAAGCGAGATATGAAGCGTTGGCATCCATCCTGTCTGTCGAATCCGGCGCGAAAATGATTTATGAAAAAATAAAGGAGTTTCAGCAAAAGACATGAGCGCAAAAAAAATACTGGTTACAGGCGCAGGGGGATTCATCGGCAGCCATCTGGCGGAAAGACTCACCCAACTGGGATATGACGTCCGGGCGTTTGTCCGCTATAATTCCGCCAGCCATTGGGGATGGTTGGAAAATTCTCCGCGCATAAAGGATATGGAAATATTCAGCGGCGATATAAGAGATTTCGATTCAGTCCGTCGTGCTATGAAAGGCTGCCGGGAAGTTTTCCATCTGGCCGCATTGATCGGCATACCCTATTCCTACGATTCACCGCTGGCCTATGTTAAAACAAATATTGAAGGAACCTATAATGTGCTGGAAAATGCACGCGATTTAAATATCGACAATCTTATTGTCACATCCACAAGCGAAACCTATGGAACCGCGCAATTCGTACCGATCACAGAAAAACATCCTCTGGTTGGACAATCTCCCTACTCCGCGTCGAAAATTGCCGCCGATCAACTGGCGTTCAGTTACTGGCTATCTTTTGGCTTGCCTGTTAAAATCGCCCGGCCTTTCAATACTTTCGGCCCACGCCAATCATCAAGAGCGATCATTCCCACAATTGCCGGCCAGATTCTGGCCGGTACCCGGAAATTAAATCTGGGTAATCTTTCTCCCACAAGGGACATGACGTTTGTTGCGGATACCGTGGAAGGCATGATTAAAATTTCCCGCTTCAAAAAACTCAACGGCTCCGTCACTAATATCGGCTCCGGATTTGAAATATCCATAAAAAATCTTGCTCTGGAAATAGCCGATATATGCCGGGTAAAAATTAACTTTCATCTGTCGAAAGACCGTCAACGGCCTAAACAAAGTGAAGTCGAAAGACTTTATTGCGATAATAGCAGACTTGTGCAAAACACAAAATGGCAACCGCAATTTACTTTGCGGCAGGGGCTCGAACAAACTATTGACTGGATCAAAGACAATCTACATCATTACAAAACAGATATTTACATTAAATAGGTGAATTATGCAGGCGATTATTCTGGCTGGAGGGAAAGGCACAAGATTAAAACCTTACACGACTGTTTTGCCCAAACCGCTCATGCCCATCGGCGACTGTCCGATTTTGGAAGTCGTTGTTAAACAGTTAAAGAAAAACGGATTTAAGAAAATTACGATGGCTATCGGACATCAGCATGATCTTTTTGTCGCCTTTTTCGGCAACGGCGAAAAATGGAAGATACCGATCGAATATTACATTGAAAAAGAGCCATTGGGCACGGCCGCGCCGATCAGGCACATTAATAATCTTGAAAATGATTTCTTAATGATGAATGGAGATATTCTAACGGATTTGTCCTTAAAAAAACTTTTTGCAATTCATAAAAATAAAAAAGCCGACTTAACCATTGCAACCCATAAACGAATACAAAACGTAAATTACGGAACTTTAGAATACTCAAAAGATGGAAGATTAACCAGGTTTCGGGAGAAACCATCCTTTGCTTTTAATGTCAGCATGGGAATTTATATTCTTTCCCGCAGGGTTTTGCCTCTTATTCCGGCAAAAGGCCGGTTTGATTTTCCCGATTTAGTCCAGAAACTTTTATCTCACAACATGTCCATCCATTGTCATGCCTATGACGGATACTGGATGGATATTGGCCGTCCGGAAGATTATGAACAGGCCATTGATGATTTCGAGAAAATGAAGGATGTTTTATGAGCGGACACAATCCAGTGATACCTCTTTTCGATCTCAACTATGGACAGGAAGAAGAGGAAGCCGTGCTGCGTGTTTTACGCAGCAAATGGTTAACCATGGGGCCGGAAACGGAGGCATTGGAGAAAGAGTTTGCGGAATTTTGCGGAGTAAAACATGCGATAGCCCTCAGCAATTGCACAACAGCCTTACATCTGGCCAACCTTGCCGTTGGCGTTAAACAGGGAGACGAAGTCATCTGCCCTTCCCTTAGCTTTGTCGCTACATCGAATTCGATTTTTTATGCGGGAGGAAAACCTGTTTTCGCCGATATTAAATCTTTGAATGACTGGACAATATCTCCGGAAGATATTGAAAAAAAAATATCCGATAGAACAAAAGCGATTATTGTTATGCATTACGGAGGCTTTGCCTGCGATATGGATGAGACCATGCGCATTGCAGCCAGGCATTCTCTTTTTGTCATCGAAGACGCGGCTCACGCTCCCGGCGCTACTTATAAAGATATGCGTTTAGGTTCTCTGGGCGATCTTTCATGCTTTTCATTTTTCTCCAACAAAAATATTTCCACCGGAGAAGGCGGCATGATCTGCACTAATTCTGACGAATACGCCAAAAAGATCAGGCTGATGAGGTCGCATGGCATGACCAGTCTGACACTGGATCGTCATAAAGGACACGCCTATAGCTATGACGTCGTCTCCCTCGGATATAACTATCGTATTGATGAAATTCACGCTGCCCTGGCAAGAGTTCAATTAAAAAAACTATTTGATGGCAACAATTTACGTCTAAAAGCAGCCGGAATCTATAAAAAAGAATTAAGTAAAATTGATCAAATAAAGATTCCTTTTACCGGCAAGGCCGACCAGACAAACTATCACATATTCCCCATTCTTTTAGACAAAAGCGTTAACAGGAATGGTTTGATGACTTATCTTCGGCAAAATGGTATTCAAACAAGCATCCATTACCCTCCGATTCATCAATTCAGTTTTTACAAAAATTTTAATGTAAAACAGGATCTGCCGCTTACAGAATATGTTGGACAACATGAAGTAACATTGCCGATGTTCCCGACAATCACCGAAGGACAGATATGCTTCGTTGCGGAAAAGATAAGGGAATTTTTTCATAAATGATTGGATTTTTGATGATGGGTTTTGGCAGCTTCAATTTACGGCTTCTAGTGATGCAATAAGGTACGTATGGACATATGGCAGGAACGTGCAAAAAGCGATGAGAACTATAGCAGCGTGATAGACCCGAATGATAAGTCCGGTCTGAAGGCTGCATATATGAAGATTGTTCATGAAAAGGCCATGAAATCTTTTATCAAGGAAATTAGTCCAGGCGAAAAAGTGTTGGATTTTGGGTGTGGAATTGGCAGAATATTAGAATATGACTTTCTTCTAAATGCCGATTATTATGGCGTTGATATTTCTCCCAATATGATTAAGAATGCGCGGCAGAAATGGCAGAACAGACCGCATACTACTTTTTATGTCTATGACGGTATTACCCTGCCTTTCGAATCTGAAACTTTTGATTATATTCTTTCCACATGGGTATTCCAGCATATTATTGAGGATAATAAGCTCAAACAGCTGATTGCTGAATTGGCAAAATTACTACGACCTGAAGGATCGCTGTTATTCATAGAACAAGTCAGAGATAGCGAATATGTTGAAATGAATGAAGATGGCAAACCATTCAAAAAAAATCGGACTGCGGAAGTTTATAAAAATTTATGCGGAAATGAATTTGCAAAGATAAATTATAAATTACTCCCCGGTGTCGGTAACGGCTTATTTTATAGATCCATAAATGTATTAAGATTCAAAGTTCTCATGGGTATAATCCCTTTGTTCGCGTTCATGGATGAAATTATTTACCAATTTCTTTTTAGTATATCTGCGTTTATGAGAAATTTATATATGGGCAAAAAATGGTTTGATTTAATCTGTTATTGTAAAAAAAATGAATATTAAAAGCATAAATTATTCTTGTGAAAACGATTTTTCCGATTTGCAAACTCCGGTTTCACTAGCGTTTTTAAACTGGGACTTCATTGAAACGCTTTCTCAAGCCACTGGATACAAAAATATCAGCGTTACTATTGATGCTCGCGGCAAGAAATATATATTGCCGCTTTTAGAACGAAGATCAATGGGATTGCATCCCATAGCTTTTAGCCTGCCGTTAGGCTTATATGGCGGAATCGATGTGCACGAAGTAGAATTATACATCGAGCTTATGAAACGTACGAAAAAGTTTCTTGGCATCTCAATCGTCTTACAAAATCCATTCGATTCGATTCTTCCACAAATAAATTTGCCTTCAATAGTGAGAACATCCACTCATGTCGTTGAGTTTGGGAATACTACTTATGAAGATATTTTCAAAAACTATTTTGATTCAAAACTACGGAATCAAATCAGAAAAGGAGAAAAATCTCATTTAGCTATTACAGAAGGGAATGACGAAGAAACAGTTAAAGCCTTCTATGAATTATATGTCTTGACTAACCGGCGCTGGGGCAAAAGTCATCCCAAATATTCTCTTGATTTTTTCCAGACGTTTGCAGGAAAGCCCTATTTTGAAATCAAGCTTTCCATGCTGGAAGGACAAGTTATTTCAGCAATTGTTCTATTGAAGTTATCCGGCCAATATTTTTATTGGTTTGGCGCTCTAAATAAGGACTACGGCAAATATTGCCCTAATCATCTTCTGCTTTCCGCAGCGATAAGGGAGGCTATTGAAGCCGGTGCCGGATTTTTTAATTTTGGCGCGAGCGGAAAACTCATTGATGTAAAAAAATTTAAGGAATCTTTTGGCGCAAAAGAAATCCCCTATGATATCTATTTCATGGGCGATCCTTTAACAAGGTATGCGCTGGCAAAATTAATACAGAGACAATAATGATTTCAAAAATCACGAAATACAGGATAAGATGCGCTAAAAAACTGCATGGGCTTATACTTGATCTTGGCGCGGGAAGAGGAGATTATACTTCATACCTCGATGGCGATGTGGTCAGCTTCGACCTTGATTTTACATATTTGAAAGCTATGCAGGGTTTGAAAGTGGCTGGTTCAGCCGTTCATTTACCATTCCGTGATGATGTTTTCGATGGCGTATGGTCATGCGCAGTGCTCGAACATGTTGAAATAAATTATATCCCTGAAGCAGTGCGGGTTACAAAGACCGGCGGCACGATTTATATTTTGACTTGTAATCGCAACTCGCCCTGGGACCCTATAAAACGACTTTTGGGTTATGACGATTGGTGGAGCGATGGTGGACAGGTGAGGACATATTCGGCGGGAGAAGGGCATGTGAGGCTTTATTCTGTGGGCGAATTAAGAAGATTCGGCAAGGTTACAGGCGAAATTTGGTGGGCGCACGGGTTAGACCAAATAGCAAGATTTTTGCCGGTTATTGGACATACGCTGATGTTAAAAATTGAAGTTACTCAAGATCTTAAAAACAGATTAAGGAAACGCTAATATAAATAGTTCGGGGTAATCATCTTAAATATACGATTGGCTGAATAAAAAAAATGCGGATGCCACAATGAAACAATATGGAAACAATAAAATAAATTTAAAGAAAATCATACAATATCTTCTTGCATTTACAGTAATAGTTGCATCGGGTATTTTTTTCTATCTGGAATTTAAAAAAAATTGGGATGCTGTGAAGGCATATCATTTTGCCGCCAATTTTTATTATATTTTCGCTTCGTTTTTCGTAACAGCGATTGGATTTCTCATGGAAACATATATATGGCAAATTTTTGTAAATGACTATCTTCCCAAAAAGTTGAAATTCAGGGAAAGCATTGCCTTATATAATACAACGGCCATGCTTAAATATATCCCCGGGAAAATATGGTCATACACAGCGCAAATAAAACTGATGTCACCTAAAGGGATTTCTAAAACACTATTGATTTACATAAACCTGATTTGCTTCATTTGCCTGGTCTTTGCTTCAGCCATATATGCTTTGCTTTATTACCTTCTCTATTTTAAAATGGCCTATTTGGTGATTTCAATTTCGGTATTTGTTCTACTGCTAATCCTCAATTTTGTATTTGTCACATGGAATATCCCGATAATAAATTATCTGATAATTCCAATAAACCAAATATTTAAAAGGGAAATACAACCTCTAAAGATGAGGAAATCTCTTCTATTATATATTCAATTGCTGTATTTACTTTCTTATATTCCTATGGGAATAGGCATGTATTTTCTAGCCAAAGGTATAGGCATGGATATTCCCTTTTCCGGTATAATGGCTCTGATGGCTACTCTATCCGTGTCATTAGTATTGGGCTATGTCGCTTTTTTCAGCCCAGGCGGTCTGGGCATTAGAGAAGGTGCCATGTTCTTTATGCTGAAACAATTTTCAAATATAGATATTGCGCTGATTCTACCTATTGTTATGCGATTGATATATATTATGATCGAACTGTTGCTGGGTATTATTGGAATATTGATAGTAATGAAATCCAGATTTTTTCCGGCGCAGACAAAAAACCGGCAATAGCAGTAATTGTCAGGTTTCGCTAAAATATACGCCACACTATGAAGGATATTAAATGAAGCTGATTATTTTATGTGTAGAGGATAGCATCGTAGATTTTTTTTTGCAAAGGCGTGTGAAAAATGCGTATTATACCAATTCTAAAGGAATTAACGGGAATTAGTCTCACTACTTACAGAGGTGCCTTTTATGCTTACAAAAGAAAATGAATTTTCTTTGCCAATAAATTTTAAATTTTCCGAATCGCCGAAATATCTTTTTACATTCATCACTCTTCTCATAATTCTGATTTTAATTTATTCGAACAGTTTTTACGGCGAATGGCATTTTGACGATTTTAACAATATTGTTGATAATCCTTATATCAAGATGAAGTCTTTTTCCTGGTCCGCAATAAAACATTGTATTTACGGGTTAGACCAGACAAAACCTTCACGTCCCTTATCGTATTTGAGCTTTGCATTGAACCATCAATTTGGCGGATTGGATGTTTTCGGATATCATGTGGTTAATTTTATCATTCATTACTTCTCTTCTATATTTCTTTTTCTATTTATTTACAATACGCTGAAACTCCCTCGACTGACGGATCAATACAAAAATATCGCCTACCCGATAGCGCTATTAGCGACTTTTTTCTGGGCAGTCAATCCCGTCATGGTAACTTCCGTCACCTATATCGTTCAGAGGATGTCGTCTATGGCCGGATTTTTTTATATTACATCCATGTATTTTTATCTCAAAGGCCGTACATCCAAGAAACCAACTTATTCCATCCTGTTTTTTATACTGTGCATAACTTCCGGTTTGGCCGCGATACTTTCCAAAGAAAATGCCGCCATGCTGCCTGTCAGCATTTTTCTTTTTGATTTATTTCTCATTCAAGGCATTACCAGACAAAATGTTATTAAGTACACAAAGATTGCGCTTCTGCCTGTTTTTGTGATTTTAATCGCCGGTTTTATTTATGTTGATTTCTCTAACATTCTCAATGACTATAAAATACGTGATTTCACAATGGGTGAAAGACTTTTGACGGAACCTCGCGTCATCCTGTTTTATCTTTCCCTGTTATTTTATCCGATCGGTTCGCGGCTGACTCTTATTCATGATTTTGAAGTTTCCCGATCTGGGCTGCAGCCATGGACTACAATTCCGTCAATTTTATTGCTATTGCTTATAATTGGTTTTGCCTTTTATATCGCCAAAAAACGCCCACTGATTTCTTTCTGTATTATTTTTTATTTTCTAAATCATTTGATTGAAGGTTCTGTTTTTAGTTTGGAATTGATTTACGAACATCGCAACTATCTGCCATCAATGCTTTTGTTCATTCCTTGCGCGGAATTCATCATTTACGCTATTGATTATTTCTCTTATAAAAAAATCATTCAGTTTATTGTTGCGGTAGGAATAGCCATAATATTATTTGGCGAAAGTGATACTACTTACAACCGCAATAAAATATTCTCCGACGATTTCCTCTTATGGTTTGATAACATTGATAAATCTCCCCGATTGAGCAGACCTCATGCCAACTTAGGCAGGATCTATTATACTTATAATAAAAAAGAAGAGGCTCTTCAGGAATTTAAAAAAGCAATGATTTTAAATAACTATGGAAGTAAGGAAATATTTGCGGTTCAAGAATGTAATCTGGGTCTTTTATATTTTGATAAAATGCAGGACGATCTGGCCTTGGATTACTTAAAAAATTCTTCTAGAATACTTCCTCAGTATATTAAAAATGATATATTTATAGCAAGAATAAAACTCCGACATAATAAAATTAAAGAGGCAAAACAAATTATCAGCGATAAATTAAAAAAGTATCATGATAATTCTGAGCTCTTAGAAATATACAGTTTTATTCTATTGAAAGAAGGCGATATTAATGCCGCTCAATATTTCGCCAAAAAATGCCTGACAAAAGATCCGGATTCACTGTTTGCACTCAAGATTATGGCCGAAACGTGCCGCAAAAAAAATAATTATGCCTGTGCCATCTATTACTGGAAATCCGTCCGGGCACTTTCTTCACAAGACGCGCATGCTAATCTGGCGCTCATTGAATTATACAAAAAAATTGACGACACCAAGATGCTCAATCAGGAAATTCGTCTATTATTTTATTGGCAGGGTTCTTTAAAATTAAATGAATATATTCAACAATTAAACAAGGATGAGAATTTAAATATATACGTTCCCAGGATTGAAAATTTTTCATTTATCACCAAGAAATGCTTCCACATTAATTGATAAATTAAAAAAAATAGCGTGAGGTGAGTCACGCTATTTTTTCCTGAACTAATTTTTATCTTACATACCTGGATAATACCACGTTCCGGTTTGAGCAGTAGATAACGTATTATTTTTCACAACGGTTACAGTAATAAGAATGCCCGATGCAGCCGCCGCTGCCGCAACGGTATAATCAGGACCAACATAAGGGCCACCGTTGCTTGTAATAGCAGCCAAAATATCCGCAGCTGAACTCGTTTGGTTTTGCAGCATTTCTGAGCCATAATTCTGACTACACTGCGCTTTTACTTCCGCAATTGCCGCCTGAGCGTCTGCAATTCTTGCTGCGTCCATCATGGAAATGTACTTGGGAATAGCCACTGCGGCTAAAATTCCCAAAATAACCAGAACCGCAATGATTTCAATCAACGTAAAACCTTTCTCATTTTTTAACATATGATCCTCCTTTCTTCATGCCCGTTAGTTGTTTTTTAATTATTGCTTATTAAGACTTCACTTGCAAAATTTCGTATTAATTATCCTAATTATTCCAGCGTAAAAAGTCAAGAATTATCAGCTTATTTCAATGATTAATATTTTTTCATCAATGTTTTGTTACCATCTGAGTAAGATCCCACATCGGCATAAATATGGCTAAAGCAAAAAATCCCACGACCGCGGCTAAACCAACGATTAGAATCGGTCCAATCGCGTCGGAAAGCGCTTTAACAGCGTACTCAACCTCGCTGTCATAATGTAATGCGACTGCCCGCATCATTTCATCAATCTTTCCTGACTCTTCACCGATCGCTATCATATCAATAACCATTGGGGTAAAATATTTTGATGATTTTAATGGCGCCGAAATTCCGGCCCCTTCTTTAATACGCTCACGGATATGATCAAAAGTTCGCGTAAGGGCCTCATTACCCATTGTAGCCGAAAGTATGGTCAATGATTGCATAATGGGAACGCCGCTTGTTTGTAAGATAGCAAAAATACTGGCAAAACGTGATAATGCCGCCTTTTTGAATACTGGCCCTACTATAGGAATTTCTAATAAAAAGGAATCCTTTACGAATTTACCGTTGCTTGTTTTAAAATAGAAACGCAAGCCAAAAACAATTATTAATATAGCGCCAAGCATTAAATACCAGTAATTATGAATAATACCGTATAAAAGCATGGCAATTTTTGTCGGCCAGGGTAAAACCAAACCGGCTGAGGTAAAAATAGTAACAAATTGAGGTATTACAAAAGTTAAGAGAACTATAAAAGCGATAGATAAGGCTATAACGACTATTAATGGATATCTCAGCGCCGATTTTATGTCTGACCTGACTTTTGCCTCATGTTCAATAATGTAAATCAATCGCTCTAAAACGACCGGCACACTTCCACTGACTTCACCTGCCCTGATCATGTCACAGTAAAGTCGGTCAAATATTTTGGGGTGTTTTTGCATCGAATCAGAAAGAGACAAACCTTGATTGATATCTTTAATAATTATTGATATCGCCTGCCTCAAACCTTTGCTTTCTGTCTGATCCTCCAGAATAGACAAAATTCTTAATATCGGTATCCCCGCAACCAGCATGGAATGGAACTGTTTTGTAAACATGATCAGATCCATCGTTTTAACTTTGCCCATCACGGATAACGCATTTAACCAATCATTACTCCCCTGTTGTTCTTTAATTTTTGACGGTATAAGTTCGCGGGAAATCAGTACGAATTTTGCAGTTTCAACTGATTCCGCCTCTAATTTCCCGGAAACTTCCTCTCCAATACTGTTAATGGCCTGGTAAGTATATTTGGGCATTTTTCATCCTTATTTATTTTAAGTCATAACAGCGGAAGCCGCTTCTTCCAGAGTTGTTATCCCTTGAACAACTTTTTGGGCTGCGTCTTTTTGTAATGTTTTTAATTTCCCGGCAGCTACCGCGGCGCGCGTGATTTCGGGACTCGACCTTTGATTAACAATCATACCCTGAATCATCTCATCAATCGCCAAAACCTCAAAAACACCTGTTCTCCCCTTGTAGCCGGTATTCTTGCATTGGTTGCAACCTTTACCGCGTTGGAAATTAGCGTTATTTGCTTCTGTTTCTGTTATTCCAAATGCAGTAAGAGCTTTCACCGGTGGATTATAAGGTTCCCTGCAATAGGGACAAACAGTACGCACTAATCTTTGAGCGAAAGAAACTATCAGAACAGATGAAATCAGGAAAGGCTCAATGCCCATATCGATAAATCGTGTTATAACTCCCGCGGCATCATTCGTATGAACAGTGCTCAAAACTCTATGCCCCGTTTGCGCCGCCTGTACCGATACCGCGGCAGTCTCCGCATCTCTAATCTCACCAACCATAATAACATCCGGGTCCTGACGAAGAATTGAACGCAAGCCGCCGGCAAAAGTCATTCCCGCTTTAGTGTTTAACTGCACCTGGCGAATATCATTTACCCTGTATTCGACGGGATCTTCCAGAGTAATTATATTTATATCCGGTTTGTTTATGGAACTCAGGATTGCGTACAGGCTGGTGCTTTTGCCGCTTCCCGTTGGTCCTGTGCTTAGAATCATTCCATAAGGTTTATTGCTCATGCTTTCTATTTTAGCCATATCGTCAGCATCCATGCCCAAACTATCCAGGGTATAAATACCGGCGCTCATATCCAACAGACGCATGACAATATTTTCTCCGTGAATTGTGGGAATCGAGGAAACTCTGACATTAATTTCCTTTTTCTCCAATTTCAGGGTGAATCGGCCGTCTTGAGGAACTCTGGAAACGGTAATATCCATGTTGGCTATAATCTTAAGACGGGCAATAACAGATAAAAATATGGATTTGGGAGGCGAGGGCATTTCGATCAGCCGTCCGTCAATGCGAAAACGCAACTGCACGGTATTTTGTTGCGGAGAGATATGTATATCACTTGCTCGGCTGCGAACGGCCTGAGCAAAAATAGAATTAGTCAAACGAACAACCAGCGCCTCTCCCGCCGCATCCTGTAACGATGTGATCTGGACTTCTTCCTGGGTTTCGGAGTCGTCTTCTTTACCCTTGGATTCTATCTCCATGTTTTCCATGATATCGCCCAGATCGGATTGCATGCCATACATACTGCTGATGAGTTGATTGATTTCCATTTCTGAACAAATTACAGGTTCGACTTCCATGTTGGTTAATCTTTCAATGGAATCGAAGATTTTTGTCTCCAGAGGATCAACAACCGCGACGGTCAAAAGATTCCCCTGCAATTTTAAAGGTACCACTTGATTTTTTTGTGCGAATTCAATCGGAATATAACGCACCAGATTCAGATCCAGAGGAAACTTGTTTATTTGATATTTCTGAAGATTGAGTTGCTCGCATAATAAATCTATTATCTGTTTTTCCTGAAGAATCCCCTGACGTATTAAAAACTGGCCAATCTTTAAATTGGTTTTTTTCTGATCATTCAGGATTTTTGCCAGCATTTCTTCGGTCAAAACCCCTTGCTTTACAAGTATTTCACCAAGACGTTGTTTGATTCTCATTTATCCTCCACGATCAACTCAATGATGCAACACGCGGCGGTTAAAAAATACTGTATCCGCATCCCATTGAGTTAAAATTTTTACTTCGGCGGCAATCACTGGTGGTAATTTGCCGACTGCTTCTTCGGCTGAGTTATAATTATTGAAACTTTTATCGATAACAATCGCAAATCCCATGCCTTCTTTTTTATTCCAGAAAGAAAGAAATGCCAGTGGAGGCATTTTCCTCTCGTCAGGATTGTTACGATAAATATTATACATCGTTTCTAAATCTTTTCCACATTTTAAAGCAACGATTATGTCGCCTTTGTTTATTGGTTTTATATCCGCTGCAATTGACGGAAGAGTTATTATACTTCCTTCTGCGACCATATCTTTATTTTTAATACGAGGATTAGCTGCGAACACCGCGTTCATGATATCGGAACTTACCTCGCCGTATATATTATGCAGTGTCCACCAAATTGTTCTTCTTTTTGTCATGGATATCTTTCCAATATTATCAGGCATCTTAACATCCTGATTCTTATTTTCTTGAGTCCTTGACGAATTTGCAACAATGACTGTTGTCTCCACCTGTTTAATTTCAGGAGCAATGAGAGTTGCCTGAGTTGCAGGTGCTACCGGCGCTGCCGTTGTTACCAGAATTGTCGCTATTTTTTTATACGCATCAGCATTTCGACTTTGCAGTATCATTGCGCTGATCGAAATTCCCAGGACAACTATCATTAAAAAGCTAACAAGCGCCCATCTTAATCTTCTAAACAACGGCGTTGCCATCTCACTGACGGAACTTCTGACTAAAAACCAGCCTGCCCTCTTTCTGCCGCGAACTATCATTTTTAAAACAACATGATGGCAAAGAAAAATCACTCTACGCGGATAGCCTCCGGTAGCCAGATACATAGCCGCAAAACCCCAAAAGCTAAACAGAGAAGGAGCTGTTTCATAGTCTCTGGCGACACTTAAACGATAGTTTACCATCGCCCGCATTTGTTTAAAGTTCAGTGGTTGAAGATAATATAGAATATTAACCCGATCAAGAAGATTGGCTTTCCTTTTAAGAATTGTCTGGAATTCTTTTTGAGCAAAAATTATTATTTGCAGCAGCTTAAATTTATTGGTTTCGTAATTAAGAAATTCCCGCAAAATTTCCAGGCAATTCTCCGGAATTTTCTGACCTTCGTCAATAATCAGGACAACTAGTCTCTTTTCATCCACTCCCTTGTCAAAGAGATAATCCTTAATTTTTTCTTTTAAAGGCCATTCACTTTTGCAATTATTTAAATCTTTAATGCCCAGCATTAAAGCAATCGTTTGCAGGAATTCAACAGCGCCGTTAAACGCCGGATCAAGCAAAAGATGAGTTTCAATTTCAGTAGAATCTGCCGAAGTCGAAGAAAAGCTCTGAATAAGTTTTCGGCACAAAGTAGTTTTCCCTGTGCCGATGTCCCCTATTACTACGTTAATTCCGCGGCGCAGGCGGACGGCCAGTTCCAACTTTTGCAAACAATCGCTATACTGTGGTAATTGAAAAAGAAATTCCGGTTCCGGAGAGTTGGAAAATGGCTCTTTTTTTAAATTGAGAATGTTGTAATAATTCATTTTTAAACGCCATCTTGCTGTTTAACATCCGCTATTGCTCAGAGTCCAACTCCATTTATTTTAATTCCGGTTCTTTTTCAATTTTTTTCAGTTAGATTATTTTCTATATTATTCTTTCCAGTTTCGTGTGAAGTCTGGTTATTACCGGCCTGTAATATATGAGGCGTAATAAATATAAGAACTTCATCCTTTTCATCGCTTTTACTATCCGATTTAAAAGCCCAGCCCAAAACGGGAATGTCTTCTAACCACGGCACGCCGTTTCCCGAATCTGATTTGGTTCGTTTAGTTAAACCGGAAATAACAATTGTCTCTCCATCCTTGACAATCAACACCGTTTGCGTTTGCTTTTTGATAATATAAGGATCTCCCAAAATGTCTTCTCTTGTCGTATCAATGTCATCTTTTTGCACAAAAATTGTCATTTTTAAATTTTTACCGTCAATGACATGCGGCGTAATCTCCAAACGCATAAGGACATCTACAAAGTTGGTAGTATAAGTCGGTATAGCGCCGGTGGTACCGGCTGTTTGCTGAACTGTTACATAGGGAACTCTTTCGCCATTTTCAGTAAATGCTTTCTGGTTGTCCAAAGTTGTGATCGACGGACTGGAAAGAACATTTAACAGAGAAGCCGTCTGCAGGGCTTGAAGTTGTACTTCTAATAAATTTCCGCCTATAGTACCAAAAGTAAGACCTAATGAAGAGGCGGCCGTGGATGTTAAATTACTAGCCGGGAAATTTATTCCAAGACCTTCGCCTCCTATGCCAATAGCACCATTTGCTGTCGGAGTAATAGGAGACGTCGAGCTTGCTCGGGTGCCACCACCAGACACTGAAAGACTTTCGCTGCCGTGGAGAGTAGTAGAAGCCGATCCTCCCCACATAATTCCCAAATCTCTGGCCACGATTTTCGTTGTTTCCACTATATTGGCTTTAATTAAAATCTGAGGCGTAGGTTTATCTAACTTTTCAATAATCGGCAGCATTTTCTTCAGATCGTCATGCAAAGCGGAAATAACCAGAGAATTGCTGTGTTCGTCAACTTTAATCGAACCGCGGGGTTTTCCATCCTTATCTTTAGTGATGAAACCCTGAAGTGTGTCCGCCAGTTTCGCGGGATCGGTGTAATCAATGCCTATCACCACAGGCTCCAACAACGGTTCAACCCATTGAATATCCCGCAATTGCACTTTTTGTTTTAAATCCTGTGCAACATCATCAATAGTCATGACTCTGACGATATTGCCCTCCCAAACATAGGACAAATTATATGTGCGCAATAATCCGGTAAATGCTTTATCCCAGGGAACCGCCTTGAAATCTACACTGATACTACCCTGGAGTTCGTTTTTAACCAGAAGATTTAAACCGACCGATTTGGCCATTGCCCTCAACACGGATTTGAGATCCGCCTGACGCATTGTTAAATTGATAGGTCCATTGGGTAATTTTCTCACGGCTGTTTCACCTAAAGGGGAAGATGACACTTGTTTCTTGGCTAAAATTGCTGACTCATTAATTTCTTTGGCTTTAGGAGAGTGCCCCTCAGAAGTTTCGGCAAGAGTTGACCATTTTTCAAAAAAAGGATCTTTTTTCTCACTCTTAAATTCATCGGCACAGCCGAAAAAAAACATCAGCACTAAAAAACTTAGGCCTGTCATTATGATATTTTTAGAGTATTTCAAATCGACAACCTCCAATTGCAAATTTTATTCTTGTATGGGAATTTCGAGACTACTTCCCGTACGTTTATCAAAAATAAAAACTTTCGAAGGCGTAATCTGTTTTAATACATAGCCTTCCTCTACCATTTGCTCCCCTGCTCTATATTCCAGGCCGTTAAGTACAGCCATTCTATTCCTTCCTGATTCCACATAGCCGGAATAAATTATTTTAGACGCACTGCCTTTATTATCTCTTACCGCCCAAGCCTTATAGGCATCTCTTTTCAAAAAAGGATTGTTTCCACTATCAATTCCTGCCCGCCTAATAACATATTTATCAAAATCAGATAATTTGTTTTTATTTAAATCACCGGTTATTTCGCTTGTAAATGTTTCAATTTTCACGGAATCGGCTTTGGATTTAACTTTTTTACCTGCCGAACCGATAATTAAGTAATCAAAACCCGCGTATAAAATAAATAAGACGGCGATCACTAAAATGATAATTTCCCTTGTTTTTAACTTAGCCATAAATACCTTTTGATTGACTACTTAAGCGCTATCCAGACTTTCATTTTAAATTCCATGGAAGCAGTGCCTTGCATATAACTAATTTCCCCAATCTTATCCAAATAAGGAACGGTTCCCAATTCGATAAGCATTTTTCGAAAATCGGCAAATTCCCCCTTCAGCACAATATGATGCAAAAGGGATGTTGAAGAACCAGTCGATGTGCTTGAATCCGGCACAAAGGAAACAATCGCTACTCCTGATTTCTTCGCCACCGCATTGAAATCATCCCGGAATTTTCCTGCTTCTAAACGGGGCAGTGGCTTCTTCTCGGGATTGGGTAAAACAAGCAAATCCTTATCCTTCATAGCGTTTAGTAAGGATGAGTAAACAGGCTTCAAATCATTTTGCTCTTTAATTTGATATGTTAATTTTTCATTTTCCTTAATGTTGGCGGAAGTCTTGAGATATAAAGGAAGTATGCCTACTAAAATAATAATAAAAATAAGTCCACTGTAAATAAATAAATACAAAAAACTATTTCGGTTTACATTAGCATTGCTTTTATTCATCACTGTTTACCTATTTTAGCGGTCAAAGCAAAATTGAGAACTTCATCTTTTTTGAAAGTTATAATACTGTTTTTCTGAACCGACACCTTACTGAACATCGGCGAATTTTCCAGATTTATCACATATTGCGATAAATCTGAATCAAGCTTGTCCATTTTATCAAAAATAATTCCCTCTATCGCGACACCTTCGCTTGCGGCTTCATTTTTCGTCGCGACGTTTCCCTCTGTTATTTTGAAACCGAGCAGACGTACATTTGACGGCGTAAGATCAGAAACTTCTCCAATTGCCGCGAGACCCAAATATCTCTGCGCATATTGATGGGCAATTATTTTCTGTATCTTTGCTTTGCTGGATGCATTATTTATTGTATCCACAGATAATAACGGATTATAGAGAGCTAATTCATTTTCTAATTTTACCCGCTTTTCTTTAAGGATGTGCAATTCTGAACTTTGATAAATTAACGTAATAAGGCAAACAATTAAAGCTGCCAGAAAGGACATAAAAACCAGTCTATCCATTCGTTTTGTTTTTATTTCTCTATTTTTTTCGATATAAGTAAAAATAACATTGGGTGTCCAACTGTTGTTCGACAATGCAAAACCCAAAGCGGGAGACAGCAAAACTCCTTCTTGAACGCTTAAAGATTCCATGGAGAGATAAGATGCCTGCTGTTTAAAAGGATCAAAGAATTCGGTTTTTATTCCCAATTGATCACTCATGTAAGCCAGAATGGAATTATCAACATTCACTGAACTTCTAATATATATCTTTTCAACCCTCTGGTATCCGATAGAAGATGTTTTTAAAGTTAAGTCCACCTGACGGGCTAATCTTTCCCATACGGGAGAAATCATCTCCAGAATTTCTTCTTTTGTTAAATCGTAACCAGCGTCCGTCTTGCTTAATTTTTCCGAATCAGGACTAAGACTCAAAAGAATTTTTATTGCTTCATCATGATTCAGTCTTACATTGCCTGTTTTCTCAAAAACAGATGCGATAATTGCTTCTGCCATGCTATTGCCACTGCCCGTTTTGATGCCCCGGCTCATAACCAGATTATCTTTATCATAGACATCAATTCGGGAAAAATTATTGCCTATAAACAAACTGGCAAAAATTTCTTCAGCTACCGGCATCCATTCTGACCGGAAAATATTCTGAAGAGCAAAAGGAACTGTTGTAATTCCGGCAAGAGTTATTCCCATGTCAAAAAACAAGGATTTTATTCTTTCAATTTCCGCTTTTGGGGCTGTGTAAACCATAACGAAATATTTAGAATTGCCCTGATCAACAATTTCGCCCTGCAGTTCAAAATCAAAAATTAATTTTTCTTCATCAATAAAACCTTCTTTTTTCGCTGTCCAATAAATAACATTATCCAGTTTATTTTTAGGCACGCGTGGAACTTTCAGGAAATGGACATTAACTTCGCTCGTTGATATCTTCATCCAGATATTACAATTGGCCATTGAGCCGCAAAAGGAAATAATGGAAGATTTTAAAAATGTGTTGAATTCCGGCGAATCGTTAGATATTCTGGGACTATATTTGATAATTTTTTTGTCAACTAAAATCGGCTTATCGCCGGAATTATTATCCGTCTTGACCAGACAAACAAATTCCCGGCCGACATCAACGCCTACTGTAAAAATTTTTTTATCGAAAAAACGTTTAGGCGAGATGACATTGACATTTTTTGCCCGCTTTTTTGCAGACACAGAAACTTCCGGTTTGTCCGGCACGCTGAAGGATTCTTCATTTTTCCCGCGTATGACATTAAGAAGCTTTTCAGTTGAGTTTACATCATTTTTAAGGTCTGCCAAGAAACTTCCCTCATTTTTTATTGATGTATCTTTGTTGATGTATCTTTTATGTCATTTATGGAGTTGGCCAAGAAGCTGTTGTTAAATTTATCAATGTTTTTGATTTATTGCAACAAATATCTTTAATTATTGCCATTGGATGTACTGGTTAATTTTTTTATAATATTTATTTGCCCATTTGTAAATCATTTTTTTTAATATTTTTTTCAAAAACTCTTATTTAGAACCCATGTATAAGTTTAAAGAACTGGTGGATTTTTCAATTAAAATGCTTGAATGATTATTAAGTTTTTGCTATGTGATCTTTACTTTTTCATTAAGAAACTTGAGGTTATTAATTGTAATGATGATTAAAATAAAAATCACTGCTTATTGTATCATATTGTTATCATTAATTTTTTTCTTATATCCTGTTGAAGCTCCGTCAATGGTTTCTACCGATTCAGGAAAAACTCCGGATTCGACAGCCTCTTCAAATTCCGAGAAAATAACGGATCAAACCGTTTCACCGGATTCCGAAAAGACTCCGGATTCGACAGCCACCCCTGATTCCGGGGAAACATCCGATTTGATAGCTTCCCCTGATTCCGATAGAATATCAATTTCGAAAATTGCTCCCGGTTCCAGAAAAATACCGGATTCGATAGTTTCTTTATCTTCCGGTTACATTATCGTCGTTGATAAAAAATATCAAAAGATATACGTTTTTCATAAAGAGGAAACTTTTTCTAAAGTATTTGAGGCTTCTTGTTCCACAGGAAAAAATTCCGGATCTAAACGAGTTGCCGGAGACGCAAAAACTCCCAATGGAATTTTCTTTACAACGAAAATTCTGCATAACCCCGGTCCGCCTGCAATTTATGGTTCAATGGCTTTTCCTCTGGATTATCCGACTATCTCCGACAAGAGAGCGGGACGGGACGGTAATAACATCTGGATTCATGGCACGACAAAGCCACTATTGCCTAAACATTCAAGCGGCTGTGTAGTTTTACATGACAGCGATCTGAAGAGACTTGCCAATTTTATCTATTTAAACAGAACACCTGTCGTTATTTCCGAGTCTATAAAATGGGTTCCCCAAAATTATGTTCTTCCTTCAAAAAATGAATTAGAAAAAATTTTAATATCATGGAATAAGGCTTTTACCGAAAAGGACGTTAAAAAGATTGATTCCTTATATATGCAAGGCTCGGAAATTAAGGGCAAGAGACGCGAAGAACTCTATAATAAAATCAAACAATTGAGATTTATATATAATCATTTTGTTTTACAGCCACGGGATATATCCATTTTACAGGAAGAAAATAATGCCGTTATTATTTTTGATCAAATCTTTGCAGTCAACGACAATAATTTTCAGGGATTTTATAATAAACTGATTTTAGAAAAGGTTAACAACAAATGGTATGTCGTTGATGATGCGACACCACCCCGTGTCACTGATAAGAACCTTGCTGTGGTAAACAGCAAACAAAAAGGAACAAATAATATCGCTTCAAAAGATATACGGAATTTGATAACTAAATGGCTAACCAGTTGGGAATCGGGCGATATGAAAACTTATCGCGATTGTTATGCGTCAGACTTCCAGTCGAAAGAAATGGATTTAAGTACCTGGATATCTCATAAATCCGATGTCCACCAAAACGATAAAAATATAAGTATTCGCATTGATAATTTGCAAATATCCACAGATGAAAATATCGCGAAGGCAGTATTTACTCAACATTACAGTTCTTCAAAACTTAGAAGTAAAGGAAGGAAGATATTAGAATTAAGAAAAACAGGCGATGAATGGAAAATATATAGAGAGATTATGTGAACATAATAATCACATTGGCAATTATATTTTTAACATCCTTTTTTTTACACTATTCGTTTAGTTTTACATATTGGTGAACATTATACAGGACAAATAAAATTTCCTCGTCAACACGATACAAGTCCGGCAATAATTATCTTGACAATACAAATAATCTTTGTTCTATTTTCAACCACGGAACGAATATAAATATAATTTTAAAAAAGGCAATAATTATGAAAAAATCATTATTTACCTTATCGTTAATATTTTTATTATTCGCTCCATCAATTTTCGCTGAAACTGTTCCCGACATTCCCGCAGGGACCGCAGAAGAATATTACAATCGCGGCAACTCTTTTGAAAAACAGGGAAACCTTGCCCAAGCCATCTCTGATTATACCAACGCCATCAAAGTCTATTCAAAGTATACAAAAGCCTATTACAATCGAGGGAAAGCTTATGGGAAACAGGGCAACTTCTCTGAAGCCATTGCTGACTATAACAAAGCTGTTGAAATTAATCCCGAATTTACAGAAGCTTATTATAACCTTGGAAATGCCTATGAAAAACAGGGAAATCTCTCTCAAGCCATAGTTAGCTATACCAAAGCCATTGGGATCAATCCCAAATATGCGGCAGCCTATTGCAACCGCGGGAATGCCTATCAAGCACAGGGTAATCTTCAGAAAGCTATAGCCGATTACAATAAGGCTATAGAAATAAATCCCTTCTTTGCCGCAGCCTATTCCAACAGAGGAAATGCCTATCAAATTCAGGGCGACTTTCTACAGGCTCTTGCCGATTACAATAAAGCTATAGAAATAAAACCTGAATTTGGCGGATTCTATTCCAATAGAGGGTATATCTATCATCTTCAAGGCAATCTTCCGAAAGCTATCGCCGATTACAATAAGGCTTTAGAAAAAAATCCGAATGACATTTTATCTTTGTATAACCGGGGCCTTGCTTATTACGATATAGAACAATACGGAAAATCTTTAGCGGACTACGCAACGGCTGTCAGCAAAGATCCCCGTATGGATGCTTATGAACATTTCATTAAATATTTCCCCGCGAAGAAAGAATCCGACACAGGCAATGTCAGGAATGAAATCATACAGGCCTTCGAAGAAAAACTAGGCAAGAAAATAGCAGCGCCCGTTGCTTCCGCTGCACCCGTTGGCGTTCCTGCACCCGTTGGCGCTCCTGCACCTGTTGCTGCTCCTGCGTCCGTTGCCGCGCCTGCGCCTGTTGCCGATGTTACCGGTCCTGTTGCTGTTTCGGAAGCTGTTGACGCGCCTGCCGCCGGCTCGAATTTAGCTCAAACAAACGACAAACAAGACAAGACAAAATCAATTCCTGAAAATGATGTCCGGATTCTGATAACGAAATGGTTGGCAAGCTGGAGATCCGGCGATATGAAAACTTACCGCAGTTGTTATGATGAATCAAATTTCCAGTCAAAAGGAATGAACTTAGACGCTTGGATATCCTCCAAAGCCGATGTGTACAAAAAAAGTAAAAATATAAAAATCAATATTGATCATTTGCAAATTTCAGCGCACGCAAATACTGCGAAGGCAGTATTTACTCAAAACTACCAATCCTCTATATTTAAATATAAAGGTAAAAAGACGTTGGAACTGAGAAAAATAGGAGACGAATGGAAAATATATAAAGAATTTATATAGCTATCGCAACGATAAGCATAAAGAAGATTTTTCCAAAACGGCAATTGTTTCCAGGATTCAATTGCCGTTTTTTTGACAGGTTCAGGCCAAGTCTTTTTCGGCCTAACTTGCTTAACTTTTGTTAAATTTCAATACTTGCTTTTTACTTAAGGTGAGGCTATTTAAACGGCAAAAATATTTCACAGGGATTGATTCATGGATATAAATAAAGAAAACATAAACAAGGTTAAGGGATTTCTTGATGAACGTGAAGCGGACTGTCTTTACAAACTGGCCTTAAAAGCCGGCAAAAATGGTCCCTGCCTCGAAATCGGCAGTTACTGCGGCAAGTCATCCGTTTATATTGGAACGGCCTGTAAGGAAAACTCCACTGTTCTTTTTTCTATCGATCATCACACCGGTTCGGAAGAACAGCAGCCGGGAGAAGCCTATTTTGATCCCGATTTATTTGATAAAGAAACAGGTAAAGTAGATACCCTAAAACATTTCCGGAAAACTATAGCCGATTTTGATCTGGAAGATGTGGTAATTCCCATTATCGGCCGTTCGGCGCTAATAGGAAGCGTATGGAAAACGCCACTTAGCCTGATTTTTATTGACGGCAGTCACGCGTACGAATCCGTTTTGAACGACTATAATATCTGGGCAAATAATCTGATTCCCGGCGGTTATCTTTTATTCCACGATATTTTTCCCGATCCGGCAAAGGGCGGGCAAGCGCCTTATCTTGTTTACAAGATCGCGGTGGAATCGGGGTTCTACGAAGAGATGCCGATGTGCGAATCGTTAGGAATACTAATTCGCAAGTAGAAATACCTTCTGAATCAAAGCGCTATCTTTGTTGGCTTCGTCGTCGGCCTCCTCAACGTATGTTCATATACGCCTGCGGAGCCTCCTCCTAGCCGCCTCGATATCATCTTTGATTTAAAAGGTATTAAAATATGGTATAGAGAATGCGCCAATAACAGATTTGACCAAATTTTCTAAATATGGCCAACCTTTTTTATATCAAGGAAGGAAAAACTATGAAAAATAATTATCATGTTTTTGAATAATATGAACTAAAAGACTACTCTAAAGTCGAGCCGATCAAGTTTCCCCAAAATATTTACATTGCATATGCCGTTTGTAGGGAATTGATGTTCCGAACAGAAGTAAAAAAATATATTTTATGTGAAGATAGCGGAAGCCGACGACGCAGCCAACGAAGATAGCGCTTAAATGGGAATACTGATTAGAAAGTAATTAAATAAAGAATAACAGGTCTTGAAATCTAAGTTTTAAATTATTTCTTACAAAAACATACCGGTTTAAAATTTATGATGATATCGAGGCGGCAAGGAGGAGGCTCCGCAGGCGTATATGACAATACGTTGAGGAAGCCGACGACGCGGCCAACGAAGATAGCGCTTAAAGTTTAAAGCGGGATCACGCCCAGGACCAGACACATCCTTTCTCTGTAATATCCGCGTTAAGATAACCGCGGCCTGCGAAATCAGTGATGGTATCAGTCACCACTTTTGAATCCGCGCCGGTGTAATCTATTATTTTCCGGCATAGTTCCGCAAGGGCGCTGTCTTTAGTTCCCTTAAATGAAGCAGGTTCAATAAATCCGCATTTTTCGATGAGGTTGTCTTTTAATATCTGATAGGTCAGATTCATGCGCCAATGACCTTCAATATGCATATTATCGGCTGTTGAACCTGTGCCGTCCTGGTATCTTTTGAACATTTTATTCCAATCTGCCGCCATTTCTTCATCATAACGGGCGCCAAATTCGCGCATATCCTGCGGGAGCAATGATGAAGTCTTAACAATGGCATCGTTGGCATCATAACGATCCCAATCTTGGGTTAAGATTTCCAGATCATAATCCTTAATTTTTTCCCATACTGTTGTGCCGGGAAACGGCGCCAGATAATGATAGCCGTACATAGCTTTTGTTCTTTTGGCGAACCTTTCCGTTTCCTCTAAAGTATCTTTTGTTTCTCCAGGTAAACCAATAATAAAAGACTCATGAGCGATCATGCCCGCCTTCTGGCACATTTTAACTGCCGCCTCGACCTGTTCCAGTTTTATTCCTTTTCTTATTCGTTTAAGCATCTCCGGATTGCCCGTTTCCACTCCGAAGCTGACACTGTCGCAACCTGCCTCGGCCATTAGATCAAAGATTTCCTGATTTACAGTGTCCACGCGGGCAAAGGCGCTCCACGGGAACTTTAAAGAACGCTCCTTGATACCGATACAAATTTCGCGAACACGTTCTTTATCTGCTGTGAAAAGGTCATCGGCGATATTAATGCGTTCAAAACCATAACCAAGGATCTCTTCAATTTCATCCAAAACAAGATTTGATTTTCTTTTACGAACCTTGGAACCGACCATCTTGCGCCCTAAACAAAAAATGCACGAATAGGGACAACCCCTGCCGGTAATCAGGCTAACCGGAAATCCCAGCGCTCTGTAACGCGAGATGGGCAATAAATAACGCGCCGGTGAGGGGATTCTGTCGATATCCGTAATAAAATCTCTTTTGCCGGTGATCATAATTTCATCATCATGCCGGTATGCGATTCCGCGTATATCGCGCCATTTGCTCTTCTGCTTTAATACAGGAGTAAGTTCGGCAATTGTATCCTCTCCTTCTCCTATGGCAATCAAATCTATTTCCGGGTACCGCATTAAAGTATCGGTTGCTGTAAAAGAAACATGGGGGCCGCCCATCATCGTGATTATTTCCGGATCGTAATTTTTAACATCGCGAAGGATCTTCTGCGCTTCATAAAAATTCATCGTTACGGAAGTGGCGCCCACCGCGTCAGGCCGAAAAGATTCCAATTGTTTTTGAAGATTTTCTTTAGTGTAATTAGAAACAATATAATCCAGTATTTTTACTTCCGCGCCGGCGGCTTGAAATGCCGCGGCGACATAAGTCACACCGAGCGGCGGAGAAGGAATTTCCTCCAATGGATATGGCGGGGCAATCATAGCTATACGCATTTTTTAATCTCCACTACGAGGGAAAAGCAATGATCTGAACCAGCCTGCCAGCGTGTTGCCTTTCATCATCTCGCGATCAATAATTTCAAAATCCGCAGCCAGTTTGGCTGGATCAGAAAGCCACTGGGTTCTGGTCTTTAAGGGTTTGTCCGGATCAAGATATTTGATAACAGATGCCGGATTTCCTGCGGCAATCGCGTTTGCCGGAATATTTTTTACGACTATGGAACCGGTGCCGATTATGGCGTTATCTCCGATAGTCACTCCTTTGCATACAATAGCGCTGTCTCCAATCCAGACATTATTGCCGATTGTAACGGGCTGCGTGTTGCCTACTGGCGCACTGCGATCGTACAAATCATGCCAGTCCGCGTCACTGATGCTTACATTCTGGGCAGTCATGCAGCCATCACCCATCGTTATTGAGGTAGCAGACATTATTCTTGTACCGGGACAAATCAGGCAGCACCGGCCTATTTCAATTTTTCCCGTACCCTGCCACACAGGCCAGACGGTAAATCTTACTTTTCTGTCTGGGGTGCCGATAACGGTTGAATAATCTCCTAAAAACACCGGTCCGCCGAATACTTCCACCTGCCAGGGTTTCATAAAAACCAACCCCCTGCCAAAATATTCGAATTGAGGGGCCAGAAAATATTGCGCATACCATTTCTGAAACTTATTATAGAAGCGCTTAACGTAATATGGACGATGATCCTTTCTCACTGGCTTACCTTTTTTATTAAAGTGGATTTTTTAAAAGCAGGGTCAACTTTTGTCGCAGAAATTGATCGTGAGCGCAATCCGGAAATACCGCCGCAACAGAGGGATTTTCATTATTTCCATGAAGCCCAAAACTTATGATTAAAAAGTTTCCCCGCCGGAGTTATTTCACTCAAAGCGTCCCAGGCCATCATTGCCGCCGCCGCCGTCCAGCCTGTTTTTTCTTCAGGCCAGATAACCCCATCCGGAAAAGTCACTCCCATCCAGAAAGACCCGTCGGAAAATCTTTTATCATGCAACCAGCTGAATATCGTTTTGGCCCGGGGAATATCTCCGATTGCCGCCAGAGTTAAAATAAACTCCGCCGTTTCCGCCATGGTTACCCATGGCCGGTCGCTCACACAACGCACACCCCATTCGGGAACGACAAACTTTTCCCATAAGTGGGCTATCCGTCGTTTAGCGTCTTCACCGGTTATTGCCCCGCATAAAACAGGATAATACCAATCCATCGAATACCGCGATTTGATCATGTTAAAAAGATCCGGTCTGGTTTTTATCGCCATACCGAGGGCATCCATAGCTTTGCGCCAGCTCGGGCGTTTCTTGCCCAGTATTCCGGCTATCGCCAGAGCGCATTTAATGCTCATATAGATGGAACTGGAACCGGTGAGCAGAGCCATTTTATCAATCACGCCGTGTTTGTTTCTAGCCCAGTAAATCCCCCCCTCGGGAGCCTGCAAATCGATCGCGTACTGAATGCCCTGGGAAATTGTAGGCCACATGGTTTTTAAAAATTTCATATCTTTGGTAATAAGATAATGATGGAACACGCCCACGGCGACATAGGAAGAAAAATTTGCTTCTTTAGAAGAATTAACAATCTTACCGTCAAGAATTTCCGACCACCAACTGCCATCCGGAAGCTGAGTGCCGGCCAGCCATTCATAAGCGCTTCTTGCTTCGGCATAAAAACCGCCTGTGCTTAAGCCCATAGCGCTTTCGACATGATCCCACGGATCGGTCTTCCCTCCCTCCGACCATGGAATTTCGCCGTTTTCTTTTTGGATCGAAGCAATGAAAGCGGCAATTTTTTCCATGGAGACCGGGTTTAACTCTTCACTTATGGAAAGTTTCAGTTCCATTAAAATTATCCTTTTTTAAGATAATAGACAATACTTTTGCCCATTATTGGATTTAGAAAATCTTCCAGCATCCGCACCAAACGCGGTTTTTTCATAATATCCCATTCCAGAAATTTTCTGTAATATTTGACCAGCAGGTGATCTTCTTTTTTCAAGCCGACCAGGCATTTCAGCCACCAGTATGGCGAATGAAGCGCATGCTTGTAATTAATCTTCCAGCACTTAAACCCCTGCCTCGTTAACATTTCCCGGAGTTGTTTCTTTTTGTAAATGCGTATATGACCGCCTTCTTCATTATGATAATCCCATGAAATAAACCAGCAAATTCTCTCAGTAAAAAAACGCGGCACACTGACCGCAAGAGTGCCATGCGGCTTCAATATCCGATCCAGCTCTTTCAGGGCTTTTTCATGATCGGGGATATGTTCCATAACTTCCGAACAAATCACGCAATCAAACGATGAATCGGCAAAAGGCAGCTTTGTGATATCGGCAATGGAAAACAGATAATCTTTCGACTGCGCGTCGGGCATTGTGGCCATTGATTTAGCCGTTTCAGTAAGCGCCCAGGTATTTTTATCTATGCCGAAAATTTTGAGTTCCGGCATCCTGGCCAAATGACGCAAGTGTCTGCCCAATCCGCAACCCGCATCGAGAACAACATCATGCGGCTTTAAATTTAATTCATTCAGGTCTATGGTAATCATTAATTGCCTCTCGGTATACTTCCACCATATCGTTTGCGGCTTTGGGCCAATTAAAAATAGATTCGACCCGCTTGATGCCTGCCTGCGCCATCTTTATTCTCTGATCGGGATTATTTAACAAAAATATTATTTCCTTTGTCAGAGCGCCGGAATCCGCCGGCGGCACGATGATTCCCGTATCTCCGACCACTTCCGGCAACGCTCCGCCGCTGGTACTGATTACGGGAACTCCGCAAGCCATCGCTTCGGAGGCGGGCATGCCAAAGCCTTCATATAAAGATGGAACAACGGCTATTGTGGCTCTCGAATAATAACCGGCAAATTCCTCATTATCGATGCGTCCGGTGAACTGAACGATATTTCCTATTCCCAGATCCGCCACCAGTGTTTTTATTATTCCGTTCTTTTTGGGCTCGCCGATGACTGTTAATTTTACGGATTGTTTTTTCCTAACCTGGGCTACAGCTTCGAGCAAATAACGCAGGCCTTTTAAAGGTGTATCCGCGCTGTTGGTTACGATAATGGAATTTTCCGGCCTTGATTCATTGTGGAGGGGATAAAATATTTCCTTATTGACGCCATTGGGCACAACGCGAAATTTCGATAAATTTATGGAAAACTCCTCGGCAATATCTACCTTGGAGCATTCTGATACAGTAACAATATGCGACAACTGCCTGGCTACTTCCTTTTGCATTTTAATAAAAGAATACCAGCGTCCGACTTTTCTTCTTTTTCTATTGGTGGTCGCCGCTTTAAACTCTTCTGTTCGATCAACTGTTATAGGATGATGAATTGTCGCTATCGTCGGAACCATACTTTGCGCGATTTTTCCGATACCATAAGCAAGGCACTGATTATCATGAACAATGTCATAATTCATTTTATGCTTTTGCAAATAGTTATAAGCCCGCACACCGAAAGTGAATGGTTCGGGAAATCTGCCCAGGCACATATTTACAAACTCATACATGTTCAGAGGATTAACCAGAGAGCTTACCTTTTTTACGTGAAAGGGTCTTTCAGGGTTATAAAGATCAAGACTGGGAAGTTTATGCAGACGCACTTTCGCGTCGAGATGAGGATAAGGCGGCCCCGATACAACATCAACCTGATGTCCAAGATCACTGAGTGCTTTGCTCAAATGTTTAATGTAGACGCCCTGCCCGCCGCAGGTCGGGTTGCCCCTGTAAGTCAGCAGACAAATTTTTAACGGCTGTGAATTAGATTTACTTTTCATAACAACAACTTTTGTACCATCCTTCGCGAATTCTCAAACATCGCGGATATTTCATCATTAGTCAGTCCGGCGCCTCGGGCAATGCTTTTTGCCCGATCGCCGCTCACGAAATCATCCGGACAATGGGCATCGTTATTGAGAATGAGATTGGCTTTGAATTTTTTCGCTATCTGCGCGACATGTCCGTTACTGAAACTGTGACCCCTCCGCGTTGTAATCTCCAGATAAATTCCCCTGTCTGCGGCCAGGAGAGCTTCTTCTTCCGTCAGAATCCCCGGATGAGCTAAAATATCTATAGATGACTTAAGCGCGGCCAGATTTGTTCCGGCGGGAACAGGTTCAACAATCGTCTCCCCGTGAACAATGATTATCTTTGCTCCTAATTTTCTTGCTTCATCAGCTATATTAGCTATTTGAACTGGAGCGACATGTGTAATTTCAACACCGGGAAGAACCTTAATTTTTCTATCTTCCGTTATTTTTGAACAAACCTTGATAATCCTTGGAATAATAAAGTCAATATTGGAATGATCAACATGATCGGTAATGGCTAAAACTTTATAACCGGCGGCAAAGGCCCGTTGAGCAAGTTCCGCGGGTATCAACTCGCCATCACTGAAAATGGAATGCGTATGCAGATCTATCACTTAAAACATCCTGATTATCAATTATTTCAAATTTGTTAGGAATATTAGAAATAATAGGCTTGTCTAGCAAATTTACGACTGAGAGTCAATAAGGATATGCAGGTATTTATTTTCATTTTTTTTTCAAAAGCAGAAAAGTAGCAGAAACACGGCAGACGTTTTTCCCTTCATTATCAGTAACTAAACAATCTCCGATAACCAGACTTTGTCCTTTTTTAAAGACAGTGGCTGTGGCAATAAGATCCCCGCCGCTGACCCCCGCCAGAAAATTACTCTTTAGTTCTATGGTAGTTAAACCTTCTTCGGGACTTAATTGAGTCATCATCGCATGGGCAATTGTCTCGTCAGCCAGCGCGACGATAAGTCCGCCCTGCATGGTTTTGGCTCCCTGTAAATATTCCGGACGCACCGGCATCCGAAATCGGGCGTAACCATCTTTTAACTCAACTAAAGTTATTCCCAAATAATCCAGGAAAGGATTTATTTCCTTTTGACCGGCTTTTACTTTTTCCAGATAAAGATTGTAATTAAAAATATCAGGTCTCCTCCGGCAGATTGATCACAGGAACTTTATAGTTTGTTTTGATAAATTTTCCAACTGTTTTAGCAGGCTTCGATTAAAGCTCCCGTCAAATCTTCACTCAGATCCACTTTAAGATTCCTGCAAACACTATAAAAGCAATAGCATTAATGAAGAAAAGAGACCCTATGAAAAGCTTTTGCGCACGAGGTTGCCAGTCATGAACGTAACAGGCTGCGGCGAAAAACGGGATGTATACGGTCACAAAAACAGGAAAAGCGCCCCACCATCCATAGACCCAAACAAAAGTAGTCGTATGCACCAGAAATATTTCCAGAATAGAGGCTAAAGCGGCATTGGAAACCGTAAAGGCCAGGCGGTTATTAATGCCCAGAATTTTCTGCGAGGGATCTTTCGGCATTAACTTGCAAACCGCTATTCCGGCTATAGCGAACATCAGATTAATTTCGATTCCGACACCCACCATGATTTCAAAGGCTGTTCCGGAAGGTACTGTCCACAAAGCATGACCCCAAAAGTGCTGTATAAGCGCGTTGACGATTTCCACAAACCAGTGGACCATGTACAGGGCCAGCCCCCCGGCGATGACGCGATAATTGCCCTTTTCGATCTCGTTGGCATAAATGTAAATGACGATCACAAGCAGAGGAATTACATACCACTGGAACGTGGAGCCGCTCCTTAAAATATTCAAGGCCTGCTGGGTTGCTTCCGGATTGTTCAAACTCATCCCGATATCTCCTTTTTTTGTATTTTAAATAAAATTCCCGTTACTTATATGCGACGGACGATACGTCTTGTGACTGACTATCTTTTTCCATGGGAATAATACGGACAGTTGCCTTTCCCTGCCGGATAATACCCAGTTGCCGCGCTGCCTGCCTTGACAGATCAATAAAGGATTCCTCATGCTCGCGGCAACGATCATTAACCGTTACAATGACAGATTTGCTGTTGGCAAGATTCACCACCTTAACCCGCGTGCCGAATGGAAGGGTGGGATGGGCTGCTGTCAGCTTTCGCGGATTATAGATCGCACCTGAACTGGTTCTTCTCCCATTATAGCGTTTCGTGTAGTAGCGGGCTATTCCCACTGTGCCAGCCGGTTCTTCTTCGAGGGAAGATGATTTTATCTGCCGGGCTCCTGATGCCTCAGTAACCGGAGGAATAACTGCATGATTTGTCCCGGTACATCCATAGGCTATAAACACGAACGCAAGGCAGATAAAGAATCTTGATATTATTATTGAAGTAGTGACAATATTTTTTGAGGCGCCATCTTTATTCATGTTCGATTTATAATCTAATTTTTTAAATATGCCAATATTTTTTACAATAGGTGTAATGACGAGGGGGAAATTAGATTGCCACGGCTCTCATTTCTTCCATCCCCTTCTCCCGTTAAGCGTAGGACACCCAAAGCAGCCATTACAGAAAGGCTAATTACGACACAGTTTCTGCCAGCCTATTTTTTCCCGGGTATACGGTAATTACGGAGCTACATTATAGGCGACCGGATCAAGCGGCGACCCCGCCGTAAAGACACGCGCGGCCAATTCCCTGTCCAGCATCAAAATACCCTCTTTTGATGTTTCCACCATCTTCAAATCGCGGGATACTTTTTCCGTGTTTTTTTCCTCTTCTATCTGCTCATTGAGAAACCAGGAGAGCAGCGGCTCGGAGGTATAATCGTTCTCTTGGCGCGATATTTTGGTTAAGTTATTAATTTTGCCCGTAATGAATTTTTCATGTTCATAAGCATCCTGCCAGGCTTCCAGGGGTTTCTTCCATGTTGTTTTGATCTGTTTTAAATCCTGCAGCGTGACTGTGCCGCCCCTGTCAATAATATGGTCATAAAATTTCATGGCATGAATCATTTCTTCGTGAGCCTGGCAGCGCATCCAGTGCGCCATTCCATCAAGACCCTCTTCGTGAAAGTAGGCAACCATCGACAGATAAATATAAAAAGATTCGAGTTCATGTTTAATCTGATCATTCATCGCATTTCTGATTTTTTCTCCAATCATATTGTCATCCTCCTTCCTGATTAAGTTAAATGATTATTTTATGATATTGTTAATTCTTACGTGAACTATAAAGTTGCCGGTCTTTTATGTCAATAAAATAGTGCTCTAAACTTAAAAAAGCAGCAATTACAGGAAAATCAGCCAATAACCGCATAAGCATATCCCGGCAGGCAAGCAAATGATAATTTTTATACGCCATTTGCGTTGAAAAATAAAGACGGGAAATCGTAATTTTGTCCGGTACTGCCAGCAGGTTAATTAACGGGCACGCCTTTTATTCCTTTTATCGAAAAAAAATGTCTCGACGGATCTTTTTCTGCCTTTATAGCCTCTTTGGCTAAAATTGCCTCGCGTGGGTCTTTCGGCATAATCAATTTGCACACGTCTATTCCGGAATTTTTCTTTCTTGAATTTGGCAATGAGAATTTCTACAAATTGAGCGCCTATTTCAAAATAAGAATTACAACGCGTCACTTCAATATTAGAAATATGAAGATCGGCTACATTGGCAGTCTCCTGCAGGTAAGCTTTCAGCTTCTGGGAATTAAAATTCTCCATCTGCCCCAGATTTATAAATAATCGGACTAAACCTTTACCTTCTGCGGGTTTGAACCCGGAACGATGCGGAGTAAGGGTATCTGTCCTGCTCTCTTTTTTTATTTCCACGTTGATATCGGCAGCTCTGCGGTAATAGCTCAAAAAGCGGTTGAATTCAGTGGAAATGAAGCGCTGAATGATCTCTTCCTTACTTAGTGATTTTAACTGCTCATAGGCCGCCGGCAGAAACGGGCCGATTTCATCATGCCGAACCTCTGTGTTCTTTAGTTTTTCCACCAGATGAAGCAATTGTTTTTCGCAAACCTCACGTCCTGTTGGAATCTTTACCGCCAGGAATTTCTTGCCGATCTGTTTTTCTATATGTCTGACGCGAAACACTTCTTTTAAATTAACAATGAGAATCGAAATACCGGATTTACCTGCCCTGCCGGTGCGCCCGCTGCGGTGGGTATAGTTTTCAATATCGTCGGGAAGGTTGTAATTGATGATATGGGTCAGATCAACAACGTCAATACCCCGGGCTGCAACATCCGTGGCTACCAGCATCTGCAATTTTTTGCCCCTAAAGCGGTTCATGACGTTGTCTCTTTGCGACTGTGAAAGATCGCCATGGAGGGCATCGGCATTATAACCGTCTTTGATGAGCCAGTCGGCGACTTCCTGAGTTTCTATTTTTGTGCGGCAAAAAATGATGGCGTAAATATCCGGATAATAATCGGCAATCCTCTTGAGCGCCATGTATCTGTCTTTGGCATGCACCACGTAATACTGATGGTGAACATTTTCCGCCGTAGTATCCCTGGAGCCGACTGTAATCTCCCGCGGTTCCTTCATGTAGGCCTGCGCGATTCTTTCAATTTCCCGCGGCATTGTGGCGGAAAACAACAGAACTCTTTTGTCCTCCGGCGTGCCCGCCAGCACCGCATTGAGATCTTCCTTGAATCCCATATTCAGCATCTCATCTGCTTCATCCAGCACCAGCCATCTGATAGCTGACACGTTTACTTTTTTTCGCTTGAGCATATCCAGCATTCTGCCGGGTGTCGCTACGACAATCTGAGCGCCTTTTCCCATCTGCTTTATCTGGACCATGATATTGGCGCCGCCGTAAATCGCCACGATATTCAAATTTTCGATGTGCTTGGCATAACGGTTCAAGTCTTCCGTTATCTGCATGCAAAGCTCGCGGGTTGGAGCCAGGATGAGCGCCTGAGTTTTTACTGAAGCGGAATCAATCTGTTGAATGATCGGTATACCGAAGGCCGCGGTTTTACCGGTACCTGTATGGGCCATGGCCACAAGATCTCTCGTTTCATTGAGCAAAAAAGGGATAACCTCCTGCTGAACCGGCATCGGTTTTTCGAATCCCAGTTCCGTTATCGCCTTTAAAATTCTCTTGTCTATCTCTAATTCTTTAAATGTCATCTCTTTGGTCTTCATGATTTATCCTGTTCTTTTTTTAAATTATAAACGTACATGACCAGCCATGCTGAATCTGAATATCTTCTCCCCCGCAACGCTTTTTTAAATGAAATGTATTAAATCACGTGATGGTTTTAAGTATGAGAGTTAATAATGGACGTTTCAGAGTAACTTAGTTCATTTTCCACCAATAAGCAAGCTTAACAATTTCGCGTCATTTAAAAATATCATTATTGACAAAAGCATTCAAATTTGCTTAATTGAAAATATCGAAAAGATTTCTTTTCTTTATCGGTCAGGTGATGGAGTTCACCTTTAACCGCCTTTGCCGCTGATAACTCCTGCGGAATATTTAATCTGTAGGAGTTTTTTATGGACGACATTTCAAATCAAATACCCCTATCCGATATTCGTGTCCTTTTAGAAAATATTGCTGATACTTGTGACCGTTTTCAAATGATTTCATTAACGCGTCAATTAGAGGCCGCTCAGACATTGTTTTCGGAAAATCCTCCCATAGACATTGCCGTTATGGGGCAATTCAAGGCAGGGAAAAGTTCTTTTTTGAACAGTCTTCTTGGTCAAAGCGTTTTACCTGTCGGCGCCACTCCAGTTACAACAGCCATTACTCGTCTGCAGTATGGAAACAAAGAAAGAGCTATTGTGCGGCATTTCGATGGGAGCACTTCTGAAGTGCCGCTGACCGATATCGTAGAATTTACATCTGAGGCTAAAAATCCCGGCAATGATAAAAACGTCGCAATTGTGGATATTGAATTGCCGTCCATGCAAAAATATCCCGGTTTGCGTTTGGTTGATACTCCCGGACTCGGCAGCGTCTATAAATGTCACCAGTCCGCGTCAGAAGAATGGCTTCCTTCTGTTGGCACAGCAATTTTGGCCGTAAGTTCCGACCGCCCTCTTTCGGAACATGATCTAGACCTTATTCGCGAACTGACCAGCCACACGCCAAACATCATCCTTCTGTTAACCAAGGCGGATATCCTTACTCCTGATCAGCGGCAGGAAGTTATCGTGTTTTTTCAACAGACTCTGAAGCGGGAACTTCACCGGACACTGCCGGTTTACGTTTATTCCACGAAAACCAATACCGAAGAATATAAACGACGCATTGAAGAAGATATTTTAAGAACGATATGTGCAAACAGGGACTTTGAGTTTTTAAGGATTCTACGTCATAAAGTTCATTTTCTTTCGCAAAGTTGCCTGAGCTATTTAAAAATTGCGCTGCATTCATCATTGCAGGCAGACATGAATCGGGAGAATTTGCACTTACAAATCCTCAATGAGAAAGTCAATGAACCTCTAATACGTGAAGAACTGGGCATTATTGCCCGCGAGCATCAGCGGCAAACCCGTCCTCTGATTGAAACATATCTTGAACAATTTCGTTCGCCTTTGACAAAGAAAGTGATACGGAATCTTGAGACAGATATCTCTTCATGGAATGGCAACCTCTGGAAGCTATCACGGAGTTACGAAACGTGGGTTTCGGAAAAACTTTCTGAAGAGATGCGCGTAATTTCCAAAAACGAGCATATTTATTTTCTGGGCACCATGAAAAAAGCTCACGCGGCTTTTTCCAGGTCACTGGAGGCTTTTCGCAAGTTTCTTGGCGATAATATTGAAAACGTGCTGGGCGTTAAACTGGCAGAGGTTGAATGGCGACTTGATGTTATTGAACCTGATCATCCGGATATCTCCTTTACAAAATCTTTTGATATTCATCTTGACCTTCTATGGTTTCTAATTCCCATGTTTTTTTTCCGGAGAATCTTTGAGAGGCATTTCATTTGCGGCGTCCCGAAAGAAGTTGGAATCAACCTGTCTCGTCTGGGCTACCAGTGGGAAAAGAGCGTTAATAACGCCATAGAAGAAACGCATCTGCAGGCAATTAATTACATCCATGAAGAACTCGCAACGATAGAAGGGTTGATTTCCGGGAAAAAGGGCCAAACCGACGAAATTAAAAAGCTGATTGCACAAATAGAAAAGTTGTTAATTTAATTTTAATTGTTACCAAAAAGCATTAGAGAATTATTATGCTATTTGTTGGACGGAAAAGAGAAAAAAAACAAATTTTTGAATCGTTACGTGAAGGCAAAAATATTATTATTGGCGGAAAGTTTGGCATTGGACGAACCAGTCTAATAAGAGAAATAGCAAAAATATTGGCCGATGAAAGAAAATTTGTTTTTGTTGATTTCAGTAAAACGCCTGGGGAAATGAGTGAAAAACTTATGAAAGAATTAGGTCTCTGTGCAAGATTCAAAAAAACCGGGACCAAAATGGGTTATAAATCTATGCGTTATCGCGTAGCCAATGCGAAATCGTTAAAAAAACAAAATACAGTTATTGTTTTTGACAACATCGCCAAATTAACTAATCAGAAAACAATATTTCTTCGACATCTCATTTTAGAACAACATTTTCAGTTTATCGCCATTGTGGAACATTTTCTGCCCCAAAAGCATTTCTTTGAGCTTAAAGTTCAACTGATACCAACGGCTACAATCACTCTGCGTTATCTCAAAATGATTGACGTTGAAGATTATCTGCAAACTTATTCCAATCAATATCACCTGAATTGGCAGGGCGATTATATACACGATATGGTTAACTTAGCCAGCGGCTATCCGTTGCGCATGACGGAGATACTTAAAAAAGAGAGGGAGCCTCGACCATTAAGGATTAACTTGCAATTAGAGAAATGCCAAAATGATAGATTTGAATGAAAACCAAAAAAGCTATTTTAAGAGCAATAATTGCTGAACTGCGGAAACTTATAAAACAAATTAAGGCCGGCTTGCCGGAATAATGCATATATGTATTGGATATGTTTTCAACGTTGAAAACACCGGAAGAAATGGAAGAAACCGTCAGGCTCCTGAAAATTTATCCACATAATAATTTCTATAACATCCTATTGACAAAAGAATTAAAATTTGATTATTAACATGCGCTTTAAAGATTTACTTCTTTATTGAGCGGGTGATGGGGTTCACCTTTAACCGCCTTTGCTGCTAATAACTCCTGCAAATTCAAAATCAGGAGTTATTTTATGAATAGTATTTATATTCTTGCGTCGTTTTGGTTCTTTGCCGCTGTTTTATCAACCATCCTTGCCAACCGCCTGAAAATCTCCATTGCCCTGATGGAAATCATTGTCGGCACCGTCATCGGATTTGCCGCTTTCCAATTCGGCTTATTTGACAAACTGTCGCTGAATGCCGACTGGCTGAAATTCTGCACAGGTGTCGGGGCTATTTTGCTGACATTTCTCGCGGGCGCTGAATTAAATCCCGATTCCATGAAATCCAAAATCAAAGAAGTCTCCATTATTGGATCAATTGGATTTTTCGCTCCGTTTACCGGTTGTTCATTAATTGCCTATTACCTGATAGGCTGGGGTTTACAAGCGAGTTTGTTATGCGGCATTGCTCTTTCCACGACATCAATGGCTGTCGTTTACGCGGTCATGCTGGAATATGGATTTAATAAAACCGAATTCGGCAAAGGCATACTGGGAGCATGTTTCGTCAACGACCTTGGAACTGTTATCGGTTTGGGACTCATATTCGCGCCATTCACGTATAAAACCGTAATATTTATTGCTGCGACCATATCTTTACTTTTTATTTTACCGGCAATAACCGATTATTTAATAAAACATTTCGCATATAAAACAGCGGCTATCCGCACAAAATGGATACTTTTCGTATTGCTCTCAATGGGTGTACTGGCGCTATGGTCAGGCAGCGAACCGGTGCTGCCAGCCTATATCATCGGTATGTTAATGGCAAGAACCATGGAAAAAGACGGTCATTTTGTCAGGAGGTTGAGGACTCTGACTGTCGGCTTTTTAACTCCCTTATATTTTCTCAGGGCCGGCGCCCTGATGTCTATACCGGCGTTGCTTGCGGCACCAGTTATCTTTCTTATACTTTTTGGAGGGAAAATATTTACCAAGATATTCGGTCTGTATCCGGCCATTCATCATTTCAGGGATGATAAAAAAGAAAAATGGTATTACACATTACTTATGTCCACAGGCCTGACGTTCGGGACTATCTCCGCGCTGTTCGGATTGTCGCATAACATAATTTCACAGGCTCAATATTCTTATATTGTGGGGGTTGTCATTGCCAGTGCAGTTATTCCGACGCTCATCGCAAATAAGTTTTTCCTGCCGAGCCATCTGCTGGAAGCGCCTGTTTTGGATGATCAGGCGCCGGACGAAAATGATATTATGAACAAACTGTAAATCCATCGAACTTAAGAATCATTTGTCAGCAGCCTTTCTCAGATCGATATGGCAGTAGCCGTAAGGGTTTTTCTTTAAATAGTTCTGGTGGTATTCCTCCGCCGTATAAAATTCCTTTGCCGGTAATATTTCCGTGACTATTTTTTGAGAATACTTGCCGGATTTTATCAATTTCTCCAAAGAAGACCGGGCACGCATCTCCTGTTCCGGATTAGTGTAAAATATCCCGGATCGGTATTGACTGCCTACATCATTGCCCTGTTTATTGAGACTCGTAGGATCGTGTAATTCCCAAAAATGTTGAAGAAGCCTCTCGTAACTTACTACCCTTGGATCAAAAATCACTCGAACAGATTCCGCATGCCCCGTTTTACCGGCGCATACTTCTTCATAGGTGGGGTTTTTCTTAGTTCCTCCGGTATAGCCGGACTCGCTTTTTATGACCCCTTTTACCCGGCTGAAATATTCCTGCACCCCCCAGAAACAACCGGCCGCGAATATCGCCGTTTCCATATCAGGGGGGATCGTATTTTTATCAGCTTCTGCCACCACTGTTTTCTTATTCATAATACTTTCTACTTTCACCCGCTCCGTCCCGGCTTTGGCGAGTAAAAACACCCATACAAATCCAAAAATCATAATGATTATCAAAACAGGCGTATATTTATTTTTCATAATCTGACCTCTTTTTAAAAGGTAACCACTATCCACATATATGGCAATGGCAACTATTCAGGAAACATAAATTTTTTTTACATTTGTTTTAGCCAAGTTTTTTAGTCTGACTGAAGATAATCGTTAATGATAGACCCCAAAAGAGACTTGTCTATTACTATGCCTTTTTTGTGTCCACCGCTGTCAGGAGCAGGGGATGGAAGAAGCAAAGAGGATATTTATCATTATTATGTTGACCTTGCTTTACAATTTGGGTATTAATAATGAGTAGTTTATTAATAAATAATTAATGTCCTTCTGTAAAATAAATGTAAAGGACTGGAAAAGGAGATTTACAAAAATGAGCACGGAAATAAAGGCTCCCATGACCGGTAAAATCGTCAGTATCGTTGTTAAGGCCGGCGACAAGGTTAGCGCTGAAGATGAAGTTGTTATCATGGACGCCATGAAAATGGAAATTCCCGTATACGCGCCGGTTGACGGCACGGTTAAGGAAATAAATGTCAAAGAAGGCGACTCTGTAAAAACGGATCAACTTCTGATGATTCTTGATTAAAAACACATACTCCGCCAGAGACAGCGGACTTCATGAGTTGCCCAAATGAACCGGGGAGATCGCTGAGAAACCGGATATTGTGATCTCTTTGCGCGACCCGGCGGCAACTTCTCATCGATTGCCCTGTTTCCCATAAGTTGCAGGCTCCAAAAGAAAATACAAAACTTCAATTCGCAATTAACACAATTGAAACCCTTTGTATCAATCGGTAAATAATTATCGATATATAATGATTTTTTATCATTTTTTTCGCAGACCTATTCCACAGCAAACTGTTTGTATTACGTCTAAATTTTTTTCAATACAGTCATGACATAAGGCGTCGGACTTCTTATATCTCGCTCGGTCAGAAACGGTTATTCAATTGGAGATATATTAGATGATAATATAGAAAAAAGTTTTCCTTTGGCTGCTATTTAACCGGGCCGTAAATTATTTTCTTTCAAGGGGGATGTATAACGTGGATAATGAAATAAAACTCATTGATGAATAAGTAAAAGCCAAAAGCGAATTTATTGAGCGAATCAATAGAACTTTCGAAGGTAGCGGAGAACTTAATTGTCATGATCGAAAAGATTACGTAATACCAGTTCCTACATATCTATTATATGTCTATTATATATCTGTGGCATGGCTGCGACGCGACACTCTGCACTTTTTAAGTTAAGATTTCCTTGACATAAGAGACCGAGTTTTTTATAGACCACAGGAATAAATAAATATTTCCACACTCCTTAAAAAGGGCTTAATTATGAAAGGTCTATTCGCGCGGAAACCCATTGAGCTTATCATGGAGGAACCGGAGGTCGAGCAGCATCAGCTAAAAAGAGTTTTAGGGCCGTGGGGACTGATCAGCCTGGGAGTAGGCGTTGTAATCGGCGCCGGAATATTTGTTCTGTCCGGCCATGCCGCGGCAGCTTATGCCGGTCCGGCTATCGTGCTTTCCTTTATCATTTCGGCAATCGGCTGCGCTTTGGCGGGGCTCTGCTATGCGGAATTCGCTTCCATGATTCCGATTTCCGGCAGCGCCTATACCTACGCCTATGCCACGCTGGGAGAACTCCTGGCATGGATCATCGGCTGGGACCTTGTGCTCGAATATCTTTTCGGCGCATCGACTGTCGCCGTGGGCTGGTCAGGCTACGTCGTCAGTTTTTTAAAAGACTTCAATATCAACATGCCGGCTGCCCTGTGTCAGGCTCCCCTCTCCTATTCCGCCGCCTCAGGCTGGCAAACAACCGGCGCTATTCTTAATTTTCCGGCCATCTTTATAGTCGCGCTGATGACGACGCTTCTGGTTATCGGCATCAGGGAATCGGCAAGAGTCAACAATCTTATCGTCGTTGTCAAGCTTATCGTCATTGCTCTCTTTATCGGCGTGGGCATGTTTTTTATCAAGCTTGCCAACTGGACACCTTTTATACCGGTTAATACCGGACTGTTCGGGGAATTCGGCTGGAGCGGCGTGGTGCGCGGCGCGGGCGTAATCTTTTTCGCTTATATAGGCTTTGACGCGGTTTCTACCGCGGCTCAGGAAGCACGCAATCCCCAGCGCGACATGCCGATCGGCATTCTGGGTTCGCTTGCCGTCTGCACGGTCGTTTTCATCCTCATGTCCGGCGTACTTACCGGAATCATGAAATACACAAGTCTGTCTGTTCCCGATCCCATTGCCGTTGCCGTCAATGCGGCGGGACCGGGCATAGCGTGGCTTCGTCCTTTCATCAAATTCGGCGCAATCGCGGGACTTAGTTCCGTGGTGCTGGTGCTGCTCATGGCCCAGCCGCGCGTATTTTTTGCAATGGCGCGTGACGGTTTGCTGCCGTCCGGTTTTGCCCGCGTGCATCCTCGCTTCAAGACACCCTATGTACCGACGATTCTCACCGGATGCGTCGCGATAGCCGTGTCCGGCGTCTTTCCTATCAACATTCTCGGAGAACTGGTTTCCATAGGCACGTTGCTTGCGTTTGTCATCGTGTGTGTAGGCGTACTTGTGCTGCGTTATCGCCATCCGGAAATTCCTCGCGTGTTCCGCACGCCCTGGGTCCCGTTTGTCCCCGTGGCCGGAGCTCTCGTCACTATGCTCCAGATGGTGTTCCTGCCGCTGGACACGTGGATACGGCTGATTGTATGGATGGCAATAGGCATGGTGATTTACTTTTTCTACAGCAGAAAGCACAGCAGGCTGAGAATTTTATCATCTAAAGAGGGAGCTTCAAACTCCTCTAAAACTTGAATTTCTTAACAGGAGACGCGCATGAAGCTGGAAAACGACCTATACGCGATTGATAAAACACTGCTCGTAAAAGCCCAAGACACCATCAGTAGAAAAACACTTAAAAACATCGCCGCTTTATCTGCAAAAATCCGTTACATCCCGATAAAAGACACATGGATGATGAAGGATTTAATCCGGACTTTTAAAGACAAACGATATTCGAATATTCTATACCCTTCAAAAACCAATCAAAAGATAATCCGTTCAATCAACCGTATCAAAATACCGGAGAAGATATTATCCGAACTCACTTATATGAAAAAACTGACGCCATACACTTATCGGCATATTATGGTCATCGCCATACTTTCCGGCAAGATATCTTTTGACTATTCACAAAAAAGTCCCTACTTGCCGGATATGGCCATACTGCTGAGCCTCTTCCATGATCTTGGCAAATCGCGAATCCCTCTGAGCATTCTGGATAAACCTACACCGGTCACCATGTACGAACGTCAAATATTAAGCTCGCATCCGCTGATAGGTTACGTGCTTTTGCATTATTATTTCGGTAAGGATCATCAGAAATACGCTTTTTCTTCGTTTCAGCATCACGAAAGACTTGACGGTTCCGGTTATCCTCTGGGAATAAAAACACTCAACAAATATTCCAAGTTAATAGGCGTGGTTGACGCCCTGGACGCGTTGATATCGGAGCGGCCTTACAGAACCAGACCCTTTTCACTTCGGGCAGCTATAGATCTTCTACTCGACGAAGCGGAAAAAGGCAAGTTCCATAAGGGTTTGGTACGCATGCTTATCGCGTATTCACGCAGAGAAATGCCCGGCGCCAAACTCATCATCGCCGAAAGAGGACGCGATAAAGCTCCCGCCGGCAATTCATACGGCAAGATTGCGGCATCTTAAAGTACTGTATCATCCTTCATCAGTTTCTGATATTCTCTGGTCACCTCATAAGCTGCGTAATCAAACAGCAAAATGGTGCGGTTTAGCGTGTCCATAGCTTCCTGCTGCGCAATCCCCGAGCTGAATATCAGTTGAAACTCGGCATAGAGCCAGATATGGCGTCTCATCAGTATCAGCGCGTAAATAGTCTCTTTCCCCGGAATGCCCATCGCGTAACTTTCCCGCGCATAGCTTCGGAAATATCTGCATACATCATCCGTGATTTTTTCATCAAGAAACATCTTGCTGAAATTCTGATAAAACCGGACGCACTGAAATATTATTTTCTGTTCATCCAGATTTTTATACGTAGGTGTTTTGTCGTTACTCTTGACATCCTTTACCCATCTGGCGGCAATCTTATCCGCGTGTTTTTCTACCAGCTCCAAATATTTAACGGCGTATACTTTCATTGTTAATCTCCCCCTCGTTATGAAATTAACTGAATCGATCTTCTTATCAGACCTGCGGCTGTTGACGCTGCCGGATAAGCTTCTTCACGAAGATTTCTTCGCGCTCCATCTCCTCAATCCTGTCCGTGATATACTTTTTCGCTTCCTCGTGCTGAGGAATAAATATCTTCTCCAGTGCGTTTACGCGCCGCTGCACTTTTTTTAGTTCTCTCGATAGCATGATAACAGACTTCATGATGGTCGCGTATTCGGCAAGCATTGGAAGCGCCGCTCTGGATTGCGCCTTGGCGTTGTCGTAAACAGCCGTCGTTTGCGGCAGATTATGCGCAAGACGGGGAGTCTTAAGATCAAGCCTGATATTTAACAGCTTCAATCCCATGAATTTGGCATAATCCATATGGAGAAAATAACCTCTCGTTTCCTGGCAACTCTGCAAAGTGACGGCCTCGGAACCCATATCCAGCGCCGCATTCTTATAGGCAGCATAGAGTTTATTCAAAACCTCCTGAAAATCGGCCTCAATCTTCCTGATCATGCCAATCTTCCGGACGATCTCCATGGCCAGAATCTCGCGTTTCTGGTTGAGCAGATCGTAACCCTCGTAAGCAAAAGCCAGGTCTTCCTTAAGCTTGCGCAGCGATGATTTTGTAGGGGGAAGTTCTATCTTCGGCATTATTTATTCTCCGTCTGTCTTCGTCTCGGGCATATAGTATCTTTGTATGTCCTCTCTGGCTATGCGGTATAATTCATCGCGGGGAAGCAGCGAGAGCATTCGCCAGCCGATATCAAGCGTCTGCTCAATCGAACGGTTCTCCTCGTAAGCCTGGCGTAAAAATATCTCCTCAAACGCGCTTCCGAATTTCAAATAGGTTTTATCGAGTTCGGAAAGTTCTTCTTCTCCGACAATCGCCGCCAGCGCCCGTATGCGCTTGACTTTCGCATAGGATGCAAAAAGTTGAGCAGCCACCTGGCCGTGATCCTTACGCGTTCTTCCCTCTCCTATTCCATCCTTCATCAGCCTGGAAAGGGAAGGCAGACCGGCAATGGGAGGATAAATTCCCTTGTTGAAAAGCTCCCGCTCCAGCACAATCTGGCCTTCAGTGATATAACCGGTCAGGTCCGGCACGGGATGAGAAATATCGTCGCTCGGCATGGTGAGTATCGGCACCTGGGTAATGGACCCCTTGCCGCCTTTGAGCCTGCCCGCGCGTTCATATACGGAGGCCAGATCGCTGTAAAGGTAACCGGGATAACCTTTGCGCGACGGTATCTCGCCGCGTGAACTGGATAGTTCCCGGAGGGCCTCGCAGTAATTCGTCATATCCGTCAGGATCACGAGGACGTGCATCCCTTCTTCGAAGGCCAGATACTCGGCCAGCGTCAACGCCGTCCGCGGCGTAACCAGGCGTTCGATGGAGGGCGAGTCGGCAAGGCTTAAAAATATCGCGGAATGGGTGAGAACGCCCGACTCTTCAAGGGAATCGATGAAGAATCTGGCCACGTCGAATTTCACTCCCATAGCAGCAAAGATGACGGTGAATTCTTCTTCGGCAGTAAGTATCCTTGCCTGCCGCGCTATCTGTGCGGCAATGCGGTTGTGCGGCATGCCGCTGCCCGAAAATATAGGAAGCTTCTGGCCGCGGATAAGCGTATTCATCCCGTCAATCGCGGATATTCCCGTCTGGATGAAATCCCGCGGATATTCCCTGCTCCAGGGATTTATCGGCAGGCCGTTCACATTCATCATCCTGTCCGTGATGACCTGCGGAGCTCCGTCAATCGGCCTTCCGAGACCGTCAAAGACCCTTCCCAGCATCTCACGATCCACGGGGATTTCCAACGCTTTTCCCACAAAGGTAACCCTCGTTCCCTGCACCGAAAGACCGCTTGTTCCTTCGAACACCTGAACCACGGCTCTTTGTTCATCCACTTCCAGCGTCTGGCCGACACGCACTTCACCTGAAGCATCGCGGATTTCCACGATGTCGCCGAAACCGACTCCCCTGATTCCGTCAACGAAAATCAATGGACCGGAGATTCCGGAAAGATTCATATATTCGATTTCTGCTGGCATATTATACCTCTTACAATGGCGATTTCAGCGCTGAGAGTCCCTGCTCCATCCTCTTTACATACTCATCTATCCGGACAAGCTCCTGATTGGGAATTTCTGATTTGAGCCGCACTATTTCCGAAACAACATCAAGTCCGGCAATATCTTTTACAGGCACGCCTTCACGGACCCGCTCCATGCCTTTGTTGTATAGAATAAGCAGACTCTTCAGAAGTTTTATCTGCTTTTCCGGGCTGCAAAACTTATCCTGTGGATCAAAAGAGTTCTGCTGCAGGAAGGCGTTCTTGATCATTTCGGCGGTAAAGAGAATATACTGCTCCGATGGCGGCAATGCGTCAGAGCCTACAAGTTTCACTACCTGTTCAAGTCGATGATCCTCCAACAGAATATTCATGGCCTCATTTCTGGCGGCCAGCCATTCATTGTCGAGATTTTTCCACCAGTCTTCAATGTCGATCAGGTATTCTGTATAGCTGTCTATCCAGCTTATGGACGGATAGTGCCGCGCGTCGGCAAGTGTCTTATCGAGCGCCCAGAAACATCTTACAAATCTTGATGTGTGTTGCGTGACCGGCTCCGAGAAATCGCCGCCGGGAGGAGAGACCGCGCCGACGATGGTGATATCGCCGTCCCTGCCCGAAAGTGTTTCAACCAGGCCCGCCCTCTCGTAAAATTCGGCTAGCCTTGTGCCGAGATATGGCGGGAAGCCCTCTTCCGCGGGCATGTCGCCAAGGCGGCTGGCAAGCTCCCTCAGCGCCTCAGCCCAGCGCGATGTGGAATCCGCCATAATCGCCACGCTGTATCCCATATCGCGGTAATATTCCGCGATGGTCACACCGGTGTAGATGCTGACTTCCCTTGCGGGTACCGGCATATTGGATGTGTTGGCAATCATGACTGTACGTTCGATCAAAGGCCTGCCGTTTCTTTCATCGACGAGTTTCGGAAATTCCGTCAGAACATCCGTCATCTCATTGCCGCGTTCGCCGCAGCCGATGTAAACGATGATATCCGCGTTGCACCACTTCGCCAGGGAGTGCTGCGTCATGGTTTTCCCTGTACCGAACCCCCCGGGAATGGCGGCAGTACCTCCTCGGGCGATGGGGAAAAACGTGTCGATGACTCTCTGGCCCGTTATGAGCGGCACGAAAGGTTTCTTCCGGTTTCTGCTGGGACGCGGCTTTCTCACCGGCCAGTATACGGCAAATTTTCCGTTGTAAATGCCTGTACCCGTATCAATCGTATATGTTTCGTCTTCTATCGTGTAGGCTCCGGCTGAGGCAATCCGGGTCAATTTTCCCGAAATTCCCGGCGGGACAATTACCCGGTGCACAACAAGCGGACTCTCCTGTATCTCTCCTATAATTGTTCCCTCACTGACGTCAGCGCCGGCTTTTACAAGCGGCTGGAAATCCCATTTTTTGCTGATATCCAGCGGGGATAGTTTTATCCCCTTTTTGATATAACTTCCACACACCTCGGAGATACCGATCAGCGGGCGTTGAATGCCGTCGTAGATATTGGCAATAAGTCCCGGCCCCAAAAGGACTGAAAGAGGCCGGCCATAGGAAATTACCTCGTCGCCCGGTTTCAGGCCGGTGTTATCCTCATACACTTGAATGATGGTGATCTCATCGACAAGCCTGATCACTTCGCCGATAAGACGGTCCGAACCGACTTCGGCGATGTCATACATTTTTATTTCCTTGAGCCCCACCGCCTTGACAATAGGCCCGTTTACCGCGATCACCTTTCCTGTCAATACCTCGTCCACATTCACTCCTTAGGGGCTCAACTACTTTGTAACAGTTTCCTTCCCACTGCGTGATTGCTCCGTCAGGATCTTCATGACCTTTTGACGGATCAGAAGAGATTTCCTGAAATAGATTCTTTCAATCGTATTGTTGAAAATGCGTTTTTGCGCCGCATCCCAAATGAGGCATCCGCCCCATAAAATGTTCGGATCTCCTTTAACGACTACATTTAAATTCAGGCCCGCAGCTCCAATAGCCGTCATGATTTCCTTTTCCAGGGAGAGGTCTTCAGGCTTTAGCCTTACTTCGGCGCCGGCCGGAATTTGTTTAACAATATCACATACCGCACCAATCAGAAATTTCCCATAGAACGGATTATCCCGTATCCCTTTCATAAGTTCATTGATAATGCCGTTGATAAACTGCTCCATGCTCTGAAGCTTGAACTTCCTGCGTTCGAGAATGGCTTTATTCTCCAGTTTGGAGAATTCCTGCTGGATATGTGTTTCTGTTTCGGCTTCGGTCTTCTTCCGGAAGTTATTTATCTCAGATGTATAAATGTCGTCCAATTGTCTGATCTCCAGAGACTCCTTTTCTCTGATTTCGGCAATCGCCCGCGCGGATTCTTCCCGAATAGAATTTTCTAAAGTTGTATTGTCCATGATATATCCTTACAAAGATATGCCAAGAGCCTCGGAAATATAACCCATAGCCGATTTGCGAAACCCTTCCGTATCGTCAATGTCGGGGATTTCGATGATCACGGGGCTTTTCATATTGAGGTTGATCTCTCTTATTCGTTCTTGAAGATCATGGGTCAAATCGTTCGTCATCAATACGATGCCGGCATTCTTTTTACCGATGATCTCTTCGAGTCTTGCCGAAGCATCAGCGGGTGCGGCCTCCACGCCTTCCACTCCGGAGAGGCGAAACGCGCTCACCGTATGTATGTCCCCAATAATATAAATTTTTTCCATATTACAATTTATTAATAATCATGATGGCGATTATCAGGCCGTAAATTGCGATACCTTCAGCCAGCCCCAGGAAAACCAATGTTCTTCCCATAAGTTCCGGCTTCTCGCTTACCGCGCCGATGGCAGCCGATCCTATTCTGGCTACGGCTATGCCACTGGCGAGACAGGCCAACCCCACGGCAAGCCCGGCTCCTATGTAGGCCAGTCCCATCCAGTCGGCTCCCGCCTTTACCGTATCAACTCCCGCGGCGGAAATCACCCCCGGAAGTAGAAGCCACACGGATCCGCTGATTATGGCCAACACTAAATATTTTTTACTCATCTCACACCTCCGATGTTAGTACCTTTAACAGGCTGTTCAAAAATGTTCAGATGCAAGGCCTCCGAAATCATGAGCCGTGAGGCATGTTGCCGGTATGTTGAACGGTTCATGATGAGGGAAACACAGCACATAATCATTTTTCAAGAGCCTCCTATAATGCCTTTAAGGTAAAGGGACTAAATACAACTCCATCTCCCTGGAAAAATTTGCTGAAGAATTCGTAGTATTCAAGACGCATGGATTGAATACCGCAGATCAAACCTTCAAACCCGATGATAAAAATATTCCCGATGACAATGATGGTGATCGCGCCAGCTGATTTCATGGAGGGATCGGCCATGCCGGCAAGCGTATAGGTCACGATACTTAAGCCCGCGTGCGAAAGCGCGAAAGCACCTACTCTTATAAATGAAATCGTGTTGGCAAACATGCTCAAGGCAATCTCCACGATGTCCATCACCGTTTCAATAATATATTCCGAAATGCTTTTAGGTTTCGCGCTCCGAAAGAGCAGGGGACCAATCACGCCCCTCAATGAAAAAAGAATCAGCGGCAATCCAATAAAAACGCTTATGGCCCATATCATGGGAAGCCCGCCGCCGGTTTGAAAATTTACAGCGGCAAGAACGACGAATGCATAAGTAATAAGTATGGCAAGCCCCCGCTTTTCCAGAAGCGCTTCGGTATACTCCGCGTTAAGCATATTGTTGATGATATTTATAAAAAGACCGATTAGAATGAACACAATTCCCATCAGGATGGTCATGGCAAAAAGTTTCATGATATGCTGGGTCGGCTGAAACCAGAGCGCGGGTATAATGTGCTCGCTGGAAAACACACTGCCGTAGAGCAGGCCGCAGACAGAGGCCGAAAGCCCGCAGGCAATCAGGATTCCTCCCGCCTGCGCCAGTTCTTCTTTCGCCTTTTTCCGGCCGTACTTCTTCAGTAGTATGCCGCAAAGCACAATCACCAGTCCCTGGCCGAGATCGCCGAACATGAGGCCGAACATTAGAACAAAGGTGATGGCGGCAAGCGGCGTGGGATCAATTTCCCGGTTGGACGGCATGCCCATTGTTTTCACCAGCAGTTCGAAAGGTTTGAAGAGCCGCATGTTCAGCAGCCGCACCGGCGCGTCCGGGTCTTTGCGCTCGGAGAAGATAAATCTGTTGCCGCAAATACCCCGCAGGATCGCAAGCAATTGTTCCCTGTTCTTTATGTCCATCCACCCCGTGATGAACATCGCCTTGGCGGAAAACAAGGACATGCGCATTACTTTTAGCATTTCCCCATAGGCGCGATAGGCGCGATTCAATTCCTGAAGCGCCTGTCCGCCTTCCTCTTTCAGATGATTTAAGTATTTTTTAATAACATCTTCGCGCCGCCTTAAATTGTCCATTCGTTTTTTCAGATTTTCCGCTGGCACCGAATTTACATCGTCTGATTTGTCCGTAAATCCGTAGTCATTCAGAAACCGAATCATCGCCGGTAAATCCGCGGCCAAAGCAATACCGCACACATAGTTGCCTGCAACAGCAATCATAAAGCGGCCGTCAGACGGAATATCCCCCACAGCATTTTCCACCGCGCCGAAAACAATTTTAGCAAGCCGCGCCTTTTTGATCATGGACGGATCGATGCCCATCTTACCCAGAACATCAATATATTCTAAATGCCTTGCAGCAACGTCCCGGGCATCCCGAATCTTTGAGAGCATCATAGTGGCCCGCCCAATGATCTTTTTTGTCATTGCGACAAACGCCGCGTCTTTTCCCTTGTCAGTAATTGGGCTCTTGTCAACAACCGGCAGGAATGCTTCCGTCTCTGCGACCGAAATTTTCAGAGTGTTCAGAGCATACTCCGTTCCCGCCATAATATCCCTGGTCAGAGCTTCCTCGTCCTGAAATCCGCTATCCGCCCTGAAATCGCTTTGGGGAAAACGGGACAGATGAATGATTCCCGCCCTGCCCAGCGTGAAATACACTTCGGAGTAGAAAGCCTTTTCCAGAGCAATCGTGATTTTGCGTATATCCGATTTTACAAACATTGTCCTCACCGGTCACATATCATTTTATTCAGGATCGCCTCGTCAGACATCCCGAAACGCCTGCCGTCGATCACGCGAAACAGGTTTTTAATCTGATAAAAGAGCAGCCACAGATAGGCAACGACACAGTAAATGGAATGGAAATCCCTGTGAAACATGGAGGATACCCAGGCATAATAACTCTGCTCAAGCTGGCTTTCGATATCAACGATAGATGGTTCCTGCCCGCCCCCTTTGCGTATTTGTTCCAGATTCCGGTTGAGTTCCTCCTCCACAATTCTGACCCCGGACCGCGCGTCACCATCGAACAGGTTATTGAATTTTTCCAGATAAGAATGAATCTGCTCATGGCTCCAGTGATAATATGCCTTAAGCCTGTATGACCAGATGAGGCTCAACACGGCTATGCGCCTGAGAGCCATTTCCTGAAATTCCTTTTTGGAATCGAAGGAAAGCAATTTTGAAGAATTATAAAGATTCCGGGCCTGGCTGATATCCAGATTAATCTCCATTCGCAGATAACCCCGAAAATCTTTAAGATCATCGGCAAGAAAGGTGTCGGCGATTAGCGATTTTATTTCATCAGGCGATAGATTTTTCTTAAGCAGTTCCTTATCCAGAGTAGCAAATGGACAGATATCATACCATTGTTCCAGGCTTTTTTTGCCATAGGCCTTTGCCAGTAACATCTTCGCGTTGCGCGTTTCGAATTGACGAAGATAGGCAAGAAAAATCTGCTCGTATTTGTCGTATGCTTCGGCAATCGCGATAACAGGAGCGATCTGTTCCCGAAATAGATTTTCTTTGGCCTCAACCAAATCGTGGACGCCGGAAGGTTGTAATGCTGACGTCTGCTGCTCCCTGACCATTGATGCATAATCCCGCAAAGAAAGCAGACGACCTCTCATGGCATAAATCCGGGCGTGAAGATTATCTTCATCGGCATAATTTCGCATAGTTCCCTACCTAACTCGTAAGCAGAATAGAAATTATATCTTCTTTTATCGCCCCCTTTAGAACATGATCCTCAAAGAGGCGATCGCTATCCCTCCGGACGGCGGCAGAGGCAGCCTCTATCTCTGTTTTTGCATCCTCAACGGCTTGCGTCAGTCTGGTATTTTCCATAGATATAATAAGGGCGCGTTCCTTAGTCTTTTTTTCCTCAAGAACGCGTTTGTGAGCTTCAATCGTTTTTCCGTACTCAAGCCGGGCTTGCTCGACATCAGCTGAGCACTGCCTTTCAATCTCGACAATCCGGGTGATCACATCATCCATATCCGCCACCCCTGTTTTTTTGACTAATTGTTGAAAGTTTCTTTCCGTACGGTTTGAAAACAACTAAAGGCAGGATGCAAATACTGAGTTTGCCCCTGCACTTATATTACAAGAACTTGCTTTGATATTATTATAAGAATTACAGTGCGTTATGTCAATGGAATATTAGCTGTAAAATATTGATTATCCCGTTTTTCCTGTAAAAGCCACTTTGCAATTAGCTGTTACAGGCAAAATGGGTTCCTCTAGTGTCCCAGAAGGACGTCTTCCGTATTCGTGAATAGCTGTCCCGGCAATTGAAATATCCGCCTGAAAATATCCAGGGTTCCTTTAGCAATTGATTGGGCCGGGATGAGATTTACCTTCGGGTCATCCAGTTTTCCTTCAACTTTGAAATGGACGGTAATCAGATTGCCCTTCTCATCGGTAACAATCCATCCCGCGATGGGAATTTTCGAAAAGATTTTATCAATGGTATGCAGCGGATGAATAGCTACGGTATTATCTATTTCTTTTTTTACCAGATCGATTTTGCCTATGCCGGAAATCTGCATGGCATCGCTTTCGATGAAGAAATCGTCCGAAGACAGGATGCCATCCTTAAGAGAAATATCGGCCGTGATGGCATTATAAGGCATTCCGTTTACGGCCATATCGGGTAGCTGGAATTTAAACAATTGATAGATATTGAGAATGGAGAATATCTTGGAAAGAACGGAAAACCTCTTCAGGACTCCCTTTTCCGCCCGGATTTTAAATGTGCCCTCTGCTGTATTTTTGAAATCGTCGGCATTGCTGCCCACAGCGGTTACATCTCCCGCAATCGACAGGTTACCGGTAAAAAAGTGGTCTCCAAATTTGAGAAAATTCTGAAGCTTTTCAAGTGATAGCCTGCCTGCGGAAAAATTCAACGCATAGCGGTTTGGAGCGTCAGGCTGGATATCCACCCTGCCCTTTGTTTTGAGATTACCATCGAACACGCCGGCTTCCAGTGTTTCGATATTCAGGATTCCTCTATTGTATTTTAAAGCGGCGCTTAGTTTTTTGAAATCAATATCATTAAACATGCCCGCGTCCACGCGCAGAACCGCGTTGAGTTCCATATTGGAATTGGATTTGTTTTGTTCGCCCGGCCCCAGTTTCGGATACTTCTTCATGGCTAAAAGATAGGCGAGATCATCCCATCTGATATATGGCGAAATCAGGGTCATATTAATCTTCGGATTGTCAAAATCCCGGATATCTCCGGCCAGGTTGTAAACAGACTTTCTGGACCGAAACGACAGCCTGTCCACGCGCAGATGTTTATCTTCGATGTAAACCTGTCCTTTTATGTCACGGAAAAATTCCTGGCTCTGCAATCCGATATCGGCAGGTTTTAACGACACGGCATCAAACTGACAGGCAGTTTTAAGCTGACGGAAATTATCCGTCCTGCATTTGGCCTGAAAGGGACTTTCTCCAATAGTTGCCTTGAAAAGCGATGTTGACATTTTGCTGCCCTGGAAAATGGCATTTCCCGTCAATCTCTTCACTGGCTTGACGCCGCCCGAAGGCTTTAAAGAGACATTTGTCAGAGACAAATTTCCCTTCCACTGAAGAGAATCAATATCTTCCAGATATCCCCGGCCTGTCAGATTGACAAGACTCGTTCCCGCGGGATCAAGCTTCCGCAAACCCGGCAAAACCCCGACCGCGTCGTGAACATTAAACGCCTTTGACCCGATATTAACAGTCAGAGGACTTTTGCCTTTGAAGGGAATCATGACCTTTCCGCTTACTTCAAAAGGCGGCAGATCATACTTAAAAAATGGAACCAAGAAACCGGCGTTATTAATTATAATTTCGGCATGTATCTGATTGGCTCTTCCCTGCGGTTTTTCCAGAAGATTACTGAAAGAATAGTCGTTACTGGCCAGATCCCATTTTGCCTTTATATTAAAATTATCATCCGGACCCTGCGCCGATAAATAAAGAACGGAAGAGGGGTTATATTTCAAATCGCTTAATGCTTTTTTTCCGAAAAGCCAAAGAAGTTCATCCCGCGTGGGGATAAGGTTCATGTTCACGACATAAACAGACGGCCCCGGCTGGCCAAAATCGGAAATGGCTCCTTCTACTGTGCAGGGCGAAGCGCCAAAATGCGCCTTTATATTTTTGATCATGAACTGCCTGTTTATCAACTCCAGTTTACCATTAATGTCGTGAAAGACAGGCGACGTACCGCCCGGCGCAAAAACGGCATTGTCGGCCAGGCCGCGAATGGTAAGAATACCGGCGTTTTCCGGTTTCAATATATTTTCTATCTGGCTGAGTCGTCCGATCAGTTTCCCCTCGACCAGCCTGAAATTCCCATCCTTGATGTGCTCCTCAATAAAATCGCCGACGCCGCCCGGAATGATGCCCCATGGAACATAAGACTGGACTTCTTTAAAAGAAAAATCGGAAGTAACGGCGTTTGCTTCCAGCAGGGGATCATCCTTGTTCATGTCACGCAGAGAAAAATTACCGGTTGCCGCGAAGTGATCCAACGTCAGACGGGCGACATCAATCCTGATATCCCCGTTATTGCGCGTCAGCGCGTAATCGGCAGATACCGTCTGTGACCGCACGGGACCGTGGAATACTTTCGGATAATTAAGCACGACATCTTTGAAGGTGACGTTTCCCTTAGATATGAAATTCGCGAACGTTCCCGATAATTTTGCTTCTACCTTCAGGCGGCCGTCCAACCGTTCAAACGGCAGATATTTGACAAAGTAAGGACGATAATGATGTAAATTCACTTCTTCCAGATGGACGGCGGCATCGACTTTACTCTCCGCCAACGGCCTCCCTGTGTGGGCAGGAAAGAAAGTTCCATCAATCATAAGTGTCGATTTGCTTTTATCCTCTACGATATCGGTGGTAATATGGAAACGCGACGTATCGCGCCAGATAGGCTGATCAACCCGGCAATAAAGATTCCCCAGAGTTGTTATAAGACTCCCACCGCCCGCATCCTGAAGAGCGCCCTGATCAGCTAAAATCACCAGCCCGTTCCGTATGGTAAGCCTGCGAAACTCTATGACCGTTTCTTTCTTTTTGCCCGTTAAGATATCGGCGATATTCAGCACACCATTACTGTCCCGTTTCAGCAACAGTTGGGGCTCATCGAATATTATTTCCCTTAAAACCAGATGATTTCTCAAAAGCGGAAGAAGATTAACCCGGAAAAAAGCAGTTTTGATGATAAGTAAATTTGATTTCTGATCTTTATCCCGAATCACTACATTGGTAAATCGTATAGCCAGCCCTGTGCGAAGAGTCAGTATGGCTTTCCCCGTTTCATAAGTAACATTACGATCCAATCCCTTTCCCAGGGCTTGTGTGATGGATGCTTTATAGTTCTCCAAACGATATAGTTGATAGGCGGCAAAATACCAGGCAGACGCTAAAAGCACGATGATCGCTATAAAAGATATTATAAGTATTTTAATAATTCTTTTTTTAGTCATCAATCTCCGGTATCTTCCTTATGAGGCAATTAGTTAATGATGTATTTTTACAATAACAGTCCGCCACTGTCAATTTCTAAAATTATAAAGAAAAATGTGAAAAAAGAAAGGCCGGGTGCAAAAGACCCGGCCCAACTTTGCTGTTCTTAACCGCTTCTGAAGCAAAGATGATATTGAGGCCTCAAGGAGACTGCGACGAGACGTATTACAGATTACGCCATGTTTGTATCAAAACCATGAGTAGAACCATAATTTATGAGATCATTAGACACCCTCCTGCTCTGATAGCTGAATATTAAAACCCTCACTGTCATCATACTGATTTTGATTTTTATGTGCTGAATTCCCTTCCATGAGGAGAGAATAGCAAAGAAAGAAGATTTAGTAGCGGACAGAAAATGAATTATTTTTTGTTCGCCTAAGGAATGGTTTGTCAGATTTATTTCAATCCAAAATTCCCATTTCCTGATACGCAAAAACGCCCGCACATGCCCGCACACGAGCTTGCTCCGGCTTTGCCGCCTCGCTGCGTCGTGCGCGTTTTTTTAATTTCTTGTTTCCTGAAGTCCGTAAAATGTCTTTCTTGAAAATAATACTTACTTTCAATCAGTAATCTTGGACAAATTTCCCATGTTTTACGAAGTTCTCTTTTTATCTTTATTACCAGAATATGCAAAACTCTGTAGACAATTATTTGCCGATAATTATGGTATATTTTTCCTGTGGTATATTTTTCCTTTTAAGAAAAAAAAAGTTATGTTAGCATAATATTTAAAATATCAGGGAAAGCGAAGTTTTTATAATAATTATTAGACCGAAGACAGATCATAAAGACTCTGGACTAAAACTATGCAACTGAAACTAGAACGACGGGCCGAAATAGCTCTCCGGTCCTTAACCCAGATTGAGCAAAGACACGTCATTCGAGCACTAAACGAGATTAGTGCGGTTACTCCAGAAGAGTTGTGGCTCAGCCGCAAGCTGCACAAAGTTATTTCTGCTTCAGGCGAGAAACTATACGTATACCGTAGCAGTCTTAGGTTACGTCTGGTTCTTTCGGTTGAGGGCGACAGTTGCACCATTGAAGACTTGGTTTACCACGATCGACTTGATCGATTGCTCCTCAAGCGAGGGCAGCGATGAAGAACCTAATCCACCACTCGCTTGACGCAACAAATTGTAGGAGAGAATGGGACGATTTTGACGCCCTTCTCAAGTCGAAGACTACGCTTCGTGAGCGGGAAGATGTACTTCCATTTTTCAAATCGCGCATGGACTTATCTCTCCTTATATGCACCTATTTCCCAAAGATTAAGGCACCGGATAAGCTTGCCCACGAATACGAAATCTACGGTGATTTCGTCGCGGACTTGGTAGTCGGCGATTCATCCGTCCACCACTATCTTCTGGTTGAGTTTGAAAACGGAGCTCCTGATAGTATTTTTAGAAAAAAGGGGACCAAGGCAACTCCTGATTGGGCACCGCGATTTGAGGGAGCATACTCACAACTGGTGGACTGGCTGTGGAAACTAGAAGACATGAGAAGCACTTCTGACTTTCAGAGTACCTTCGGCAGCCGTCGTGCTATTTTTCAGGGCCTTATTGTTATTGGCAAGGATATGAATCTATCACCACAAGAGAAGGATCGGCTGAAATGGCGTATAAATAGAACTATGATCGACTCAAGCGCTGTTTCTTGCGTTTCGTTCAATGAGCTACGTGATGATCTAGCCCACTGGCTTAGAACATACTACGGATTCTAACAAAGCAATACAGCTGATCACTGTGCTGCGGTTGATTTCGTTGTAAGGCAGGAGGACATTATGCCATATTGTCGCTATTGCAGTCATGATGTTGCATATGATGCTAAATTTTGTCCATCGTGTGGGAAGAAAAACCCTGCTGAGGGTGACGAATCGTCGGGAGGGGACTCCGATATTTTTCTTGACCACCTTCCATGGGATGCGGACACAATAATGAAGTTCACTGGATGGATAGGGGGTATCGCAGGTCTTATCTTCGGTGGTGCTCTTGGTTTCAACATTGGCGGCGTGGGTGGGTTGTTAATTTTCGGCGTCGTAGGTGCTGGCCTCGGCTTTGGCGTAGGAGCTGTTGCCCCTGTTTTGGCGTCAATAGCACTTCAAGGCGCCATAGTCATTGGTGTAATTGTATTTGTTATCTGGCTGCTGTTTAATTTATGGGGTGTCGGTAAGTAGCCATGTGAACTACTATGAGTATCAAGGTCAATACTGCCGATCGCTATGCGCCGGCTTATTTTTTCAATATGTAAGGCAATAACTTGTACACCAATAGAACTAAAAAAGAGGCACTAAGAAAAAAATCCCTCGGTGAGCTCGGAGAGCTATTCGGTATTAAAGCGCTTGTTGACAATTCTTTTGAGAAAATTGTGAACCTAAATGACAAAAAGTTGAATTATCCATATGCTGATCTGTGTGCTGAGAAGGATGGCAAGAAATATGTCATTAGTATAAAGGCCAGAAATAAATATCAAAAAAACAATACGCTCAATTCACGCTACAACTTGGGAAATAATGCTTACGAAAAGTCGAAAGCTGCTGAGATCAAACATCAGGCAAAGGCGCACTGGATGGCCATTCAGTTTGATGAGCATACATATTCAATCTACTTTGGTTCGTTAGATGAATTAGCTCAGCGAAATGGCATTCCCATGAGAGAGTGCGAAGACGGGAAGGTCGGAATATGCTTAGTAAAAGATAAAAGGCATTATTTTGATTTCGCGTTTTTCGTCAACCTAAAGGGGAAATGAGTTACATATCATGGCGCTGAAGCCGATCGCAGGCCGGTGGCCTGCTCCGGTTTAGCTTTTCGTTAGGGCGTAGGAGGATACATCACATGGCATTTGTATATCTAATAATCGAAGAACCTGTCGAGGGTGAAGTCGTTAAAGACTGGGTGAAGATTGGATATACCCAAAATCCTCCGGAGTGGCGAATGGGCGCAAACCTCAACCCAGGAAATCCACGAACAATTCGAGTTGTGGCAGCTTTCGAGTACGAAACGAATGATGCAGCGTGGGATGCGGAGAAAAGCGCACATGAAGAGTTCAGAAAATATTTGCATCAGAAAGAGTGGTTTAAGATTCACTGGAAAACGGTAAATGATTGGTTCCTGTCACAGGGCGCAAAGCATCGTCAAGAAGTATCGGTCAAGCCCTAACGCTTGGCATGAACCGGATCGCGTCCCTGTCGGGCCACGCCCGTTTATGCATACGTTGTGAATAAAAAAGAATAACTATAATTGATATTAAATATATTAACAATATACTAAAAAATCCGAGGAAGAAATCATGCCAGTTGAATTGGGAAGTTTTTCTCTTGGCGCAATCGCAGGCGGAATCGTAATCGGAATTGCTAATCACTATCTTTCTAAAAGCAGAAATGAGGAAGAAAGATTTAACAAAGCTGCTGACACTTTCAGCATCAAGGTTCGTACTGCCCTTATAGGTATCTATCCTGTTACTCTCCCGTGGTTGGATTCTATCCTTTTCACTAAAATTCAACAATCTGTTCTCGATATAGAAGCTGCCGCCGCTGAGTTTATGCCCGTCATTAAACGCAAAAGCGAACCCACCGCCAGCGAACTCGAAGCCACTGTAAAAGAATACCATGATTATTGTCAGCAAAAAAAATATGAAAAGGCATGGTATTCGTCTATGTTTCCCAATTCGCCTAGACCACGCAATGAAAGTGGCATCGACTCAGTCGAAGAATTTATAAATATAGTTGAGCATCTTTTCTTCTTTGCAAATAAAAAAATAACTCACACAACAATTCATTCGAGCCGACCGCTACCCGCCGGCTGATTTCTACGTTGCACCTTTTATATCGGTAATCCGCAATGGTCTTTTTGATCTGTCTTTTTGATCTTGACGAACAACTTTTGTTATAATACATTCAATTCATTCCAAAGTAAGTTCTTATCGTTTAATGCGGTCAGAGCACAAGAGTTTTGACGGTAGTTCGTTGTGAGGTATGCTCAAGTGGTGATAAAAGACACAGAGGAGGTAAAGCGACTAGAGGAGTGCAATATGAAACGCACACCTCAGACGAACCCCTTTCCCCATACAGAATATGAAACGAAAAGGCCGCCCGACTCAAAAATAGATGACCTCTGGGATAATCTGATAAATTTTTTGGCGTATACATATCTTGATCCGAACAAATGGGGATGGGTTTTTAGAGGTCTCAGAAAATACTCCTATAAGCTGGAAAGTACCATTGAGAGGAGACTGAAAAGGAGGAGCAAGGGAAGAAGGGTATACCACGACAAAGGAGACCCCTACATCAGTCTACAGATCGCTGAAGATTATCTGCTGTGCCAGTTCAAGAGGGCTATCCACCATTTCGTCGGATCTTCCTTGTTGCCCGATAACAGCGATAACCGGCTAGAGTGGCTGGCTCTAATGCAACATTATGGGGCTCCGACAAGACTGCTTGATTTCACCCGTTCCCCTTACGTAGCCTGCTTCTTTGCATTAGAAGAAACCGATATTGATAAAGGCAAAAAATGCGCCATTTGGGCTATCCATACTGACTGGCTAATAAAAGCCAGTCTTCCTCTTATCTCAATCGAAGGCCAGTCCGACATCAAACAAAGCAACCTGCTGGATTCCGAGTTTATAGCGAAACACTTTGATAGGCTGTTTGTTAACAATTCAGTGCCAATGATTTTGCCCATTGAGCCACCGAGGTCAAATCCAAGGCTACTAGTTCAGCAAGGTCTGTTTTTGTGCCCTGGCGCACTTGACAGGAGTTTTGATGAAAATCTGTCGTCTTACGCGAATGATATAAATATAAAAAATATGCAGCAGTATGTACATAAAATCAAAATCGAAGGTCGTATCTTTGCAGAAGCCATGTCCGAACTTCATTATATGAATATTAGTCGAGCAAGCCTTTTTCCAGATCTTGAAGGTTTTGGGACTTCTTTAGCTCATAAACTAGAACACAAGTCGTCAGATGAAATAAAAACATTGCGGTAACCAAAGCCAATCATCTAATAATCTATGAGCATTTCCAGGAGTAGAACTAAACCGCTTCGCGGTAGCCATTCCATCGCCTTTTTTCCAGAGACACATAATAAACCAAGCCCTATAAATTCAGCAAGGATTTATTTTAGCGCTTGTTGATCAAGCAAAATCTTCGTACAGCTTCCTTTGTCATACCGTTGGCATGAGTCTACGGATATCAAAATCAAAGGAGATTGTATAATGGGAGAGTTAAGAGATCAGATGCTTGGAGATTTACAGTTGAGCGGAGCAAAACCGAGGACGCAAAAGACTTACCTGCGAGAAGTTGGGAACCTGGCAAAATACTTTAACAAGTCCCCGGAAGAACTGGGAGAAGCCGAACTCAAGGAGTACATGCTTTATCTTATCTATGAGCGACATTTGTCTGAAGGGACATTCCGGTTCTATGTAGCGGGCCTTAAATTTTTCTATAGAACGACGCTGAAACGCGATTGGCCGGTGGAGAAGATCAAATGTCTCCGGAGCAAGAGAAAACTACCGGTTGTTCTGGATTTATCGGAAGTGGAAGCCCTCTTTGCCGTTACGAAGAATCTCAAGCACAAGGTGATCCTGATGATGACGTATTCTTCGGGATTGAGAGCGAGCGAAACAGCCCGCCTGAAGCTGACCGATATCGATAGCAAACGGATGACGGTCAAGGTAAGTGATGGCAAGGGCGGCAAAGATCGCTACTCCATTTTGTCCCAAACGACCCTTGAGTTTTTGCGGCAATACTGGAAAAAA
>JBKQWB010000018.1:0-4023 GCA_052139735.1 Smithella sp. | reverse complement strand
TGAGAAGATGACCACCAAAACCAGCGTCGCTTCGCTCCGATCAACTGGCCTTGTTTCCACCGGAATCAATGGCCGATTTCATCTGGAACACGTGGCCGATTTCACCGGAATAAAAAGAACCAGAAGAATGCGTCATTAAGCAGATATCGAGACCCTTTTGCGCTTGTTATCTTCATGACCAGCCCTCTCTTGGCCAGGGCATCAAGAGTGGCCTCCACGTCGCCCTGATCCATACCTGCAATTTGCTGCAACTGTTCAAGAGTGTGCGGGAAATGGGGGATCTTCAAGAGGAAAGCCGCCTCATCCGGACTCATCCGAAGCTTCATGATAGGGAGCAGATATTCTGATCCGGGAAGCCCATATATCCATTTCCTCTGCTTTTCGATGAGTTCATCATATACAGAGTCATTATTCTTCATATCGCCCCCCCTGATGTTTTGATTTGTTTCTCCGATTAGCACTGCTTGTTCCGCGATTCTTTTTATCGCCCGGAGCTCTTATCGGATCTCTCAATGGAAGAGGAAGGGCGGATTGCCTTTTCACGCCTGGACCTTTTTTCGGTTGTATGTCTTTGGCTATAATGGGCTCTCCGCAGTGTTTGCAGATTACAAGAGGTTGTACGGTGTGTCCCTCAGGCAGGTGTTTGAAGATTATGGGTGGCCCATTCGGGGATTCCCATGTATTCCCCCAGGCAACGAGCGCCATAATGACAGGGAATAGATCCTTCCCTTTCTTTGTAAGGCGGTAGGCCCTTCCTCGCGATTTTATCTTATCTGTCCACTTCTCTATTATGCCTCTGTCCTCGAATTTCTTTAACCGGTCCGTCAGAATATTGCGGGCAATGCCCAGATCTTCACATATTAAGTCGAAAGTGTTCACACCATAGAACAAATCCCGGACAATGAGCAGAGACCACCATTCGCCGATGATATCCAGTGACCGGGCGAGGGGACATTCGAGGTGTTTGAAATTTTCTTTTCTCATGGCTGTATTTTACAGTTGCATTATGAAACTGTCAAGTGTATTATTGTGTCAATATGAATTATTTTTTCAGGAGGTTATCATGAAGGAAGTCTATACTAAGAGCTTTCGGGCTGGCTGGGGAGCCATGGACTTTAACGCCCACATGGCAAATAGGGCATATCTTGACATGGCCGCAGATACACGGATGCTCTATTTTGAAGAAACAGGTTTTCCCATGAGTGAATTTCAGAGGATGCTGATAGGTCCGGTCATCCTTAAAGACGAGGTGGAATACTTACGTGAATTCAAATTGTTAGAGGCCATCGACGTGACACTGATGCTTGCAGGTATGAGCGATGACGGCAGCCGTTTCATCCTGCGGAATGATTTCATCAAATCAGAAAGAATCAGAGCGGCAACCATTACCAGCACTGGAGGATGGCTCAATCTTCGGGAAAGAAGACTAACGACCCCGCCGGAGAGGCTTTTGCATGTTATTAGTGACCTTGCGAAAACAGACAATTTTCTCAGATTGGATTCCAGTATTCGTTAATGCTATATAAATACTTGTGTATATTCATGGAGGTTAAATCATGGGAATTATGATTATTCGGCTTGGAAGCCCCCGCATTACTGGCGAGGGGTTGCGTATTGGTACTGCCAGGCGCCCGCCGAGAGGCGTGCCGAAGAGCGAGTTTGCATCACGGAATTTCTACGATGTGTGGCTGCCCAATCTGGCTCCCAGCGAAGAGCTCATCAAGGAAGGACAGTCTGCCACAAATGATGCAGATTGGAGGACCTTTGTAAAAAAATACCGCAAGGAAATGAGGCGCCCGGAAAACAGCAGAATTCTTGATCTGCTCGCAGCCCTGTCGCACCAGACAAATATATCGGTGGGATGCTACTGTACGGATGAGCAGCACTGTCATCGTTCTGTGCTTCGTGAGCTCTTCGCCGAAAGAGGTGCGTCTCTTGTCTAAGGCTGGAGTCAATGGTGTTTATTACAAATCGGGGTAAGTGCAGACTTAAAAGGTGCGATTTTAGTATTAGCGGAATTGAGTATATAATTCCGGCAAGATAATAGCGAGATTACTGTATTCACGACTACAATGTTCAGCCATACCTAACGCTTCTTTTAATTTTAGAAGCTTACATTTAATAAACTTTGGCAGATGTTCACCCATCCAGAAGCGGGAAATTAGAGAAAGTCCATTAATGCTCTTTTTGAATATATGCGACATTTCAGTATGCACAATTATACCGTGCAAAATGCCAACATGCCCGCATACGATAGTTTCTATTTTATTCTTTCCCAATATTGATACATCAAAACCAAATTGTTGCGGTGTTACAAACTGAATTGATAAGCGTAACTTTTTAGCGCCAACCCGCTCAACAGGAAATTGCGTATTTGGTTTAAAGCCGGAAAATGAATTACTAAAGTATCGAGCATCTTTTTTTGCTGTACTGATATTATAATGTTCACCGGGAAACCAAATCTGATATCGTTCTTTTTCCTGGGCATGCCACCAAAACCACCAATCAATCATATCCCTGGTAACATCAGGCATTTCTGTCTTCATTCCGACGAGCCAGCTGCCAGAGGGCAGTAATGCGCATCCAATTTCGTTTTGTATTTCGCTATCCCACAATAATTTGTTTTTATCTTGAAAGTTAAGAGGGGTGATTTCCGGAGATTCTTCTAATTTTCTGCGGATTGTGTCTGATAACAAAGGCACCGGTTTGTTCATCAACTTTTTGTACAGTTCTTGTCTCATCGGTAAAGTCTTCATTAAACTTTAGCTTCTATTTATCATTCTTTGCGGTTGAAAGCTAATACGGCAATGGGAATTCCCTGTCTCCAGAATTCCCTACTTTTTAGATTATTCTGTAAAGTATATTTATTATTCGCCAAAAACAGGTGCATTCAATAGTATAACCACCGGATATTTTATTCACTTTGGGACTAAACTTTTTTCCTAGACACTGTAAACAACTACATTTTGATTCTTTCAATTGGTCTGGATAAAATTGCAGGATAATCTTCACAAATTGTATTAATAAACCTGCCATAGCAGGCCAGAACCAACCAATTAGAGCGGAGAAAAGAGGCAGGAAATATAATATTCGTAAATTGATGTCACTCAGAGTTAGATTCTGTTTATAACCATAAGCAATTTCCAAAATAACTAAAAACACCAGCCCGATATCTAGAAAAAATAATGCTCCATATGGTTCTGTCTCCATTGGAAATTTGTAAAAATTATCTATGGAAGAATTATTGTGAATAATCTTAAAATTGCAAATTTCCTCATCCTCAATGAACTTGTTTAGTTTATAACAATGATATCTCCAAGTCTTCCAAATGAGTGGTAAACTGAATAGTATATAGAGCACCCACACCCATTTGTGGCATATTAAATAGTCATTGCGATAATTTAAAAAACAACTAATAATCGTATTAATTACAATAAACCACGTAGATGCCCAGTAAATTGGGACGAATTGATCTGGAATAAAATAATCTGTTCTTAACTCAAGTTGATTCGTAAGTTTATTCTTAATAATAAAATATTTTTCTTCAGATGGATCTTTAATACCTGATAAATCAAATATTTTTTCAATTTTTGCTAAACGATACTGCATCCAACGGAAGAGAAATCCATGGGACAATGCGTATTCGCTAATTAACCAAAAAATGACGTTCCCTGATAAACAAACTATCAAATATCCGAATGCTTTTAGCTCCATACACTTTATGGAGTTTACTAGATTCATATAAGCCGTGCCTATCGCAGCAATAGTCGCGAGGGAAAACCATTGCGCACGTAAGAGACCATCGCTTATTTTATTAATATTTCCTGTAAGATTTTCATGAAAACTAGAATAAAATTTTTTCTTCATGGTAAATATCATTGTTGTGGTCTCCTTTATGTTGATAAATTTTTATAAATCAGTCTTGACTAAAACACAATATATTATTGATTTCTACTTGAAGAACTAAACCGCTTCGCGGTAGCCATTCCATCGCCTTTTTTCCAGAGACACATAATAAACCAA
>JBKQWB010000017.1:0-64605 GCA_052139735.1 Smithella sp. | reverse complement strand
GCTTGGCCGTCTCGGTGATACTCTTTCGCATGGTGGTGCCTCCTTTCAGTAATAAATAGTTGTTTGCGTACAACTTGAAAGGTTACACCGCCTTTATTCTTTTTACACTCTTTTTGATTTTACCCCTGTCATTCTGAAAGAACTGCTAATAATTTCATTATCTATAGTTTTTGCTTGACTTGTTTCTCTTATATATTGTGACAAAGCTTTCATAAAATCGTGGCCATTGCATAGTTGAAATGGGTCTGGAGTAGTTTCTTTTAATTTCTGTATTTTTTGTGACACTATTGAAATATCAGTAATCTTTGCCTTAGGAGATTTAGATAGCATCCGTAAGAAGTATTGGTTGAAATCAATTTCAAGATTTGCGAATGAAATCAAATCTTGAAACCCAACATCAAATTTATATTTTAAATCTTCTATATCATTAAGCCATTTTAATAAACCAATCTGATGAATAGAAATAAGTATGTTATTTCTTACTTCTGAATGTTTATCTTTCGTCAATGATGTATATTCAAACATCAATGCACTAAATAATTCATCTTCTGAAATAAGCATCATTTCCATATCATGTAAGTCAGTCAAAAATATATTTGATTTTGCGTATGTTTGATTTTCTAAATGAATGAAATCAGCGTCTCTAATTCCGATAATTAAAGGATAGTCATTTATAAATTTGCCAACACACTCCTCTAATTTTGACTTACCTCCAGGAATAGTTTCAACTTTACAATTGGCAGGATTAAATATTTTCCTGAAAAGCCTGATGTCGCTTTCTCCTTCTAAAAAGACAAATGTTATTCCCTTATTATTTGGATGAGAAATATCAAGTCGTAATTCATTTAGTTTGTCTTGATAAGTAATGTCTTGTTTTTTCATTTTGCAAGAGTATTCTCAAGATTATAAACTAAATCCCATCTATCGTTAATAATGGATGGAGAATGTGTGGCAATCATTACCTGAATGTTTTGAATTTTAATAATCTTCAATAAGTCATTAAGAAATTCCTTTTGCCAAGTAATGTGAAGGGATATTTCTGGCTCATCAATTAAAACAAGAGTATTTGGTTTTGCATTAAATATTAGTTCATAGAGTAAAACTACTTCATTTTGTTCACCAGAAGAAAGTTGATTCAACGCTAACTCTTTTCCTTTACTTGTTAAAAAGTAAAAACCTTTTTCCCTGTCAACTTGGATTGTCTTGAAAACAAATCTTCTATCATTAAGAATACCGGTAAATAATTCTAGTTTTTCTAGAAGATTATCGAACGCACCTAATTTTTGTTCTAAATCATCTAAATAAACTAAAAGAGCTTTAGAATCGTCTTTACTATATCCTAGAAACTGCTGCTTACTTTCATATAATCCGTTCTTTGCTAACTTTTCTTGTTTTTCTTTCAGCTTATCAAAACGGACTTGGTATTCTTTTTCCGTCAACGTATTTTTCTCTTTTACTAATCTGTCTGGATAGCTACTATCAAGCTGTTGAGATATTTTAATTGATTGCTGTAGATTCAGTGAGATTAACTGTTTTAGTTCATTTGCATAAGTCTGGATAGTTTCGAGCATTATCGTTTGTTCTTTTTCATCGTGAATATTTCTTTCGACATTTTGAACTTTTATAAATAATCTTTGCTCTCTAATTAAATGAACATTTATTGAATCAAGAATTTCATTTATTTTTTTTGATTTAATTCGTAATAAATTATTTGCTATTTCTTCTGGCAATTGAGGAACATATTCATTAATAAGGTTGTCTATTGTCAAAAGCTTATTAATACGAACGTCCAGCCATGTTGAAGCATCTATCCTTCTAATCGGCAAATATCTTTGAATGGTTCTCTCAAAATCAATCTCTAATTTATCTGAGTATTCAAATGAGTCAAGTTCATCCTTGTCCTGAAAAAAAATAAACTTTAAATGAGGCTTATCGTTTTCAATTTTCTTTGAAATAACAATTGAAATATTATCGTCAAGAACAATTGTAATTTTATTAAAAACCAATTTTTGAAAAAACAGAAATTTTTTGTTGAAGAAATTAAAAATGATGTTCAGTATCATGGTTTTTCCAAAACCGTTTGGTCCAGTTACAATTAATAGATTTTCACTATTGCGTAATGAAATATCATAATCAAACATTTCAAAAAGTTTTTCTATCTTAAGTGATATGAGTTTCATTTTATTACCCTTTTAATTTGGTGTTAAGTTAGTCAAAAAAACTGGAAACAAAGTTTTCATGGTAAATTGACTCTTTGATACGACATTACTTGTTCATTGCTAAACTATATGAATTTTGGACCTGTATGTCAATTAAATATTGATTAGCTGCTAATCTTCAATTTTATTCATTCCATAAGCGTGTGGATTTGCAGACAGCGGCAACAACCGGAATACGACTTAACCGGACACTGTCCGTCCATTGAGGCTCCGGTGAGGCTCTTTGCTTTTTTTATCTATGAAACACTTCAGGAATCATCATCGAATAACGTTGAATTCTCATTTAACATGTAGTACATGCCCGACATATAACTTGACCTGTAACTCATGTAAGATATGCCGTATTATTATTTTCTAAACTAAAAAGGTCTGAAATGGCACACCGTATAACAATCAATGATTTTCTGCCGTGGATTGCCGCTGCCGCGGGCGGCGTTCTGGCGTTTCTGGGCTATGCAGGATTTGACCATTTCTACCTGGAGTGGATATGCCTCGTACCTGTCCTGTGGGCCATTCGCAGGCAAAGCCCCGCCCGCGCGTTCTTTATCGGATGGGTCGCGGGCATTATAGCGCACGGCGGCGGCTTTTACTGGATCATCTGCATGTTCCGGCAATTCGCCGGTCTGCCATGGCCGCCCGCGCTTTTGGGACTGCTGCTTATTGCCGCCGCAAACGGCATCGTGTTCGCGGTATGGGCGGGGACCACACGGTTTATCACCCGCGGCACCGGTTGGAACGTCATCTGGGTTTCACCCGTTGTATGGACCGCGCTCGAAAAATTCTGGCCGGAGATTTTTCCCAACTACCTCGGCGCAAGCCAGTACAGGCTTACTCTTTTAACTCAAATTGCCGATGTAACAGGCATCCTCGGTGTTACATTCCTCGTCGTCTATGTTAATTCATTGATCTTCGCGATCATCGAGAGGCGTCTTGAGAAGCAACCCTTCCCCTTCCGTCCGGTGGCGGTTTTTGCTGCCGTCATCGCGCTGGTATTGGCTTACGGTACGGTTCGCGTTTATACCGTTGACAAAAACGTGTCGGCTGCCCAAAAGCTGACAGTCGGCCTGGTTCAGACAAATCGCGGGGGTGAAGAGAAGTATAAGGATCGCGACCGTTTTCTTCGCGAACACATGGAGATGTCCAAAGAATTGATTGCCTCAAACAAAATCGATCTCATCGTGTGGCCCGAAAACACTCTGACGACCGACCTCACGTCACGCGAGGGCCGGTTACCGCCCGATGTGCTTGACAACCAAGGCACGCCGACATTGTTCGGCGCGATTTTACGAATTGAGAGCGATGACGAAACCCGCTTATACAACAGCGCGGTACTTGTAAATGGAACCGGTCAAATTACCGGCACCTACGACAAAATGACGCTAGTGCCCTTCGGCGAGTACATACCTTTCGGTGAAACATTCCCGTGGCTGTATTCGTGGTCGCCCTACTCCGGCCGGTTTTGGCATGGAGAGAATTACGAACCGCTCCAGCTCGGCGTTCATCCGATCTCGGTATAGCATCTGCTACGAAGATATTTTTCCCGGACAGATTCGCAGGCTGATGAACGGCGGAAAAGACGGCCGCATTCCCGAGGCAATGTTCAACCTGACCAACGATTCATGGTACGGCAATACAGTGGAGCCCATGGAACACCTGACGCTCGCGAGTTTCCGGGCGATAGAGCACCGGCGTCCCCTCGTGCGGGCCACGTGCACAGGTATTTCCGCGATCATAGACCCGGTGGGCAGGATAACCCATCGCAGCGGGCAGTGGACAAAAGAAACGCTTATCGGCCGGATTCCCATGATGCATGGCCGCACGGCATATGCCATATTGGGAGACTGGGCGGGTTGGCTGTGTGCAATCCTTGCCCTTTTTGGTATCGGCAGGGCATATCAATTGACACGCCGCCGTCCTGATGGCAACCGGACATCTGATCGTAAAGGCCGGACATCTGAGCGTAAAGGCCGAACAGCTGAGCGTAGAGGAAAGATGCGCGATAAGCGGCCGCGGAAAGTCTGAGCCAACCTGCCAAATCGTAGGGTGGATGAAGCCCAGCGCATCCATCAAATTTTCAAGTAATGGTGAAACCGCCCCGCAATCAACGCCACGCAACAAGGGGCTTGTTGCGCATGGGTACCCGATGATAGCTGTACTTGGGATACCCCAGCATCACCGCTCCAAAGCATTTATGGCCCGTGGGCATTTTCAGCGCTTTGATCAGAGGTTCGTGCATCCCGGCGGCTGCCGTGAAATAACCGGCCCAGCAGGTTCCCAGGCCTTTAGCATACGCATAGAGCTCCATATAAGTGAGCGCGATTGCGCAATCCGCCGCTGGAAAATTCAGATCGGCAGGGCAATGAGCCACCATTAAATGCGGTGCTCCCCGCAAAACGCGATCTTTGCCGTCATCCCAGGCATCGACGATCCGCTGCATACGCCGTGCTCTTTCTACATCCGTCAAAACGGGAAGTATAATTTTCGTGAAATCAACGACCATCCCGGCCAGTTTGCGGACATCTTCGGGATTCTGAAAAACAGTCCACTGCACCTGTTGCGCGTTGCTGCCTGTGGGAGCATATCGCGCCACATCGATCAACTCGGCCAGAAGTTTACGGGAGACGGTTTTTCCCTTATACTGACGGATGGAACGCCGTGCCACAAGAAGCTGCTTTAGTGCGTCGGCATCCGGAAGAATTTTCTTTTGAATTGGCGGACAGTCGGAGAGCGGCATCGTGTTTAGCGCGAGGGCCCCATAAGGACACACCGCCACGCAATGTCCGCAGTTAATGCAGAATTCCCCGCCATTTTCGATAAGAGACGGGAAAGATTTCCTGTCAGTCTGAACAATGATTTTTGACGGACATTCCGCCGCGCAGATGCCGTCCCGTTTACATTTTTTTTGATCAATACTAAATAGCGACATGGTGACTCTCCTTTTATCAAAAGTTTTAACACATCAGGCGCGCCCCTCACTGTGGCAATCTCTGTTTGTCATAACGGGATTGCCACGGCTCCCCAGGGTCGCCTGGCAATGACAGCAGAGGGCAGCGTGGTAATCTCTTGATTATCATAAAAGCATATTAATGTAGAGATCGAACCCCTGCCGATCCAAGCGGCGCGTTTGGGGAAACGCGCCCTACATTCCTTTGTCAATGACAGTAGTCCGGGTCTTCAGACCCGTTAAAGCGTGGTTTAAGCAACGCGCTGCATGATTTTAGTTTATCCACCTCCGCCGCTTTAGTGACGCCACATCCGGCGCCACATCCCTTGTGGATAGGCAGGGGATAGGCAAAAAAAGGCCCCTTAACCGTACAATGGTCACGGGGCCTTAAGCTTAAAAATATCTTAAAGATGTTATTTAATTATTTTGTCTCAAACCCTACAATAACAACTTCGACTCTGCGGTTTTGCTGCCGCCCTTCTTTTGTGTCATTGCTGGCGATTGGATTGTCGGGTCCGTAACCTACAGCGGTTAGACGGGACGCATCAATCGCGAATTTATCCGTAAGATATTGCTTTACGCTGTCAGCTCTGGCCTGAGAAAGCTCTTTGTTGTGCTCCGGATTCTTGAATCTATCGACATTATCCGTATAGCCTTGTATCTCACCAGTACTATCGGGATGCGCTGTCATAAAATCGGCCACCTTCTTAAGCTCGTCATAATATTTATCTTTAATGTCAGACTTATCTGTATCAAATTCCAACTTGAGCCTTATGGTGACCTTTTCAGGCGCAGGAGGCGGAGGAGGTGGTGGCGGCGGAGGTGGTGGCGGCTCAACCTTAACTTCAGGAGGCGGAGGTGGCGGAGGTGGAGGTGGTGGCTCAACCTTGACTTCAGGAGCCGGAGGTGGAGGAGGAGGGGGAAGCGGTTCTTCAACCCTGGCCATAGCAACTTCCTTCTTGTGTCCGCCGAAAGCAAAAGTAAGTCCTATAGTTCCCATAAAATCATTGTAATTTTTATTGGTAGGAAGAAGCCAGCGGGCATCAGTCCTTAGGGCTATGTTTTCGGTTATGAATAATTCCACGCCGGCACCGGCATCGACAAAGAATTTGTTCATGTTGTCTGCCCCGGGAGGTACATCATAATGCAGTTCTCCCGCACCAACGGCCAGAAACGGAACAATGCGGCTCTCGGGCATAAAATGATAAAGGCCTTCAACACCGTATCCATAGACATTAACTCCATTGTTACCGGGCATGTCTTGAACTTCCGCTGGAACGTAGGTGGCAAATCCCTCTATGCCTATATGCTCGGTAAAGTTATAACCGGCTCGCAAACCCCCGGTCCAGGCTTGTTTGGTAAGAGTCGCATCATTAACACCTTCATTACCCTCAAATGTATAGACTCCGGCAAACGGGGTGATTGTGAAAGAGCCGGCTTTAACGTCTGCCTGTGCTATTGTGGAAATAGCAATCAGCATGATGACAGTTATTAACATGCCAATTTTCTTCATAACATTCCTCCTTTTATACTTGTTATTTATGATGAACGGTTTTTGTAAAATTCTATTTTGTCTGTTTAAACAATTAGATTGTAATGAATTTCGTAATTTATACTAGAACAGATATTTAATGTCAATAGGAAAATATATCTCTGGGGTGATTTTTATTCTAATATGACTTGACGCGTAAAACTCCTCTGAATATACTCCAAAACAAAATATCTGTCCTCTGGAGGGGAATGTGAACCATGAATTTCATCATCTCAGGCGCAGGGATTTTGTTAAATACTCTCTTTTAATGGCGGCAGCCGCGTCCATGCCCTCCATTGCGGGCTGCGCGATACCCAAAAAAAATGTGCCTTCTCTTGATTATAAAACATTCCTGATAAAGAACGCCCGTCTGGTGGACGTGAACTCCGGACAGATTGTCGAGGATGCGTGGCTGCTTGTGGATAAGGGAAATATAGCGGCTCAGGGGACAGGCGAAGCCCCGCAAAGCAAGCAATGCCTTGTTTTTGATTTGAAAGGCCGGTACCTGATGCCGGGGCTTATTGACGCCCATTGCCACAGCACCGCCTCTTGTGCCTTTTCCATGAGAATGATAGATATCATGGACCATGCCCGCCAGCAGAAACAGAATTATGTATCTTCCATTGAATCCGGCGTGACCACCATAAGAGATATGGGCGCATTCCCCGGCCTTCTTCATATGTTCATACGGGATATTGAAAAAGGAAATATGCCCGGCCCGCGCGTTTTGTACTGTAATTCCATTCTCAACCTCATGGGCGGTCATCCTGAAATTCCGCCTTCGGATATGAATATTCTCGCCAGGCCCGTTTCTTTATTTGCCGGAATGATCATGAACAATTTCAGGGATATCGCCGAAATGGAACACGATCTTGATGACAATGCCAAAGGTGCTTGTCTGGTTAAATTGACAATGGACAACCAGACTATCTTCTGCAAGAAAAAGAAGGAGATTCCCGTTTACACAAACCAGCAGCTCAATATTATCTTCCGTTACGCGGATAAAAAAGGGTTGCCTGTCTCGGGACATCACCAGTTCAAATACGGTTTTGACCGCGCGATGGAGTATCCCTTTCATTCAATCGAACATATTGCTACCGACGCGGTTCTGTCCGATGATGACATTCTGAAGATGGCCAAACGAAATGTTGCCATCGTGCCCACCATGACAGTCGGCCAGTCATACCTTATGGAAGAAGCATTCGATGAAATCCCCCCGCAGTACCGAACGCCGGAAATCACAAAAGAATTAGAGGTCAGGAGGGATTATTTCGAAAACGAAGCCCAAAAACATTGCGATCCTCTGCTTCACAAGCAGAATCTTGCCGCCCTGAAAGACTACAAAAAATACGGAATAGATAATCTCTGGGAGAAAAAGAAATTTCTCGTCAATCCGTATGTTTTTTTCAACATGATCGGCAACGGCTTTGTTAATCTCAGGAAAATGAATCAGGCGGGCATTCTGATAGGCTGCGGCATTGACGCGGGCATGCCGTTTAATTATTTCGGCGGCAACTACAGGGAATACGAAATTATGAAACGCGCCGGTTTCACCAACATTGAGATTATCCGGTGCGCGACCATAAACAACGCGAAGATCCTTCGCCTGGCGGATAAAGCAGGTTCTCTGGAAACCGGAAAATACGCGGACATGGTAGTGCACAATGATAATCCGCTGGATGACATTCGGATATTAAGAAAACCGCAAATGGTTTTCAAACAGGGCGGCTTGATGTTTTCCGCCGGAAATCTTCACGAAGACGGAACCATTCCGGCTTGAAGGGTGTTTGTAATTGCCGGGCAACCCTCAGGTGCCGTGGCAATCTATCTTTTGTATTGCTTTCGTAGCACGGGTCTTTAGACCCGCTAAAGCGCGGCAAAAGCAACGCACCACATTATATCTTTTTCCTCCCCCGTCGCTTCGCGACGCCCCCTCTAAAGGGGGACAAAAGCGATGCCAACAAAGTTAGCTGAAGCGAAGCGGACGGTATGACCTATAAAAACTTTATACCGCTTCGATTCCAAAGGATCAGATTCGGCAAGGAGCCAGTACCGCAGGCGTATATGCTCCGGTAGTGCGACTGAAAAGGAGCACAACAAAAAACAATTTATTTCCTTACCGGTTAGTGCAGCTAACACATACGTCGAGGATACCTGCGACGCTGCCAACAAAGTTAGCCGAAGGAAGCGGACGGTATCAATAAACAACATTTTTTGCCGAATCAGGCAGCCTGTTATAGTGCTGCAAAACAGCCTTCAGAAGCGAGGCGCTGTGTCCCAGTTGTATATAGGCTTCCTGCTTCGTCATATTTCTATTTTCCGCCCGCATTTTGTAGCCCAGCTTGCGGCTGAGATTGGCAATCCGCGCAATCTGAATGGCCAGATCGGCCTCAAAATCTTTTTTGCCCAGGGTTATTGGATACATGTGTCCGGCTATTTTTTCAGGCTCTTTCAGAATCGTGCCCTCTACGATGCCGTCATTGATACCATGATGTTTTTTATTGAAATCATCAAAGGCTGTGTTATGCAGGGGCATACTGAGGTCGCCGATGTAGTGGGCGCAATAAACAAGATTATACACGGCGTATTTACCATCTCGAAGATCTTTTTCGTACGCGCGTAAAGAAGCGATAATCGCCCCCAGAAGATGCCCTTCCTTATCAATAGATATATTATCTTTATTATAACGCGCAATTTGCTTCATAACCATTTGCGGCGTGATTTCAACTTCCGCGGTATTGTTAAACCAGTGATTATAGGCTTCGATATCTCCCGCTTTGAGTTTGGCAATATCGGGACCCGCGCAGCTATACCAATTGTCAAATCCCGCCGCTTTGCAAATCGCAAGGTGAGTCTGGTCATGCCAGGCAAACGCCTGCGACGCAAATAGCAGCAGAAGACACACCGTCATCCATTTTAATGTTACACGCTTCATTTTTTAAACCTCACCACCCTTTTTTCCACATATCATCGTCGTCGTAGATCTTCTCTTCATCGGAGGCTTCCTGCGCATCGAGTTCAAGATCGCGTGTACTTTGTTTCGCCTTTTGGGCGAAATATTCACGGTACCATTCATGAGCGGCAATCATGGACATGACTTCGCTGGTGCCCGTCCAGATTGAGGCAAGCCGCACGTCGCGGTAAATGCGTTCGATGGGGAAAACATTGGTATAGGCTATGCCGCCCATGACCTGCATGGAATTATGAACAACCTTCTGGCATGATTCGGTGATGAACTTTTTGCTTTGCGAAACCATCCGTCTTATCCTGTTCATGTCCGCGCCCGCGTCTACCGCCCGCGCTGTCACATAGGACATGGCACGCGCGGCATCCAGCAGCATCGCGGCCTCCGCGATCTGAAAACTCACGCCCTCGAACTGAGCGATTACCTGGCCGAACGCCTTGCGTCTTGCCGTGTAATTTGTGGCGATTTCCAGAGCGGGACGTGCCGCGCCGATAGTCATGGTGGCCGTTCCCAGACGTTCCGGTATCATCATGGTGTTGAAAACGGCATAAGCGCCCTGAACTTTTCCCACAACATTTTTCTTGGGAACTTTCACATCACGAAAAATCAGACGTCCCGTTCCGCCGCCGCGGCACCCCATCAAACCGTACAGATATTTAACTTCAACGCCTTCGGTGCGGTCAACAATAAAACAGGTCATCGCTTCCTGAGGCTTTGCTTCGGGATTCGTTTTCGCGTAAACAAGGAAAAAATCGGCGCCCTCCGCTCCGACAATAAATCTTTTCTGGCCGTTTAAAAGATAATAATCGCCCTTATCTTCAGCTTTCGTTGTCGCGCCGAAGAAGTCAGAACCTCCGCGAGGTTCGGTAAGGCACTCCGCTGCGAAAAGATCGCCGCGCAAAAGCGGCTTCACATACTTTTCTTTCTGTTCATCGGTCCCGTGCAGGATAATCGCGTCGCAGACAAGTTCCGCGCCCACACCGAAAACACAGGCCATTTCGTAACCCAGGGTTCCTATCTCTTCCATGACGATGCCGGTGGTCACCCAATCCATGTCCCTGCCGCCCCATTTCTTCGGATAACGGCACCCCAGCAGATTACGTCTGCCTGCTTCCTGAAGAAACTCCTTCGGAAACTTGATCGTGTCCGTATCCATATCCAGGATCATCTGGCGCGGCACCCATTTCACCAGTTCCCTCGCCTCGTCCCTTATTTTTATTTGCTCCTTTGTCATGATAAAATCGAACATAGCATTCTCCTTTTCTGTTTTATACCAGGCCGCATTTAAAGGCTGACTTTGCTTCTCTGCGCCGTTATCCTTATGAAGGCAGCCCGGTATTATTCCCGGCATTATTATTGTACCGTAAAATAATTCGGGGGGATTATAACAGAAAATAAAATTAAATGAGAAAATTCTTACGGGGAACTGAAAGGTTTACACTTTAATACGTTCCACGTCGCCGGTGAGGCAGCCTACATCCATGATAAGTCTGCCATGCGGCATGGGAATCCCAATCAATGTTGTAGAAATTAATTCAGATACAATGCCGCATTGTTTGACAGTATCCAAATAAGCATATCTGGTTACGGCGGAGCCTTTTGTGGTGATGACGCCGGACTGAAGGACCTCAACGCCGTTTGCTTTCATCTCTTCAAGCTTTTTTTCGTAACCGCATACCATAATCCCCAGATGATGGATGCCGCCGCCGCATTTTGAGAGCATACCGGAATAAACATTTTCCGTATTGCCTTTGTCCGCAATAAGCTCGATTTCCATGCCGCCCTGAAAGGCAATCGCGATATCCAGATCAGGCGAAATGGACTTGCCGCGATAGTTGGCCTCATGCTTCACGGTATTGGAGCGGTACCACGGCCCGACATCGAGGAGTTTTGAATAATAAGCGGCTGCTTCGGAGATATCCCGCACAAGGATGCCGATCTGGCCGACTTTGGGAAGTTTCATACGGGTGATACTGCTAATATCCTGTTTTTCCATGCCTGCCTCCTTTTCTACTCAAAACAAAAAGCGGTTTTCATGGCCCGGTTGGCCTCTTTATTGAGATTGACCTCGATCATTTCCCGGTATTTTTCAAGAGGGAATTTATGGGTGAGCATATCGTCCACCTGAATTTTTTTAGACGCGATCAAATCCAGCGCTATTTCAAACGCGTGCTTCTGTGTTCCCGCGACATTGTTATAACGGTAACCGTAACAACCCCTGATGGTCTGCACCTTGAGCCATAATGGCGTCAGATCAAGTTTCACTTCCGCACCGATTCCGATCACGGATAGCACGCCTGTGGTTGCCGTAACCCGCAGCGACTTATTGAGCGTATCGGAATTGGCGACCGTATCATACACTTTGTCAAAGCCGCCCATCACCACGCGTTCGCCAAGCACCGGCTTATAGACGCGACCGCCTGCGATATCCACGGCGGCTTCGATGATTCCGCTCCTGATCGTCCGGTTGGCGCCGCATTTTTTCACATACTGCGCCGCGAAAGCCGACGGCTCGACAACCGTGATATCGCAGCCGATGTCAAGTCCTCTCATGGACTTGACCACCATGGCGCCGATGACGCCGCCGCCGATAATGAGCGCCTTGTCCGTATCCGCGGGCCGGTTGTCAAGCACCACCTGCAAACCCACAGCCAGCGGTTCCACGAGCGATGCCGACTCGGGCGTCACTCCCGCGGGCGCAACATACACCTGGCTTTCATGCGCCACAACATATTCGGCAAAGCCTCCGTTGATATCTTTGCAGATGCCGATGAACATTCCCGGCGAGATCGCGCCTTCGGCATAATTTTCGCAATTGGCTTTTGAAGCCGATGCGCAACTGCGGCAAACAGGCTTTATGCCGCGCGTCAGGCAGTTGAGCTCCGGAACCGCGGTAACGAGGTCTCCCTTTTTCACCTTTTTCACCTGCGCGCCTGTTTCAACCACTTCCCCGCAGAATTCATGCCCCGGCACACAGGGGAACGATGTGAAAGGCATCGCCGAAGGAGAATCTTTCATCAGCATGAGATTGATGTCGCTGCCGCACAGACCGCAGAGTCGTGTCTTTATCTTGACCCATTGAGGTGAAGGCAGGGAAGGCTCCGGAATGTCGGTAAGCTTGATCGTGGAAAAAGGACCCCGATAGCAAAACTTGTTGCTAAGCGGCCGAAGAGCGTTCAGCGCTACGAAGCGCAAAGGATCGAGATTGAGCAATAAAGCTTTCATTGAAGACCTCCGTTGTGATTATGAGCCGTCTTTTAAGACGGCGTCGCAATTTCATGATTATAATAAAAGCATATTAATGTAGGGATCGAACGCCTGCCGATCCGGGCGGCGCGTTTTGGTAAACGCGCCCTACAATAAATATTTCACGTCTGTTACTTTTTTACCAATTCTAAATTTAAGATGATATCGCGGCGGATAGAAGGAGGCGACGAGGCGTATATGATCCACGCCATAATGGCGCGGATCACCGGTAAGGAAATGGCCTCTTTATATTGTGTCCCCTTTGGGGGACACTTCCGTATTTACAAACGCCTCGGAAGCCGACGACGCCAACAAAGATAGCGCTTAAATTTAGAATTGGTGCTAATCCATTTTCAGCGACTGGTAAAAGAGCGGCGTAGCCGGACTCGTCACAGTCGGGTCGGTCATCACATTCACGCACGCGGGCTTGCCGGAAGCAAACGCGCGTTCCAGCGCCGGAATGATCTCTTCGTCTTTCGTCACAAACTCACCGTGTCCGCCTAAACCCTCTACAACTTTCTCGTAGCGGCGGATGCCCAGCTCCGAGCATTGCAGACGTTCCTTGCCGATGGACAATTCCTGAGAGTGCTTGATCATGCCCCAGGCGCAGTCATTATTTATGACGACCACCACCGGGATATTGTGGCGCACCGTAGTATCGAATTCCATCCCGTTGAACCCGAATGAACCGTCGCCGTTTAGTACGATGACTTTCTTGTCAGGCCGGGCAAGCTTCGCCGCCATGCCGAAGGGTATGCCGGTGCCGAGGCATCCGAGCAGTCCCGCTGCCGAAGCCACCACCCCGGCCTTTTGCTTCGACATGAACCCGGCAAGCCCGAAATACTGAGTGTCGCCGCCGTCGGCTATATAAATCGCGTCCTTACCGGCGAATTTCTGTATCTGCGCGACCATGCGAATCGGGTGGATGGGGTCGGACACAGTTTCACGCGTCCTTAGCTCAAAGTCGAGTAGTGAACGTCCCGCGGATTTCAATGTATTCATCCATTCGGTATGATCATTTTTTGCTACCAGAGGCGTGAGTTGTTCCAGCACTGAACCCACGTCGCCCACAAGACCTACATGAGCCTCCACGTTCCGGTTTATTTCATTCGGATCGATATCTATCCTGACCATTTTCACCGTTGGCGGTATGATCTGGCCAAACTGGAGGAGCCAGTTGAACCGAAGGCCGGCCGCGATGATCACATCGTTTTGGCCGATACTGAAAAACAGGCTGAGGGTTCCCATATCCATGACCGACAGGGGATGATCGTCCGGAAGTTCGCCCCTGCCGTAGTTGAGCAGCATAAAGGGAATGCCCGTCTTTTCAACGAATTGTTTGAGGGCGCCCGCGCAGCCGCTGAACCCGACGCCGGAGCCGCCGAGAAATAACGGTTTTTTCGCGTTGTTAATGATATCCGCCGCGGCCCTCAGATCGGCGTCGTCCGGATGAACGGAATATTTCGGATTGGATTTTGACGGCATGAAAACAAGCGACTCGTCCACCTTTATATTCAGGATATCGGGAGGCAGTTCAAGCATGACAGGCCCCGGCCTTCCGCCCGTGGCATTTCTGAACGCCAACGCAAGATATTCGGGAATACGCTTTATATCATAACAGGTGGCGGCCCATTTCGTCATCGGCCTGACGGCCTCGATCTGGTTCATTTCCTGTAGAGCGCCTTTGAGGTCATCGCGCAGAGGCGATCTGCCGCATAGCACCACCAGCGGCGCGTTATCAAGATAGGCATTGGCGATACCGGTAAGGCCGTTGGTGAATCCCGGACCCGCGGTGAGGAAACACACTCCCGGCTTGCCCGTGTAAACAAACCACGCGTGCGCCATCATCGCCGCCGCCTGCTCGTGCCGAACGTCAATGGTTCGTATTTTATATTCCGTAAAACCGTCCAGTATCGATTCGAGATGTCCGCCGGAAATGCCGAACACCATTTCGATCTTTTCCACCTCTTTTAAGTATTTGCCGACCAGATGACCACCGTTGATCATTCCCATTGAACGTCCTCCTTAAAATAAATACTTTTTGTTTGATTTTCCGGCGCGCCTCCTGGAACGCTGAAGTGAGCCGACGACCCCGGCCTGCGCCCCCAGCAGGCTGTGCCAACAAAGATAGCGCTTGATTTAGAAATGGAATCACATCACAAGTTTCACGCCATCATTAAACCACTGCGCGAAAAAAGCCATTCCGTCGAGTTTCATCTTTCCGGCAGCGGCAGCCTTAAACTGCTCTTCATCGCTTTTTGACACCATTACTTTAAAGCCTGTTGCAGCATCCGACCACACGATGGCCGCGTCATAGGGATGATGGGCGCCTCCTCTGGAGCTCACGGCTCCCTTGTCGAAAATGAAAAGTCTTCCCCCCTCTAATCAATTATTTCACGCGACTGTCATATTTTGCTTATGTGATTATTCTTACCCTAAATAAAGAAACTTGACAATGACAAAAGACAACCTTGCGTCTCTGAGAATTAAAGAACTTATCGACCTGAAAGATCTTCGTGTCTTTGTCAGCCAGAGAGAATTTGTTTCCATATACCGTATTATCAGCGACGTCCTTAAGGCTCCGCTTCCGTTAAAGGCTATTGATCTGCTTCAAACAACAACCCATTCAACACAGCAGATTTCCGCGGAGTTGGGTTACGGTGATTTATCAAACTTTTACCGCGCGTTTAAACGCTGGACGGGGCGTAATCCTGGCTTTTATCGAAAAGAATCCACTGCTTTTTCAAAAACCGTTACGGCATCACCGGATTTCTCATAAACAAAATACTGCCCTCTTGAAAACCGCGAAATGATGATTATTCTATAATTAAAGAATAACGATATTGCGGGAGTCACGCGGCGTTAGGCATAATCGATACGTTAAAAAGACGAAGGAGGATATAAATAATGTTAACAATCACCCGTAAAACACGCCATTTACCCTACAATTTGTTTCGTATAATAATTACGTTATCGGCATGGGGATTGGCGCTGGTGATTACCTCTTTATTTTTCCTCTGGCTGGGTCGCCTTATAGATGAATTGTTGGGCACTGCCCCGAAATTCATGCTTGGTTTTCTTTTCCTGTCCGTCACAGGCTGTTTTATAGAAATATATCATGAAGTCCTAAGGGTGATGAAGCGAAATCTTTAGATTCGCAGCGCATCATCTAAACAAACCGAAGGTCATTTTTTCTTTTAGGAAATCCATAAGCAATACCCTTGAAAATAATCCTTGATTTCAGTCGGCAATCATGGATTATTTTTATCATGAATAGCTCGGGCATTGGAGATTCTAATTTTATAATTCGTTTATTTGATGTTATATAGTGTTTTTAAATAAATCATTGAGGTGACACGATGAGCGGCTTTAATAAATATTGCGGAGTTTACCCTGTTGTTCCCACACCTTTAAAAGAAGATGAAAGCCTCGATCTCGCCGGACTTGAACATCTTGTCGAGTATTATATAATCGAAGGTTGCCACGGGCTCCTGATTCTCGGCAGCGGAGGCGAATCGCCCTATTTTTCACTCGATGAAAAATGCAGTGTTGTCCAAACAGTGGCCCAAAAAGTAAAAAACCGGATACCGGTCATTGTCGGCTGCACGTTTTTTAGCCTGGCCGAAATCCTGTTCTTTATGCAAAAAGTTGACACGCTTGACTTTGACGGCTACCTGGTCGCGCTGCCCAACTATTATCCCCTTTGCTATGATGACGTTTTTGCTTTTTATTCCCGCATCGTTCAACATACTAAAAAATTGATTATGTATTATCATTTCCCGCAGATAACCGGATTGTTTTTCAACGCCAAACAAATGAGCCGACTTTACAATATCAAGGGGATAACGGGAGCCAAAGAGAGTTCCGTGTGCGTATCCGAGATGAAACGGGATATCCGGGCGACAGCGGGTAAAGATTTTTTATTATTCAGCGGGACCAGTCAGCTTCTTTTGACAAATTTAAAATCGGGCGGAGCAGGCGTCATGTGTTCCATACCGTCGGTAGCGCCCCGCGCGGTTATTGAATGTTATAATAACTGGAAGTCCGGCAATATTGAATCCGCACATCGGCTGGAAGATGCCATTTACGAACACATCGGATTAATGAATACTTTCGGCATACCCGCTGCTATTCAAGAGTACGCGTTTAAGGCCGCAAGCCGCTTGCCCTCTCCCACCATGATCGGCAGGAAATCCCGGCAGAGCGTCTTTAAAGAAACATTGCGTCAACTGGGTCACCCGATTACGGCAAAAGTCAGAAGTCCGCTTCCGCAGATAACGGGCGATGAACAAAAAGATATAGCGGCGTTAATCCGGTGTTCTGAAATACTGCACGGCATATAGGGCGCTGTTGTACTCGTTTCTTTTTTTGTCATTGACAGCGTACTTCTGTTTGTCATAGCCAAGCGGCTCTGTGGCCGCTCAATTGTCATTGCGGCCCCTGGGAGCCGTGGCAATCTCATGATCCCTTGTCATACCGGCGCAGGCCGGTATCCAGTACTCAACTGTCATTGCCGTCTGTCATGCGGGGCGGGTTGCAGATGACCAGGGTTATTGACCGGTCGGTGTTTGATTCGGCTGTAAACCGGATAGGCCGTTTGCTCAAACCTTAGATGCGTAAAACTATGATGATCGTATTAACAAATCCTTGACAATCCCGAGCAAAATAAACTAACTATTATATGTTAATTTAAAAGGAGATATTTATGTTGGATATTATTGAAAAAGCTTTAAAGAACGGACAAAAGACATTGTCGGAATATGAGTCAAGGCTGGTGATAGAATCAGCGGGCGTTCCGGTCGTGCCGGCGGCTCTGGTCAAGACAAAACAAGAAGCTGTCTGCGAGGCCGCGAAAATCGGTTTCCCCCTGGTTATGAAGGGATGCTCCGCCGAACTCGCCCATAAAACGGAAGCGGGCATGGTCGCGCTTAATATCTGCAATATCGAAGAAGTCGCGGCTGTTTTTGAAGAATTTACGGACAAAACAAAAAATCTTGACGGCGTGCTCATCGAGAAGATGGTGAAAGGGTCGCGCGAATTTGTAATCGGCCTTTCACGTGACGCGCAGTTCGGGCCATGCGTCATGTTCGGTCTTGGCGGCATATTAACGGAGGCGTTAAAAGACGTGACCTTCAGGGTCGCTCCCCTTTCCAGGCAGGACGCCCTTGAGATGATCGACGAGATAAAAACAAAAAAATTGCTTGGTGAATTCAGGGGAAGCCCTGCTGTTGACAGGGATGCTCTGGCCAGGGCTCTTGTGGGAGTGGGAGACCTGGGAATGAAGTACGATTCCATTGCCGAAATAGACATAAACCCGCTAATCATATCCGGAAACCAGGCGGTTGCCGTCGACGCTCTTGTTGTTTTGAAATAGAGATTGCCGCGAGCGTTTACTTAAATGCGCAATGACAGACGAATGTAGGGCGCGTTTCCCAAACGCGCCGCTCGGATCGGCAGGGGTTCGATCCCTACATTAATATGCTTTTATTATAATCTTGAGATTGCCACGACGCCCCAGAGGCGTCTCTCAATGACAATGGAGGATGTTTTTTTAAATGTTAGATTTTTTTTTCAACCCTCAGAGCGTTGCCGTTATTGGAGCATCCAATAACGAAAGCAAGGGTGGATACGATATTATTAAAAATGTAATGGCCGGATTCCGCGGAAAAATTTATCCGGTTAATAAAAGTTACACCGAAATACTGGGGATTCCATGTTATCCCGATGTGGCTTCGATTCCCGGGAATATCGACCTTGTCATATATTTCATACCGTCCAAAGCGCTGCCGGAAACGGTAACCGAATGCGCCAAAAAAGGCGTGAAGGGAATCATCATCGAATCGGCCGGCTTCACCGAAGCAGGCGTTGAAGGCGCGAAGCTTCAGAAGCTGGCCATCGAGAACGCGGCCAGGGCGGGCATAAGGTTATGGGGCCCCAACTGCATGGGCTTCATTGACGGCAACAAAACTTACGTCTTTTCGTTTATCAATTCATTGGTGTGGCAGGATGTGCTCAGAGGCGGAAACGTCGGCCTTATCGTTCAGAGCGGCATGCTTTCCGCCGGTTTCCTGCTTCACGCTCTGCAGGAAGGAATCATGGGCGTGAGCAAGGTGTGTTCCATCGGCAACAAGTGCGATATTGATGAAAGCGACATCCTTGAATATATGATAAACGACTCCGATACTGAAGTCATCGCCTGCTATCTCGAATCACTCGTGGACGGAAGAAGATTTATCAACCTCGCCAAGGAAACTAAAAAGCCGGTAATCGTTGTAATGGGAGGCAGAAGTTCCGAAGGAGCCAAAGCGGCGCAAAGTCACACGGCGAGCCTCTCTGGTAATTATAAGGTGACAAGCGGCGCGTTTCGGCAGGCGGGAGTGCTTGAGGTATTCGACCCGGCTGAACTTACGGACATGGCGCGGGCTTTCGCGAAGAATATGCCTTTTCAACCCGACCCCCAAAAAGGCACGGCCATTCTCACCTTCTCCGGAGGCGCCGGAACAATTACAACCGATCTTATGGACGATTGCGGACTTTCGCTGGCAAAACTCTCCGATAAAACACTTGCGTCTATTGCGGAACTTTTTCCTTCATGGAACAAACCCGATCATCCCCTTGATCTCTGGATAGCCATTGAACAGCACGGTTATGAAAAAGTATTCCGCCGTTCTCTCAACGCGGTCATGAATGATCCGGGTGTTGACTCGATTATATTGCAGACCTACGCCACGCCGTTAATCAAGCAGGATTTTTTTGATGAACTTACCGATCTTGTCAAAAAGTATAAAAAGCCTGTCGTAATATGGATAGAAGGAAGAAAGGATTTCGCTGAATATTTAAGGGGCATCGCCGAAAACGCCGGACTGCCCGCTTTTAGAGAACTGGCCAGATGCGTAACGGTTCTCAGTGGCATGAAACGTCACTTTACAAAAAAGCCGATTTATTAAAGGGGGATTTATTATGGCGCGTATACCCTACTGCAAATTGTCAGAGACAGAGACGGAGAAAATTCAGTTACTGGGAACAGCGCCCAATGATCTAAATATTTTCAAAATCATTACTCACGCCCCGGTAGATGTGGCGCGTCAATTTATCAGTCTGCCCGCGGCAGTGCTCCTGTGCGGCAAACTCGATCCGATCCTCAGGGAAATGGCCATTACCCGCGCGGGTATTGTATGCGAATCTAAATACGAAGTTTTTCAGCACCGCAAGATTTGCAGGCAGGTCGGCATGCCGGAAGAAAAAATCGAAGCGCTTTATACGGGTTCAACATCACCGGTATTTTCCGAATTAGAGAGCCTTATTCTGAGATTTACCGAAGAAACAGTTCGGGACCGCACGGTCAGCGATGAAACCTTCGCCGCCATAAGCCAGCATTTTACCCATGAAGTGCTGGTCGAACTGGCCATCGCGGTGGGGTGTTATATGATGATAAGTATTTTTCTCAACACTTTTGAAGTTGATATTGAAGATCAGTCATCCGAGCCGTCGAGCCGTATTATTGATTGAGCGCTCTGGACCAAACGCGCCGCATTGACTTGCGCCAATATGATGAAGCTGATGAAGCTTATGAAAAAATCAAGTAAAGGTAAGTGGCTTGTTTATGTCCTTAAATGCCGGAAAAATTATCTGTATACAGGAATCACAAATAATCTTGAAAAACGCCTCAAGGAGCACAAAGATGGCAGGGGAAGCAAATTTGTGAGAGCATGGAGGCCGTTTGAGTTGGTAAAAATATTATCTTGCGATAATTCCACAAAAGCAAGACAATTGGAATATAAAATAAAAAAAATGAAAAGAACAAAGAAGCTGGAATTTTTGGGTATAAAAAACACCGACTGATGACAAAAAGCCGTTATTGTAAGTTCATATGAGTGTTGGTGGCAATGCCATAATGACATGAGATTACCACGCCGCCCCCGCTGTCATTGCGAGGCGACCCTTGGGAGCCGTGGCAATCTCATAATGACAAGCGAAAGACTGACGGAAGACCACGAAGATGAGTATTATAACTACGAAAGGCCTGACAAAAAACTACGGTAAAATAGAAGCGGTTCGAAGCATCGACCTGAACATAGAAAAAGGCGAAATATTCGGATTGCTCGGGCCTAACGGCGCCGGCAAAACCACCACCATCGGCATGCTCTGCACGATTGTCCGCCCGACATCCGGCAGCGCCGTAATAGCTGGCTGCGATGTCATTAAGGAGCCCGCGCAGGTAAGACGCAAAGTCGGGATAGTTTTTCAGGACCCAACGCTCGATACTGTTCTTAGCGGAAGAGAAAACCTTGAACTTCACGCGCGTCTTTACGGAATTCCTCAAGCTGTCCGGGAAAAAAGAATAACGGAGATGCTTGAACTGGTGGACCTGCGGCAGCGCAGTGATGATCTGACCCGCACATACTCGGGCGGAATGCGCAGGCGTCTGGAACTGGCGCGGGGTCTTTTGCACAAGCCGGCTGTGCTCTTTCTGGACGAGCCGACGCTTGGGCTTGATCCGCAAACGCGGGCGCGTATCTGGGAATACATCAAAAGAATGGCTCAGGTGGAGCAAACGACCGTTGTGCTTACAACCCATTACATGGAAGAAGCCGACCAGGTTTGCGACCGTGTGGGAATTATCGATCATGGCCGGATCATCGAACTCAATTCTCCCGATGCTCTGAAAGAATCGATGGGCGGCGATACGGTGGTGCTGAAAGTTAAAGAGCCCGGCCTGGAACAAATACGTTCACTGCCTTATGTATCGAAAGCAGCTGTAATTGACGGCATGGTGGAAATAACGATGAGAAATGCCAATCAGCACCTGCCTGACCTCCTTTCTCATATTCAAAATGTGGAGTGCGTGGAAATCAAAGTACCCACATTAAGCGATGTGTTTATTAAGCTTACCGGAAGAGATATCCGGGAAGACGCCCCGGAGGATCCCGGAGGCTGGGTGGATTCGGTAGTCCGTTACCGTCAGAGAGGATCGTGATGGCTATGTCTAATGCGATGACAGACGGGTTTATTCGCAGGGAATTGATGGGTATTTACGCTGTCTGGTGGCGGGAATTCAAAGTATTCCAACGCGAGAAAAGCAGAATCGTTTCGAGCATTGTTCAGCCGCTCATGTGGCTTTTCCTGTTCGGCAGCGGCGTGGGCGCGAGCGTCAGCGTAAGCAATATCAATTATCAGGATTATATATATCCGGGCATACTTGCCATGCTTGTGCTTTTCGGATCGGTATACTTCGGCCTCTACATTGTCTGGGACCGCAAGCTCGATGTGCTCAAGGCCATACTGGTTGCGCCGGTGTCGCGTCTGTCCGTCTTTATGGGAAAGGTTTTAGGCGGATGCACGGATGTTACGCTGCAGATTATTATTCTCTTTTTATTCTCGTTCTTGTTTCCTTCTGTAAATCCCTGGGGCATTCCGCAGGCGCTGCTGTTATTGTTCATTACATCCATCGCGCTGGTTTCGATGGGGCTTGCGCTCGGCTCTTTGTTTGAAAGTCTGGAGGGATTCCAGCTTATTTCATCTTTTCTGATATTTCCGCTCTTTTTCTTATCCGGCGCTCTGTTTCCGGTTGACGAAAAGCTTCCCTTCTGGCTGCGGGGACTGGTAAAGATTAATCCCATTACCTATGCCGTAGACGGTGTCAGGGGAGCATTGCTCAATATTCATATTTTCCCGTTTTATGTTGATTTCATTGTCGTCACTTTCTTCGCGGTTGTTATGTTTTTTGTGGGGAGTGTTCTTTTCAGCCGGATGAAATAACACCAATACCAACGCTAAAGGAAGTTTTCGCCATGCTGGCGAAAATTCTCGGTAATGTAAATTCCTATTTACTATGCGCTCCCCTAACGGGAATGCGCTTCCGGTTTAAGCGCTATTTTCGTTGGCACAACCTGCCCCGGCGCAGGCCGGGGTTGTCGGCTTTCCGGTTTGTATAATTAAGTTTACTGTCCGGGGAATTAAAAGTATAATGTGCTATGGATGAGCGGTATAGATAAATTGACCGTCTTGCGGAGTTTAGATATTTCAGGTATACATAAACATTACTTTGTCCCAAAGAGTTGATTATGAAAAAATGTCCATTTTGTGCTGAAGAAATTCAGGATGACGCGATAAAGTGTAAACACTGCGGTGAGTTTCTGAATGTCGCAAGCAACCCGCGCATTGCGGAGCAGGAGTTTAAATGGTATTTCCAGAAATCGTTTATCATTTTTGCGCTCTGTTGCGTGGGACCTCTGGCATTGCCTCTGCTTTGGTGGCGTCCGCAAACAACATGGCCGTGGAAGGTCGGTCTCTCAGTAATAATACTGGTGCTCAGTTTAATCCTGTTTCAGGCAGCAATGGAATCCATTCAAAATATCAAAGAGTATTACCAGTTACTCAACCAGCTTCAATGAGAACAGGTATCCATTTTTTAAAACATTTATCATGTAAAAGGAGATGAACTATGTATCGCTTAAATCGTGCCGCTGTCGTTGTTGTATTTGCGTTGTTTGTAACGGGAATCCTGCCCCTGGCAGTTTTTGCCGAATCGGAATCACCATCATCGATTGAGCAGACTTTTCAAAAGGCAAAGCAGGATTACCTGCACAAAGACATGGATTCCGCCGCCGCGCAAATTAAAAAGGGCGCGGATTATATGAAGGCTGAATCCCTAAAAGCATCGGCTAAAGGTAAAGAGGCGCTGACGGCATCGGCGCGGGAACTGGAACAACTGTCCGTTGATGTGAAAAAAGGAACCGTGAAGCCGGTAAAGAAAATCGAACAGCCCTTTGCGCGTGCCTATCTGGCAATGGCTGCGGACCGGCATATCAAATCAGCGGAATCATGGACCAGGAAAGAATCGGAAAAAACCGGCGAGGCGCTTGATTCATCCTCCAGGTATCTGGAACGCAGCTTTGCCTGGGCCGGTCAGAAGGTTGAAACCCATACGAAAAAAGCCATTGAAAAATCTAAAAGCCTTTCGCTGAAATTGAAGGAAAAAGGAAACGTGATTGCCAAGGATGTCGAAAAAGGACTCAATGATACAGGCAGTGAAATTGAGAAATTAGGAAAAAGAATTTCTCCAAAGTGAAATTGTTAAACTACCCCCGGCAATAAACATAACGGCCACAGAAAACCCTATCTTTTTTGCCGGGGGAAAGACAATATTACCCACCATGTCTAATATCTGTCCAAAACCTTTTGAAGACATACAGATTGACTTTAGATTGTTAACATATTAAACATTCATTGTATAAACCTGTATTTGCATACTTATTGGAGGATATTGTCTATGCAATGTACCAAGTGTCAGTTTCAGAACATAGACGGAGTCGGGTTCTGTAGTGAATGTGGCTTTCAGTTTACAATTCCATGCCCAAAGTGTAACAAAGAAAATCCACCGGGCAGTAAATTCTGCAACGAGTGCGGTTACGATCTTAGAAAAGCATCTGCGATAACTTCCCAAACTCCATCTGAGCCGGCTATTAATGCATTAAATAATCCGAATGCGTCCGAAAATAAAATAGAACCCAAAAGCATAGAGGCCTCTTCCTCATCTAATATGATCGGCCAGATTCTGGTTAAGAAAAAAGTGATCACGGAATTCGATCTGGGCGTTGCAATGGAAAGGAAAAGACTGGAACCGAAAAAGTATCTTGGACAAATCCTGGCTGAAATGGGTTGCCCTCAATCCAAGATCATGAAAGCGATTTACTATAGCAACAAAAGAAAAAAACTCGGAGAAATTCTTGTAGAACTGGGTATTATAACAGCGGCTCAATTACACGATCTTCTCTTGAACCAGACACATCAAAAAAAATTGGGAAATCCACAAAGTCTGGGAAGCATGCTGGCCTATAAAGGAATTATCAGCGAGGAAGATTATCTCACAGCGCTTTCTGCACACTTCAGTATGCCTCTGGTTTCACTAAAAGGTTTTAGGGTGACCTCGGCACTGCAAAAAGCAGTAGGTGAAAGATATGCATGGAAAGAACGCATTGTCGTTTTGAAAAACGATGAAAAGGAAGTAACCGTGGCTATAGCAGATCCCAATCTGTCTTTTCTCGAAAATATTGAGAAATTCATACCTAAAGGCAAATACCTCACGTTTTGCCTTGCAAGTTCCTCGGACATAGAGAGCTGTCTTGAGAACATCCTTACAGATGAGTGGCATCTCTCCCGGTAACATTCCTTAATGAGGCAATGATAGTATATGCATTGCCGGGTGAAACGAAGCATGGTTGTCAAATGTCCAGATGCTCTCAAGAGGCTCTCCGGAGGTTCTTCTATAAATGCTAATCACGAGTTTCTACTAAGACACCTTGTGCCTTGTTAAAACATATCCGTCTTGAGTAGCGCGTAGGGTGCAAAATTCATCGGCTCTACCTCAGCAACTACTTTTCCGATCAGCATTGAGTTGTCACCTCTTGTATATACGGCACCCAGCGTTTTGACGACTTCAATCTCTGCCCAAGGGTCGTAATCGGAGGGATTGAAAACAATCTGAGCTTCTCCAAACAGCATTTCTTTAGATCTGAACTCGGTTTCCTGTCTCACCAGCCGGGGATTATAGTCAAAAGCGCAGCCTTCCGGCGCAGGAAAATATTTAAAATTGTATGTGGTTATCGTCATTGACCCGTCTTCTTTAATGGGACTGGCTGTGATAATATCCTGCATCGCCGGGTCATTAAACTTGCCGGTTAGATTGGCACTAATTTTCATGAAGCGTTTCCCGCGCCGTTTTGTCCATCCTGTTACGGTATCACCCTTTTTTTTGTAATGAATATCCGCCATTTTTTTTGGAAAACCGAATATCTCCCGGCCGTAAATCATAGCCATATCATTTGTAACAGGCATGGCAAGGCAGTACCCTCCCTCCTCTCCATTGAATACCGCACGAATAAATAATGCGGTTTCCATGTAGGTCACATCAAAATTAGTACTGGGATAAAAGGCTACAAAAGCGTAAGCGATAGGATAAGGTGTCGGTTTAAGCGGCGGCGGCAGGAGTTTTGCAATGATTTCCGGTTTTGTTTCCCAGAAAGCAGTTAACATTTCCGCATCATAAAAATCAAATGTTGAACAGACGTTTGCCATAACCTGTTCAAAGTTTTTTACAAATCCCATACTTTGCCTCCTATTTCTTGAAAAGTTGACTGAGAATATAAAAAAACTTTTTATTTAAAAATGCTCCTATTGGAATGGGAAGTCAAGAGTAAAATTGACATCTAATTGCCTCAAATAAAATGTTACCGAAGGAGGTGATAAAAGAGATACGTCTAATATTGTTTATTTTTATTTGGCATCTGGCATTATCGTCAATTTTGGCTGGTTGTGAAGTTTAGGAATAAGTCGACTATTTAGTTTAACTACGAGACAATAGATTCACAAAACGGGGAAACCGAAGATTATAAATTGAAAGAGAGTAAAAACGATGGTCACAGGCGCAGCTTGTGCGCGTCTAAGTGAGCAGGCAGGTTATGATTGGCCCTCTGAACTTTTCTTTATCTTCACGTAAGTATGGTTGCAACAGTCGAAACCGGTTCCAATTGTCTTTGACCTTTCAAATTCCCATAAACCTTTATTCATCTTAGCCACTACCAAATCTGCTGCACACGAGTATTTACACAGGTCTCCCATCTTAAGATTTCTAAATGTTGATGCGACAGGACAATGTTGGATCTTGAATTCTATCCTATTGCTCGTTTCTTCCACTAAAATCAGATCATAGATTGGTCCTATTATGAAAAAATTATTTTTTAATGTTTTCTTAAAACTGTCGAATTCAAAAGTAGATTTTGTTCTGGGTATTAGAATTCCCACACCCAGAGCAGCCGTCTTTGTTACCAACTTTCCGGTTAATCTTACAGCATTGGGCTTGCCAATCAGCAATCTGAGGAAATGAACAAGCAAGACAAAGGGAATTGTGAATACATATCCAAAAAATGTAGAGACGAATCGGGAAGTTCTGGTCATTTTGCACCTGCTTTTGGTTTGTAAAGATTTATCGTTTATTCCCATATTGATTTATAAAAGTGTTTATATGTATCATTGCTAATACTTCAAACAACTATGGAACATTTTCAATAAAGAAGGATTGTTTAACGATTACTGATTACAAGTTAGCATAAAATTATAAATTGGGGAAATAAGACTTTCATGAAGTTTAAAAAAACAAATCATATAAAGATTTTACTTGCATATTAATGCACTAAAAATATACATTATAATGTATTTAATCCAAATAGGCATTCTTAGGAGGTTTCGATATGAACGTAAAAGGCACTTTTTATGTTTTGACAAAGACTGCTATGACCACCGCTTTCGGCGAGGAACGCTGGAATTCCTTTATGACCGGGCTTGCTGAGAAGGACAAATATTTCAAAAATATGATTATGTCCGTTACTCTCATTCCAGTGGAAAAATTAATCACTTTTTTTGACGAGATGTGCAGGGAATTCTTCAATAACGACAGAATGTCATACTTGATGTTTGGGAAAGTAGGCGCTAAATATGCCCTGTCGCCGGAAGGCCCGTACAAAGCGTTTATGCTCACAAAGGATATAAAGCAGTTCGTCGAGATTTACATGCCTAAGCTTTGGACGGCGTTTTATGATGGAGGTACAGTTATCACAAAGCTGGAGAACAACATCGTTCATCTCAAAATCACCGGGATTGATATAAAAAATTTGTACTTCGAGCAACTTATTATGGGTTACAATCAGCAGGCGCTCAAAACGTTCGGAAAAAAATCTGTTGTGAAAAAGGTCAGAAGTATTGCATCGGGCGATGATGATATTTATTTCCAGTTTGAACTAAAGGACTCTTGATCACAAAATATAATGTGCGGTGTCGATTATTATCGGGCGCGAATTATATTTATTGCGGATTGAAAGCTTGCATATTTGTTAAGGTTGACAATTTGTTGATAACAGTCAACTATCGTGAATTCAGTTACTGAGATACCTTCTGCATCAGGGTATCTCCATTGGCTGGAAGGAATCCTGCAATGACAACAGCGTCCTTCTTGTCAGTCTTTTTGTCCGTCTTTGTCTTTCTTAACTCCATTTGTACCGAAAGGTTATTCGGTTGGCGGCAATCCGGCGCCGGCCTTGCTTGCGAGCGCCTCAAGCCATAACTGATGGTACTGATGCATTCGGTTCGGCATAAACAGCTTGCCAAGTCTTGCAATCCAGCCATGCTGTGTTTCCTCGGTAAGAACATAACACCCCTTGGCGGAGGGCCGCAATACCCATGCGTGATATGCATCAACTCCGAACGCGCGAGCATCCCACGCAATACGTTCATTGGGAACATACTCCAGTACGGTAGAAACGAGCGATACACCGAATGTCTTCCAACGGAATCGAGAGCCTTTCTTGAGGTCATGATCGATCCCTGAGATAATCTTCACGTTCGAGGAATTGAAATACCACGTTGGCCAAAGCGGCGCCCGAATTAGCCAGGCCCAAACTTGGTCTTGCGGGGCCGCCATATCAAGTTCGTTTCGAACGTGAATCGGGCAATTGCTGGGTTCGTAGTGATTGGGCCATTTAACTACAAAGGGCTCAGTTGTCATCGATTCTCTCCTTAGACGCGTAACAGTTATTTATGTGTATTTTTTATAATAACTTAAACACCGCACAATTGCGGCATGACGTTCTTAATGAAAATGATTATTTAACAATTACTGGTGTAATTTTAGCACAAAATTATTAAATTTAAAAATAAAGATTAAGGAGGCATCGGTTCGACCATGGATGATTTCCACACGCGCGCCAACCAATTGCACAATCGGCGCCTAATACATCATATGCTCCAGCTTCCGGTAATGCTCATTTCTCGATAGTGGAACCTCCTCCTGAGATTGATTATTTTTTAAATATATCGGCAAGAAATTTATCCAGTTCAGCCCACGATTTTTTATCAGCATCAGCGTTATACCCTACAGGCATATTAAATTTTTTTGCATACCTATCGGCATCGGGATTGGTAAAACTGTGCATTGCTCCCGGATAAGAAATAAACTGATAATCAGCTCCCGCATTTTTCATCTCCTGCTTAAACGACTCGATTTGTTCCGGTGTTGTGAACTTATCCGCATCACCATTAAGAACCAGAATCTTTGCTTTTATTACACCGGCCCCGGCAGGTTTTGCCGTAGCCAGGCTTCCATGAAAGCTTGCCACGCCTTTGAGATCAACGCCCTGCCGCGCCATATGCAGCACAACTCCGCCTCCGAAGCAATAACCGATGGCGGCAATCCTCTCCGGATCAACTGTTTTTTGCTTTTTCAGAAATTCCAGAGCCGCCATAAATCTACCTTCCTCTACAGCCGCATTTTTCATAACTTCAGCGGCAAATTTTCCTGCATCGTCAGGGTGATCGGCCACTTTACCATTTCCATACATATCAAGGGCAAGCGCCGTATAGCCCATTTTGGCCAACATTCTGGCACGTTTGCGGACATATTCATTCTGTCCCCACCATTCATGAACAATAATCACGCCAGGCCGTTTGCCTTTAATATTTTCGTCAAAGGCCAGGTAACCTTTCATAACCACGTTTGGGGCTTTGTAAGTGACAACCTTGCCTTTAATCCCGGTCGCGGCAAAAGAAGGAAGGCAAATAGCTAATACCAGTGCGGCAACAGCCAATACGATAAATGCTCTTTTCATAACAACCTCCTTAAAATCAATGTTACTTTTTTATAACAATGGATTTTCTTGTGCCCATGTTACCTGTTTTATTTATAAAAACACTGGTGGTTAAATAAATGCAGATTGGCAGGTTAATACTACTAAAGGTTTCTCTCCACTATTATTGTGATTTGAATAATATCAATATATTACACTTCTATTTTAAGAGGAAAGGTTGTATCGAAGTCATGGTGAACGATTTGTGGGTTATTGCAAGCAAGAAATAAAAATACTATTTCAGAAGTTGTGGATTTGATGATAAGGAAATTCTTATTCTAAAACTGTATTATTGTTGAAATCATGTTAATGTGTAATAAATATTTTTTTTAGCAGAACATAATCACCCGAGAGTGCTTTTAAAAATCAATTTGCCATTGTAATGTATTACATTTTTTTATTTTATAAAACGATTCACTATTAAACAATTAACCAGTATGAGTCCTAATGATGATGAAACGTTTTTTCATTATATTCATTTTATTAACCATGTCCGTTTTCTGTTTTTATTTTCTATTTGGCAACAGAATTCCCGATCCAGTATCGTCCTTGGAAAAACTGATAGATAATAGCGATAATGCCACACAATGGCACAAAATTAAAAGAACAAAAAAAGTAAAGGGTGTCGCCCTGGTCGTTCACGGTCTCAACCTGAAACCTGAAAGAATGCAATCCATCATCTCCGAGCTTAATGATGCCGGAATTGATGTTCTGAACCTGTCCCTGCGTGGTCATGGCAACAATTATCGAAAGAATCCCAATCTCCCGGATGACCAGGCCAGACTGGAGTCATTTCAAACCGTAACTTATCGTTTGTGGATGGATGAAATTTACACAGCTTATCTGAAAGTAAAGCACAGGGCAGATATGAAAAGGGTGCCCGTCTTATTTGTAGGGTTTTCCTTAGGCGGGCTGATGGGGTGCGACCTTTTACTGTTACATCACGATGTGTCTTATGACCGTATGATTTTGTTTACACCGGCTTTAACTATCACTGTAGAAAGTTATCTGTTAAAAGCCCTGATGCCGTTTCCCAATATGGTTATCGACAGCCTGTCTCCTATATATTACCGCTCAAACGAAGGTACGCCTATGGCTGCCTACAAGGCTTTGTTTGAAGCTGTCGACTATTTTAATAAGAATGCGAATGATAAACTGAACAAACCAACGCTTATTTTTATCGACGAAAAAGATGAATTTGTGCCTTTCGTAAAACTGAACGAGATTATCACGCAGAGAAAACTTGACCGCTGGCAAGTTCACGTTGTGCGCAAAGACAATGATATAGACGAAAAAGTTTCCTATCATTTGATCATTGATAAAGACAGTGTCGGTCCGCAGATGTGGAGTCAGATTAAAAAAGCCATGAAGAAGCATTTCAATATTGGCGCCTGAAGCATTAATTTGCAACCAAAACGATTTGCTCTTCGATGAAGGATGGCTTGTCCATGGCTATTAAATATTTATTACAGTTTTCAAAGCGGTATGTATGCGAAAAATCCTGAACGTACACTTAAGGAAGAATTCCTGATTATCGAAATATCAAGAGCCGATCTTTTTTGCCGGGGGAAAGACAATATTAAAGGGATCCACAAAAACCGCGGCAAGGGGCGCTGCAAGGGATAGATCGGGAAAGAAATCCTGATCTGCTTCAATGCCGCGAAGCGAGGCGAAACGCCCCCATCCCGAACCGCTGAAATGAGTACTGAGGTAGGAGCCCTTTTCACCCTGCATAAGGGGAAAGGGAAGAAGTTTTGTGCTCACAGGAAAGCGCGGCCCCCAAACCTTCATGCCCGCGCGGAAAAAAGTCCTGCCGCCTTTTGAAACCTTAACTTCCTCAATGTTTCCATTTTGGGAAAATTTAAAATCAGCCAATTCCTTGGGGATAGCCCAATTCTTTCTTCCATTCAGGACACTATCCATTGTGGAAACATATATCTTTGTAATCCTGTGCCATCGGCCCCCATTGATATGAAGCTTTCCCGGAATGAAAAGTAATTCCGAATAGGGACCGGCATCGGAACTTTTGTAATCAACAATCATCAACGCCCCGAGGCCTCCGGCTGATTCCATTGCTTCATTTTTTGGTAGATAAGCCCTCTTTTCCAGGAATTCCTTTTTGAATTTATACAGGACTATGCAGCCCCTGCCTGACAGATTCCATGGTGCCGGAGCAGCAGGCACGCAAATGGTGCTGTTATCGGGATCGGTCAGATATGAAGCGTTACCTGGATTTTCTTTATTCATCTTATCTCTCCTTTATGAAGTCCTTTATAAAGTCCGGTATTGCGCCACTCTCTTTTGAGATAGAACCGCTTCGCAAAAGGCAAAAGGGTAAAAACGGCATTTATTAATTTAAATAAAGGAAAGGGAAATATGTCTGTTTTGTTTCCTTTAATTCCTTTTATGATCGCGTAAGCCACCTTACCCGCGTCCTGACTCGGCCAGGGCACATATTCCGTGGAGGCTCTGTTGAAAAAATTTGTCCTGGTTGCGACCGGATAGATTGTCGCGATCCTCTGGCCGGGGGATAATTCATAAGCCGCCGTCAGGTTAAACATACGCAACGCCGCCTTGGTGGTGCCGTAGATCGCGTATCCGGGAAGCGACATAAAACTCATCGCGCTCGCGGTGGTTATAAAGAAGAAGGGTTTATGGCCTTTCAGGGCGCGAAGTTTCTCCAGGCTGTAGATGGGAGAAACTACATTCAATTCGAATATCCGCTCTATATGATTCCAATCAGGAGTGTCGGTTCGTTCGCAATAAGCAAAACCCGCGTTTGCGATGAAGATGTCAATTTCCCCAAGTTCTTTTGCCGCCTCCTCAAAGAGCGCGTCAATACCCTCCTGATTGGAAAGATCGGCAGAAAATGTTTTAACGCCGGTTATTCCTTTTACAGGTATTGGTTTAATATCAACGGCCAGGACAACCGCACCCAAGGCTGTAAGGCTCTTTAAAAGGGCAAAGCCGATGCCGGAAGATGCCCCGCTTACAATACATCGTTTATCTTTTAAATCCATTTGACCAGCCTCTTTGGATTTTTCGCTACTCAATAGCCAGAAGCGACCTGAGTTTCGCCAGACCGGAAAACATGGACTCAATTTCCGCAACCTTTAAAACGTTTATATTTTTAGTGATGAGCCTGAATTGATAATCTTCCACCCGTTTAAGGAGCCGGTTCCCCGCTTTGGTTATCTCCACATTTACCAGGCGTTTATTTTCCCTGGCTGGTGACTTTTTTACCAAACCAAGACCTGTAAGCCTGGACACTACGCGGCTTGCCCCAAATAACGGGCTTCGGAGATTTTTCGCTATCATCCCCACGGACATCGGACCTGCGTCATTGAGTTTTTTCAAGAGATATATCTCCTGCCAGCTTACGCCAAAAAGGCCTTCCTCCTTTTTTTGAAAGAGATAAATGACTTCCAGAAATTCATAAAGCAACACTGATAATTCTTCTTTTTTCATATCCGGCGCCCTGATGCTTGCAATTTGCAACTAATATACCCCAGATAGTTGCACTTTGCAAGTATTATTTTCAAGCCCTGGCTCTTTGTCCCGCACGTGAAATATTATGAACGTATTGCGTTTCGCCGCCCGGCCAAGGCGGCATGAGGGGCGGGAATGTCGGAGATTATCTCTTTTTCCTAAATACTAGTTTCAAAGGAACACTTTCAAAACCGAATGTTTCACGGATTTGATTCATCAGGTAGCGTTCGTAAGAAAAATGAATTCCTTTGGCATTGCTGACAAAGAAGACAAAAGTAGGCGGTTTGATATCTGTCTGCGTGGCGTAAGATATATGCATCTGTTTGTTTTGATAACGCGCCATCGGGTTTTTCCGCACGGATTTTTCCAGCATGTCATTGAGTCCCGACGTGCCGATTCTTTTCGTGTATTGGCCGTAAACTTCATCAACCAGATCGAAAATCTTCGGCGCCCGTTGCCCTGTAACCGCGGAGATAAAAATAATGGGCGCAAAATCCATGAATTTTATTTTATCCTTGATATCTTCGACAAATTTACCCACGGTGGAATTATCTTTTTCAATTTTATCCCATTTATTTACAACGATGATGCAGGCTTTACCCCGCTCATGGGCAAGCCCGATAATCTTTGTGTCCTGATCAGTCAGGCCTTCTTCGGCGTCAATTAAAACAAGCGCGATATCGCAGCGATTGATCGATTTGAGAGCCTGAACGACGCTGTACTTTTCCAAAGTCTGGCTTATTTTACTTTTTCGGCGGATTCCCGCCGTATCGATAAGCAGATAATTCTTACCCTGCACTTTTACCTTCATGTCAATGGCATCGCGCGTTGTGCCGGGAGTAGGATTGGCAATGCTTCTTTCCTTGCCCAGAATCCGGTTGACCAGCGATGATTTACCCACATTGGGTTTGCCGACTATGGCCACTTTTATCTGATCATCCTGATCATCTTTGTCTTTGGATGATTCGGGGAAATCACGGGTAACAGCCGTCAGGAGCTCGTCAACACCAAGACCGTGCTGCGCGGAAATCGGATAGAATTGATCGATGCCGAGCCTGTAAAAATCAGTGAGCATATCCTGATGGCGGTCTCCATCCACTTTATTGGCGGCATAGAAAATATGTTTGCTCCTGCCGCGCAACTGCCTGGCAATTTCAATGTCCGATGGAGTAAGCCCGTCTTTTCCGTCCATTAAAAAAATAATGGCGTCGGCTTCTTCAATGGCCAGATTGCTCTGCTCGCGCATTTGCACGAGGATTCTTTCTTCCGATGCGGGCTCAAATCCGCCGGTATCAATCAGGGTAAAGGCTTTATCCTGAAATATGCAGTTCATGTAATTGCGGTCACGGGTGGCGCCGGGCTCGTCAATGACAATAGCCTTTTGCTTTCCGGCAATCCTGTTGAATAGCGTCGATTTGCCGACATTGGGCCGGCCCACTATGGCGATTATTGGTTTTACCTGCATAATATCCCCTGATACCATTCCGCTTTTAAAGGCTAACTTTGTTGGCTACGTCGTCAGCTTCCGTGGGCGGTTGTTCATATACGCCTGCGGAGCCTCCTCCTTGCCGCCTCGTTATCCATTAAAATCGAAATGGTATAAATATTCGTTATCTAATAATCTTTATAAAATTTATGACTCTAATGCGTATCAATTTTTCAGCAATACGAATTCGCGCAGCGTTGAAAAACCGACGACCCCGGCCTACGCCTCCGGCAGGCTATGTCAACAAAGTCAGGCATTCAATGCGATATGGTATCAGGCATTCAATGCGGCATGTTATCATTTTTTCAGCAGACCGAATTCGCGTAACATCTTATCTGAACTCGTCCATTCCTTTTTCACCCGCACAAACAGTTCCAGATAAACCCTTGTGCCGAAGAGTTTTTCCATCCGCAATCTGGATTGCGTGCCGATGTTTTTCAGCATGTCGCCTTTTTTGCCGATCATAATCGCTTTTTGCGATTCCTTTTCGACATTAATTGTCGCGTGAATGCGTATGATGTTTTTTTCCTCATCTTCCTTAAATGATTCAACCTCTACCGCGCTGACATAAGGAATTTCCTGCGAGGTTTGCAGCATGATCTGTTCGCGGATAAACTCGGCGGCGATAAACCTCTCGGTCGCGTCGGTGAAAATATCGTCGGGAAACAATTGCGGCCCCTCCGGGAGAATTTCTTTAATGGCCCTCACCAAATCGGCAATACCATCGCCTTTAAGCGCCGAAACCGGAAAAATCTCGCGATAGTCATAGCGTGTGCGGAATTTATCGATCAGCGGCAAAAGATATTGCTTTTCGACAAGATCAATTTTGTTGATGACCAGAAAAACGGGGGCTTTGACTCCGGCGAGCGATTCAATTAAAATAAGATCATCACGATGAACATCGGAATTGGCTTCGACCAGCATGAGCAGAACTTCGGTATTGCCGATTGTTTCCCGTGCGGTTTGCACCATGGCGCGATTCAGCGGCGTTTTGGGGTTGTGTATTCCCGGAGTGTCCAGAAAAATAAGCTGCGCGTCCGGGAAGTTTTTTATGCCCGTGATTTTGTTTCTGGTTGTTTGCGGTTTATCGGCGACTATCGAAATATCATCGCCGATGACAGCGTTGAAAAATGTGGATTTGCCCACGTTGGGACGGCCAATGATCCCTATGAATCCTGATTTAAACAAATTATTATTCTCCTGTATACCAATTCGCTTTCAAAGGCTAACTTTGTTGGCATAGCCTGCCCCGGCGAAGGCCGGGGTCGCAGGCATCCTCGACGTATGTTTATATACGCCTGCCCAAGCCTCCTGCCAACCGCCTCGTTATCCTTTAAAAGCAAAATGGTATTATAATTACCAGATTGCCGGCGGGAATTATCTGTTGAATCCCGGAATTTCTATGGTAAAAGGTTCCACCGAATCGGCGCCCACGGAAATCGCACCGCGTTTTTGCCCCGCAAATGATCTTACAATTATCTTTGTGCGGGGGTAAAGCTTTTTTATTGCCAATATGTTCATATTATTTAAACCGCGGAAATTGGAAATATCACGCTCGGATAAGTTAAAGTAAAGTTCTTTGGTATCCGGAGAAATCCTTTCCAGAAGTTTCATGGTGTTATCATAAAAAACAGAGGAAAGGACAAGACTACCGAGGGCCGGATGAATCGGCCCGGCCAATACGGCGCCGTCTTTTTCCATCTCCGGGGTGGCTTGCAGGCCGATTCTGATTACGCGAATCCCCGCCCCGGATAACTTTTGCCACGCAAGTCCGCACAATTCTACAGTGTCGGAAAGTTCCAGCGGTTTATATTTTCCCTTCTTTAATTCTTCTGCCAGAGCCGTTCCTCTAAACACAATAACCGGATTAATTCGTACGGTATCAGGTTTGAGTTCAACTGTTTTATCCAGAGAATAAAAGAAGCCTTCCTTTGAGTCCTGAGGCAATCCGGCCATAAGATGCAAGCCCGTCCGAAAACCGTGTTCTTTCAGAATTCTCATCGCGTTAACGATAGCGGCAGAATCATGACCCCTTCCCGCAAATTGCAGAACGCTATCATTGAAAGACTGCGCGCCGATTTCTATTGTAGTGACATTGTATTTTTTTAAAAGCGATACGTTATTTTCGGAAATGTAATCCGGCCTTGTCGAAATTCTAATGGAATGAACAAGACCTTTTTGAATAAAAGAATATGCCAGGGAAAGGAGTTTCTCCTGATAAGCCGGTTGGATTCCCGTAAAATTTCCGCCATAAAAAGCAATTTCAACATTTGGGGATTTATCTTTATTCCAGGACAGATAAGAATTAACTTCCGAATCGAAATAATCTTTTGTTATTTCCGGAGGATAATTTCCCGCGGTAATATTTTGATTGCAGAAGATACAACGATGCGGACACCCGTTGTTCATGATGAAGATGGGGATAATCAAGGAGTTTTGTCCGGTTTCGGATCCGTTTTCAGATCCGTGATTATTTCTCTTCATCTTGCAGCGCTTCCAAAGCCTTTTGCGCGGCTTGTTTTTCGGCTTCTTTTTTGCTTTTGCCGCTGCCGAATTCCGTCATCTTGTTCACGATAATTACTTTTACCGTAAAAATTTTATCGTGATCCGGGCCGGTAGAATCAGTGACCATATATATAGGAACAGTTTTATATTTTTTCTGACAAAGCTCCTGCAGGACAGTTTTATAGTCGGAATAGTCGGAAGACAGGTTATCATCTCCCAGAAGCGGTTCGATCAATTTTGTTATAACAGTTCTTACGTTGTCAAAATCGGAATCAAGATATATGGCGGCTACAACCGCTTCAAAAGAATCGGCCAAAAAAGAATCTTTGTCGCGGCTCCCGGCGTTATCCTCGCCCCGGCCGATTAAAAGGTAATCGCCAATCTGCAAATCACGCGCGAGCTGCGCCAGATTTTTTTCGCCAACCAGAGCAGCCCGGAATTTGGTAAGATCGCCCTCCGGAGAATTAACATATTTTTTAACGATCAGGTCGCTTACGCATAAACCTAAAACAGAGTCCCCTAAAAATTCAAATCTTTCATTATCGGAAACAGACAGTTGCTGATTCTCATTGACATAAGAACGATGAGTAAGGGCGGTGGAAAGAAGATTTATATCGTGAAAACTATACGCAAGTCTTTTTTCCAAATCATGCAGAGTTTCCAGTCTGTTTTTATCCATGGACGATCTTTTCATAAAGGTTGCCTGAAATATTTTTTATTTGTGTGAACGCCCGCGATTGCAATAGCACACACGCTCATCATGGGTTTAAATACGGGAAAAACAGGATATAATCAACAGATAAATTCGCGGACAATCCAGGCACATTTTTCATAAAATATTTAATGATGTAAATTACTATGTTAATTGAATAAAAGCAAGTCCCAAAAGCAATATTTCACTGTTAAATAATAATATTTCATGATAAAATTAAGACAAATTAAATTTATCCTCAAAGGAGATTGTATAATGGACGTAATTACCGGTTATATAACAGCACACCCGTCAGTGCTTGTAATAGGCGTTATCCTCATCATAATATTACTCATGACTTTCCTGTTTAAAAGTTTGATTAAATTAGTTTTGATCATGCTGTTTGTCGTGCTTGCCGCTTCCGGATATTATTACTTTACGGACCCCGCTAAAATGCCGGATAAAGTTAAAGACACAGTTCAACTAATGAAGGCAGGCGTCCAGGAATTAAAGGACAAGAGCAAGAGCTTTGTAACAGACAGTAAGGAGTTATTCAAAAAAACCAAAGAAGCTCCCGGAAATCTTAATAAATTACTTAAAGATTCCGATAAAGAGGCGGAAAAAGAGTATGGGAAATAATTCTTTTCCCCTCTTTTAAAAAGATGCCAAAATCATGAAATAATAATCACGACTATTTTTTTGCCGTTTGTTTTGTAAAAAAGAATCGGAATTGTTTACTTGACAAACAATGGCTATTACAGAGGGTGATTGCCAGGTGAGTAAAAAATATTATTTAGCAATAATTTATCCTGACCTGTTCCTGACCTGAAAGACATTGTCCAATTAAATCTTATCCCGGTTATTTCTTTCACCTACCTTAGTTTCAGTAGTCAGCAGTAGAAAAAATTGAGGATTACTATTTGAAATCATGTTTTAGAGAACCTGTCAAATCAATGGCAAATTCCCTTACTTTTAGTGGCTTCCAATAATTCACAATCCCCGAATTCACATAATTTTCGTGCGTCGCTACAGGCGGAAATATTATTATGAGTCAGATAAACAACACCCCTGTTATAATAGGCATCGGCAAAGTCCGGTTTGATATCGATCGCTCTGCCATAATCCTCAATCGCCTGCTTGTAATTACGGAGGCTGTTATAGGCAAGCCCTCTGTTATAATAGGCATCTGCATCACCAGGGTTGATGTCGATAGCCCTGCCATAATCCTCAATCGCCTGCCTGTAATTACGGAGACTGTTATAGGCAAGCCCTCTGTTATAATAGGCATCTGCATAACCGGGCTTGCTTTCGATCGCCTTGTCATAATCCTCAATCGCCTGTTTGTGATTGCCGAGGTTGTCATATGCAAAACCCCTGTTATTATAAATGAGCCAATTATTGCCAGTAACTTTCAAAGTGTGATCATACAATTTAATGTTGTTTTGCCAGTACCCGACTTGTGTCCATGCGATAATTGAAAGGCACAAAATGCTAAATGCAGATAATGTCCAAAGTATTTCTTTCCGGTGGTTCCATTTTTTCAAGAGATCAGGAACACCCCACGCCGCCATGATGAATAGCCCTATCAGGGGAATATAAGTGTATCGGTCCGCCATGGCCTGAACGCCAACCTGCACTAAACCAATGACAGGCACAAGTGTACCTGCATACCACAGCCAACCTGTTGCCAAATAAGGGGATCTCTTTGCTCTCAAGATAACTAATAAGGTAATGGCTATCAGCAGGAATGCTGACCCAAAAACCTGCCAAGGCACCAGCACCCCTCGATGAGGATAAAAAACTGCAAGATTACCCGGCCAGATCATCTTTCCAATGTAAGCGCTATAGGAAATTAAAGCATTTCCAATACGAACACTCAGAGGAATTGCTTCAATAGATTGGACAAATCCTCCTTTTTGCTGGGCGATGTACGTTACAATACTGGAAAGTATTGCCAGGATAAAAAGGGGAATTTTTTCCCAAAGCAAAGGATAGATCAACGACCATTTATATTCGGGATCGGCTGGTTTCTTTACTTCCAATGTTTCCTTTACAGAAGGCGTCATTTTTGATTTCTTTTTTTGTTTATCAGAAGTTTCGGACTGAAATAATTCTTTCCGGATTTTGTGATCCGGTTTTATTTCCCCAAAACGCTGCAGAGGCCAGTAATCCAAAAGCAGCAGTACAAAAGGGAGGGTTACCAGCATGGGTTTCGCCATCAGGCCCAGGATGAAAAACAGAAGAACAAAAAAATATCTTCGGAAACCCTGATGTTCCACATAATAGCTGTACGCTCCTATGGTGAGCATCCAGAAGAAAGTGGAAAGAACATCCTTGCGCTCTGTTATCCAGGCGACAGACTCCATATGGAGGGGATGTATTGCAAACAGAGCGGCTGCAAAGGCACTGGGCCAGAGTGTCTTTGTCATCCTGTGTAATACAAGAAAAAGGAGTAAGGTGTTCATAACATGGAAGAGAAGATTCATCAGATGATAGCCGGAGGGATTGAGGCCAAAAATTTGATAGTCAAGCATCAATGACAGCCATGTCAATGGGTGCCAATTGCCGCTTTTCTCCACTAATTCAGAAGAAAAGGCTCGTATAATACTGTTCCAATTCAGACCGGATTGTACGTAAGCATTTTCATATACATAGATATTATCATCAAGGTTAATAAAGCCGCAGTCCTTGAGTGACGAAAAAGTGATGATCGTGATTATCGCCAGAGCCAGGCAAATCAAGACCGGAATCAAAATCTTATGTCGGGTTTCTTCTGAGTTTAACGATCCTCTTGAAGTTGGCATCGTTTCTTCTTCTTTCGTTCAATCAAAATTCTGAAAACTTTTCAGAAACGCAATTCATTACCTGTGTTCAGCGCCGTCATACTCTTTACTACCAGCAGGTGCACCTTTGCCATCAGCGCTTCCGGTCTCGATATTCTTCAGTTTTTCTAAAGCAGGAGAATAAAAATTGTGTGTGTTTCCAGAAGAAGATGATACCCCACCTTACGAACCGGATCTACCTTACGAACCGGATCTACCTGACGAACCGGATCTACCTGACGAACCGGGTCTACCTGATGAACCGGGTCTACCTGACGAACTGGATCTGCCTGAAGAACCGGGTCTACCCGACGAAGCGGGTCTACCTGACGAACCGGAAATGCCTGACGAAACGGAACTGCCTGACGGAACGGAACTACTACCCGGTTTGTTTTTCTTTACTTTCACAACGTCATCTGCATAAACTGTGGAAATTAAGAAAAGAGCGGATATACCTATTGCTATCCATAAGCGTGACTTAAACATATTACCTCCTTTTTAATTTATTACTTATTTATTGCACAAATATTTACATATCCGGTTATTTGACTATGCTCATGTAATTGAGCATAAAATTACCTCCGTTTCCGTTCATCGTACCAGTCATTGGGATCTGCCAGTTAGTAACGTTACAGTCATATCCGGCCGGCGCCCCTCCCCCGCCCGAAGTGAGCGTATAAGTCCACGTGGAGCCGCCATTATTTGAATAGACGGGCGTGCCAAGCGTTAGCCCGGAAGATGGGCTGCCATCCGTGAAACTGAACGGAGAACCCGAATAGGCGGATATGCGCAGCGCACTATAGTTTCCGAGACTGTCGGTCAGGGTAACCGTATTGGCCGGTCCGGTGCCGGTGTTTTTTACCTGAACCGTATAGATAAGGACGCCACCGGGGTTGGCGCTCGCGTTGTTGGCCGACTTGAGGATAAACAGATTTGGCCCGCCAACCACCGTAGCCTCTCCTGAAAATTCGGATGTATTGCCTGCAAGTGTTTCTGTGGCTGTCAGCACGGTGCCTATGGCGACTCCTGTAGGAACCGGTATGGTAAACATGAAACGGTTGGTGGTATCCGTGCCCTGAAGGAGGCCGTTAATAGCCCCTGGACCGTAGGTGGAGGAGGTATTATCGGTATCGGCTGCGGAACCTTCGGTCTGCGTGGTCAGATAGGTTTTTCCGGAACCGAAACCACCGCTTGCGTCGGGGGCGGAAATGAAAAATTCGATAGCCGCTCCCGGGCATGCCCAGCCCCTGAGAACCAGATTACCGGTCGAAAGGAGAGCCGACTGTATAATGGGAAAATTGAGCTCGTTGTTTGGACCGGTATGGGTACAGCCCGGGGTATTGATGGTGACACCCTGAGCCGTGTAAGTATTCGGATCACCACTGACCGAATTAAGGTCTATGCCTATGTCAGTGGCCAGGGAGCCGTTTGCAAAGATGCTGTTTTGTGTGATTAGCACGCCGGTCGCTGATATAACAGTGACTCCCGGACCTGAATTACCGGTAACAAGGTTCTGCTGTATAGTTAATGCACTCGGTGCATTCAATTGATAAGCGACGATTCCAATAGGCTCCGTAGAACGGATGCCGGTGCTGCTAAAACCATTGACGGTAATGGTGTTGCCAATAGCCGTTCCGCTAATCACCGTTCCTCCGGCAAAACCGAATTCCAAACCACCGCCGCACATGTCTTTGACGAGATTGTATTGTATCGTTATACTGGTTGCTGTTCCGACGAGAAGAATCCCGTCAAAGGTATCAGTATGTCCTCCGCCAGGTGTGCCGGCCGGGGAATCGACCTCGTTGTATTCAATGGTTGCGTTTGCACCGATCGTATCACCACGGATACCACTGTTATTGACTTTAACATAGTTGTGGTGAATGAGAATACCTGTCCCTGCGCCGATAGTAATGCCGTAAGTTGCGCTATATACCGTGGTGACCGAGCCGTTGGCGTTCATCCCAGCCAGACATTCTCTCACCTGCGAATTGTTGCCGGATACTATTATGCCACCATTGGGGACCGCCAATCCTTTGATAATGTCCGTTGTGCCGGTGGCGCTCAGCTGTGTGGCTCCCGCCGAAATTACCACTTCAGGGCTGTTGAACTGCGAAAGCGGCTGAGCCATTGTGCCGACAGCCCCGCCCGTCCCGACCATGCCTTGATTGGTGTTGACATTGGCGGTCTGGGTGGTCGCATCGAGGCTGACGTTGGCGCTGCTGATAGTTGGCAGGGCGCCTGACGTCAAGGTAATCAGAGCCGCGCCTGTATTCGCGCCGCTGGTCGTCAGTTGGTTGGCATAACCGGTATTCTGGCCCGGATTGGCCGCGCCGTTCGGGATCATGAAGATCGAGGTCTCCTGCCCTGTTGTCTGGCCAGCTTGCGTCAGAGACCCTTGACCTCCCAGAGCATTGGCATTGGTGATGAACTGGCGCAGCGAACCCTGGCTACTGTCACGGATGCTGACTATGGTGTCGAAGTTAAAACCGAAATTAACGCCGGTAATATTTGCAGCGCCTATCGTCACGCTGGTGATGGATTGCGCCGTGGTCGTTCCGGTGGTGAGCGAGGCCAGTGTGACGCTGGTGGTATTGTCCCCGGCGTCCACCAAAACCGGTGTTTGGCCGCCTACATGATCGGTAACGTCGACAGCCGTGCCGCTTGAGGCATTGGTGCGATAGGTCTGTACAGGTACGCAGGTCGTGCATGTTGATCCGTTGGTGCGGGTGGAACGTATTCCAGTCGCGCCGTTGCTGGAAACGCGGACGATATAGTTGCCGCTACTGGGGGAAAACGTATAGACACCGCTGGCATTGGTGGTTGTGAACGACAAAAATGCGCCTGCACTGTCGTATAGCTCGACACGCACACCTGCTATACCTACACCCGAAGAATTGGCTAAACTTCTCCCGGCGCCGCCGCCGTAGTTTATATCCTCGAAAACTGTTCCTGAAATACTGTACGTTCCACTGGACGTAGTAACATTTAAAATACCGGTTGCTGCTGCAAAGTAAGTAGTATTTATGTGTGCCGCTCCCGAACCAGTGCCGCCCCAGGAACCGTTCACTTGTCCGGTCCCTGCAAGTGTCAGCGAGTTTGCGGAAGATGTGAAAGTACCCAGATTCAGACTTGCGCCGTTATCGATGGCAAGATTATAGTTGATCGTTTTTGCAGCACTTAAGGTTATCGTTCCTGTATTGGTAATGATTACGCCGCCGCTCCCGCTAAATGTAGCCGGAAATTCTGCACCGGTGGTGAATGCCGCTGGTTTGTTATATTGCAGTGTAGCCGCCGCGCCGTAGGTCGGGGCAGCAGAAGCCGTTGCCGTGCCTTCCATGGAAAGTAAATCATTTACAGTAACAGCGCCAATCGTCTTTGCACCGGAACCAGAGAGTATAAGTTTGTCGTATGTTGTTGCCTTAACGGTCTGCGCAGCTCCGGTGTAGTTTACTGTATTTCCGACGGCGGTTGCCGTCAGCGTGGTGATGCCGGAAGTGCCGCCGATGTTGAGAATACCTGTTGTTCCTTGAGTTACACCACCGGTTCCCGATAGCGCAGTCGTCGCAGTAATCGTTCCGTTATTCGTTAAAACACCGGTGCCGGTAACAGTAAGGAGTGTTGCGACAGTCAAGGTTCCGTTATTTGTATAAGACGATCCTGCTGGAAATGTTACTGTTGGAATCGTAGTAGCAGTTGACCCACTCAACGTTTTGGTTGCACCGCTAAAGGTATGTGTGCCCGTGCTTGCAGTAAAAGTCGTTGCGTTGTTGGTTAAGCTTCCTGCAAAGTTAATCGCTTCGACGCCGGTTTCACTCCAAACACCTCCGATATTGATTGTTACATCTCCGGTAAATGTTTTAGCGCCCGTGTTCGCAAGGGTTAATGTGCCTTCAACTGACGTAGTTCCCGTAACCCCAAGAGTCCATGTATTTGTAGCGCCGGTAGCTAAAGTTGTTCCGTTGCCAACATCCAGATTGCCGCCAATGGCCAAGGCGGCTCCTGTTGTGGCTGTGCATGTGCCGGAAAGGGCTAGATTGCCGTTGATAGTTGTGACAGCAAACGTCTTGGCCCCGCTTCCGCTTAAGTTGAGATTATAGTATGGGGTGACTTGGACGGTCTGCGCAGCTCCGTTGTAGTTTACGGTATTTCCGGCGGCGGTTGCAGTAAGGGTTGTGATTGCAGGTACGGGGGCAGCGCTGATATTAAGTGTACTTGTGGCCGTAGCGTTATTAAGACTGGTGATTGTACCCGAACTGGTAAGGTTAATTATGCCGCCGGTGCTGTTGGTAATGCCGGCAATTGTACCTGTCCCATTGAGATTAAGTGTGCCAGTGTTAGTAAAATTGGCAAGAACGGTGGAAATTGCGCCCGCACCGGTGATAGTCACTATTCCTGAATTTGCAAGAGTGGTAATCGAAGAAGTGCCGCCAATGTTGAGAGTACCGGTTGTGCCTTGAGTTACTCCACCCGTTCCCGACAGGGCAGTACTTGCAGTAATAGTTCCATTATTAGTCAATGTTATAGCTGCACCTGTAACTGTAAGCAGTGTAGTGGCAGTTATTGTACCGTTATTAGTGAAATTACCTGTCATGGTAAGTGCTGTTGCAGATGTCAATGTTCCGCTATTTGTGTAGGTTCCGGAGAACGTTGCTGTTGGAATCGAAATGATACTGGATCCACTAATCGTCTTGGTGGCGCCGGAAAAGGTGTGCGTACCGGTACTGGCAGTGTACGCCCCGTTATTCGTGAGGCTTCCGGCCATACCAACCGTTGCAGCTCCAGATTCCGTTAATGTGCCTAAGATGGTGACATCTGAACCAAATGAAAGCGTGGCCGCCGCTGTTTCCGTTATGTTACCGCCGCTATTAATTGTTACAGCGCCTGTAAAAGTTTTAGTTCCCGTGGCTGACGTTATTGACAAAGTCCCGCTATTTCCGTTACCAACGGTTGTTGTGCCTCCAACGCTCAAGGTAAAAGCGCCAACGGTTAGTGAAGCGCCATCACCGGTTAAAAGATTGCCGGTTATTGCTAAATTGGCTGCGGTCGTTGTAGTTACAGTTCCGATCACAGTAAAATTACCGCCAATTGCAGTCGTGCCCGCCTGCATCACGTCTGTTCCGCTTCCGCTTAGGGTGAGATTATAATAAGTATTTGATTTTACCGTTTGCGCAGCGCCGGTATAGTTTACGGTGTTGCCTACAGCGTTTGCGGTAAGTGTCGTGATGCCGGAGGCGCCGCCGATGTTGAGAATGCCTGTTGTGCCTTGAGTTACTCCACCCGTTCCCGATAAGGCGGTGCTCGCAGTAATAGTTCCGTTATTCGTGAGTGTTGTCCCGGTAACGGTAAGCAACGTTGCACATATCAATGTTCCACTATTTGTATAGGCGCCCGTGAATGTCGCTGTTGGAATTGAAATAGCACCGGTTCCGCCAATCGTTTTGGCAGCGCCTGAAAAGGTGTGCGTACCGGTGCTGGCAATGTAAATCCCGTTATTCGTGAGACTTCCGGCAAAACCAACCGTTGCAGCTCCAAACTCCGTTAATGTGCCGTTGATAGTAACATCCGAACCAAATGCAAGCGTGGCCGCCGCGGTCTCTGTTAAAGTGCCGCCGTTATTGATAGTGACGGCGCCCGTAAAGGTCTGGGTTCCAGCAGCTGACGTTATTGACAAAGTTCCGCTTGTTCCACCGCCAACGGTTGTCGTGCCGGTAACAGTCAACGTATATGCACCTACAGTTAAGGTTGCGCCGTCATTCACGACAAAGGCGCCAATTGCATTTGCCGGCGACACATCCAGTGTAACCGTGTTTCCAGTTGCAATTGTTACAGTGTCACCGGCATACGTTTGCCCTGGATATGTCGAGCAACCGGTACCAACTGCGGTCCAAGTACCTGCAGCGCTCCAATTACCAGTAGCATTTGATGTAAATGTACACGCCGCCGCGTGCGCCTTTTGCGCCGGCAGCACGAAACACATGCTCACCGCCAGGGCGAATATCACAACGATAAACAACCACTTTGATTTCATCTTGTCCATCCAGCTCTTTCTATAAGTTAAGAGTCCGCCACCGACAAGGGATTTAAACAATTGCCGTTCCCGTAAACAGCAATATTCGTTTTTGTTTTTTTGCGTCACTTGATTATTCCCTGATTTTTGCCTTTATCGGTTTAAGCGTTATTAATTTTTTAATTTTAGATAATAATTTCACGCTACGGTCTCTGGCGCAGCCTTCCACTTAGGAAGGTTTGGAAACCTCAGGTTTCCAGGATGATAAGATGAAAGTTTATTCCTTGTTTCGCCCTGCGGTCTGTGCCGCAGGAATAAACGGTGTATGTTATCACTAATACTGGTTATAATTAGCATAAATTTAATGTTTTGAAAACCGATGTTTTCAGGAAGCTATCAATAGTCTTGACACTCTATATCAGGTCAAATTATGATTAGGGCAAATAATTTATTATATTATTAATAATATAATAAATTATTTATATGATTGAGTAAATATATTTACAGGAAAGTGACTTCGCTGGCGAGCAAACCCCTAAAGAATACTTATTGAAAACTGATATTATAATAGATTGATTTCCATGGCGCGGACTGGACAAGCTAAGACACAAAGCTCGCATCCATTGCATTTTTCCGGATCAAATAACACCTTTTGTGATTCTCCTTCAAAAGCCAATGCTCCTGTAGGGCAAAAAGCGGTACAGGCTCCGCAGTGAACGCATTTATCGATGTTTTGGCTTACGCTCTTGGACAGGGGTTCTACCTTGAGCCCCATTTCTTTCAAATAACGAATGCCGTTATCAAAATTTTCTTTTAAACCGGTTAATTCCAGAACGATAACGCCCTCGCGGCGCGGGAAAATTCTCGCTTTTAAAATATTGAACACAAGGTTGTATTGTTTAACAAGATCATAAATTACCGGCTGTTGAACTGCCTCCGGTGTATAACGGATAACGATTTTTTTCGAATACATAATATTATTAATCCATCAAAATTTGTGAAAGACTAAAATATCAAAAGAATATTGTCAAGGTAATTTACGGTAAATTGCCGTAGTCATTATAGGATATTCCCAAACCATTAGTCTGTCGCCAGTCTGTCGCCAGTCCGTCGCCAGTCTGCCGTTAGTCTGCCGTTAGTCTGGCGCAAGAAGTTTTTTCCAGTCAAGAACAGGGAAAGTCTTACGCAGGGGATGGTCATCTTCCACAAAATGATGTTCCAGAGCGCTGAAACATTTCAAGGCAATATTTTTTACAATGTAAGGATTAACCACATCATCGTCTGTTCCGTGATAGATAATAACGGGAATATTTAATTGTTTATCACAATTTGATTCGAATTCAGGAAGGTTCAAAGCCGGCGCGAGCAGAATCAATTTTTTCACCCGGCTTTCATTTTCCATCGCATATTGAACCGCCATTAAACCTCCATAACTTGATCCTGTTATGATCAGGCCGGTTTTTCCGGCAAGGACATCGTTAAGTTTTCGCATACGCGCGGTAAAATCCCCGGTATAATCTTCAATAATCATCCGTGGAAAATTTTGAGAAAAATATTGCCCCTTGGCGCCCTGCGCCGTGCTTTCCAAACCATGAATAAAAACCAAAGTGTCTTCCATTTGCTTTTTAATTTTTCCCTTTTAAAATTTTTTATATTGTACGGATTATGACAGTATGTTATCAATCCCGCAAGAGAAGATTCAATGAAGGAGATTTTATTATGGCACAAGTTTTACCTTTTAAAGCGGTACGGCCGCAGCAAAAATTTGTTTCTCAGGTAGCGGCTCTTCCTTACGATGTTATGACCAGGGAAGAGGGACAAAAAGCAGTTTTGGGCAACGCTTTGAGCTTCATGCACGTCGAGAAATCGGAAATTGACGTGCCCGACGGAACAAAAAGCGATGATCGTCTGATTTACCAGACGGCAAAGCATAACTTTCTTCAAATGCAGACAAAAGGAATCCTATTGCAGGATGAATCGCCCTGCTTTTATATATACCGGCAGCAAATGGGAACTCAGGTACAAACAGGAATAGTCGGTTTGATGAGCGCATCCGAATACGATGCCGGCAAGATCAAAAAACATGAATTGACCAGAAAGGATAAAGAAGAAGACCGCATCCGGCATGTGGACACGGTCAACGCGCAAACCGGCCCGGTATTTATAAGTTACAGGGAACGGCAAAGCTTAAATAAGATCGTCGCTGAAATCACGGCCGGCATCCCGGAATATGATTTCACGGCGGACGATGGCGTTAAACATACAGCCTGGGTTGTAGCCGACGCCGGACAAATTGATAAAATCAAAAAAGAATTTTCCGAGATCGATTCCCTCTATATTGCCGACGGACATCACCGCGCCGCGGCATCAACGACAATCGCCAAAACCAGACGCGCCGGAGATAAATCCGGCGCATCTTTAAAGGAATACGAATCCGTACTGGCTGTATTTTTTCCCCACACGCAACTTAAGGTTATGGATTATAACCGCGCCGTTAAAGACTTAAACGGCCTGACTCCGGATCAATTTATCGAAAAGATCGGTCAAAGCTTTACAATCAGTAAAAACTTCACGGCAAGATCACCGCAACAGCTTCATGATTTCGGAATGTATCTGGGCGGACAGTGGTATAAAATAACCATTAAAAAAGGAACCTATAACGAAAGCGATCCCGTAGCCCGCCTGGACGCGGCCATATTGCAGGAGTATCTGCTGTATCCTGTTTTGGGAATTAAAGATCCGCGCGTGGATGACCGCATCAAATTTATCGGCGGCATAAGAGGCATGGATGAATTGGAAAAGCTGATGAACAAAGACGGGTTTGCCGTAGCGTTTTCTCTTTATCCGACAACGATGGAGCAGATAATAAATGTTGCCGACGCGGGAGCGATAATGCCTCCGAAGTCAACCTGGTTTGAACCGAAATTGCGCAGCGGCATCTTTACTCACAAACTGGACTAGAATGGAAGAAGAAACCCTTGATACAATCCTTAATGGGCGTTTGCAGGTCTTCCAGAATAAAAAAGGATACCGGTTTTCTCTGGATTCGATTCTACTTGCCCATTTTGTTTCTTTAAAGCCGCGCGCCCGCGTTATTGACCTGGGATGCGGCAACGGCATTATTGTTCTTATTGCTGCAAAACGTTTTCCGCACGTTAATTGCGTTGGTCTGGAAATTCAGGAAAAGCTCGCGGAGCTTGCGCGAAAAAACACACAACTCAATGGTTTGAGCGGGAGGGTCGAAATAGTCTCCGGAGATGCGCGCAAAATAAAAGATATTTTCGGAGCGCGCTCGTTTGATACAGTGATATTTAATCCTCCTTACCGGAAATTAAATTCCGGCAGAATCAATCCCTATCCCGAAAAAGCCATTGCCCGCCACGAAATAAACGGTTCTTTAAAAGATTTTTTAACAGCGGCGAAATATTTGCTGAAACCCGCGGGCTCCGTTTTTACGATTTACCCGGCAAGAAGATTAGTTGAACTCGTTTATCTTTTCCGAAACAGCGGTATTGAACCCAAAATAATGAGGCCGGTTTATTCCGACAATCTCTCCGATGCCCAATTCGTTCTTGTAGAAGGGAAAAGCGGCTCGAAAGAAGAGCTGAAAATTAAATCACCACTTTTCATTTATGATCGGGACAAAAATTATTCAGAGGAAATGACCGGCATCTTTAATGAACTTTCCGGGTTTCCCGCTGCCGGCGGCGGCTGATTTCTGTTTGCATAACACGCTTCAGGATAGCGGCCAATTCATGATCGGCTAAAGCATCCGTGCACCGGGCGATCATTTCTTTGTCCCTTTTACTTAGCATTGTCTTTTTCCCCGAAGAAATATTCTCTTCTTCCTTTTCAAGAGCAAGAGTGTGCCCCACTAAAAAACGGATTTCTTTTATGTCGGATTTTCCGGAAAGTTTATTTAATTTTTCGCGAATTTCTTCTTTTATAAAATGAAGCTGCTGCACCCAGACCGATGAAATTGTTTTAACAAACAGGGTGCCGTTTCTCAAACAATCAGGCTTTGTTTTCGAGGCAATTTGCGGACCCACAGCTTTCGGCCAGAGTTTGATCACAGCGTTTTCTTCTATTTTTGAGGTCATGCCTCTTTTTTTTAAAACAGAAAATAACACTTCGCCTATGGATTGCAATTGAGTCTGCTTTCTTTTCCTGCTCATATTTTATTTTGGCACGAATCAAAAAATAGGTCAAATACCATTTCTCTACCGAAGCTGACGACCCCGGCCTGCGCCCCCGGCAGGCTGTGCCAACAAAGTTAGCCTGTCAAAGCGCAACCGGCTTCAATATACCATTGCGATTGGAAGCTGCCGCCTGGTAGGCGTCAGTTCCCGGCAAGGTAAAGGCTGTTTTTTATTGCGCTCCTTTCAGTCGCGCCCCCGGTTAGAGGATAACGAGGCGGCAAGGAGGAGGCTCCGCAGGCGTATTAGTAATACGTTGAGGAAGCCGACGACGCAGCCAACAAAGTTAGCCGAAGAAAGCGTGATGGTATATAAAAAAAAACGGGGAGGCCATTATAGCCTCCCCGCCCACAGATTTAATTTTCTAAAAGATATTCTTAAACGCTAAATGCTTCATCAGGAATGTTCATCGAGCTCTGTTCATCTCTCTTGAGGTTTTCCAGTTTCGCGGGAACCAATCCTGTAATACGGCCGATGAAGAATCTGGCAGCTTCAATTTTACCACGGTAGAAGAATTTTTCCTGTTCGCCGGTTTCGGTTGCGAAGAACTTCGGAATAGCAACCAGGGCCATTTTGAGGTGCAGCCAGCCCATAATAGCATCACCCAGGCAATTGAGAAAATCGCAAGCGCCAATCAGCGGAACGTAAGGTGTGGTCCTCATCATCTTGGCAAATGCCATAGATGTCTCCGCGCAGGCATTCAACGCGCCTTCCACAAGAGCAACCTCCGCCTTTAAAGCGTCGACTTTCTTGGCTTCGGCAATGGTTTCATTGGCCATAGCCAACAGGTTCATGAAATAAAGGCCTTTTTTCATGCCGAGCTTACGGCCCAGCAGATCAAGAGCCTGAATCCCGTTTGTGCCTTCATATATCTGATTGATCTTCTGATCTCTCATCATCTGCTCGACAGGGTATTCACGGCAGTAACCGTAACCGCCGTATGTCTGTACGGCAAGCTGGCAGCAATCCATGCCCATGTCTGTGCAGTAAGATTTTACTATAGGCGTAAGGAGTTCAATAAATCCATGCCAGTAGGCTTGTTGCTCCTCATTTTTGTCCGTCACGGCGTTCATTTCATTATCCATGCACCAGTAACAGAAAAAAGCCAGCATGCGAAGCCCTTCTGATGTGGATTTCATTCTCAGAAGCATTCTGCGGACGTCCGGATGCTTAATGATAGTTACTTGCGGAGAGTCTTCAATCTTCATAGCCATGGCGACTACGTCCTGACCCTGGAATCTCTGTTTGGCATAATCCAGAGCATGCAGATAAGAAGACATGGCCAGAGAAGCGCCCATCATGCCGACGCCCTGACGCTCTTCGTTCATCATGTGGAACATGATCGGCATACCCTGACGTTCTTCGCCCATCAGGTAACCGATGCATTTGTTGTCAGAACCGAAGTTCAGTGTACAGGTGGCGTTGCCGTGGATACCCATCTTGCTTTCGATGCCGCCGCATTGAACGTCATTCGGTACTCCCAGTTCGCCCTTCTCATTGAATCTGACTTTGGGAACCATGAAAATGGAAATGCCCTTTGTTCCTTTGGGATCGCCTTCGACTCTCGCCAGAACAGGGTGAATAATGTTCGGGGCCAGATCATGATCTCCGGCGGAGATGAAACTCTTTGTGCCAACGATGGAGTAAGTTCCGTCCCCATTATTTTTAGCAGTGGTCTTCAACGCGCCGACGTCGGAACCGGCGCCCGGCTCAGTCAGACACATCGTTCCGGCCCATTCGCCTGTATACATTTTTTCGAGAACGACATCGCGGAGCGGATTATGGAAGAAATCCTCCATCAGTCTTGCCGCGCCATGGGAAAGACCGGGATACATAATGAAAGCCTGATTGCAGGCCAGAAACATATTAGCCAAGGCCGCAGCGATAGCAGCGGGGAAGCCCTGGCCGCCTACTTCAGGATTGTCACCCGTGGCCATATAACCGGCTTCACAATAAAGTTTCCATAGTCTTTTATAGGAATCAGGTGTGGTGACTTTTCCATCTTTCCATGTTGCCTCGACCGGTTTACGATGAACTTCGTCAGGATAGGTAGGCGCAAGCTCCAACTCTGCGAATTTTGCCGCCTGGTCAAGAACCATGTTGCAAGTATCAAGATCATAATCAACATAACGGCCCTTGCCCAGTAATGTTTCCTGTATCTTTAAGACTTCAAACAACTGGAATTTAATATCCCTTACATCAACCCACAAATTAGCCATACAAATCCTCCTTACTATTTCTATTTGTTATATTTTTTGCTCGATAATAATGAGCGTCAATTCTGTAATTTTTTGTATACCCTCTGTAAATATTGCATGAACTCGCGAGGTTTTACTGTTAATTACTAAAAAAATAGCGCCGGCATTTACGAATTTCTTAAGCTATCAACAAGAACTTATTATTTGATGACCGAAGGTCATTTTCTGAATCTTATACATCTCTATATTCACTCTGTCAATATATTTATAAAATTTTAATCTTTTCTTTGCTTGTGTTTCAAGGTATTACGATAGGCGTATAACATCAGACACTTACGGGGATAAATGGTTATTAAAATCCGGTGATTGGAAGTCATTTTATCGGGAATTAAATTCTGGGCGTAAAGCTGCGCGACGCTTTATAATTTATGCGGCTTTAATCTGCAAAACAAAAAATAAATATGTCCGGTCCGTGAAGATTTTTTATCAAAAAGCCTCCGCGCGCCGGACATATTTATTTAAACAAGATTTTTTTGAAAATCGCGTATATCTGAAAATTATACCCGGAATCACTACTTGTCCATATCGAGATAATACTGCGTGATCTCATATACAGCGTAGTCCATCATCAGCATAATTCTCATAATGCTGTCAATCGCCTGATTGTGCTCCAGAGCATTGATAAAAATTGCCTGAAAATCGGCATAGAGCCACATGTGGCGACGCATCAGGACTAACGCGTAAATGGCTTCATGCAAAGGAATTCCATTATCATGGCAGTCTTTAGCGTATTTCTGAAAATATTCCAGGGTAATTTCAGCCCGATTGGGAGCTGTTAATAGTTCTCTTAAATTGCGATAAACGTCAATGGCTTGTGCTATTAATATTTCTCTCTTTAAATCTTGATAATGTGTAGTTCTTTTATTTTTCTGGACGTCCATGGTCCAATGTTTTGCAATTTCCTCGGCATTTTGTTCGGTAACATCAAGCAGTTTAATAGAATCTACCATAATATTCTCCTTTTTTTTAACTTAAATATAGTCCGGCAAATTATGGATGCCTTTAAAAATTCATTTATTTACAGACTATCGCCATATGATTTTTTACGTTGTTACTAATTTTTACTTTTTCCCTTCTTCATGAGTTCCTGATATTCTTTGGTTACCTCATAAGACGCATAGTCGAACAATAAAATTGTACGGCCAAGCGTATCAAGAGCCTGCCGTTGATCAATACCTGTGCTGAATATTGCCTGAAACTCCGCGTATAACCAGATATGCCGTCTCATTAATATCAGCGCGTAGATAGTCTCATTTGCGGGAATACCCATCGCGTAACTTTCCCGGGCATAACTTCGGAAGTACCTCAATACATCATCCGTAGTCTTTTCATCCAGAAACATTTTGCTGAAATTTTGATAAAACCTGACACATTGACGGATGATAGCTTCTTCATCCAAATTTTTATACGTTGGCGTTTTGACGTTATTCTTGACATCCTTAAGCCACCTTGCCGCTATTTTCTGTGCATGTTGCTCCGCCAGTTCCAAATATTTTATAGCGTACGTCTTCATTCCTGATCTCCTTTCCACCGTAAATAATTTTGAATGTCTGATATTAATATAAGACATGGCTTCCAAATTGACAATATATTTTTAAAAAAAAATTAATTAAAATCATAAATGTCAAACGCAGCCATTAGCATTTCTTATATTAATATTATGGTGATAATAATAGATGAGGCTGCCCTTAAGAAGAAAAATTATAATATTAAATGGAGATAAAGAAGACCTTGCCCGATGGGTTGCTGTTGATTATATAAAATGAATGGTAAAAACCCGCGAAGAAAAAAACGGCCTTAATATTTTTCTTATTTATTCCCCTGCGGCAGAGACCACAGCGTGAAATTATTATATAATCTATTCTTTATTGACTTGACAGACAGTGTCCAAACAAGAAGTGCTTTGACAATTGTTACACAAACACAACATTTGGCAATCGTCTGAATTAAGGATTACTATTAAAAAGGTGGAATATGTTTTGGGGGTGTAGATAATCAGCTCAATGTCTTTTCATCACAGTGCGCTTAAATTCCGGATGCTAAAATCTTTTCATTCTGCTATTATGCGTCAGGTTTCATTATATGATCTGATTGGATACGGATGATACAATGGTTTCCATATTGAAATAGCAGGGGTGCAGTCCATGAGTTTAAGCAATGAAATCATCATTTTTTCTACTGTCTTTATATTGAGCTTTATTACGTTTTACGTCTTTCTGAAGGTCGGTGTGAAAAAGATTGCCGCTATGGTTACGGCGCGGCCGGTCTTCTACATTGCCGCCTCACTGATCATCGTGGCAATCCTCGGAATAGGAATCAAGAACCTCACCCTCGAGCCTGACATGAAAGTGCTGCTTCCGGATAATATGGCCTCCGTCCAGTCCTTCGACAAGATCGAGCAGCTGTTCGGCGGTCTGGAAACTGTCTATGTCTGCATCACTGCAAAAAACGGCACGATCTGGGACGCACACATCCTTTCCCGCATACACCAGATGAGCAAGAAAATTAAAACCTCTCCGAATGTTGACCGGATTCTCTCAATCACTGAAATGAAATCCATTTCGAACAAAGACGATATGATGGAAGTCTCCAGCATCATTCCGGAAGATGCCACCGAAATCAAGCCGGAAGATGTGGCTGGCATCCGGAACAAGGTCAAAGAAAACGATCTGGCCAGTAAACGCCTGATCAGCCCTGACGAAAAATCAGCCCTGATTGTTGCCCAGATCAACATGCATGTCGAAGAAACAAAACCCAACGGAACAAAGATAAGCCGGGTCGTGCAGGACAAGGAATTCTGCGAGCCAACGCCGGGCAATCCGGATAAGCCCACCTTCGTCAATATCATGAATCAGTTCGCAGATCCCGCATACAAGATCACAGTCACCGGTTTTCCGTATATCAGGTACAATCTCTGGTTGCAGATGGCCGCGGACCTGAAGGTGTTCCTGATCCTGGGAGTCGTGGTCATGCTGGCCTTCCTGTACGCGAGCTTCCGCACGCTCAGAGGCATGCTCCTCCCGCTTATCGTCGTGCTGCTCTCGGTCATCGCGTCCTTCGGTTTCATGGGATGGATGAAGGAAAAGATCACCCTTCCCTTCGTGATCATGGGCCCCATGCTTATTGCCATCGCGCATAATTACGGCACCCAGCTCATTGCCAAATACTACGAGGATGTCCAGGCCACCCATGGCCATCTGACCAAAGACGCCGTAAAACAGATAGCCGGCCACGGCATCGTCTCTATCGGCGCGCCGGTTTTCATCTCCGCCATCACGGTCATCATCGGTTTTGTCACCATGATCTCCCACCCCATCAGGGGCCTTGCCCTGCTGGGATTCTTCTGCGCCTTCGGCATCATCGCGGCATTTAATCTCACTATCCTGTTCCATACCGCGATCCTCTCCTATATCAGCGTCCCCAAAATGCTCCTCAAGAAGAATCACGGGGCCGCCACGGACAGGTTTTTAAAGGCCGTCGCCGAGTACACCATCAGGAGAAAATACGGACTGCTGGCAGCCGTGCTCATACTGGCTCTGTGCTGCTGTTATTTCATCCCGAAAATCAAAGTGGATGCGAACATGATGAACCAGTTCCCGAAGAAATCCGCCATCTACCGCGATGCCCAGTTCATCACCGATAACTTCGGCGGGTACAGCACGCTCAACATCCTCACCGAGGCTGTTCATCCCGTTGCCGCCGATTCACCGGAAGACGGGCCCATGAAGGATCCCGCGATACTCAAATGGATGGAAGGTTTCGAGAAGTATGTCCTGGAGCAGAAAGACCCGCGCACGAACGAAAAGCTCATCGGAGATGCATTATCCATGTCCGATCTGGTCTCGTATATGAACAGGATCATGAAAAACGACCCTAAAGAAAACCGGGTCCCGGACACCCGCAATCTCATTGCCCAATACCTGCTCTCTTATGAAAATCAGAGTTCAGGTGAATTTGGGGGGCTCGTGGACTACAAGTATAACAATGCGCAGATGGTCATCCGGCTGCCCGACATGAGCACACCCAGGCTCAAGGCCATCACCGACCAGCTAAAAACATACCTGAAGGATCATCCGAACCCGGACATCCGGGTATCCTTCAGCGGACCTGCGGAGATAAATGCAGAGGTCGGGAACATGATCGTCGATGGCCAGTTATGGAGCCTGTCGCTGAGCGTCATCCTTATCGTTATCTGCTACATGATCTTCTTTCGGTCTTTTGCAGCCGGCATGATAGCGGTGGTGCCACTGCTGTGCGCCATCGTGCTGGTTTTCGGCATCATGGGGGTCATGCATATTCCCCTCGATTACATCACGGCCACCCTGACGGGTATCAGCATCGGTGCAGGAACCGATTACACGGCCTATTTCCTCTGGCGCCTCAGGGAACGCGCCCGGCTCCGTGGCAGCCTGGAGGACGGATATGTCGACACCATGACCTCCATCGGCAAAGGGATCATGTATAACGGATTCTCTGTGGTGGTGGGATTTTTTGTCTTCTTTTTCAGCAATTTCATACCCATGCGCTTTTTCGGCTTCCTGGTCTCCTTTTCCATCTTCGCCTGCATCATAAGCACTCTGACCATCCTGCCGGTGGTCATATTTATGACAAAGCCGGCGTTTCTCATGAGGAGAAAGACCATCCACAAACAAGAGGGTCTTCAGAAGTTGATGAATGTGCCGACCGAGGAACTTCAGCCCGGGATGGTAGCGGGTTCGGATCATACGCATAAGGCACCGAACCATGAGGAGCATACCGGGGCATAGAACCTGCGATTGATTTTTATATCTATGAGTATCTAATTTTCTTCCTGTATCTTCGGGCATTGAAAACAGGGAATTCCATTGAAACATACATGATAGAATTCTGTCATAAAGGAGAATGAGAATAGTCTTGTCTGCATCTTTATTGTAAGTAACATAATGTCAATATGTTAGACCACTATTTTCCCGGAAAGGTTTGAGAGGAAGGTTTAAGAGAAAGCTTTGATCGGCCCCAAATGCTTTTACCACATGTTAAGTTAGAGTTTCGTTATTTTGACTTATTTTATTTGTTATTGCGGTCTTGCAACACAATGATTGCAAAAAACCAGGTGCCCGCCATAACCATTTCCCTCAATGCAGCCCCGAAAAGTTGAATGAATGATTCCCGATATTATTTAGATACTACCTGTTTTCTTGTTTACTGATCCCTTTCCCGGTATTATTTCCGATTTATACGTATCAATCAAAAATTTTTCTTCATCGTAATCATAATAGTATTTGATATATACATCTGTTCCTAAAATTGCATATCCGTTAGTGTTAAAGTCATGTATCAGGTCGCGCCACTGGCTTTGATCGACTTTATATTTTTTAAATATTTCACCGAAATCTGTTGCATATTTGGTAACGGTTAGCTTACGAACATATTCATGGTTTTTTAAAATAAACTTGAATTTAGTCCACCGCAGACCGTCATGAGCAATGATCACTGCCCTCCCTTTATTCTTTTTCAGTGAGTTTAGTACCGCATCAGTGTATTCCTCTGTAAAAGAGGATGGAAAATAATTATCTTTTTCAGCAAGTTCTGCTACACGTTTTGATACTATCTTTTTCAAATTTTGCACTTGTTCATCGGACTGCGGCAACCACACCTTTTGAGCACAACCCAAAGTTAAAACGATAAAAGAAACCAGCAATATCCCGGCATTTCTAAAACGCATCATCTTATTCTCCTCTTGCTCACTCTATTTATCTGACATTCCCCATATCAAAATCCTTAAGGCGAATCCCCCTTCCAGAATTTAACCGTCAGGCTCTTATTAAATTTTATTTTATAATAAGTTATTGTTACATCCTGATTAAGGATGAGTAAAATTTTAATTAATTTTGAGGAGTCTCATTATGACAATGTGAAATATATTTAATAAGGATTAGCATTAAAAAGATTGCATTTCAGTCCGAATTGTCGATCTGTGGAGGAAGAAAAACGCAGGAGCCACTATTAATCAACAGTATATGGCATTCGTCAAATTTAAGGATTACTGGTGGAAGAGAGTAACATGGCCATCAACCATAGTATTAAACTTTTGGCTCATGGAATCGTACGCGACTTGGGTTCTCAAATCGCAAGGTTAAGGTCAACATCGATACCAGCCTGCTTCAGTTCGGAAGCGATCTTTAGCTTCCACCCCTCTGCCTCATCCATGGGCAAGTAAATAACACCATGAAAATCTGAAGGCATCTCTATCGTGCCTTTATATAGAGCGCAGACTTTTGATCGAGACAAGCGACCAACAAAATAGCCGAGTTCGAGAATTACATTCTGTCTGGCCCGGGGTCGGATTTTGTCATGATCATCTTTCGAATATCCCATGTCGTCAGGCGTTAATAGTACTATCGCAAATCCAACATCGCTATTCTTTTCAAACTTCTCTATAATTGTGCGACCTTCATTGGGACGTTCACTCAACACTACTGCTTCAAGCTTCAATTTTTCTAAAAAACGTGCAACGGTTTGTTTAGCTTCCTCATCATGTCCATGAACAACAAAGACCTTTCTCGTTAGAAAATACTCTAAAGTGGAATGTGAAGAGTTTTTGTGGGGTGATTCAGCAAGATCAGTACGTTTTTCCTCAAGGCGGGCAATTAAGCCTTCCAAAATTCCCACAGTTTGAGGAATACCTGCCAAAAACTTGTGCTGTTTTTCGTATTCATTCTCATACAGGTTATAGCCGCCATCCCAAATAGCGTGAAACTGATGATCATTGAATTCTGGGGAGTTCTGACCAAAAACTTCCCGTATCGTCTCACGAATATTACTTTCGGTCATCGTCACTTTGGCGTCACGATACCCAACCTCAGGATCAGACAGACCATTGACTTCCTCTATTCTACGCCTCAGTTTACGAATTCCAGCATCAATCTCAGGGACTGTGAACTTTTTAACCTCTATTGGTGGTTGTGTAATAGTCTTTCGGGTGGCCATCATTCAACTCCTTTACGTTCGTGCCTAACGAAAAAATCAACCGGTGTGTAGCGATCGGCTAGATTAATCTTGTTAACGTAGTTTACCAGAAAAGTGTCCATGAATACAAATAAGTATTTGGTGAGCATTCTTCGCTTCATCTTGCGCCAACTTAATTTCACCATCATCTAAATGTGCTTTTTCATGAACTAAAGATTTTCTTGTTTTGCGAAACCTCAATACACGATCAAGAAGCTTTTGATCTGTACACCCAAGCAATTGTAGTTTTTCTTCATAGGACTTAAAATCATATTTTTTAAACTTTTCTTTTCCGTGTTTTTCTACAATAAGTAGATGGATTAATGACTCAAGCCACATCCCCGTGAATACAATTGAGATCATAGATTGTTTAAAACTATTTTGATTAGGATCATAGATTATTATCCGTCCAGCACTTCCATCAGGCTTTGGAGGACAGGCAGCTTCCATTAATTGTACCATTTTCTGGTATGCCTCATCAGCAATCGTTTTGTAGATTTCAATATTAGTGATCATGATATTGATACTATCCGTAAATATCTAAGAGCTAACGAAAAACTGAGCCGGCGCAGCCCAGCAGACTGCGATCGGCTATTTTGCTTTTGTTAGAAATATTTATTCATCATTTCTTCTTTTTAAAAATCCAGCAGCCATTAGAATTAAACCCAAACCAAACATAAGAACTAATGATAACAGTAATATTCCACGAAACCATCCAGTTGAGAAAATTGTTGCATCCTCGTTAATGCCTTGAGGGAAGCCACCGCTAAAATAATAAGCAATATAAGGGATAACGAGAAATACACCTATAAAATCACATGTCTTTTTATTTTCTTTTTTGAGAAGCCATTCCAGCAAAGCACCCATATGTTATATCCAATGTTTTACATTCTAACGAAAAGCTGAGCCGGAGCAGCCCAGCGGGTTGCGATCGGTTCTAGAGGCTAATTAGAAGATTTTATACAATCTCAGCTTCGATATTAATATCTTTATCATTATTTTCTATGACTCTGATTCTTACGATTGAAAGATTAATGTTAAAAGGATTTTGCTGAAACATAGAAATAAATTTCCCTTCAATAGCATTCAGCATTCTATTACTGGCTCTGCCCGCGTCTATAATCAAAAGAATTGCCTTTTTTACGTCTTTGCATATTGCTTGTTCAATTATTTGACTTAGGGCATTTTTTATCTCACATTCAGTATATGAACTATGGCTTTTTCTAATATATTTCACCTCAATAATTAAATTTTTATCATCTATTGGACGGTAATCAGATTTTAAAGAACCGTAACCAAATAAGGCATTACCACTTGGAGAGTCCTCCTTTAAATCACAAAATTCTGCAAATTTAAGAGTATCAAGAAGGTCATTTTCACCTTCATCACGGTTATTTTTTAGGTCGTTTTTCTTTTCTGTAAAAAATGAAACTATTCTTGATATAAGATTATTTGTTGTCATTATTTATTCCTTCGAACAATATTTATCCTCACTACTGTCCGGAATAGAATTATTTAACACTCATTAATATTTTGTTATCATTTAGTAAATATGCCAATTGTACGAGTTATCGACTTGAAAATTTATGATCGATCTGAGTATCCCCCTGTGATTCAACAGGAGGAGTCAACTCATGTACATCGGCAAACTCGTTTTCTCTCAGGTCATGGACTTCATGCCCATGCATACCTTTCGACGCTGTGTAACGCGGTATCAAGGCGATTACAAAGTGAAAAAGTTTACCTGCTTCGATCAATACCTTTGCATGGCCTTTGCGCAAATCACTTACCGGGAAAGCCTGCGCGATATCGAAATCTGTTTGCGTGCCCAAGAGCAGAAACTTTATCATATGGGCATTCGCGGCAAGGTATCCCGATCAACCATTGCCAACGCCAACGAACAGAGAAATTGGAAGATCTATGCCGATCTGGCCTATTCGCTGATCAATACGGCGCGCAAGCTCTACAGCGACGAATCCTTCGCTTTCGAGTTGGAACAAACGGCTTATGCACTCGATGCCACAACCATCGACTTGTGCCTGACCATGTTTCCGTGGGCCCGGTTCCGACAGAACAAGGGAGCTATCAAACTCCATACATTACTGGATTTGCGTTGCAGTATCCCAACTTTCATTCACATCTCCGACGGCAAATTCCACGAAGTCAATACGCTCGACATTGTTCCCTTCGAACCAGGGTCGTTTTACGTTATGGATCGCGGCTATCTGGACTTCTCCAGATTATACAATCTCTCACAGGCTTCCGCCTTCTTCCTGATCCGTGCAAAATCCAATCTCCAATGTCGGAGAATTTACTCGCATCCGGTAGATCGGTCAACCGGTCTGATTTACGATCAGACGATCATGCTCACCGGATTCTATCAGAGCAAAGATTATCCCGAAAAACTGCGACGTGTAAAATATTACGACGCCGAAACCGATCTTACTTTTGTCTTCCTGACCAACAATTTCAATCTGCCGGCCCTGACAATTGCACAACTTTATCGCTCACGCTGGCAAGTGGAGATCTTTTTCAAATGGATCAAACAACACCTGCGCATCAAAAGTTTTTATGGAACATCGGAGAATGCGGTCAAAACACAAATCTGGATTGCCATCTCCGTTTACGTTATCGTTGCCATTCTGAAAAAACAACTTCATCTCCCTTACAGTCTCTACACTATTTTACAGGTTCTAAGCGTCTCAGTTTTCGAAAGAGTTCCGCTTTATCAACTATTTACAAGAACCAATTACAAAACGGAAAACCCTATGTCGTGTAAACAACTAAATTTATTTGACCAAATACCCGGACAGTAGTGATTTCCGATATCGGTTGATTCGTTCTCATAAAACTTTTTCATCAAATCCGTTTCTTCATATTTCAGTTCTTCACGCAGTTTTCTTAAAAACATCCTCCTGAATGAATCATTGATATATTGCCAAGCATCATAGGTTATAAATTTGAGTTTCTGATCTTCAATTTCATGTTGAGAAGTTTTTATTATAGAAGATTTTCCCGCTCCCCAATTACCGAAAAGTCCAATAGTGAAAACTTTGTTGGGTTCTGAATTTTTAATAATTTTACTCAAATTGTCTGCATAAATTTTCGTTTTAAGAAAATCGCTTTTCTTCAGGTCAATTTCTTTGTCGATGATAAATTTATTTTGCATATGAATTGGTTGGTATTGTTAGAATATTTTTAATGAAATTGAGTATATGCGGCTGATAGTTGCGTGTCAAGAAGATTTTGGTCTCTAATAGCGAGAAAGAAAATGTCAAGGTGGGGCATGTGCATCAAGGTGGTTTAATAGACAGATTGAATTTCTACTATCTTAGATAAAATCACAAAAAGATATAACCACTACAATCAAATGATGAAAATGACTTGTCCTTCGTTTTCACTTTTTGTATCTTGATGTCTGTTGTGGAATGATTCGTTTTGGCACACAAGAATCTCCGTTTTTTTGGTACCATTCTGTGGAAATTGGGTACCCAAAACAACCGGATTCTAAAAAACACCAGAAATCGTCTTTGGATAAAAGACAACAAAAAACCCACTATTTCTAGTGGGTTTCTGCACTTCTTTGAACTTCATTCGAAGTATGTATTGGCTCCCAGCGCGGACTCGAATAGATTATATAAGTATTATTAATCATTTAAATTATTTATAGCGTATTTTCCAGCATACCCCCAAATATACCCCCAAACATTGTCTTTCAGTAATTAAAATATATCACAGCCAGTGTTTCACTTCAACCGGGAAGAAGATATTCATTCACTGAATCAAAATAAAAAGGTCTGTATTTTCCTTGGCCTAATAACCTGGGCGGGATGATTAAGCATTAATTTGTAATAGCTGATTTCTGTGATTTTGCTGAAAGGTGTGTTGATAATGAGCGTAGCGAATATGAGACACACTTTTTCAGCAAAAAAAATCACAGATATTGAAAGCAGCTATTACATATTAATAACCTCAAGCAGGGCGGGAATAAGTCAATCATCCTTGTCCTGATTGAAGGTATCCTGAAACCGACGGATAATTGAAATGGTCTGGAGTGAAAACCCAACCCCTATCATGACCATAAAATATACTAATTATTTGGTTGTCCGTTGTATTTATCATTTTTACCATACTTTACCTGACACAAATATCCATATGTTTTTGTGTCAATACTATAGCGCGATATCGCGGGGGCTTGCTATAATGGGAATATTCGCCGATTTTCAATTGGTAATAATTTTACCCGTCCCGTTTAATTTAAAGCAAGTTTGAATAAAAAATTGCAATTAAAAATATATTGGTAATATTGCTAAATTACCATTTTGTGTTATAGTCACCCATCTTTTACAAACAATGTTCAAATACGTGAAAGCTAATTTTCTGTTCCTATAGAATCCAACTGCCTTCCTGCAAGCGAGCGTTTAGGCTTTTTCATGGACATGATTTTTTCAATCTGTAAGTGCGCCACGAGGCTGCACAAAAGATGAGGGGTGAGGGCCCTCGGAGCCGGTTTGCAGGAACTGGCTTCAAACCACCTTGAGTTGCAATGGTAAAGAGCCGTTGTGATGAGCGTTAAGGAAAAG
>JBKQWB010000016.1:0-13030 GCA_052139735.1 Smithella sp. | reverse complement strand
CGGGTTTACCGGTGGCCTTTTTTTAATCATTGAATAACTTAATTTTTACTTGAATTTTTCATGATATATGAAAATATAATCACAATAAATACCCTTTGTATACAATTTTTTTTAAAGTAATTATTTCCGATTGAAATGTTGTGTGAATTGCTAAAATAAGAAAAACAACACTTGCAGGAAGAAATGCTTTCTTGGCTTCTTGTGAATCAAGATATATTTATTTTATAATTTGCGACTTTTCTGCTTAAAGTTTTTTATCACGGCAGTGTTCCAGATAATCCCGCAGAGCCAGTTGCCATGGCTGCATGGCTTTTCCCGTGGTTTGAATAAACTTCTGCATGCTTAAAATGCTGTAAGCCGGTCGCGCGGCCGGTCTTTGAAGTTGATCGGATTTTATCGGAAGAACTTCAATATCGCCAAAGCCGGATTCCTGCAAAATTTTTACGGCAAACTGATGCCAGCTGCAACTGCCCCTGTTGGTTATATGAAATATTCCCTGAGCATTTTTATCTATAAGCAAATCTACCGCCGCCGCCAGATCTTTCGTATAAGTGGGCGAACCGACCTGATCATCGACTACCGATAACGTTGACGGTCCGTCCTTTTCCGCTTTTGCTTTGTCCATAGTATCACGAATAAAGTTTTTCGCTCTCGCCTTTTCCAGAATAGATCCGATAAAGTTTTTGCCCTTTACACCAAATAACCAGGATGTGCGGATAAGAATATAATTATCCGAAAGAGATTGCAGATAACGCTCACCCGCTAATTTGGATTCTCCATAAACACTAATCGGATTGCATGGGTCATCTTCCTTATAGGGCTGTCTGGATTTCCCGTCAAAAACATAATCCGTGCTGAAATGGATGATACGGATATTTTTATTACGGCAGGCATTGGCAATATTTTTTACCGCCTCAGCGTTAACTGCAAAACAGTCTTCCCTGGCCGTTTCACATCCGTCAACATTAGTGAAAGCCGCGGCATTGATAACAATACCCGGCTGAATTTCTTTAATCGCCTTTTGACACTCGCTGGCGGAGACAATATCAATTTCCTCTTTATCCATTCCTATAACGTCATGCTCTCCGGAAAGTTTTAATAATAGATCGCTTCCCAGCATCCCCTTATGTCCCAATAACAATATTTTCATTTTCAATATTTAACCTCCTTAAGAAACAAACCGCAGGCCGGAGCGGTGACTCCCGCTATTTTTCTGTTTCTGGATTCAATAATTAGCTTCATTTCCTCAGGCATTCGTTTACCTCTGCCGACATCGACTAGCGTCCCGATGATGTTGCGCACCATATATTTTAAAAAGCCCCGCGATTCCACTGTAATTTCTATAAGACCGTCATCGCAGATATTGATCTTAATATCCATAATAGTCCGCACACGATCTTTAACCTGAGTTCCGGTCGCACAAAAGCAGGAAAAATCATGCGTGCCGATTAAATATTTAGCCGCTTTTCTCATCTTCTGCAGATCAAGAGGAAAACGAATGTGCCAGAAATAATTTCGTCCCAATGCCGGACTTAAAGGCTGATTGCATATCTTATAAAAATAAACTTTGCTGACAACATCATGCTGAGCGTGAAATTCGCCTGAAACTTCTTCCATTTTCTTGACGACAATATCCGGCGGCAATACGCTGTTTAGGCCCCTGTATATATTATTGAGGAGTAGAACACTGCCGCTCTTGAAATGGGCGACCTGATTTAAGGCATGCACCCCGGCATCCGTCCTGCCGGAACCGATAACGGTAACCTTTTCTCCGGTAATGAGCCCAATTGCATCCTCTAATACCTGTTGGATAGTCAATCCGTTTTCCTGCCTCTGCCATCCGCAATAAGCAGTGCCGTCATATTCCACAATCATTTTAAAATTGCGTGTAATTTTCGCGCAACTTTTTTCATTGCCGTCTTTAATTACTGATTTTGCAACCTTCATTTTAACTCTTTTTCTTAAAGTTTGGTCAAGTCTTTTGGACCCGATCATTTGTCTCCTGATTATACACTAACCTGAAGCGTTTCGATGAATTCCGGGTCTTGGTTTTCCATAATCCCGATAATATATTTGTAGAGTCTTTTTTTCGTCTCCCTGAAGATCGGACGTTTCTTTGTAAATGATCTTGCGAACTCCATAACCTCTTTCATCATGGCATCCTCATTTTCGCAGGCCTTGCGAATAGCGCGGCTGGCTTCAAGCTCTGCGGCATTTGCGTGCTTACCGCTGAAGATGAGCTCTTCAACCTCATAATAGGGCATGGCCTTCTTGACTATCGCCAGCATGCTCGGCATGTGCGGTATGTCGATATCAATCTCAGGAAAGCAGAAAAACCCGCGATCAGCCTTCATATATCTGAAATCGCAGGCACAGGCCAGAACGGCACCGTCTCCAAACACATGTCCGTTTATGGCGGCTATGACCGGCATGGGAAATAATAGAATTCTTTTGGAGAGCTCATTGAGTTGATACATAAACTCCTTCATTCTATGGGTTTGGCTGGGTTCCATAGCTTTTATTGCCCACTCCAGATCGATGCCCAGCGACCAGTTCTTCTTATCGCTTGAAGTAATAACCACACTAAATATCGACTCATCCTTCTCGATCTCGTCAAACGCATTGAGCATGGATTTAGCGAAATCAGGATTATGTCTGTTCTCCCCGTTGTTCATGGTCAGCAGGGCGACCGTTCCATCTTTTTTCCACTCAACAATAGCCATAATGTATCTCCTGTAAAATATTGATCATGATATGATTCGTCTTGCGTTGATTACTTTTTGAATACCTTAACAAACGGGCCGTCCTCACGCCAGGCATAGCATGTGTTTACGAGATATTTTGCCATAGTCTCCGCATGTTCTTTATTGAGGCCTGACGGTTTTTGCGCCTCATACGCCGCAAAGCCCTGGATTGCAGCCGGACCCATTGCCAGCATGAGTTCCACCAGGTGAGTACAACCATTTACACCTCCCGCAATTTTTTTTACCTTTGATGTAAAACCACGGGTAATAATCAATCCCTTAATGGGAGCAAGACATTCTACAGTTTCGTTGCATATTTCTCTCGGGACAGATATCAGATCAACATCAACATCCTCAATCATGAGATTGGAACAATTAACCAGCAACTTCACTTCCATGTGATGAATGACACCGGGCGGAAACTTTTCACCGGTTATCAGATGTGATTCCTGAAAACGATCATCTTTGAGGAAACCTTCGATAATTATTCTTTGCCCGTCATAATCGTATGTCGTAACTTCAATAGTTCGCGTATGTAATTTCTTCCCCTTTGATTTCCATACAGATTGCATTATATTTATTCTCCTGAATATCTTTTATATCCTCAAGTTCTGTTAATTGCTTATCTAACGTTTCGCCAGGATTTATTTTCCAAAACACTTTCAATAGCCGTTAAAATTTGAGTCGACTGTTTATTACATTATCATCATCCGTCCATTCAGGCAATATTCTTACATCATCGAAAGAGATTATTTCAAATTCTATCGATTTTTTTAACCCGGTCGCTCATTTACAAAAAACGGGATCGAGAATATTTCAATCAGGCAAGAGGTTTTGTGGCAGGAAGACCAAATATTAAAATAGACCAATACTTAAGAAAGATATAATTACTTTTTGCGGATTTGTTCGTTGAACCGTCATCAACAGCAATGATTTCATAATCATCAAAGTCCTGATTCAGAAAACTGTTATAAGTATATATAAAATAGCAACTGGAATTATTTATTATTGCTACTGTTTTTTGCAAGCTGTTCATTCCCTCTGTTCCAGAAAGCATATTTCCGATAACTATCCCGGAAATCAATTAATTGCACAACCGGATACCCAGAAATAATCTCAGCCAGATACAGAGTTTTTATTTATGAAGTGGGTTGGTGGATATTCACCATCCTTTTATCCATACCCGCGACGATATGAACACTGTGCCCCATGCGGATTTTATCAGTATAATTACTATTGGCTGGCCAGTTCTTTTGATTTGTGAATTACCACTAGTACTAGCGAAGCTGTAACTAGGCCTACTTAATAGGATCAAATGAAAACTTTAATTGCTTCGGCTGATTAACATTTGTAAAAATAGATACTTCAATCTGAAGCTTCGATCCAAGACGTGTACCAACAATTTTTGCCCGTACGCAACTATTTGAGTCCAAATCGACAACTGTTTCAGGCGTTGTTGCGTCCCAATTATCCAGTACTATAGGCGTCACAAAACGTAACTTTACCTCAGATGCCGCTTGATGCTCTCGCCTGTCACTCCATTTATCTATCTTATGTCCGAGTTCAATAATTGTTCGGTCATCAATATGTGAACTCTTGTTAGTTTGTATATCGCCATGATCATCAAAGAGAGTTTTTTTAATTTCAGAACCCTTTTGAGTTGGAAGAGGATTTCGTGTTTCTAAAAGTATCATTCCATCCTTGAACCCACCAGTTTTTTCTCTCTTTTGTTTTTGTCTTTGTATCAATTTGTCTTTGCCTACGCTAATGTGTGATAGTATACCATCAACAACTTCAGCTACATCTGCTAACTCACCAACTATCGAATCTTGATCAATAGAATCCAAAACCTCAAATGCTTCTTCTATCAATTTTTCCCGCAATGCCCTTAAGAGAGACTCGCCTGAAAGTTTAACTGTGCTAACGATTTCGCCTCCTTGTTCAATATTTAAGGCTACTTTGTCACGAACAAGTTTATTAAATTCGCGCGTATCATCAAAGTCTTCAAAAGGTTGCAGAACCTCAACAATTGCGTTTGTTTCCATTAACTGATAGTAAGCATGGGATAAGACACCACCTTCCAAAAGAATGACAGCGCCTATTTTTTGGCATAATTCGCCAATCAATCGCAACGTGTTCTTATCTCTCAGAAGTTTTTCCTCCTGTAGTTGAATTCTTACACGACGTATTCGTGACTGCGTCTTAGTTGATTCATTGCGAAGTTCTTCTATATCCGAACTTGTTTTAATTATAAGCGTCCTATCGAACAGCGTTTTAGTACGCTGAGTTTGTGCGCGCCTAGTTTTTTGGGAATCATAATGTTCATGGTACCACGGCAAAATTTGATTTGAATGATTATCTATCGATACATCGATAAACCACATGATACTCAAAGATGTTTTTTCTTCTTCTGCAATCCGTCTTGATTGTAACGCTATTTCCTTAATCCACTCTTTATTGTGGAGTGTTCCTCGCCAATCATAATTCGGTTTCAGGATTTGTGTAGTCCAATGTCCTGATTCATCAGGAGCTATGAAAAAATGTTTATAGTAACGCTTTTCCGTAATAATAAATCGATCAATTTTGTTGTGTAACTCTTCAACCTTAGTAGTTTGCGTATCTACAATGTATTTGTCATGTGCATTGTAGTATAGACCCTCTGGCAAACCCCAAAGAGCTTCAATTTGAACCTTTCTTTGTCCAGGTTCTGCATAGGCAAAAGCTGAAGCTACTGCAGGTACAAAGTTATGAAAAATAAAAACAAATTTAGTATTTGGGTTACTCTTTTTACTTGCGCTACTCTCTTCCTTTAACCATTTCAAAGCTTTATTAAGATCACGTAGTTCGTCTGTTCGAGGCAACAATTGAAATACATTATTATCTTCGGTTGCAATGTCTTCTCGTATAACTAACGAACCCTTGATTAACTCCTTAATATCTGCCAATAATTCTTTTGTAACTTTTCCTTTTGCAAGATTATTTATAACAGATTGATCATCAAGAACATAAAGTGGTGTGTTTGGCAGTGATCTGGTCAAGTAAAAACGGACACTCGGTTAAGCTGCTTTAACCAATATAAAATTCTTTTCAAAGTCATTCGGATTTTTGTATTCCAAATACGAATGAAAACGATTGCTGTTATAAAACATCTCTATATACCGGATCACATCACTTCTCGCATCACTCCTGGTACGATAAATTATATCGGCAGTCCATTCGGTTTTTAAACTGTGAAAGAAACTCTCCGCAACAGCATTGTCCCAGCAATCGCCCTTTCGACTCATGCTGCAGATCATGCCATAGATACCCAAGAGCTGCCGGTAATCACCGCCGGCATATTGGCTGCCACGGTCAGAGTGGTGAATTAATCCCTTTCCCGGTTTCCGTCGCCAATAAGCCATCGAAAGAGCATCCGTGACAAGCGATGCTTTTATCCGGCTGCTCATAGCCCAACCTACAACTTTTCTCGAATACAGATCGATTACCACCGCCAGATACAGCCATTCTTCCATGGTCCACAGGTAGGTGATGTCGCTGCACCAGACGGCATCAGGTCGAGCCACCTGAAAATTACGATTCAGAAGATTAGGCGCAACAGGCAGGTTATGCTTGCTGTCCGTCGTTATTCTGAACTTCTTACGGCGTTTTACAAATACACCAGCTTTTTTCATCAGGCTGCGGGAACGATACCGGCCCACATCATGTCCCTGAGAACGGAGACTTTTGGATGTTCTGCGGGAGCCATATGAACCCCTGGTTTCGCTGTGAATCTGCCGAATTATTGATAATAAAACGAAATCCTTATCTACTTTTATATTAAGATCTGTTTTTAAATATTGATAGTATCCACTCCGGCTGACTTCCATAACCCGGCACAAAACGGTTATGGGGTAGGCCTTCTGTTGCTGCCGGATAAAGTTATATATTACATTGACTCTTTGGCAAAGAAGGCCGCGGCTTTTTTTAAAATTTCATGCTCCATCCGAAGCCGCTTATTTTCTTTCCGCAACCGATGAAGTTCTTCTTTTTCCGGCGTCATGTGACCTTTGCCAGGAAATAATTCATCACTGTCGGCTTTAAACTGCTCTCTCCAGTTCCGCAGAACATTCGGGTGAATATCAAGATTCCTGGCGGCTTCTGAAACTTTGTAGCCTTGCTCGGTCACAAGTTTAACTGCATCAATCTTAAATTGCTTCGAATAACTCTTCTTCTTTGTTGTCATATCTCACCTCCAAAAGTTTAGTTTCTATAACACGCTTTTCGAGGTGTCCGCCATAACTATACCACTCCATTTTGAGCAGATCAGTCGCACCAATCTTATTTGCGGACAATGCTTTAACCACAATTACTAATGTTATAAACCTTCTTATTCCTGTGGCTCTTTTCGTTTTTGCTTTAAAACAAAACTCTGTTTTATTAAAAGTCACATATATTATTTGCACTATTCCGTTGATTCTTTCCGATTCTGTTATTATTAAAATTGGTTATGGGAATTTATTTATTGTAAGAATAGTAGTTCTTTTTATTGTCGCCATACTTTTGATTAATTACTTATTAAGAGCTACTGAATCATATAAGACTAAGTTAAAAATGACTGATAACAAGGTCAATACAATTGATCGCTAACGCTCCGGCTGATTTTTTTGTTGAACCTTTCAATCGTTAATAATCAAAAAATGGCTGAACTTCCAATTTAACTTGTGGTACAAGTATTTGAGATAGGTCATCTATTGTAAACTGTTCTTTAACTTAACTGTGAAAGGCTTCGTTAATTATTTTGTAAAATATAGATTGTTTTTTCCATTTTTAAATCAACAAATAATTGGTATTTACAGTGTCGAAGTTAAGAAAATTTGTTAAGAAATCATTATACTTTTTATTGGGAGAGAGTTTATCTAACAATATAATTTTATATTATCGTTATCATCGTAAAAAGATTAAACGTCAGTATTGGCATCAGTATTTTTTAAATTATTTAAGATATTTCGAAGTTCACTTGACAGAGCACTGTAACCTGAATTGTGCTTCGTGTGCTCACTTTTCGCCTCTTGCTGATGAAACATTTGCAGATATTAAAATTTTTGAAAGAGATATTAATAGAATATCCGAAATTTTCCATAAAAATGTGGGAAAGATCAGGCTAATGGGTGGAGAACCGCTTCTTCACCCAAAACTGCTTAAATTCGTGTATATTACCCGCAAGGCATTTCCCAATCCATCAACGAGCATTGATATTGTCACAAACGGTCTATTACTACTCAAGCAGGAGGAAATATTCTGGAAAACATGCAAAGATAACAATGTCAGAGTGTCTGTTACAAAATATCCGATTAATCTTGATTTTGAAAAGATGGTTCAAACGGCAAAACGGTATGGTGTTCTTTTTAATTTTGACGGAACCTCAGAGACAGCGCCGATAAAGACCCTGTGTCATCGTGTGTACGATTTGAGAGGAAGTCAGGATTATAAGAAAAATTTTAAGGCATGTGATTTCGGTAATGGGTGCATTTTTTTAAAAGACGGCAGATTGTCTACGTGTGGTCTTTCCTCGCATTTTCAGCACTTCAATAAGTATTTTTCCCAAAATATTGAGGTGACGGATGCAGATTCAATTGATATCTTCAAAGCACGTACTGCAAAAGAGATATTGCGTCATTTGACCAACCCCATTCCTTTGTGCCGATATTGTAACGTTCAGGCACGAACTTATGGAAATACATGGTGTGTTTCCATAAAAAACATCAAAGAATGGACATAAAACGCTTAAATATATCTTGATCGGTACTTTTCATAAAGATCAAAAATATTCAGGACAAATTTTTGAAAAATTAAATTGAATACCACAATTCAAATGGTAAGTGCTCCTCAATTCAAATGACCGCCAAATTCAACATTACAATCGATAATAAATGTTTATAGATAATAAATATTTACTTGACATGCAAGACAGTGATTCTTATACTTTGCCGCACATAAGGCAAGTTTCTATCAATTAATTTCAGTTAAAATCAGGTTTCTGAGGAAAATTAAAATTTAATGATTTCTATTATAATTCCCTGCTTCAATGAGGAAGACAACATCGAGTTATTACACAGGAGGCTGGTTTCCGTCTTAAACGGTACGGGAATGGAATTCGAGTTGATTTATATTGACGATGGCAGTACGGACGACTCGTTAATGAGAATGAAGAACATTGTAGAGGTTGATAATAGAGTCAAAATTTTAGAATTTAGTAGAAATTTTGGACATCAGCCGGCTGTTTTTGCCGGATTGGAATATGCGGATGGCGATGCAGTAATCATGATGGATGCCGATTTGCAGCACCCCCCTGAATTAATACCAAAATTAATAGAAAAATGGAAACAAGGATTTGACATAGTTTATACGGTTAGAAACGACCCTCCTGAAATTTCATTATTTAAAAAAATGACAAGCAAGTTCTTTTATAAATTAATAAATTTCCTTGCAGAGATCCATCTTCCTGCAAATAGCGCCGACTTCCGGCTGTTTGATAAAAAAGTCGTATTACATTTTCGATCCTTAACAGAAAAATCCAAGTTTTTGAGGGGATTAGTTAGCTGGATCGGATTTAAACAATGTCCTGTTTCTTACGATGCCATGTCAAGAATGTCAGGCCGGTCGAAATACACTTTAATAAAGATGATGAGATTTGCAATGGATGGCATCATATCATTTTCCGCCTTTCCTTTAAGAATATCGACTTTTTTCGGATTTGTCGTTTCTTTTGCCAGTTTCTTCTATGCTATGTATGCGATTTATATTAAGTTATTTACAAATAAAGCACTGCCCGGCTGGACCTCTGTTCTGGTGTCCGTATTGTTTCTTGGCGGAATTCAACTGTTAAGTTTGGGTATTATCGGGGAATATTTAGACAGAATATATAAAGAAACAAAATCACGACCATCATATATTTTGCGCAATATTTATGGTGTCTGGAATAAAAAGTGAGCCGCCTTTTCGACGATAACGCTTATCATGTTTAAGTATACCTGTTTTTAAAATATTAAGGCAAGTTAAGCACGAAACAGGGTTTAATGGGTTGTGGTAACGAATTTGCCGAATAAAATCGAGGAGTCGAAAATGCGCTATTGCCATAATCTGCTTTGCCCTCCGATATATTTCTAAGTTCTCTAAATAAAACTAATTCAAGGTTACCCGAACATCTACTTTCGGATAATCCATCCAAATATAAAACAAGCGGATTATTTATTCCATTGGCAGCCAGATATATTCTTATGGCAAATACAGGCTCTATATCAAGCACGCTGTTAGCAACAATAATTATCGGAGCTCCCGGATTTCTATTTGCCGCATTTGTAATTTGCGCAATCACCAGCGAAATTTGTCGAGTCTCATTCCGATGGGCCATTGATTCATCATATAACTTTTTATAATTACTAATTCCATATCGCATAATAAAAAGGGACAAAGAAATAATCAGCACAACACGCACCACTTTTATTACACGCTGAAGATCAAAATCTGAAGACAAGTTTTTAAGAATAGTCAGTGGAGAAAAAATTAGAAAGATATAAGCCATATCTTGCGCCAGAACTCCCGGGAAATCATATCGGCCGCCAAGAGGCCATTGGCCGTTGTAAAAGACAAACTGGGAATACCAAATGAGAACACAGGCTGTTTCTGTAAAAAATAGACGTTTCGTTTGTATTAAAACTACTTCGGAAATTTTATTTCCCCGGTGTTTATGAAACAGGATGGCGAACAGGACAAAAAATAAGCTAAGCCAAAAGGGGAGTTGGATCTTCCAATGTGACAAAGAAAAAAATCCTGATAGCAAAATTTCGAATCGGGTATTTAGATCTACAGATTGTGAATAAACATCTACACCATGGTTTTTCTTTAAAACTACAATGATCGCTATAACAATGAATAAACCAAATGCAAAAAGCAATGAATTGATGAAAATTGAAATTTTGTTGAGTTTATTGCACCGCCACGCATGATAAACAAGGAACCCTGTGAAAGGCAAAAGTATAAGAAAATTTTCTTTAGATCCCATGCATACAATTGCCCCAAAAGCTAAAATGCCCCACCAGATATTATCGGCATAAGATGTTTCTTGTCCCCATAGCTTGACAAATGCGAAACAATAAAGCGCCAATCCTATTGTACAGTAATGTTCCGCCGGGCCAAGCACCATTAAAAACGGTCCTCCCCAGAAAGAATGAGATAGAAAAAGGAGGCATACCAGACCACCCGCTATGACTCCCAGAAATCGGCCCAGCAATAACCATGCAATAAAGATTGAAGCGCCAAACATTGCGATTCGAAATGCATACCAGGGGAAAGGGTTGTTTCCCCACATTGCAGTTTCTATTAATTTCAGCAAAAAGTAGACCGGCCTGTAACGCGCCAGTCCCGTGTTGAATCCCGCCTCTGTTTTCATCAACTTGCCCGGTATTTCTTTAAAGGAAAGCTGATGGTCCACTCCCATGTAGTTGATTATCTCATGGTCATCCATGAGACTCAATCGGGCAGATAAGTTTGGATACAAAACTATGATTGCAAACCAAAACGAGAGCAATGCTTGAATGAGTATGATAAACTTTGGATTAATGCGGTGAGAGAAAAATGAAATCATCGGCAACATTTTTCCTTAGATCAATTTTATCGCCTAACTTATCTCTTTATTGCCTTTATACATATATTGAGCATGACAGGCCCTAAAAATTTTGAATGGTCATCCATAAAACTTAAGAAACGATATGTAAAGGGAAAAATGAATGGGAATAAATGCAGGCCTTTCATTGTATTTATTGAAAACCCGATTTCTAACAACCAACCTTGCAATTCATACCACCCAACCCAGTTTTCATATCCCTCATAAGGCCTCATTTTCAGTTTATTGGCGATGACTATTGCCGGATGCCAGATTTTATTGGGTACAGTGAGAGCTAAAATCCCGTTTCTTTTAAGTACCCGATGCATTTCCTGAATCGCTCTTTTGGGATTATTGGTATGTTCAATGACCTCAGTGGATATCACACTGTCAAAATAATTATCGGCAAATGGGATATCCAGAACACTGCCCGCTATTCGCTCCGTTTCGCATTTTTTCGCAACCTGAGCTAAAATATTTTCTCCGACATCCAAAGAAAATACTTGCGCTCCTCTTTGTGCAGCTTCCTTACTAAACCACCCGGTTCCGGAACCCGCATCAAGTAATTTTTTTTCTTTAAGATCTTCTACCGTAAGCAATTTAAAAATATGATTGAGTCTTACATTCAGATCATACATGTTCATCTTGCTATCAAAGTTTTCTGCAAATCTATCATAGAAGAACATTTTTTCATCGTAATGAGAGCTCATTTTTATCTATTCACCATGTCTTGTCAAAAACAGGATTTAGTTGGTTTAACAACTCTTCCCTTTGGAGAAGATTTAAGCTCTTAACACAAAAAATCATCACCGTCCAAAAAAAATCCCATAACGGCAAGCGCCATTGATTTGATAAGTACGATAAAACATGATTACAAATGTAACAGGCAATTCTATCGATTCGGAAATCGGATTATTCTTTCTGAAAGTGTTAGTTGACGAATTCTGAAAGCTATGCGACATTACAAAGCAATCATCAAAAAAACACAAAAAAATAATCTTATGAGCAATAAAACACTTCATGTATTAATTGTTGAAGATTCAGAAGATGATGCGCTGCTTTTAATCCGTGAGCTTAAAAAAGGCGGATACAATTCGGTGCATGACCGAGTGGAAACCTCTACCGCAATGAAAAAAGCCCTCAAAAAGAAACAATGGGACATAATTCTTTGCGATTATAGCATGCCGAAATTCAGTGGTCCCTCAGCCATTGCTGTATTAAAGGAAGCAAGTATCGATATCCCTATAATCATTGTATCCGGAAAAATCGGCGAAGAAACGGCCATAGAGTGCATGCGTTTAGGCGCCCAGGATTATATAATGAAATCCAACTTGTCTCGTCTTGGCTCGGCTATCACCAGGGAATTAAAAGAGGCGGAAGTCAGAAGTAAACAAAAACAGGCGGAGGAAGAACGTCGGTTTAGAGATATCCTTCTTGCCACGCAACAGGAAGTCTCGATTGACGGAATCCTTGTGGTGGATGAAAATGACCACATTCTCTTGTACAATCAACGGTTTATTGGGGGTAAAATCAAAAAGAGTGTAAAAAGAATAAAGGCGGTGTAACCTTTCAAGTTGTACGCAAACAACTATTTATTACTGAAAGGAGGCACCACCATGCGAAAGAGTATCACCGAGACGGCCAA
>JBKQWB010000015.1:0-8099 GCA_052139735.1 Smithella sp. | reverse complement strand
AGAATCTCTAATTCTTAATCAATATTCGCCAATTACCTCAAAGCTCGCGAAAATGTTTGCGCTCGCGGCCAAATTGAATATCATTGAGAAAAAATCAATGGAAATATCCTTACATAAGCGGTAATTGATTTCAACAATTTTTATATGATATCGATGACTATTTAAAAAGAAAACATAATAAATTTATTGATATTTTCAAGGTATTGTTTTACAGAAACGTTACAAAAAATCCGGAGAATTATGTATGAATATTCTAAGAACATTGACAAGAATTTCCCTTACACTTACGCTTCTTTTTATATTAACCGGTTGCACTTGGGTTCAACTGGAGATGAGCAGACAAACGCCTCAACAAAACACGGCGAATACCGTCCTGCTTGCCGGTGTGGCAAGAGCCGATATTACTCCGCCTCCAGGAATGCCTTTGGGCGGATATTGGATAGAATCGAATTACAGCAAAGGTTTTCGTACCAGACTCTACGCCCGTGTCTTATATTTAAAGCCTGTATCCGGCAGGTCTGTCGCCCTTGTTCAGTGCGATCTTCTGTCAGGCTCTTTGTTTCTCAATCATCGCGTGGCTGAGCTTATAGCCAAAGAAACCGATATCGGAATAGATGGCTTGCTCATCGCGGGAACCGATACTCATTCGGGGCCAGGCAATTATTTTGACACTAATTTCTACAATAACCATGCTTCAAATGCGACCGGCTTTGATCCCGAATATTTCAATTATCTATCGAAACAAATCGCAAATGCAGTTATTCGCGCCTTTAAAGAAAAGAGGCCGGCAAAAATTGCTACAGGCAAAATTGATATACAGGAAATGACACGCAATCGCAGTATTCAATCGTATGATGCCAACAAAAATATCTCAGCGAAAACACTGCCTGATATTTATGAAGCCGTTAATTCCACCATGTATATGATTCGTGTGGACGGACGGGATAGTGACGGACAATATTATCCGCTTGCCGCTCTTTCCAGTTTTTCCATCCGTGGGACGGCGCTTCCGGGTAAAAACAATCTCTATAGCGGTGATGTATTTGCTTATATGGAACGGGAAGTGGAATATGGCATAAAGAATAATTATAAAACATCATGGGAACCCATCCATGCCGCTTTCAACGGCACGGATGGCGATAACTCGCCAAACTATAATAAGGGTGCACAGGGCTTTATTGAAGCTCGCCGGATAGGAACATCCATCGGACAGAAGGCGTTGGAACTTTTCCGTTCCCTCGATGGAAAATTAAAAGATGAAGTGACCATTCGCTTCTCAGCAAAGGAAATAGATCTCTATTCCGAACCCTGCATTGATGCAACATGCCTCTGCGAAAGACCTGTTGTTGGTTCCGCGGTTGCAGGGGGGACGGATGACAGTCCTACGCCTGTACTGGATCAGATCCCCTGGTTAAGGCAGGGCTCTCCAAGATGGCTTTTAAAAAATTTCTGTCAAGGCCGCAAGCGCACTCTTGGCGGTCCTGGTCAGTACCTTGTGCTTCCCAAAAAGGATTTCCCTCATCAATTGTTTTTACAAACGATTCAAATTAACGATTTCCTGCTGTTACCTCTACCCTTTGAAACAACAACAGAGTCGGGAGTCAGAATAGCGGCAGAATGCCGGGACAAACTTGCATCGGAAAATAAAAATGATATACAATCTTTTTTCGTCATAAGCTGCGCAAACGGATATTTCGGATATGTTACAACACCGGAAGAATACAGTGTCCAGCGTTACGAAGGCGGACATACTTTGTACGGACCGCAAACGCAACCATTTCTGGCCAAGCAATTAAGCAAGATGGCTCTGGATTTGGGGCAAGTGAAAACCGAAAGTAATTTCCCCAAAAAATGGTCTTATAATTTACAGGCGAAAAGATTTTATGCCAGTAAAGTTATGTATGGAACCGAAAGAAAAGCTGATCATTACCCTGAATTTGTTGCTGCAGAAAGTAATGACGAACCCTACTGGTCGTTTGTCTGGGAGGATTTGCCGCCTCATCTGATTTCATGGGAGCAAGCGCTGGTAAGAATCGAAGAAAGTAATGATGGAGGAATTACATGGAAACAATCCCAATCAAACGGACAACCTATGGATGACAGTGGATATGACATTGCTGTCATTTGCAACGATGTAATCAATAAGGGCAAGACCGGAATCTATGAAACTCGGTGGTATAATCCGCCAACCGGCAAACAAATAGAAGATAAAATAAAATACTACCGTTTTGTTATTCTGCCGCAGGCGGGGCGTGATTTGCTTTATTCGTCGCCGTTTCATTTAAAATAGCAGTAACTTTTACCATTAATAATCATAACACCAAATCCCATGGGAATTGAAGTCTGACAGACGGCAATTCCCTCGCGGGATATTGAAGCCCTCTGCGGCAAGACGCAGAGAATAAAACGTTGCAAAAAAATATTAAATATTTATAAATATAAACATTCAATATTTGAGCAGAATTAACCTATGGAAATAAAAAAAGACTTTTAAATTACTCGCGGGGGTAATTATGAAACCGGGTTCAAGCTTAATGGATAGATTCAATGGCTGGTTTGTCGAGCCGATTTATAAACTTAAAGAACTGCCGGAAGGCGACGGAGGATTTTTGGCCATGTCCGCTGCGCTTTTTCTATGCGAAAGGTATTATCGCGCTTTAACAGACAGCCTTTCTGGCAAAAGAGATGATGAAACATTTAAGATTGCAGCGGCAAAAGATTTCGGGCTTAGCCTGGATGATTTTAAGAGTTTTTGGATTGTTTACCGAAACGGAATTCAGCATCAGGGAACGCCAAAAAAATATATTGATAAGAAAAATAAAATAAAATACTTCTTTAGCACTTCCGACGCATTCAACGAAATTCCAGAAATATACAAAATCAACGCATACAAGCGCGAAGTAAGACTAAACGTCTGGAAGTTCGCTGATTTTATTATCAATAAGTATAAAACGAATCCTGACGTCTTTCTAAAGGCAGTTTCGGGTGCATTTCCTGAAGTTAAGGAAATCAAGGACGTCAGAAAAAAAGAATAGAGAATGTTCATATATAACGTTCGACGATAAATTATAGCCCCCAAAGGCAAAGATAGAAAATAATAGTTTATATTGTTTTGACATTAGCTATACTTGCTTTTGTGTTGGCAGGTAAATCAATATTTCTCCACTAATTCTTATCTATAATTATGTATCTGTCACGATAAACTGGATACTGACAAATGGGAAAACATTGTGTCCCATATCTTTATCCGTAATCATCAAATTTTTACTTGCAGATTTCTCTTTATCTGGTGCCGTTCCGGTCAATACAGAAGGCTTAACCTTCCCCGATGAATATTCCGGAATCTTCGCGTATTTTATTCCTGTCAAAAAGAAATCTTTTCCCTGTTGCAAAAACAAATGCCATGCTGTAGAAAAACATAGAGAATCAGGAGAAAAATATATGAATAAATTATTCGGCACTGATGGAATAAGGGGAATTGCCAACCAATACCCCATGACAATAGAGGTTGCATCGAATGTGGGACGGGCCATAGCCCACCTTTCTAAAAAAGAAGGACACACACCGCGTATCCTTATCGGTAGAGACACAAGGCTATCCGGCGATATGTTTGAAAGCGCGATTATATCCGGCATTTGTTCAATGGGTGTCAATGCCATTTCCGTGGGCGTAATTCCCACACCGGGTATCGCTTTTTTAACTCACGATATGCGAGCCGACGCGGGCATTGTTATTTCCGCTTCTCACAATCCCTCGCAGGATAACGGCATAAAAATTTTTAATAATGAAGGCTTTAAACTTTCCGATGTAAAAGAAAATAAAATTGAAGAACTCATCTTTGCCGACAATATAAGCCGGCTCCATCCATCTCCGAAAGAATTGGGTAAATTATCACGGATGGATGACGCCGCCGGACGTTATGTGGATTTTCTGAAATCCACTTTCCCCCAGAAGCTCAATCCCGAAGGGATGAAAATAATTCTCGATTGCTCAAATGGCGCAACCTATCGTGTGGCTCCCGCCGTTTTTATGGAACTTGGTTGCGAAGTTAAAACCCTGTTCGATCAGCCTGACGGCAAGAATATCAATCTCAAATGCGGCTCGCAGCATACCGACGCATTGGCCGCAGAAGTATTGCGGCAGAGAGCCGACGCCGGTTTTGCTTTTGACGGCGACGGCGATCGCGTGATTGCCGTTGATGATAAGGGAAATATTCTCACCGGCGACCGGATGCTGGCCATCTGTTCAGCTATTTTAAAAAAAGAAGGCCAACTGAAAAACAATTTAGTTATCCGCACTGTGATGAGTAATATTGGATTGACGGTCGCTTTTCAGAAACTGGGAATTGATTCCGTATTCGCTCCCGTGGGAGACCGCTTCGTTCTGGAAGAAATGCTGGCGCGCGGCGCTGTTATCGGCGGAGAAGATTCCGGCCATCTGATTTTTTTAAAACACCACACCACGGGTGACGGTTTGATTACGGCTCTGCAAATTCTGGCCGCCATAAAAAAAGAAGGCCGGCCTCTATCGGAACTGGCGCGCATCATGTCGGTTTTTCCGCAAATGCTTATCAACATTGACGTTAAAAGAAAACCGGAAATAGAAACCGTGCCGGAAATTATGGCCGCCATCAAAAAAGCGGAAAAAGCGCTGGGCGATAAAGGACGCGTTCTTGTGCGCTACTCCGGCACACAAAACATGTGCCGCATCATGGTCGAAGGCCCCACCAAAAAAGAAACCGAAACCCACTGCCGCCAGATCGCTGATGTTGTGGAAAAAATACTGGCCTGATTTAGAAGTCTTACATAGGCTATAATCATTAGTCAGGCAAAACTTCAGAATATAATTACAGAGAAGGTAGCCGTATGAATCCGGCTTTTTAGTCTACGCGAATGAGCATCGCATCCCCTTGCGCGTGCCCCGAGCAAATCCCGCAGACACCCCAGCCGCCTCCGCGACGTCTCAATTCATACCCTAACGTCATGGCAATTCTGGCTCCGGTTGCTCCGATGGGGTGACCATAGGCAACCGCTCCGCCATTGACATTGACTCTCTTGAACATGTCTTCTTTGGACATGCCCAGAATTGAACGGCAACTTACCAGCGCCACCGCGGCAAAAGCTTCGTTGATCTCAATGAGATCCATCTGATCAAGTGTCATATCGTTTTGTTCGAGAATCTTTTTAATGGCCAGTCCCGGAACAGTCGCAATATCTTTCGTCGGCTGCGATACTTCGGCGTAATCAACAATGGTGAAAATCGGCTTAAGACCCAGTTCATCGGCTTTTTCCCTGCTCATCAAAAGACAGACATCCCCGCCATCGTTGACACCCGGCGCATTTCCGGCGGTTACACTGCCAGGCTGGCCGGTGACGGTGCTTAGATGATTAAAAACCGGCGGAAGTTTGGCCAATACTTCCAGAGTGGTTTCCGGCCGCGGCCCTTCGTCCTTATCAAAAACAATTACTTTTTTGCCCTGTTTTACTTCCACAGGAAAAATTTCATCATCAAGTTTACCTTCGTTCATAGCGCGGACAGCGTTCATCTGCGAATTTAGCGCCCACTCATCCTGTTCCTGCCGGGAAAAGCCAAACTCGTCGGCTACTTCCGATCCGTGAATCGCCATGTGACGATTGTAGAAAGCGTCCCAGAGGCCGTCATAAACCATTGAATCAACAACTCTGCCGTTAGGCAATCCCATACGCATGCCCCAGCGCATATCCGGCAGGACAAACGGACAATTGCTCATGCTCTCCTGACCGCCGGCAATACAAATATCAGCGCGCCCCAGAAGAATCATCTGGAAAGCAAGGTCAATAGTTTTGATGCCGGAAGAACAAACTTTATTAACAGTAATGGAGGGAACTGATTCCGGCACGCCCGCGAGAATCGTAGCCTGCCTGCCGGGAACCTGACCGCAGCCTGCGGGAACTACCTGTCCCATGAAAATATAGTCCACGTCCGCGGGATTCACCTTGCCGCAGGTTCTGCTCAAAACTTCTTTAATCGCCAGCGCTCCCAACTCCACCGCGGAAAAATCTTTCAGCGCGCCGCCCGAACGGCCATACGGCGTACGGCATGCTTCCACGCAAACAACTTCCCGGAATTTTTTATGCGGATTTTTTATTTTTCTTCCCATTGTCGTAAAATCCGGCTTTCTTTCGCCAAACTTCGCAATAGGCGCATCTTTATAAATTTCTGATTTCTTTCTTTCCAATTTTTGCGGCACTTTCGACATAATAACATCCTCCCTCTCTACTTCGCAAAATGATATCAATTCGTTTGTAATCAACGCCTTGCATGCGATAATTACCGGCAAGGAAAAAACTCTCGCTTAACAAACGCTTTCCTGCGGGATGCGCTTTCGGTCTTTGGCTAACTTTGTTGACTTTGTCGTCGCGTTATCCTTCGAAAGCGAAACGGTATAAGTTTTTATTTCACTGCAAAATCAGCATTTTTAGAGTTTTTAAAGATTTAACTTTTTTACACATAGTCTTTTTAAAGTCAACTATTTTGGCATGATTGTCAAACAGATTGATTTAAAGGAAGTATTAGCTGGTAATCCAACCCCAAAAAGACAATGATTAACTAAAAGACAATCAGTTTGACTAAACTAACATAATATTATACGGTTCCCCCAAGAAAAGTTATTGGAGGTGTTATAATGTTTGAAGGACTTATGCAACCGATGCACCTTATAATCATCCTGGGTATCGTTTTGATTATCTTTGGTCCTGGTAAACTTCCGGAGCTGGGAGGTTCGTTGGGTAAAGCAATAAGGGGGTTTAAACAGGCAATGAACGAACCCGAAAAAAAACCAGAGGAAGAAGCAAAGAAAATTGAAAAATAAAACGGACAGTATATTTTTTTAACCGCTATTCTGTCTCTGGCTATAGCAATTCTTATCGTGACTTATTACTATCATGATAAACTTCCCGCTATTTAAAAAAAGAAGTGATGGAGATAAAGTATTAAATTCTTTCCTTTCATATCCTGAAATATTCATTTATCGCCTCAAATGCAACTCTGGCCATTAAGTTGATATCCTCTTCTTCTACAACATACGGCGGCATAAAATAGATGACATTGCCCAAAGGACGCAGAAGAACACCTTTTTCGAGAGCGAGCCGATAGATTCCGTAACCGACTCTCCTTTGCCAATCAAAACTTTTTTTAGAAATTTTATCCTCCACCAATTCCAGCGCGCCGATCATTCCCATCTGACGATATTCGCCAACATACGGGTGACCTTTGGCCAAAGCGTTTACCTTTTCGGCAATGTTTTTTGCCCTCCTTTCATTTTGGACAAGCACATTATCTTCGGCAAAGATACTCAAGGATTCGCGGGCAACAGCACAGGCCAAAGCGTTACCGGTGTAACTGTGGGAGTGCATAAAGGCCTTAAGCTCTGTATATTCGGCATAGAAAGCCGAATATATATGATTTGTCGTAACCACCAGGGAAAGAGGCATGTAACCCGCCGTAATCCCCTTTGACAAGCACATGATATCCGGACTGATGCCGGCATGTTCACAGGCAAACATTTTGCCGGTACGGCCGAAACCAACCGCAATTTCATCGGCAATAAAGTGAATATTATATTTTGTGCAAATCGCCCGGAGTTTTTTCAGATAAACCGGAGGATATATTTTCATGCCGGCCGCACACTGTACAAGAGGTTCAATAATGACTCCACAAATCTCGCCGGAGTGCTCCTCGATAATTTGTCTAAGTGATGCAAAGCATTCGGCATCACAATTCCCGCGATCTTTGCCGTAGGGACAACGATAACAATCCGGCCCGGAAGCTTTAAATGTTTTAAGAAGTAATGGCTTGTAGATTTTACTATACAAGTCAAGATCACCTACGGAAAGTGCGCCCAGTGTTTCGCCATGATAGGCATCCGTAATCGCGACGAAGCGGATTTTATCAATATGGCCGGTCTGTTGATGATAATGAAAACTCATTTTCAGGGCAGCTTCCACCGCTGATGATCCATTATCGGCAAAAAATACTTTGTCGAGTCCTGCCGGTGTTATACGAATAATCTCTTCTGCCAGTTCAATGGCAGGCTGATGAGAGAAATTTGCAAAAATAAC
>JBKQWB010000014.1:0-115792 GCA_052139735.1 Smithella sp. | reverse complement strand
AGCCGCGTAATAAAACCTCTTATTGATTGTGAATTGGGGAAACCGAAAACGATTTTACATCCGCTTCTTGACAAATCATTGTATACATTCCTGGCCAGTTTAGTAAAGAGGCCCTTCCCTCTGAAGCTTTTTTCCGTTACGGTGGCGGTGGATACGCCGCCTATTATTGTTTGATCTTGATAATTCATTTCAAAACACATGACAGCATAATGAGCAACAATACTGGAATTAACCTCCGCTACAGCAATGCTGCCATCTTTTGAAAAATCATTTTTAAACTGCCAGCGCCACGTTTGACGAATGCAAGACGCATCAGGCGTGTTCGGAAAATTCTGCTGCATGAGGCGTGCAATGCCGTCTTCATCGCCATCCTCATAAGATCTTATATTTACGATATCATGATCATTCATTGATTCCGGCATAACAATTTTTTAATGAAGAACCTCATGATATAATGTCATCAATGCCTCATAATGTTGTTTAACATTATAAGATCGTTCTATCTTCATGCGGGCATTTGTTCCCAACTCCTTTAGCTGCACAGGAGATAGACTCGCCATGTATTCCATACAATATGACAGATCTTCGACATCTCCGCTTTTAAAAATTAAACCATCAATTTTGTGAGCGATCAGTTCAGGTATTCCTCCGATATCAGCCCCAATGACCGGCTTGCCGTAGGCGAATGATTCCAAGGCAGACATGGGGCAATTTTCGTAAATTTCAGAGGGGATTATTGTGCATATGCATTTTTTTACCTTATCTGCGAGGAGATCACCGGTTAGAAACCCCGTTAATTCAACGTTTTTTATGCTTTGATCGATGATCTCCTTTTCAAGTTCTCTACGCAGGGGACCATCGCCGGCAATAACCAAACGATTTCTGGTAGTCTTCAATCGGGCAAATGCCTTCAGCAAAGTCATCAGACCTTTTTCCGGCACCAGGCGGCCCAAATATAAAAAATATTTTTGATTTTCATATGCCGGTTCATACAATTCCGCATTGATAAAGTTCGGAATAAATGTGATCCTGTCTTCAGGAAATCCGTATTCAATAAATTTGTTCCTGATAAAACGGCTAACAGCAATGTACCTGATCACTTTCTTTTCATACTTTCCCGTAATGTAATGAAAATAGTTCTCAAGAGCATAGACGGAAGAGTAGAACATGCTGCCATGAACACACTTATTTAATATTGCTTTGTAATAATTATGTGTCTTGCAATCTTCGCACATCCTGGCACCATTCAAAAACTGATAGTTAGGACAGATGATCTTGAAATCATGTAATGTGAGCACGGCAGGAATACCACCGGCATAAAGTTCATCAAGCACAGATGTTGTCAAAAGGCCGTAAATATTATGCCCGTGCGCAATATCAGGGCGTTCCTGTGAAATCAATTTTCTCAGCGCCGTCTTTGTTTGAAATGAATATATGATGTCGAATGCCGTTTTCAGGCTTTTGAGGGACAGGTGCGCGTCAAGAGACAATTGTGGCGCAAAAAAGCCATTGTATTCAGAGGGGAAATTGCTTGGATGCTGCCTTGAAAAAGGAATAACCTTATGTCCTTTTTGTCGCAAAACAGATATTTCTTCAAAAAAAATCCGTTCGGCTCCACCCTTCAGATAATAGAATTTATTTAAAAATAATATTTTCATAATTTTCAGGAATATGTCAATCTTTTAAAATGTCTAACTTGTGGGATTCAATTGGGAATTTTTCATCTTCAGTCAAGCGTTTCATCTGCTTTCCAAGACTATATTCCTGTATTCTGCAGTCGCTGCGTTTACTTTTTTTTTACATAAAACGTAAAGAGCTGGCCAAAACTTTCCTTGTCTGTCGAGAACATGTACTTAAATGGCCTTTGAACATAAATCTTATATAATGCTGAAATGAAACTTGCCGTGGAGCCGTTTTCCAGCAATGCCTTAAAACTACTTCTATTGGCCTTTGGTATAAAGAATGTTTTTCCAACCGTCTTTTCTACCCGTAAACCATTCTTTTTAAGCATAGCATGCATCGTCTTCATGGAAAAGTGATAGAGATGACGCGGCACATCGAGGAGACTCTGGTCTTTGCCAAAGACCCGATTTTCATAGCTTTCAAAATTTGGAACTCCGATAACAAGCACCCCATCCGCTTTCAGAATGCGATAAATCTCTTTGAGCGTCATCATTGGATCATGCATATGCTCCAGAGTATGGCCAATGGTAATGAAGTCAAAGTAGTTCTCCGGATAACAGGCGGCGGCAAGTTCACCGCAAAAGACATTGAGACCATGCTCATTTGCCAACTGCGCTGCGCGTAATGATAGCTCAATCCCGTGTACCGCGCTCCATCCGTGATTCTTCAGCCAAAGCAAGTGTTCCCCGCAGCCGCAACCAATATCAAGGGCTTTTCCACCCGGACGATATGGAATGCGCATCAGAATTTGATTCTTCATTAACCGTTTTATAAGCTGCCCGGCTACTCTCACCAGGACGCCGTCTCTTCCGCTATGAGCATATCCGGCCTGTTCCTCAAGGACATAATTCCTGATTCTCTGCTTTTGACTGGCAGGATTATTAAATTGATACGAGTAATATGAATCCTCAGGATAATATAAGGCGATTGTTTCTCTCGAAGGTCTTGGATTTACGAAGCACAAACCGCAGGCTTTACAACGAGCCACGTTGAACGTTTCGGACCGGCCGGTGATATTTTCAATGATCTCGAATAATTGTTCTGTTTCAGATCCGCCGCATAAGTTACATGGAATAGTTTCTAACATATTATTTTCTCCTGGTTGTTAAGGGAAGTAAAGTAAATCATATAAGTTCTGAGATAAAATCATACATTTCCGCGGCCATATTTTTCTCATTATATTTTTTTTCGATCACTCTGCGCGCATTATGGGCGATACGATCAATTACATGTTGATTCTCGAGGAGAATCGTTATTTTTTCGGCCAAATCATTCCGGTCGTATGGACGCACAAGGAGCGCGTCTTCATTATGTGTCAAATAATCCTGCGAACTTGGTGTTTTCGTCACGATACAACCCTTACCCATAGCCATTGATTGAAGAAAGCTCATTTGTCCATACGAGTGTTTTAACAGCGGCAAGGGGATGACAACAAACCGCGCTTTCTGTATGTTTTCAATGAGAGTCTGAATCGGCACGCGTCCCCTGATTTCTACATTGGCGGGTACATTGACAACACAGGGTACCTGATCGACGCCGATAATCCTCAACCGCTCATTCTTATGTCCGATGCTTTTCCATGCTTCAATCAATGTGGTGTAATCCCGGAAAAGTGAGCCGAAGGACAAAATATAGTCTTCCTGATTAACCTGCCTCGGAATGAAATAGTCGGCATCAACGCCAAAAGGGATAAATCGATACGGGATTTGCGGCATATATTCATTATAGTATTCCGATTGAATGCTGCTATGGGTGATGATCCCGCCAAGTGACCGGCTTGCTTTCCTGATCAAAGACAATTCTATAAGATTATTCCTGCCGCCATTAAAAGATCCGACGTCTATTACCAAATGCGGGGGCAATTTTTCGTTCATTACCGAACGCAAAAAAGCAAAAACGAGAGCGCTGCGCGCGCTGTGCGAAATAATTAAATCATATTTCTTCCTTTTCAGAAACGCGATCAATGATTGCAGAACATAAAAATGAAGCACCCTGTTTTCAAAAACATGTATCAAGGGCATTTTGCAAAAATCTATAATATCAAGTTCAATCCGGGGATCAGGCCAGTGTTTAAAAAACCAGTATGGGCGATTTATGACCTGCTTATCGGGCGATGGAATCGCATCGGAATCCGCTTCCAAGCGAGCGACTTGCCAATCTACAAGCATTAGAATTTTCATGATTATTTTATGCCGTTAACGAAAAAACGCCGGTTAAAATTCTGCCACGCGGCCATCCATTGTCTTAAAAAATTAAAGAGGCCTGAGGGGCCTCGTTCAAACTGCCAGCAAATATTTTTTTATTTTGCCGGCTTGACTCATCCAGCTGTATTCTTCCACAATCATTTTCCGCCCCTCTTCCCCCATTGCGGACAGCTGTTGCCTAGTGATTACCGCGGTCTTAATTCCTTCGCAAATCTGCTCGACGGAATTATCTTTTATGTAGAAAGCGATATTACGGTTGCCGACCACATTGCGATTCATCGGAATGTCCGATATGATCACTGGTTTTGACATTGCCAGATATTCAAAGAGTTTCAGCGGGCTTTGCACACTCCACCATTCATGGTTAGGGAAAGCGAGGATCCCGATATGGGCGCTGTGGAGATATCGCGGGATTTCATTATTCGGAACAGGCCCGCAAATAACAACATGGTCATCCATGTCTGCCTCCCGCACCATGGCCTTCATCTTTTCCCGCATGGAACCGTCGCCGAGAAAAAACATCAGTACTTCAGGATATTCCCGGCGGATTTTATCAATTGCGAGAATAATCATGTCAAGGCCCCTCGTTGGAGTAAAAACGCCGTGATACATAATGACAAAGCGCTTTTCGATGCCTGGAATACGCTCATACAACTTATCGGGATTAAACAGGTCCAGGTTTACTCCGCTGGACCAAATGCCAACCGGCATGCGAATATCGGTAATTTTTTTCAGATACTTAGCCATTTCATCCGTAATGGCAAGCATCCCGTTAAAGCAACGCGCGGCGGCCTTTATCGTCATGCTGAATTTCTTCCGGGTGACATAACCGCGCCAGTTATCAGGCACCTCGACAGGTTGGGTTCTCACATCGAGAACGATCTTCGGTATCGAAGGAATGACATACCGGAGCATGGCAAAAGGCGCCAGAAAAAGCGCGGAAGTCGGTTCTGTCATGATCCAATCAAATCGCTTACGATTGTTGACAACTAACGCAATAAGCTTGATGTAGACCTGTATGCTTGAAAGATAAGACCCAAACTTATAAATCAGCAAATGCATCGGCCAAACATCGGGTATATTGCCTGCACTTTCATGACACAGAAAAACCGGTTCCACCACACACCCGATTTTTCTCATGGCGCGGGTTATTTCAATAAATGTAGTAACCGCTAAGCCGTCGGTATCCGTATCCGTAATGAATAGTATTCTGAGCTTCTGTTGCGGTATGGAATGAGTCGCTGCCGTCATATTCAGACCGTTTCTTTCTTTTGCGCGCAAATGATTATTGATAAGCACTCCATCTGATTGCGTTCGTGACGAAAAATCCTGTACAGTCTCTCCTCAACATTGTTTTCTTTTTTTGTGAGCGGAATCATCTTGATATTTTCCCAACCATAGCGCTTAAGCAAATCCTGATATTGATATGGACGCATCCTGTTAGGAATTCCACGAAGCCGGAACAAATCATACATATTTAAACTGTATCTGTAGATATTGTTCGGATCCTTATCACGTATCCACCGGGAATGGGTTTTGAGATCAATTTCAGCAACAATGACCGCCTTCGGTCTGCATACTATGCTTAGTTGCCTGATCGTTTCTTCGACATCATCAAAATGTTCAAATGCCGCCTGAGAAAATACTATATCCATTACCGCTTCACCAAAGGCGGAAACAAGATCAAAGTCGTTTTTCACAATATAATTTAGTTTTGAATGAGAATTCTCTTTCGCCTTATTGAGTTCATTTCTTATTAAATCAATGGGCATATCTCTACGCATGTATCCAAGCTCTTCTAAAAACTTTTCATAAAAACCATCCGGCGCTTTTTTTGCCAGATCGTTTACATCACAAGCGTTATATTCCGAAACTCCAAGCGACAACAAATACATACCGATACCGAGATCAGAACCGGGACCTAATTCAAGAACATTCTTTCCAATTATGAAATCATTCTCCCTGGTATATTCCCGAAGATGGTCAAGCCACTCATTTACGACTTTTATGTCGTACTGAAAGCATTTGTCATAATCGGAAATATCAAAGGGTTTTGGCGAAACGTATCCGAACAGGAGTGATTTGATTTTTGACAGCGTTAAAAATAGTATTCCAGCCAGGTAGAATGCGGCATACCGCAAAAACGTTTCCCGTTTTTGTCCTGAAATATTCTCTTTTTTCCTCACTCAATGCTCCAACCCATCATCGGATGATCCCGCTCTGTCATATATTTTTATAAACGGCATTTGAAATTTGTTGAGGCTGCCCGCCGGGGATTTCTTCTTTTTTTACGCTTTCTTCCTTTATGTTGTCCACAATCGCCAGCAATATCAAATAGAAACCGAAAAAGTTGCCCATTGCCGGGGCCATGTAAAAGGTTTCTTGAGTTAAGGCCGTGCCGATAATGCCGAAGAACCCGCAGCGCATGCCTATCCGCATGGCATAATAAGGCAAATAACTATCGCCGATGTTGCGCGGTTTCCTCAATAGCTTTCCGACTTCATACAAAAATAAAAGAAAAAAGACCAATCCCACAATACCCAAATCGATTATAACCTGCATAAAGTTGTTGTGAGCGCCGCCTAAATTAACTTTATAGGATTGCTGATTGACGCCATAGCCAAAAAACATGAAAAATGACATGTCCCTGATAACACCAATGGACTCCTTCCAGTTTTGAAAACGCGCTCTTATTGAAATAATGCCTATCTTTCTATCATACGAATGAATGTAATCAGCCCTGCGCTCATAATTTTGGACATCTTCAACACTGCTAATGCCTACCCTGTCCATGACTCCTTTGTCCGTAAAAGAATAGAACCCTGCCGCCCCAAAAATCACCGTCATTAAAATGATCCCTCCCCAGGCCAGGATACTACCGCCCCGAAATCTGATGTAGTACAGAAGAAAAAATACGGTCGAAATGCCGAGACCCAATATGCCTGATCTTGATTTACTGAATATGATCGCCAGGATGATGACTGCCATGCCTGAAACGACCAGCCCTTTCAGCATAGAGTTCTTCTTCATGAGTGTTAAGCCAAATCCCAGGGAAAAAGCCGTAAGCAAATAAATGGACGCACTGGCATGGTTGTTTGTGAAGAACGCGGAGAATTCTTTAGGCCTCAGGGAGTTAACAGTAATTCCCGAGTACATTCTCGGCAATTGCATTCCAACATCAACAATGAGTCCAAACACCGACACCGCTGTCGCCAGCGCGAAAACCCAAATAAGATAGCGGAGAGCCTTTGATGAAGCGCGCATATAAGAACGAACCGCGTAAAAGCATATTATGAATTGGGTAAATCGCAGGGTATCGGCGGCGGCGCGTCCTAACTCGCTGAATGTGCGGACTGCGGTGAAATATATCTGGATAAGCAAAAGGAACATCAAAATATTAAGAACGAGAAGAGACCAATCAAGCCTGTCAAATTTTCTTGCCTTAATCCGGATAAACATATTTCGAAATAATATAAAGAAAATAACCACCCAGGAGACAATATCGCTTATCAGAACATATCCGTAACTGCCTACCGGAAGCCGGTAAATCACATCGGAATAAAAAAATGAAGTTAACAGCAAATAGATCATTTATAATGTCCTGATTAATTCCTGATATATTTTGTAATATTCGGAAGCGACTTTACGCGCGGTGCACTGCATAGCCTTTTTGTAATTATCGTTTCCGAGTCTTTTTGCAAGTTCCGCATCGGTTAAAATCTTTCTTATGCTTCGCGCTGTCGCGGCCACGTCGCCTGCCGGCACAAGCAAACCGTTTTCACCATCAATCACAGCTTCCGGAACGCCTCCCACAGCGCTGGCCACAACTGGTACGTTGAAGTATCCCGCCTCATAAAATATTAAAGGGAATGACTCTGAGTTGGATGTATGCACCAGCACGTCCGCCATCCTGTAATACGCGCATAATTCCATAATTGATCCGGTCTTACCCGTCAGGTAAACATCTTTTATGCCGTGAACCGCTATGATCTTCTTGATGTACTCGACATATTCAGGATTCGAGTGGGGACCGATGATGTAATATCGCGCGCCGGGCATTTCATCCTTGATTTGTTTGAATGCCAGCACCGCCGTCTCGATGCCTTTGAGCTTAATGAAACGGGTTACGCTTATAATTACAGGCCCTCGACTGCCCCGGACGGTTTGCGCTTCAAACTCTTCCGAGCATTTTTTCAGCCTGTCAACATCGACTCCATTATGAATGAATTGAAACTTCTCATCATGCATGCCCAGTTCATTCTGTATTTGTTTTCTCGACCAATCCGACACAGATACGATTCTGTCACAGGTTTTGACCGCCTTTCTGCATAAGTAAAAATCCATGACACTGAACCACGGATTAAAGAGCAGTTTTGAATGGTTTGTGAGAATGACAGGCACATTAAGCTTCTCTTTCAGCTGACCGGCAAAAACTCCCCATGGATACATATCCGTGGCATGAATCAGAGCAATTCCCTTTCCATCCAGCGCTCCGTATCTTTTCTTAATGAAGGATAAGTCCTTCAGCCCCCGCGTATTTATTCTGTAGAGTTGATGAAACCATGCGTAAGGTTCGGGACCCCAAAAATGCGTTTCGAATTCCAGTCCGGATTTCAGATGTTCTTCCCGTTGAGATTCGGGAATAATTAATACCGGTTCAACGCCGAACTCGACAATTTTTTCCAGTAGATCAACCGTCCACCGTCCCCAGCCCGTGGCATAATCGAGCATTGGTATAAAATAACAAACCTTCATAATTCTAAACAAAGCTTGTCCGGGAGTGTCTATACACAAATAAAGCAACAATGATATTTCCCAACATCAGCACCGTGCTATACACTCCGGCCGCGCCGATAATGCCATATTGAGGAATGATAATCAGATACCCAATAATGAAAATCAGCATAATGAAAAAATTTACTACCGTCTGAGTTCTTGCTTTCCCCATCGCTAACAGGGCCGGCCGTGCCCAGAAGAACAATGCCGCGAACCACGCGCCGGAAACAAGCAGCCGTGCCGGCGCCGCGGCGCCGATAAAATTTTCACCCACCGCAAACTTTAAGATGTACGGTGTCCCGATTAATATAATGACCGCCAGGGGAGTGACGAGCATTGCCACGGCCGCGGTGCCTTTTTTTATGAGAGACAGAAAATTTTCATAGTTCATTTTTGCCCGCGCGCTCACGAGATCAGGATAGATAACCGTGTAAAAAGGATCTACGACCCGCGCGAGGATATTGACAAAGTTCTTGCCCATTCGATAAAGACCTGCCTGGATGGGCGAAGAATAATATCCGAGGATTATCATGTCGGCATTCGCTATGACCATCGCCCAGCACTGCGTTAAATAATTATGCGTCAGAAATGCCTTCATTTCCTTGCGCTGACTTTTGAGCAAACCAAGATCGGCGCCGCGCATCAATTCTATCGGAGAACATTCAAGCTGCTTAAAGGTGATCATTAAATTAATGATCATCTGGATAAAACTGATGCTCAACATCGCCGTAATCACGCCATGAATGCCATGGCCAAGCATAAGCATAATCCAGACAAAAGCAAGACGTGACAGCGCCAAAATGGCGTCTCGCAGCGAAATAAATCCGAACTTCCCATTTATCCGCAAAACACCATTGGAGGTGTTATCAACAAAAGAGCAAAGAATTATTAATGAATACATACCGGCATAGGCGGCTATCGCCGGCGAATGGAAGATATACGTCGCAACCGGTTTTGCCGCGATTACAATGATGAGCAAAGCGGCCATGCCCGATGCCGCGTCGACCATATAACCCAATTTCACAGTCGCCAGATATTTATTCCGTTCATTATTTGCCAGAAAATCGGTGCCGTACTTAATGACAAATTCCCACATATTGCAGGAGACAAATTGATCAACAAACTGGGCGTATGTTATTAAAAGAGCCAGAATTCCATAGTTAAAAACACCAAGGTACCGGCCCAGAACAATTGCCTGAATCAATACAGCCGTGGTCGTAACAATGGATGACAAAAGCTGGTATGAGGAATTTGTGATGAATTTCTTAAGAACAAGATTGGTAATGCCGGTTGATGTTGCATTTGCCATAGAACAGTGGGAAAGTGTCTGCGAGGTAAATTTATACTGCTGAACTGTCAACTTTAAAAAAGTGTTTATTGTGCCTTTTGTATCGTGAGGAAGCCGTATTTACCGGCGCCTGAATACTTTCCCAATATAATTATGTAAACAAACTACTATTTTTCTTTATCTTCTTTTTGAAAAATTCCGATGATGCCTTCTGATAAGAAGGGGAACGTCCGATGTATAAACCCCGGACATTTGCCAGAACCTGCGATATAGAAAGATAGGTTCTTGACCTTAAAGCCATGTCTTAGAAACAATGATGTCATCGTCTGGATACTGTACCAGCATACATGGTCATGGTGAACAATTTCGACATTGTGCAAAGCTGCCCGAAATAATGATAAACTAGATGCATTAGGGACAGTAACGATTAGTTCTGATGAGTCCGCCATAACATTATAAATTGATTTTAAGGCCATGCCCGGATTGCTCAAGTGCTCAAGTATTTCACCCATCAGATAGACATCCTTATTTTGCAGACCACTTAATGAATAATCTAATTTGTAAATATCCCCAATGATAACATCATCATCACTAGTCAGCTGAGAATATAGTCTTACTGCATCTGCATCATTATCAATGCCAATCAAATTGCGGCATACTTTTTTCAATTTCAAATGAAGCAAGGCATTTGCTTTGATACTCTCTTTAGTGAATGGCGAATCGACGAAACCAAAATGTGCCACTCGTTTACCTTTACAATAGTCCAGTAGGAAATCTATTTTAAAATCAACGGGCAAAGATTTATCATACACATGTTTAAATCGTGCCTCTGACCTCATAATCTGACTTGTTGACGTATATTTCAAAATTTGCAGAGCAATAAAACCAAGCAATCCTTGTAAACGTGATTTGCAGTAGTCCCATTTCTTATGATTTTTATTAGTTATTGGCCGCATGAATGTTCCTGTTTTCCTATGGGGTAAATGTTATTAAAACGCCTAAAATCTTCTCTGCCTTCGTGAAATATGCGTATCATGACAGGTGTCATCGATCAAAAGCTTCATAGCAGAAAAACCAGATTATTTTGGCGATTTCCGTAAAAGTGTTCTGTACGTCGTAAAGTGAGGGCAATCCGGTTGTGATTTTTCTTTCAAAACGGCTGGGCGTCATTTTGATATCATACCCGGAACCAAAAACTTTTTCTGCAATGATTTTTATTCTCCTCATGTGATAGGGCGAACTGACAAAAATTGCTCTTTTGAATCCATAGGCGTCCATAACTTTTTTTGTGAGGAGAATTTCAACATGGGTATTTTCGTAAAAACAAGGGAAGTCGAACTCTTGCCTGACTCTTTTAAAATACAACCCGTTGTTTTCATATTTAGATTTCGGTCCAAGCAGATCACCATTGGTCTTGATCGTTGGCAAAGGAATAGAGGATAAGGTGCTTCTATTTTCACCGGCCCGGTAAAGTCTCAAATAAGAGGAAATGAACAGGAAGTCTGAACATCCTTCCCAAATGAGCTGCCTGGCTTCATTTTGTCTCGCTTCCTCATCCGATCCGATAAAAAGAACGATGACATCGCTCTTTTTTGCGGGCATGTCTGAGTAAATAAAGTAACGGGAAGATATACTCAAACCAGCCAGAACAATAATAACAAGGCCCATCCCTATTAACACTGTTCCCTTTTTACCGCGAATCTTCCCGGACATGTATTTCAGATAACCGAGCCAGGAACAAGTTTCAGGTTAAGCTTCCTGCCAAGTTTAAGCTCCCATTTCCATGCAGAACGGATGATGAACTCCAGATCATCATGTTTTGGCATCCAACCGGTCAATTCTTTCAATTTCGTACTGTCCGCAACCACTACAGGCGGGTCGCCTGGTCTGCGATCGCTTTCCTCAACGGGGAAATCCTTTCCGGTTACTTTTTTTACCATGGATACAATTTCCTTGACGGAGAATCCGCGTCCATACCCGCAGTTCATTACATTTGACTTGCCGGTATCCACTAGATATTCGAGAGCTCTTACATGAGCCCGGGCAATATCATCGATATGGATATAGTCCCGAATGCAAGTCCCGTCAGGAGTTGGGTAATCAGTGCCGTAAATGGAAAGCTTTTCCGCTTCGCCTTTGGCGCACTTGAGCGCCCTGGTGATCAGATGGGTCGGTTTTGCGTAAGCTTGTCCCAGGCGGCCTTCTGTATCGGCTCCGGCTACATTAAAGTATCGCAGGGCAATGTAGTCAAAATCACCCGCGGCAGATATGTCCCGAAGTATATTCTCCATCATGGCTTTTGTCGCGCCATAAGGGTTGATAGGTTTCATGTCCGCCGTCTCATCAACCGGGATCCTGTCCGGAATTCCGTACACTGCGGCGCTGGAGGAATAGAGAAATTTCCCAACATTGGCACGTTTCATGGCCTCCAGAAGGTCTATTGTATTGCCTACATTGTTTTTATAATATTGCAGGGGTTCCCTGACAGACTCTTCCACCTGGATGGACGCTGCAAAATGGATGACCGCTTCGGGTCTGAATATCTCCATAGTCTGATTCAGAAGCGGGATATTGGAAATATCCCCTTTAACAAACTTCCCGTGCAGGACAGCCCATGAATGTCCTGTGGACAGATTATCGAAAACAAGAAGATTATGACCTTCACTTCCCAAAGCCTTGATGACATGGCTACCAATGTAGCCGGCGCCTCCAGTTACAAATATTTTCATATGCACTCCTTACAATAGTTTTATATATCTGTTTTCCGTAGTAGAAAAAAGAATTGCAGGCTAGTTTGATAAAGAGAAGGTAAAGCTCCGCTCTCTGAATTACATGATCTCTTTTTTTCATCGGAGATCAGCGTAATCCACCCGTTTATAAAACATGTCAGCCCGAAAATCCGGGCTACGGGATGGCCTTGACAGATATGATCAGGACCGTTTTGCTGCGCTTAAATCTTCTTTAATAAAAATCTCGATTCCGGCACCGGCTTTCTCTCTGAGCTTCTTGGCGTAGAGATCAGCTTCTTGCTTTGATTTCTCTTCAATGAGAAATTGTCTTATCTTGTCCTTGACTTTTTCGAATGCCAATATGGTTTCCGGCTTAATATCCGTCACTTTGAATATGTGAAATCCATAGTCGGTTTCAATAACGTCTGTTATTTCGCCTTTTTTCAGCGCGAATATTTTACTTTCAAACCGCTTATCTATCTGTCCCATCCTCAGATATCCCAGGTCGCCTCCTTTATTTTTCGTGGGGCCGTCGGAATATTCGCGGGCGAGATCCGCAAAATCTTGATCGTCTTTCAATTTTTTCAAAATCTTTTCAGCTTTGCCGCGCAATTCTTTTTTACGGGAATCATCGCCCTTAGGATCGGACTGAACAAAGATTTGACTGACCTGAAACTGAAGCGGTTGTTTGAAAAGATTCAAATTTTTTTCGTAATAATCGAGATCTTCGTTGTCCGTCACGCTGACCTTCTTAGCAAATTCCTTGTCTATATATTTCTGAACAGAACTGTTCCTGATTATGTGGGCACGCAACACTTCCTCATTTATCCCCCGCTTGCTCAACTCGTTCTTATATTCCGTTTCGCTGGAAAACTGCTGTTTAAGGGAATTGATATCTTTGTTGATGGCACTTTCATCGGGTTTAATACCAGACTTCCGGGCGGCCTGATAAAGAAGCTCTCTTCTGATCATGCTCTCCAGAACCTCTCTGCGAATCGACGATACCTGTTCGCAGGAAAGGGGCTTGCCCAACCCTAAAACGGTTTTTTGAATCAGGAAAACTTCCCCGTCAAATTCGCCTTTTTCAATCGGTGCGCCGTTCACAACAGCAACTTTTTCTTCCTTCTGATTCTTCTTCGTCTCTCCCATAGCGGAAGAAACCGCCATCATGCAGACAAACGTTATCGCGATCGTCAGCAAACAAGAAATTTTTCTTGACATAGTTTATCCTCACCTTCATTGCTTAATTTTAAGTTGTTCAATATTTTCTTTGTACTTTTGAGTCAGTTGTTCCAACTCCACCTTCTTGATCTGAGTCAGAGGCTCTTTCTCCAGAATGGCTGTCGTTATTCCCTTATTCTTATAGGCTTTCACAAGTTCCTCACCAATGACGCAGAGAGCGGCATTATTCTCCTTGCAGCTTTTCAATGCCTTGGCGGTTTTCTTCAACTGTGCCTGAAGTTTATCCTTCTCGCCGTTCACTTTTTTCAGGTTGTGTTCCGAATCCTTGTTTTGCTGAATGGCCTGATCATATTTTTTCCCGGCTTCCTGCAAATCTTGTTTGTTTTTAGCGGTTAAATCTTCCGTTTCTTTATTTTTTGTTTCAATCTTGGCATCCAAATCTTTTTTCTGTTTATTTAATTTGGCCAGTTGTGCGCTCAATGCCTTTTTTTCATTCTGCAGTTTATCCGTATCACTCTGGCATTTCTGTTCTACGGAAGTGGTTGCTTCGGTTTTTTCCTCTTCCATCTTTTTCTGAATGAAGGCCATCTTTTTACCGGATTCTTTTATCTTATCCTGAAAGATCTTCTGTTCTTTTTTTAGCTGCAGATGCCCGACGCCCAATCCGACGGACAGGCCAATCACTATTGCAACAATGGGAATAATAATCTTTTGTAACTGAGGTATCTGTTTCATTTCTTTTCTCCAAAATTAAAATCTTGCATTTACTTCCACCTGAAGCACATCGATGGCCAGCGGGCCACCGAAACCTGACTGGCTTAACTGGTTACCGTGTATTTCATCAGCCGTAAACCACCGGGCCGTAAGCCATAAATTCTTGGCCAAACCTAAATCAGCGCCGACAATCCATCCTTTGGCGTCGGTTCCTCCCAAATGGAAATCATAATCTGTAAAGGCATCCACAACAGCGTCCGCCCCCAAATATTTATAATAGAGGTATGTTTTCCACTGGCCGAATTCCTTGACTTCCGGATAACCCACGGCCACTCCGGCCTGATACCCATCAATATCCCCGGCATTAGGTAAACCTGTTCGCTGTTCAACGTCAGACAAGTTAAAGCCCAGGTTCCTTACATAGTCGCCCAGGAAAACAATATGAACAGGGTTCCAGAAACCGATATCGAAATTCGCCGTTACATTGAACTCTCTGAACTGGGAGGCAAGAGCAAATAAATAAGCGTTGGCTGAGCCAGTGGTTTCGATATTAAAAATGGTGTTCCCTTTTTGCATATACAGGGGAGCAGACCAGTCCATTAAATCCGGATTACTTGGATTGTTCATTTCTCCCGTAATATTACTGAAATTGTAGTAGGCTGCGCCTATCTTCCAGGAGATTCCTTTCTCTTTTTTCCTTTCCAGACCTAATTGTCCTGCCGTAAGATATTTGCTGTTACTGGTTAAGCTATCCTGCTCAAGGGGAAAGGCGCCGATGGTCAGAAATGGCGTCAATGTTTCCGTAACGGACTTATTCATCGTCAGGGCAAATCCTTCGAAGTTGAGGCTGGGGGACCAGAGAAGATCCGAGGAAAACCAGGGATTGGGCATCCTTCCACCCTCGAAAGTTAGAAAGTTCCAGGGATGCCACCTGATATAAGCCAAATCGAAATAACCTGTATCCCTTTCCATGAAGTTCCCCATGGTGATGGTCGTTGATACGGGAACTGTGGTATTTCCCGTGCCGAGGCGAATAATAGCCTCCATCTGATCATTGATCGGCACCTCCACTCCGATACGAACCCTGTATCTGAAGTAATCATGATCAGTCGTAGTGTTCATCAATTGTGTTGGATTGCTCGGTATGAAATAATAGCCGTTATTCTTGTCAAAACGATCACCCTCGTACCGCAGACGCATATCTCCTCCGAAACGGATATTTTTAATCCATTCCGGCACGGCTGAGGCTAAATTTAATTCTTTGATCTCTTTTGGAACTTCTTTCTGTATTTGAATCCTAACCTGCTCCGCAATTTCTTTTTTCAGATCCTCACTTATGCTTACGGGAATATTCTCGCTTTGTTTCTTGTCATCTTTTACAGCTTCTTGAGGCACATCCTTCTGTGCTTCGTTTCCGGCCGAAGCTGAAACATCTTTTTTCATCTCTTCATCTTTCTTCTCTTCATCGATGTTTGCCGGAGCCTTCTCGTTCTGTCCCTTATCGCTTTTTGTATCTTCTGAAGAAACATCCTTCTGTTCGTCGTTTACGACTGAACCTGAAACATCTTTTTTAATCTCTTCATCTTTCTTCTCTTCATCGATGTTTGCCGGAGTCTTCTCGTTTTGTCCCTTATCGCTTTTTGTATCTTCTGAAGAAACATCCTTCTGTTCGTCGTTTACGACTGAACCTGAAACATCTTTTTTCATTTCTTCATCTTTCTTCTCTTCATCGATGTTTGCCGGAGTTTCCTCTTTTGGCTCCTTGTCACTCTTCTTGAGTTCTTCAGATGACTCTTCCTTTGTACTGTTTGTGATCTGCTCCTGATTACTTTCCCCGGATTCATCAGTCTTATTTGCCGCGGCCTTTTCGGCGCGGCCGTTATCACTTTTACTCGCAGCAGGATTATCGTTCTTTACTGCGGGGAGCGTAATCCCATATTTTTTAGCAAGTTGGTTCGCATCATCCGCGGTGATGACGTTCTTACTCTTCAACTGGTTAAGCAGATCTGCCATATCGTTGCTTACGGCCTTTTTCTGGTCTTCCTGCTTATGCTTGATGGGCCATATGTATGAGAAAAAGCTCTTCTGCGGGGGCGGCGCCTCCGGATGATTCTTGATGATTATCGGTTGGGGAGCGGCGCATCCTAAAAATAACAGAATCAAAAACAAACACAAGCTCAAGCGGACATATATTCTAACTTCCCTTAAGCGGGCAAATATAATGATTGCCTCACATCTTTTCATAAATTAACTCTCCTCATCATTACTTTTTAGTATTATCTTAATCATCCTTGGGATGAGATCTTAATGCTCATCGTCCGCGGCATTCCATCCGGCGGCGGTTCGCTGATTTTAATATTGCCAAGTGAATTTTTTACGGCATCATCCATTTTATGATTTCCCGAAGAGCCAATGATCTTATACTTAATGATACCGCCATTAGCATCAAGGCTGACACGGATAATCGTCTGCAGTTTTCCTTTGGGAAATCCACCCTCTTCATCCAGTTGCTTCATGACTCTTTTTCTAATTTCAGTCTCCACAATCTGCGTATACCCGCCGAATTTACTAAGAAGAGACCGTTTCCCCAGGCCGCCGCCACCGCCTTCCAAAATGCTTCTTCCACCTTTCTTTGCGCCCAGTCCGAAACTGTCGCCCCCGGCTGATCCTTCTCCATCAACACTGAGCCTGTCGCCTGCAGGCGTGTCGTCCTGATTCTGGGCATCTTTAGGTTGATCGTTAACCTGTGTAGTATCAACAATCTCTTCCTTCTTTATATCCTTGACCGGTTCCGGCTCCGGCGGTTTTTCCTTAACCTGCACCGGCGGCGGCTTCAGCAGGGTCACTGTCGCAATAGAACTCTTCCTGCGCGGAGAGTCGTCGGATAGAACCATCTTAACGACATATACCGATGCTCCAAGAAAAATGACCATCATAACAATGAGCACCCACGAAACCTGGGAATCTTTTTTCTTTTTTTCAACGGACATCGGTTTTGTTTCCTCCGTGATATTGAAGCTCTCCGCGGCAAGCCGCGGAGAATCTTCGATTCTTAAAGTAAATTATAATTCTATATTCGCTCGCTTACCCCGCGGCAAGCGATGTGTTTGCGCTCGCTGCCGAATTCAACACCGTCTCACTTCACAAGCTTTTGCGTCACCAGTCCAAGCTGGGTAATCTCCAGCCGCTGAAGCACGTCCAAAACCTCGATGACGCTTTTGTAAGATATTTTTTCATCTCCCCGGACCACCACCGGAAAATTGGGATCTGCCCCCTTATATTGCTTTAGTCTTGCCTCCAGTTCCGTAATGGTCACCGGAAAACTGTCGAGGTAAATAGTCCCCTCACCGGTAATCGTGATCGCCTTCGTTGACGGCTTTATCTTGCTGGCAACGGCGCTCGCTTTGGGAAGATTGACGCTGATTCCCTGAACGGAAGCCGTAACGACAATCATAAACACCAGCAGAAGGTTCCAGGCCAGATCCAGGAGCGGCACCACGTTAATTTCATCGTATACTTCATGTTCATCATATGGGTTTTTTCTCATGGCATGTTCTCCTTTTCCTCTTCAAGACTGAGAATAAAATCGTCGATGAAGACATTCAGATCGGCGCTCATGTCTTTTAAATGGCCGGTAATGTAACTGCTGGCAAAAAGAGCGGGTATCGCAACCAGCAGCCCCGCCAGTGTACAGGCAAGCGCGGACGCGACTCCGGGCGCGATGGCTGTCAGATTAGCTTCTCCGGCCTCCGCGAGGCCTGCAAACGTGTTCATAACCCCCCATACCGTTCCCAGAAGACCCAAAAAAGGGCCGCCCGCGACACTCATGTTCAAAACGATCATCCCGACTGCAAACCTTCTGCTCTCCATCATGGATGCCTTCTCCAGGGCAGCCTTGAAACCATTCATGGCTCTGCCGGAAATCCCATTGCCCTTCTTAAAAGATTCTTCTGGTTGCCTGTCCTGTAAAATTTTCAGTTCATCGACGCCGGCTTTATAGACCCGGTATAATGAAGAGTTGGGAAAGTCTTCATCTTTGTCCAAAAGAGAGAGCGGATGTTCAATCTTACGGAATTGTTCGGCAAACGTTTTGTTTTCCTTTTTTACCCGGTTGATGACACTGATCTTTTGCATGAAGATGACAAAGGACGCCGAACCCATTAAGGCCAGAAATCCAATGATCAGCCACCCATCCAGGGTAATGGTCCGGATAATAACCTTCATCAGATGTATCGTGAGGGGTTCGCTGCTTCCTCCGCCTGTTTCTTCGTCTAAAACGGAAGTTAGTGTGCTGTCCGGTCCCTGCCCTAAAAATTCCGCTTTAATCCACTCCGGAGTTCTTGAGATGTTGGACAATTGAATTTCATCCATATCTCCGGCAAAGGCGTTGCTTCCGTTGGCTGATGAAGCAATGAAAATATCCGTTGCGGGTGCGGGTATCGTTCCTTTGAAATTGCTCGAGCCGGATTCCTTTCCGTCAAGGCAAATGGTTATGCGTCCTTCCGGATTAATGGTGACGGCCAGGTGGTGCCATATTTTTGGCGTCAAAATCATCGTTTTGGGCGTGGTGAATTTCTGTCCTCCCGTGCTTAAACTGCAATAAGCTTTTGTGTCGTCAAGACCTATAATAATATACTGTTTCCCGTCATCCCACGAAAAGAGATGCTCATCTTTTCCTGTCTGGTTATTGCGTACCCAGACCGAGAAAGTGAATCCCTTGGTAAAAGTCAGGGACTCGGATTCGGCTATAGTCATATGTTCGCCGTTCCCGTCAAACACAACGCCATTTCCAACAATGGAAGGCGCTCCGAGTTTCCCGGTAAAGGCCGTAGCGTGATTGCCATAGGCTGTGGCATCCCGCGGATTACCGTCTTTTTCGCCCAGATGATAAACAGCCACATGATTCACATCATAAGTGCCTGCTGATTCCTGACCATCCGGAGCGGAGGAGTTGCCGTAATACATCCAGATGAAATCCTGGTTGGAGTTCGCGGATATCCGGGGCACCTTGACCCAGACGAGGGCAATCTCTTCCTTGGGATCGAACTTTTCAATATGATACTTCAGCGGCGATTTATCGTCGGCGCTGACGAACCTTATGTCCGAACCATCGGCTTTGGCGCCGGAAAAACTGAAGTTTCCTGTATGCAAACGGATAAGCATCGGAATGTCGGTCAGGTTTTCCTTAATGTTGGATGCTTCGTTTGAAGCGTCAAACTGGATTTTTTTTCTCTGCTGCCATTTCCCGTCCCACCAGGCATTGGCATCCCCAGAGGCCATTATGCCGAGAAGAAATAGCAGACCTAAAGTTATACCCAAAACTTTTTTAGACAATTTATCTGTTGGAAAAAAAACTCTCTTATTCATTTGCACTGTTTCCCCTTATTCTCCTTATTCGTTCTGATCAAAATCAATCATTTTTAAATCAGGCCATTTTGCTATAATGTCATCAATCATCTGCGAGGCAGCAAAACCGGTCGCACCGGGACCGGATGTACGGGAACCGGAGGCAGTGGAACCGGTCGCATCGGAACCGGATGTACTTGAATCACAACCGGAGGCACCGGCACCGGATAGTGTTCCAATGCCGGATTAGCCGGTGTTTGGTTGCTGCATAATGATCGAATCGTTAAGTCTGTTAAGTTTTCTTTGATATTTGCCCCTTGCTGTAATTTTGCGTCCCACCAGGCGTTGGCCTCCGGAGAGACTATTACGACGAGAAGAAAAGCCGCTAAGGCAATTGCTCCAAATAATTTTCCCGATAATTTTCCTGATAATTTCCCCGATAATGTTATCGACAAACATCCCTTTGAAAAATAATCTCTCTTAGCTCTTCGCATAATCTTCCTTATGCTCCTCCTTCATCATCAAGAATAAAGTCTATAACTTTTACATCCAGCCATTTGGTCATGACATCATCAAGCATTTGCGATGCGTTGGCGTTGCCGGCCGCGCCGATTCCCGCGGCGCTGCTCAACATCTGGCTGTTCTGCGTTGCGCTTCCGGAACCGGACAGCGAACCGAGACTGGTCGTTGCCGTTGTCACACTGGGCACACCGACGGACCCACTGGTGGAACTGATATTGCCGACGTTGAGAACCTGTGTTGCCGCCAGAACGACCTTTCCTCCGGAAATCCCCGCCTCGCCCGCATCAATAATTCCACTGATTGCGAAAAGATAAATATCTCCCTCCGGCGGCGCCTGTCCGGTGGGGCCGGTTGGGCTGAAAGTCACAGCGCGGATACCGCTGCCAACTGCGGGAGGAGTAAATTCAACCTGATAACCGCTAAGTACGCCATCACTATAATCTGCGACCAATGTGGGCGGCGAGGCTATCACTTCTTCTTTCGCGCCTCTGCCCGCATTGATGTTGCCGCTTTCACTCCAGACCGTGATATCGCCGCCTTCAAAGGTCATGACGCGGGACTCGTTCACATTGACATCTCCATTGGTAAGGATATTTATCGCCCCGCCTCCGGCCGTGAATATGCCTGTTTTCTGCACATCCGCTGCGTTGTTGAAAAAGGTGCTTTTCCCAACGTCCAGTTCGCCTGCGGCTATGATGTAGATATTGTCCTTTCCGGAAGTAGTGCTGATCTGGGAGGAGGTCATTTCGATGTTGCCGCTGCCGGAGGGTGAGCTGAGCATGGGCGCTACGGTCTGTGTTTTGGTTTGCTGGAGGAGCTCATTTGCCTGATCTGTCTGGCCGGCGTCCATCAGAATAGTGTAGTTCTGGGCCATCGTATTAATCGTATCAAAAAAGTTTTCGATATCTGCCGGCGTATATTTGTTATATCCGGCTATGATGATCAGGTCGCTCCCCTTGGTTCCCAGAATAGGATTATATGAACCCCCCACCGTCTGAACCCACTGCGCATTCCCCAGCGTAATAGACCCGCCTGCCTGTATGAAAAGAGTTCCCGGACCGGCTTGCACCACGCCTGTATTGAGGGGGTTCGGATCAGAACTCTGGATACTAAAGTTAATATTCCCCTGTATGGCCGCGATCTCCGATACATCGGTGGAGTTAATGTTTTGACCGAAATAATAGAGACCCGATATATCTCCATCTTCTGCTGTGATTTCCGCTTTTTTCGGCAGAAACAGCTCTATGTTTTCAATATTCTGCCCGGCGCTGATTACTACCGGATCTGTATCACCCTCATGAACGGGTTGCGGTGCGTGAAAGTAAGGCGAAAATAGATCGTTGATTATGGCAGGCGCGGCGGCGTCATTGTAAACATTTGCAGGCGATATATCGGAGACATAAATTTTCGCCCTTTCCGGACTCCCGGAAGAATAGCCATACAGTCCACTAATAGATCCTCCGGCAATAAGGCTAAGGTTGCCAGTGGGAGACGGCAGAAGAGCAAAGTCATGGAGCACCAGTATATCCCCTCCGGCTGTAATGTTCAGGGTCGGCGGCAATGTTTCTTCTGCATAAATATCCCAGGGGAGGAGGTTAAGATAAGGATCGCTATATCCGATCGTCACATCGCCGCCTGCAGTTAGATTGACGCTCGTATTTTCCGAGTAACCGATGTTAACTGATGTAAGATTCATGTATTTAGCTTCTGTAAAACTAATTAGCGTTTCAGCAAACAATGGATTGACCACTGTTGCCATGTAAATATTGCCCTGGGCGGTTATATTTATCTGGCTGTCAAAAGCCTCAACTACCTGCGGCTGGTTTGGCGTGCCGAAGTTCCCCATGGCATTGATTTCCATCCGGCCTTGTGTGTTCAGGAATCTCCCGATAACATCCCCTCCGGCATAGATAACAAGGTCTCCACTATTATTTTGGCCGAATGTGCCTGCCTGAGTCAGGAAATCCCCGCCTGCGCGGACATCGAGGTTCCCTCCCCCCATGGTGGCGAGGCCTGCTGTTGGATTTTCAGCGGGAGAACCCGACCCGTAACTGGCAGACCAGTACACACCCGCATTATTCGGATTTGAAACCACCGGCTTGGTCGTATAATCCCATTGAGTATTCATCATTGACGTGGTCCATTGTTCCGCGCTGATCTCCTGGCCGATATTTCCACCTACATTCAGACTGATGTTTCCGCCACCTGCATAAGTGTAGTAATTTCTTGTCGAGTTGGACCAGCCGGTTGTGCGTATGGCGCCTAAGGTTTCGATTCCCCTCACCATTGCATCAGTTAGGATGAGATTTCCGTCAACTGTGATATTGATATCTCCCGTGGCCGTTTGAATGGCTCCGCCGTTAATCTGGAGATCCTGCCCCACCGTTCCTTCGATGGATCCGCTATAAGAGGCAAGATTGTAAGACATGAAATCATTGATCATATAGTCGGGAGACGCATTCTGACCCTGGCCGATCACGGTGTCGCCGCCCGTTGCAAAACGGATAGGAGCGCCCTCGGTGTAAACCAGTTCTTGATTGCCGATGGTCAGGTTGCCCGTGCCGTTGCGGTTTACAGCCATATAGTCGGCGCTCGTCATGTCGGCGCCGGCCGTCAGATTGTATGCCCAGGAATCCCACATGGCGGAAGGGGTTGATAATTGGTTTATGCCCGTGGGGTGATCAACAAGATTGTTGTTAATATTGAGATTGCCCGCAGCCCGCAGGGTCAGGACTCCCGGTTCTCCTCCGTATCTCAAAGTTGTCAGATTTACGGCTGCCGCCAGGGTAATATTGGAGTTGGAGCGAGCCTCGATGCCGGGCAGAAGATTAAACTCACCGGCGCCCCATCCCGACATGGTGAGATTATTCAACAGCCTTGATTGAATCGCGGAGGCGTTTGCCATATAATTGTTGTTATCGTTATTCCAGGCGGTAATCGTCGCCGCATTGATGGTGGAAACGTTATCATAAACCCTAAAGGCTTCGGCAACAAAATTGGATACGCCAATTACCGTTCCGTCAAGATTCATTTGCACATCATTCACGCCATCATTCACACAACGCAGCGCACGCAGATGAACCAGCCCGCCAGTGCCTGTTCCGCTGGCCGAAGCATTTATCACACTGCCCTGATTCAGGTTCACATACCCGCCCTCCGACGACAGAAGAACCTCGCCGCCGCTGGCATTCGCCGCCGTGCCGCTGACATTGATCAGGCTGCCGTTTTGTAAGTTCACATCATTTGCGGCATAGAGTTCAACCTGGCCGCCCGTATTTCCCGACGCATCAATGGTTCCGAAAATATTGATTTGGCCATTGCCGGTCGATTGATCGTCGGCGGTCAGTGTGACATTTTTCGCCGTCAAAGCATTATCGGTTGCCGCAATGTCAATGTTGCCGAGACGCGAACGCAGATTCACGCTTTGGGTAAAGCCGCCGGCGTTGAGAATGCCGATGAGATTCGTCATGTCTGTAACCGTAAGATTATTCGTCTGGATATAATTCGTATCAAGGGTCAGCGTATCGAGCATAAATGAGCCGCCGGCCCCGCCGTGGGCCTGGCCGGACAGAGTACCTCCGATAGTAACTCCTCCTGTAGGCGCCAATAATGTCACAGCGCCCGCGTCTCCCTGCGCGCCTGCGGAAACATCTATTGCGGAACCGGCATCCAGAACTATGCTGCCACTGTTTGTTTGCAAGGTAACCTCTCCTCCGGGCGCTTCACCAGTCCCCCTGACGAGGATTTGAGCGCCGTCATGCAGAAAGATGCCGTCATTGGCCGGATCAGTGCCCATGGCAACGAGTTTGATATTGCCGCCGTCCACCTGGATAATCGTGCCCTTTTCATTAACAGTGCCGTCATTGTTGAGTGTCCCGTTGTAAATGGCCGTACCCCAGAACCCCAGTGTGCCGCCCGGCGTGGACGTTGTGCCCGGAGTTCCGCCGCTTTGCGTGATTGTAATGGTTCCCAGGGGGTTTGGATTATAGGAGGTACCGTGATTAATGCCAAAGTCATTATAGTAATTGGCTCCGGTATAGACATTAAAATCGGCGGCTTGATAAGTTCCGCTGGTATTTAGCCCTGCGCCTGTTGTTATACGGGCTGCGCTGATTTGCAGATCGGCATTCCCGGTCGTAAGCGATCCCACACCTTTAAAGGTCACATCTCCCTGACTGTTGAGTGCGATATTCGAAAAACCGCTAAAGAGAACGTTGCCGCTGCCGACATTAATGTTATTGCCGTTAAACAATATTTGACCGGCATTTGCGGCAACCGGCGCGGCTGTTGAGGAGCTTCCCGAATTCTGTAAGTTTATGGTCGGCGCAGCCACGGTGACAGTTTCGTTAGCCGTCATCATGCCGACGATCACAGGCGCATCGAGCGTAAGGCTTCCGGCGGCGGATATGGCAAAGGTATCCCTGAACTGAATATCATTTGCGGCCACAAGGTCGATGTTATGGTATCCCGTAAATCTGTTCCAGATATCCGTCGTCAGATAAAGGCCGATATCCGTTTGTGCCTGGACACCGCCGAAATATATGTTACTGCTTTGCAACGTAATGGTGCCGCTATCCACCGCAAGATTGCCTTGAAGTCCCTGTACATTATTTACATTGAGTATAATATTGTTGGTAGCGTGCAAAGTTGAGTTGTTATCGACCAAAAGGGAACCCGGTGTCGTCAGATTGATCACGCCTGCGCCGCTGCTTGCGCCATTTGCCGTCAAAGCATTGAGCTGGGTGTAACTGTTGATTGTTATAGCATTTATGGCAGCCAGTGAAATAATGGGGGCGCTCAACACGATAGGTTGAGCTGCTGTCCCGCCTTCAATCGTTATCGTAGACGTGCTGTTTATATCCCCGAGGTTAATTTCCTGAAAACCGCTGCCGGATAAACTCTCCGCAGTCACATTCAGTTCGCCTTCCAGATTGGCGGGAACGGGGGTATTATAGTTGAAATCCTGCGGCAGGGAAGTTGCCGTCACTGCCTGGACATATATATTTGTCCCGCTGAGGGTGAGTGAACCGCCCTGATAACCCGGCATGGCTGCCGCCTGGAGTGCGCCATTGATGATCGTTGTATTTCCTTTGATGGTTACATTTCCGGCATTGCCTGCCGTTATAGTCTGCTCTTCGTAATATCCCTGGGCCAGGACATCCGCCGCCGGCATGACGCTGTAAACCTGCGGCTGTGTCGAACGTATCGGCGTATTTGCCACACAATTATATCCGACGATGAGAGGATAACCATAATTTGTCAAGCCGCCCTGACTGGGCAGGACGCTAGCGGATTGCACCTGCAGAATATAGGCTCCGGGAAGGAAGGCGTAAGATGCGGGCAGAAGGGAATACATCCCCGCGGAGAGTCCGCCGCCGCCTTCCAGATAAACTTCAGGCCCCGGTGCCATGATGGGATTGCCGCTAAGCACGACATAGAGTCCTTTTACGGATAGCGGGTCCACCGTCCCTTCGACGCCCGCCTGAAATAAGTAGGCAAAAATAGACCCGCCGCCTGAAGTGTTGATCTGGGCATTGCTCATGACAACGGCGTCTCCCCCGACGGCATTGACGGTTATAGACTTTTGGGGGTCGCTGCTCACGGATGTCGTGGTATTATTCGACGTGTTCGTGATGGTCCAGTTGTTATTAACATCGAGACTGCCGTAGTCGACCATTGTATTGCCGACTGTTGTAACAACACTGCCGCCGGCAAGATAAATCCGCGCACCCTGGCTTGTGCCCGAATCTTCAATGTAATTCTGAAGCGTAATGGTCCCCATAGGCGCAGCCAGCACCCCATCAATTTCGATGCCTCCCAGCGCTCCTATGGTCAAATTGCCTCCCGCGGAATAAATGGGTCCGCCCACGGGATTGCTCGCCGGAAGGATGGTCGTCTTGCCGGTGGAATAAATATTATAGTTAGAAAGTGTTGTCGGATAAATCCTGTCCGCCTGCATGGTCAGGTCTCCGGCAACGAAGAATTGTCCCTCCCCGCTACCCGTGGAGGAGTATAGTTCTGTCAAACGGATATCTCTTGCCGCCGCCAGATTCACATTCTGAAATCCGCTCACATTGATGCTTCCTTCCAAATCGATCCAGCCCGTGCTTGAAAGGGCAAGCTGTCCGCTCCCTGACGTAGGCGACCCGGTTGGCGGATTAATTGAAGTGTCGGTAAGTATAATGTAGGGCGCCTCCAGAGATACCGTGCTCCCTGCGGAACCCGCTATCTGTGGCGCATTTAAGGTCAGTTGCTGCCCCACGGTTGCATTAATAGACCCGTTAAACTGCAGCAAACTACTGCTTTGCAAGGTCAGGGTGTCAAATCCCGCCGCCAGATAAGTCTGAATGTCCCCGGCGCTTACAGCCAGCAGGTTGCCGATAGAGTTGATGGTCAGAGCGCCGCCCTCTATACCTGCCATCTGCGGTTGGGCATTAACAGCGCCATCCCATGTCAGCTTGCCTTCAAAGGTCAAAGAAAGGCTGCCGGGATTACTGGCTGTCTGGTATTGGATAATACTTCCATTACTGGATTTCATCATGTTTTCGATCGGCGTCGATCCCGAAATGTCAATCAGGGATCCCATGTCCAACAAGATGTTTCCTTTAGCCGACAAGTTTACAGCGCCTCCGGGATAGGGAGTGCAGTTCACGCCGAGGCCGGCAACGGTTGCCACAGCGGCAGGCATGTTATAGCCGTTGGCCAGAATCTGGCCTCCCGCGCCGATCTCCACATTGCCTACTTCGGTTGTCGTGATGTTGATTTTTCCGCCGGGGGACTGGAGGGTCCCGGCCATATAAACCCCGGCCGGAGCGGACAGGTTTATGGTTCCCCCCGGAGCTGTGCTCACCACAGATCCGGAAGAAACAATAGCTGTTTCAGTTCCATCGTCGGATTTTAAATTGTTAACAGCTTCACCATAAGCGCCGATAAAAGTTTTGCCGGCGCCGGCAGTGAAGGACGAAGAACCGGCCATGAAGGCCACGGAATCGTCAAGTTGTATAAGATCCGGTCTGCCTGCCGCAGCGGGCAGCTCCTGGCTGTAGCCGGACGCAGCGTTTCCTGTTTGCAGGGCTGACGACGGGTAACTCAACCTGACCAGCGACGGGGTGATAGCTGCGTTTATGTTGATATTATCAAGGCTATTGAGCGTGATTTGCGTAAAGCCGGTATCGTCAAGCCGGTTCCCCGCCAGAACGAATTGACCCGCCATGTTCGCGGGAACAACGCTCTGGGCTGTGAAGTCATTGGGCCATTCCTGCGCCGTGTTTTCCACGCTGATATTCGTGGAATTAATCGTTATGGCGCCTCCGCTGATTTTTCCGTTGGCATCAGCCAGGGCATACCCGCGCAAATCGCCGTTTAGCATGATGTTTGTTCCCTGAATGGTCAGACTGCCGGCATTTCCTCCGGTAACGCTACCTTTTGGGCTGATGACGTAACCGCCGCTCACATCCACTACTGCGGCGGGTATGACTAATGTCTTTCCGCTTTCCACTTTTGTCGACGCCCCGCTGATGAAGACACCTTGTCCGTTATCAGTTTGATCTTCAATGCTGATACTCCCTCCGCTAATCTGACCTGAAACAGGGGCGGCAGCGGATGTATTCCCGGCCAGGGTATTGTCTATTTTCTGCCCGGAGACATCAAGACTGCTTCCGGAACCGAGGAATATTTCTCCTGTTAACTGTGCATCGGCCGGAAGATAGTCCGAAAGGATCAGGTTGATCTGGCCGGCAGGCACGCTGACACTCCCGTAATCTTCGATACGGCGGGCATAGGCCGTAAAATTTCCGCCGGGCGACAGAGTAATCTGCGCGCCGCTGTCTATTGTTATCGTAGTATCGGCATACAGAGAAAGACTGCTCAGGCCGGCTGCATTAATTGTGCCTGCCGGGATGACAGTAACAGTGCTTGCAAGGGTATCGGTACTATTACTAACTGTGATTGCTTGTACCAGGGCGTCTTCCTGCCCTTCGTTTTGTTGAGGAGGCGGGTTACCGATGATCAGCGTTCCGCCACGTGGAGTTTGCAACCCCTGGGCTACGGAGAGCAAATAGGCCGATCCGGACGTCAAATCCACCGGCGTCCAGGCATTTTGAAAAATACCCCTTGTTGCCGATCCATCGAGTTGCCCGTCGAGGACAATGGTTCCGGCGGCAAGATTAAGGGAGCCGGCGTTGCCGCCTTGTTTGTGCGCCGCCACATATGTTCCGACCCCTTCAATGATCTGATCATACGTAAGGTAAAGAGGAGCATTGCTGATGTCATAGATTTTTCCGCCCGAGACCAGTTTGGTGGAGTCCACATAGCCTCCGCTGTAATTTATTCCGCCGCCGGAAAAATTGAGCGTCGCGCCCTGCTTGATAATAATATCGCTGGTGCTGCTTCCCTCAATAATGATACTTCCTCCATTGATTGCCTGCTGCTGGGCAGTCTGCTGCTGGGCGAGGATATCGCTTGATATGTTTCCTATGGAGCATCCGGTAAGGAGATTCACCGTGATTGTCGCCCCCTGCAGGATGCCGCCCTTTTGTCCGTATGCGTCTGCAAGCTCGACGCTGTTGAGCTGCACCTGCAATGCCAGCGCAGCGGCTGTCTCATTGCTCCAAACGCCGCTGACGTCGATGCTGCTTCCCGAGGCAAGAAATACATGATTGCCGGCATTGAGCGTCACCGAACCTGAGGGCGCATAGATGTTTCCGTTTAGTTCGATAAGCCCGGTCGGTACGGAATTGAGATCTTCAGGATTTGCAAAATTACCGTGCATATTTATCACGCCTCCGAAAGACGACGAGGGGGATGCTTCGGAGGTAGCAGACGAAGTCGAAATGGGAGATTCTGTTATGCTGTTGCTGCCTGTGATGATCGAATTTTGGGCAATAAGCTCGATCTGGCCTTGCTGATTGACAGCCGTCACCGAGCGGATAAGACCATCCTGATTTACCACGCCGCCGTACATACCAACCAAACCCATATCCGCGGTCAATTGTCCGCCTTCTCCGTTTATCGCATTGCCAAAACCGCCTTCAATATCCACGATGAGAGCGGTTCTCTGAGTGGCCGTCGAAGTGCCGCCTAAGGAAACGGTCGGGATGTCCAATTCCATCAAAGTGCCTGCGGCCAGGCCGATCTGCCCTATCGGAGCATTAATGCTGCCGTAGTTTTCCACTGTGGGTCCGATAAGAAATACGGAGCCGCCGGTTGCGGCGTTGATCGTCCCGATATTCGAGACCGCAGCATTGGCAGTGTACGTTATGCCGCTGTAGGAATAGGGATTGCCTGACAAATCAACATCATCGGTTGTCGTCCCCGTTTCCACATAGAAATTCAGGGATCCTTTGATAAAATCGCTGTTCTTGATATTCAGCGCCGAGGCAACAAGAGCATAGACATTGATCTGCGAGCCTGGGCCGAAGAGAATTCCGTTCTGGTTGATAAGATAAATCTTTCCATCCGCTTTGAGCGTCCCGAAGATCAGACTGGGATTAAGGCTCCAAATACGGTTCAGGGCGGCCCAGCTTGTATTGCCCTGCTGGTTGAAATAGACCGAGGTGCCGGCGCCGATATTGAAGGAAGACCAGTCGATAATGGCCTGCGGCTGATTCTGATTGATGACGAGTGTATTAGAGGTAGTTGTAATCCCGGAAATACCCTGCTGGAGGCCCCCCGGTTTCAGAACAGGCAATGCATTGCTTGATGGAGGTATGACGGATGCGTAAAACCCGGGAATCTGGACAGTTCCCGCCTGTGAACCTGAAGGAAACAAGGTGAAAACGCAACAAAGCAAGAAAAGTATAATTTGCAATATGCCTTTTTTCATAAATTCCTCTTGTGCATCATTAAAACAAAGATTTTAATTTAAAATAAAACATGTTGGTGTTTGCCTGTGTTTGATTTGTCGTGTTCAGAGCTACTGCCCAGTCAAACTCGTATTCCAGATATTTCGTCAGTGAACCGCGAATTCCCGCCCCCGCCCCATCGAGTGTGATGCTTCCGTTCTGAGCGGGAAGCGGATCCTTAACGTTGAGTTGGGCAATGTCAAAGAAGATATAGGGGCTCGTCTGCAACTGCTTCACGATTCCGAATTGGGCAAGCGGATCCGGGAAAGAAAGCTCTATAGTGCCGTGTATCGCATCATCGCCTTGCGCCTCGCTTTCCATATATCCTCTTACGTTTTCCATGCCGCCTGCTATATATTCTTCGTTGGGAATCAACGGATTGTCGGCCGCCTGTCCGTCCACTTTTATTAACAGCCCCATCCCCCAGGGCAGCTTCTGGTTGCGCTGGATACCGGCTGTGACAAAGATGTAGTTTGCATCCCCCTTGTAACGCGCGTTCTCAAACTGGCTCTGCTCCGAAACCACCCCCCGAAAGGATATGTTCAAACCCGCGTTAAACTGGGTCATCCCTCCTCCATCCTGCAGCACAGAGTTGTATACAAAGGATAAAGGCATGTAGGTAACCGGCGTGACATAGGAAAGGGTTGAACTTCCCGTCACAGCATTAAAATTGACGCTGGTATTGTAATCCTTGTAATCCAGGCCGATGGTGATGTTGTGTGCGTAAAGATTATAAGGCGGAAGGGGAATAACGTAACGCGTTCCCAGGATCGTCCCTTTGCCGACCACTCTGAATCCGTCACCCACATCCGTATATGTACTACTGTCCGATCTGATACCGTACAGGACCCACTGGTGATCTTTTTCCCAGGGCGCAGGCAGGATATAGGAGGCGCTGAAAACCTCAACTTCACTGCTGTCCTGAGGCGATGTCTGATACTGAAAGGAAATGGAATGTTCCATTTGCCAGAGGTTGTCATAGCGGATCATGCCCACCAACCGCAACGGATCCGTTCCATAAGAATTCTTGTCATTTAGCTCCAGACTCCCATGCAGGGGAAAATGGTCATCCACTTTCAGATCGACATCAATTGTGCCCGGTTCGCTTCCGGGCGTCATGACAGGTTCCACCTTGAAATCCTGGCTTCTGTTCAAACGGCCTATTTCCTGCTGGACATCCGGTAGATAAAGTATCTGGCCCGGATTGAAAGATTGCATATCTCTCATCATCTTGTCCGACGTAAAATACCTGTTTCCTGAAATCTTTACCCTGCCGATCCGGCTCTCAATCACCTGTAATTTGACGATGCCGTTCTTGATGGTTTGTTCAGGAATATTGACCAAAACCGCCGGATAACCGGCATCGTGATAGAGTTTCTCCAGAGCGTCGCGCGCCTTTTCCACGTCCGCCGCAGTTTTCCCTGCGCCGGTGAAGGCCTTGACGGCTTTCTGCAGCTTTTCCGCGGGGAAAATGCTGTTGCCTGAAAGCTCATAAGCCCTGATCTCGAAAGCCGCCACCGCTTCAGCGCCCGCAGCGAAACTCATGGGCAGAGAAATTTGGAATGCCGCAATCACAAGAAAAAGAAGGAAAAAACGCCCGGCCAGGCTTAAGCTGTCTTTCATTTTTCTACAGTTCCTTCTATTTCGGCTTTTTCGGCTTTTTGGGCTTTTTCGGCCTCAGTCTCTGTTACCTTCTGTGTTACCTTTTCTGTTACCTTTTCTGTTATCTTACTGACGGTCACGTCGCAGGATAGTGTTTCACCGCCAAAGGGATTCCGGTAGTCAATGACCATGAACTTATCATCGACATCCGTGATACGGCCCACCAGGGGACCTGAACGGATAAGACTGCCCTTGCGGGCGTCAATATCAATCTTGTAAGCGTCAGCTTCCTCACGGATACGCCCAACCCCAAACGGCGTTTGCACCACAGCGCCATCTTCTGCTGAAAAACGGATGATAACGTCTTTTCCTGTTACGCTCTCCACGCGGCCCGGAACGGCGGGATCATAGACAAAGAACTTTCCTGTTTCCGGAGACATGCCCGTTCGGGATTTGTATTCTTCGATCGTCATCTTTATTTCCTTCGGCGTTTTGTGGACACGCGCCAGACTGACAGTATAATTTTCCTTTGTCCTCTCTGGAAGGTCTTGTGCCGTCAACTCTACATGACGCGTCTCTCCCTCTTTCAGACCCGTTAAATGCCCGGCAAGGCGAACCGCGATATCATCCTCAAAAGTTCTTTCTTTTTCGCCTGCGGGTTTTTCCGGCGGGCCAGGGACGAGAACGGATACGGGATCATTCTTTAGCCGGACGACATAAATGTTTGCCTTCGGCTGCTCTTTATTTACGGCGGCGTCATCTGTCGCCGCCGCAATTTCCCCGTTTTGCAGCAGGCACTGGAAATGGATATCGGCGGTATCACCGGGCTGTATCTGCCTTATATTTCCGGCAGCAGCGCACCCCCCAAGAACCAGCAGGAGCAGGAATATAGCAGCCGGAATCATTTGTGCCCGGCCTGTTTTGAATATGTTATTGGGTTTCATTGCTGATATCTTTCTCCTCTTTTTTTACTTCTTGTTTTTTTTCTCTTCTTCAATATAGACGGCGTCATCGAGTTCTTCGATTTTCTCTATTCTTCCCAGGCTTCCCTGGGTGAAATTGATTTTGATGTAACCGGTAACTTCATTCTCGATAAGCTTCTCGATGACTTCGATGAGTTTTTTCATCCTGTCCATATAAAATCCTTAACTAATACCGATTTAAATTGCCGTAAAAATGCGCGGATTAAGAAGAATGTATGAGCCTTTTTCCGGTTTTTCAGTATTTTCATCGCCCTTATCATCAGGCCTTCTTCTTAATTGCAGCATAACTAACATAGCTTTGTTGTGATATTGTTGCGTCTTCGTGAAGAATTAATAAATATTACAATTGATTGATTTACATAAGTTTTCCTGGGGTTGGTTCAATCTTGTAGACTGTTGGGTGGATGAAGCGTAAGCGCATCCACCGAATGTTCGAATAATGGTGGAACCGCTACACTTGTTCCACCCTATGAATCTGGAGCAATCATATTGATTGCTCGAAATATTCTGGTTCAATCTATGATTGAACCAACTATAGACCAGCAAGAGAAACACCCATAAATGAAAGGGGCTCCCGAAGGAGCCCCTTGATTGTTAACCCGACACAGTACCCGAATTACATATTATGAAATCTAAGATTGAGATATTGCCGGTGTTAAACAAATCACATTGGCAACAACTAGTTTCCCAGATACGCCTGATCCGTAGATTTTTGGATGTTCACGTTATTCTGAAGCACCCAGAAATTAGCTTCACTGCTGGGAATCGTAGTGCAAGCCAAAAGGCCGTTTATAAAAGTTAATTCGGCCCCGGTTAACGCCGGATCGCTCAGATTCATGTAAGCCTGCTCGTTTGTCCAGAAATCATAGCGGGAGTTCGTAATGGAGTCAGCCGTAGGATATTCACCCTGATAGGCAACGCCTCTTGCATTTGCATAGCCTTTAGGTACACCGTTGGTTCCGTCAGTCGAGCCGCCGACAATCTTGTCCGCGTCGAAATAACCGACTGCGCCAGCCTGAGAGTTGACACAGTATTCTTCATCACCTGTCGAGTTGTTGAAATAAAAAATGGGTGAGTATGGACTATATGCATTACTTCCGGTAGTAACATTTGGATTGTTCTCATAACCGACTAAGCCGCTACCCCAGCCATTGCCGTCTACAACGGCATATTGAAGAGTAGCAAGGGTGCCGGAGCCCGCATGGCGCATACAGACCACAACGGGAAGGTTGGGGAATTCTGAACCAAAATTGTTCCAGTTCGAAATTTGACCGGAGAAAAGAAGCACGGCCATGGCGCGGGTCATGTTACTCATGGTCTTGTTTGTGCCTGTGCCTGTGCTTGAATTTGTCACGTCTTGATTAACATAAAACTGGAAGGGCACAACAATCGTCGGGTTTTGGGTAAGTCCGGTCGTAGGTATGCCGCTGAAACTCATCTGAAGCTCGGCTCCGCCCTGGGGACCGTCAGTTGTGCCATAGCTGAATTGAGTGAAGGATTGGCCGCCCACATCCGATGCGCCGACATTTACTCTCGCGCACTTGAGGGCGGTGCAGGTAGCGCCGCTGCAGCTGGTCTCATCTACCATTAGCCGGTAATATCCTGCCAGGGAAGAACCGGGATAGCCATTGCTGGCTGACGTGCACGTTGCAGCTCCGGCCAAAGAACCATTGCCTTGCAAAGAAAGAATCCCGTCATAGGACGCCTTGGAAGAAACACGGATGATATAGGTATTGCCCCCGCAGGTCGCGAAGGTTACTTCGTCACTACTGTCATATGTTTTCTGTGTTGGAGTGGTACCTGAACAACCCGGCTGCGACTGGATATAACTAATGGCCTGGGCATTCCAGAAGGTAAACTGGGCTGAGGACCCGTAGATGTTAGCCTCTAAAGAGGCTGCTGATGCCGTGCCGGCGATGGTCAGCATGGCGGTCCCCACTGCAAGTGTTCCTAATAATTTTTTGATCTTCATTTTCATTCTCCTGTTAAATTGTTAAGTAATTAATCTTTTTTGACTTTGCTGGTTCAATCGTCCTTCGATTGAACCGGAATATTTCGGAGCAATCAACATGATTGCGCAAGCGAGATACATTACACATCCTTCTTAGGCTACTGTCCTTCTTCTTCTGATCCCCACAAGGCCGACAAGACCGGAGCCCAGAAGCCAGAATGCCGCGGGCAGCGGAGTGGTAACGAGAGGAATAATTTCAACTGAGCCGTCGGCGAAGGTGCGGATATCGGCAATCTCAACACCTGCTGAATTCTTAATATTACTGGCCGATGCGGGATAATAATAAAGGTACTGATCAACATAGCCGGTAGTTGCCAGAGGCGCAAGATTGGCTTCGTTATTAGTTCCGCCGTTGACTAAGCCGGCAAAACTGCCAACACCAACTCCCGCTTTGTCCAGCAAAGTATAGTAAGAATCTAAATTTGATACGGTAGTGGTTGCCATACCTGAACCGCCGGAAAGCGACGCATACAAGCTCAGCACTGATGACATTTGAGAGCCGGCTTGGGTCGCTTTATTATTAGCCAAAATCGTCTGGGGATTGGTACCGGTAGAATCGACAGCACCGCTTAACAGGAAAACACCTGAACCGCCATACATAAAATAGGCAACATTAAGATTGGAGTAATTCGCTCCCGGAAAATTGCTGAGCGACCACTGGTTGGTAGTGAAAGTTGTATCAGTGACAGCGCCAGGTGTTGTCAGTGCGCTCATATTCCCCAGATCGATCGCTACTTCGGGGTTTCCCGCGCCAGACTGATAGACGACCTCGATCAGATCGCCAACCGCAAAATCCGCCATAGCCTGCCCGGCGAAACTCAACACAAGCATGAATACTGCGGCAAATACTAAAAGTTTCTTTTTCATTTTATCTCCTTAAATTTCAAATTTATTTAATGAATCTTTTAAGATCGGCTGAAGGTTTATGCCTGCAACCTGCCTGTTTTTATCCGCGACGCATTTTGTTTCGACACCACCTCCTTCATTTTTATTTTTTTTTGGAGCCTATTGACTTTTTCGAAAAAAAGCCCAAAACAAGTGCAACAAGCTCTCGCTCCGGGCTTTCTGTTACCTTTTCAGGTCAGCGAAGTACCCTGTATATCAAATAAAAAGCCCGAATTAAGAAAATACGACTTTCTCAATCCGGGCTTTCTGGTGCAAAACAGATATCTCTGTCAGTCAGCAAAGGACCCTGCAATATTTTATTTCTTTAGAATTTCTTCAAATTTCTCTATTCTCCCGACTTGTCCACGGGAAAAATTGACTTTGATGTATCCGGTGAATCTTTTTTCCATCAGGGACTTGATCACTTCGATAATCTTTTTCACTTTATCCATCGGTTTCTCTGTGTTTATACTTCCGAGTTCATACTAATGAATGCCCTTGTAACTAAAAATCTTTTTGCTGTTTACGACCGGACATTAACACTTAATTATTACACCCTGATTACGGCCAAATGAAAAAACAGTTATTTTTTTGACCCTTCATTATAAATTTCTTTTTTCGCCTTCCGGTTTCCTTTGCCGGTTCAATCATCCTTCGATTTAAACCGGAATATTTCGGAGCAAGATCTCATCACCTGGCAATTTTTGCCAGTTAATGAAGACTGATTTAATATCATCAATGGTCTTCGTAGAACCGGCGCTAACATGATCAATTCTTTATTTGAAGCTCTTCTATCAGGGCTTTATTGCATTTTTATTAAGGGCAAGTGACATTGTTATGAATTTTTCGTTTAATATGTTTTTTTGCTTTTATTTTGTTTTGTAAAGCAGGCAAAAAATCAGGCAAAAACCATTGGTATTATTGATGATAAATTTCCCCGGTTCATACAAAACTTTTTTGAGGAATTTTTATGAGATATTTTGCTGGTTCAATATTTTCGATTGAACCGGCAAAAAGAGCTAAGATTTTGATCTTCTATTCAGTAGCCATAGCAGAGCCAGTCCCGAACCAAACAGAGGAAAAGCTCCGGGAAGAGGAGTGGTAGACGGAGTCGTCCCCGAACCCGAAGCCGAACCCGAGCCGTAACCTGAACCGTTAGGCGGATAAAAATATAACGCACCGCCCGATACGGTACTAGAGCTGCCTTCATTCACAAATGGGCCGTACTCCGGAATTGCGGAACCATCATAATTGCCGCTGTTGTAATCGCTGAACTGCACGAAATGTCTGACATCCTCTACGCCGTATGTTCCCGCCGGAGCGCCAATATTTTTCACCGCATCATCCGCGGGGGACCCAAAATTCTTTACAACAGTCCCGCCGGCCTTTTGCGCGGCATCAACCGATGCATAGGAATATACCGTAATAAGGTCTGGTCTATTGACGTGATAGGCGCCGTAAGCTCTTCTCAGGATGCCAAGATTCAGCAAATCATAATAGCCCCACTCGTCGGCATTAGAAGAAGACTTACTGCTTAATGATTTTTTGGCATCCTTTCCCGAAATTAAACCCGCAACCGAATAACCCCACACGGCAAAAGCCAGTATGATACTTGCCATAACGATTGCGGGAATATTTGTTGTTAAAACACTGATCCCTGAGATTGGAGTGAAAACTATTTTTTCATTTTCCAAGTTGTCCATTTTCACTTCCATTTCCGTCAGTGCAAAATAAAAAGCCTGTCATCATAAGAATTAAACACTTGCGATTCCGGCTTTTTGTTTTTTAATGGATGCAACCGGTTTGTCCCCTGGATAGAATGTATGAATTCTTTACTACTTTTTATATTTTGCATGAAAATTGTTACGTTTTTGTTAAGATTTGTTTATGTTTTTATAGAGAAGTTTCCGGTTTGCTTCAAAACTTCAGATTGCCCACGCTCATAACCGTCTGGATCAGGGTGAGGACGATAAACCCTACGAGCATGCCCATCACGATAATAATGGCCGGTTCCAGGAGTGTCAGCGCGCGTTTGACGCTGGTCTTGAACCTTTCGTCAAATATCTGATAGATTTCAAAAAATATTTCTTTGAGACTGCCACTTTCCTCGCCGACACGAATCATGTTCGGAATCATGGGCGGTAAAAATGTTACCTGCGAAAATGAATCAGCTATTTTTTTGCCTTCTCTGATTTGCGCCGCCGCAGCTTCCAGAGATTCTCGCAGGCCCGTGTTGCGGATGAGGCCTGTCGAAAGACGCAGGGATTTGATGAATTCGACTCCCGCTTCCAGCATGGCGTGCATGGAATAGGAAAACTGCGACAACTCCAGATTCAGGATGAGATTGCCTATCAGAGGCACCCGGATCAATTTTTCCTGCAGGCCTTCAAGCCGGAACTTGGCCGGATATAATCTGATCAAAATATAGATAGCCGGGAAAATCAATCCGGCAATGAGCATGTTCTGCAGGCTCAGCCATTTGCTGAGAGTGAACAGAAGCTTTGCAGCCGCCGGCAGATTGTCCGCAGAGGTGCCGAAAATCCCCAGGAACCTGGGCACGATGAACTGAAAGATAATAAAGAAGGTCACCAGGCTGGTGACGATCAGAAAAGCCGGATAGACCATGGCGTCCCTGATTTCCCCCCGGAACTGAATCTGAAAACGCAGATACCGGGCTATGCTCTCGAATGCATCGGGAAGCCGTCCGATCTCTTCATTGTTGTGAATCATGTTGACTAGAAACTGGCTGAACTTGCCTGTTTCCTGAAATGCCGCGGTAACGCTCTTGCCCGACCGGATATGCTTGAGAATGAAAGATAGAATTTCCTTCATTTCCTGCTTATCCGCCGATTGCATCAGGATTTCCACGGCCTTGTCGATCTGCATCCCCGAACGCAGGAGCGTGGCAAGTTCCCTCGCCATGTAGTAGGTGTCCTGATTGTTGATCCGCCGCCTGCGGGCGAAGGTTATCTGCCCGCCCGTTGTTTTTTCTTTGAGCGCGATGACGGTGAGGCTTCTTTCTTTGAGGCGGGCAAGCGCATCATTGCGGTTGGCGGCGGCGATAACTCCCCTGCCTTCCTTCCCCGCTTGATCGATTGCGACATAAGCAAAATCGTTTAACAAACCCGCAGTACCTCCTCGATGGTGGTCAATCCTTTTAACACCTTGATCATGCCGTCCTCCCGAAGGAGGCGAAAACGTGGATTGGCGCACACCGCCTGCCGCAAGGCCTCCAGCGACATCGTTTTTAGGAATACTTCCCTTAAGTCATCCGTATAATCGAAGAGTTCAAAGAGCGCTGTCCGCCCACGGTACCCGGTGCCGGCGCATTGCGGACAGCCCGCGCCTTTCATGTAGGCCGGACCGCCGGGAATAAGTTCGGCAAAGCGTTTCATGATTTCGAATACGCCGTATTCCTTCAGAAGATATTCGGGAGGCGCATCGGGACGGCTGCAAAACGGACAGTTTCGCCTGGCGATCCGCTGGGCAATAAGACCCGTTACTGCGGCATTGATGAGATATCCTTCTATTTCCATCTCCATCAGACGGAAAAGACTGCTTGCGGCATCGTTGGTATGAAGAGTGGAAAGAACAAAATGCCCGGTCAGCGCCGATTGAATGGATATCTCCGCCGTTTCCTTATCCCGGATTTCCCCGACCATGATTACATCGGGGTCGTGGCGCAGGATAGAACGCAGGGCTCCCGCAAATGTCAGCCCGATTTCGCTTTTTACCTGAATCTGATTAATGCCTTGAAGTTGATATTCTACGGGGTCCTCTGTGGTGATGATTTTCCTTTCTTCGCTGTTTAAACGGGTCAGCATGGAATAAAGGGTTGTTGTTTTCCCCGATCCTGTCGGTCCTGTCACCAGCAGCATGCCGTGTGGACGGCGGATCACGTCGGTAATCATGCGCCTGTGATCCGCTTCCATCCCAAGATTTTCCAGATCGAAGCTGAGTTTTTCCCGGTAAAGAAGACGCAGGACAACACCTTCACCGCTGACCGTGGGAATCGTCGACACACGAATATCGAGCAGATGGGATGCAATCCTCGTGGAAAATTTGCCGTCCTGAGGCAGACGCTTTTCCGCAATATCCAGACCCGCCAGAAGCTTGACGCGGGATACGGCCGCCAGATAAAATTGTTCTTCCAGAACGTCTTTTTCATGAAGAATACCGTCGATCCGTAGCCTGACCCGGTAACGGTTTTCCGAAGATTCGATATGGATATCAGATGCCCGTAGTTCGACAGCCCGGCTCAGAAGATGATTGAGAAACTGGACGACCGGCGCTTCAAACGCCATTTCTTTTAACTTTGCCGTGTCCTGTTCGCCTTCAAGTGAAACAAAATCTCTTCCCTGTTCGCCCCTGTATCCACGGATCAGTTCTTTGACGGTTCCTTCCGGCGCGAGAACAGGGACGATCTTAAGGCCTGTTTTGTCCATGACATAATCAAAAACGCTGTGCTGAAAAGGGTCATCGGTAACGGCATAAAGAATGCTGCGCTCATTGTCCGCTCTCAGGGGAAAAATCTGGTGACTGAAGATAAAGTTGATATCGAGCTTCTCCTCCAGCAGAGGCAATAGTTCGTTATCCTGAATTTCTTCATTCTTATAAATTGACAAATTCAAACCGGCGGCAAGGGCGGAAATCAGCTGCGTTTCGTTAATGGCGCCGAGCCGCACCAGGATATGGCCGATGCCGCCGCCGTGTTCTTTATGAAACTCACGCGCCTTGGCGAAACTCTCCGGCTTGATTGCACAATGTTCTTTGAGTAGTTGTTCCAGCATTTATTTGTTCACCAGTTTGTAATTGATTTTTCGCCTAATATTCCATCCGCGCCGAGCGAGTAAAGGTCGAACGCTCCGTGCTCGCCGGGCGCTTTAAACACGTAATCCCGATCCCAGGGGTCCTTAGGCAGCTTCTGCTTGGAAAGGTAAGGCCCCCGCCATTTAGGTTCTTTCGACTGTATTAATTCCCCCAGATTTGCCGGATAGCGATTCATATCGACTTTAAAGGACATGACTCCCGATGAGAGCATGTCAACCTGAGCCTTGGCAATTTCTTCCTTGGACCGCTCAAACCGCCCCATGATATTGGGCGCGATGAGAGAGGCGATAAAGCCGATGATGATCACGACGACCAGAATTTCGATAAGCGTGAATCCGGCGCTGTTTATCAGTCTTCTGCGGTGCAATTTTCTGTTCTTCATAATTTATCCTTTTTTACAAAAGTCTAATTGTTATTATGCTCAGCCTTTGGCAATCTGTTCAAAAAGGCTTAGAGGCAAAGCGCGCAAGGACAGGGAAGCGGAGCGTACTTTTTGCGTACGTGAGCATTCACTGACCGAAGCGCAACGCAGCATATGAGCCTCTTTTTGAGCAGACTGCCTAAAATTTCATCCATTTGATTTCCTTCTTAAGTGCATCTGTAATCTGTGTGGCGTCATCTGTTTTCGTCAGGATTGTCGGCGTCACCAAAATGAGCAACTCTGTCCTGTCTGTTTCCTTATTGGTGACCTTGAAGAGATTGCCGATCAAAGGAACATCACCCAATAAAGGCACCTTTGTCTCTACGAGAGTCTTTTGTTCTTTTATCAGACCACCCAATGCCACCGTTTGTCCATGAGCAGCCACAACGGATGTACTGATCCGTCGTATGTTAAAGATTGGAGAATTGCCGACTCCAGTGGTCGGCGACAAATCCGAAACCTCCTGAGTCAGCTCCAGAGTGAGCAATCCTTCCGTATTGATCGTCGGTTTTACTTTTAAAATGATCCCCAGGCTCCGATAATCGATGGACTGTATGATAGTCGGGTTCACAGTAGTGGAAGAGGCTGTTGTTTGCTGACCTGTGGCGATAGGCACATCCTGACCGATCTGGATGGTCGCCTCATGGTTATCCAGAACGGTCAGACGAGGGGTCGAAAGAATGTTGGCCTTATTCTTCGAAGCCAGGGCATTCACCATTGCCTTGAGATTCCCTGTGGAAGTGACATAGTTAAAAGCCATTCCCAGAGTTCCCAAGGGTGGGGAAAGTCCGAGGTTCCCTAAGGTTCCTCCTGTAATCGGACCGTTCTGAAAGGTATTACTAAGATACCACTCGACGCCGTATTGCAGTTCATCCGTGAGAGTGAGTTCGGCTACAGTCGCTTCGATCAGGACTTGCTTTGGCTGTGTATCGAGTTGACGCAGGAGCCCCAGGTGCTGCCGGTAAACGGTGGGTGAACATATCATGATGACGATATTCTTATTATTGTCGGCGGCAATTTTTAGATTAGGCAGTGAGGCCGCACTGAAGGTTGAACCGGAGGAAGATGTCTTTCCTGAAGCAGACTGAGTGGTTGAGCCTCCCGATGTGCTCGATGTCCCGGAATTGGCGGACGGTGTCTGGAAGCCCTGGCCCGTCGTCTGGTACCCGGTAGACGATGACGCCGAAGATGGAGTTGATGATGCATCCTTACCCGATGCGGCATTATCGGAACGGGGAGCTATACCATAGAGCGCCAGCACAGAATTGACAATGTCCGAAGCCCTGGAAAACTGCGGGGCAAATGTGTAGGCCTTTTCATCCGATCCCGCCGCTTCCACCGTATCGAGTCTGTTTTTCCAATCGAGAATATATTTCATGGTTTTCTCATCCGGAGCAATGACGAGAACAGCATTCATCTGCCGGATAGCTATGAATATCGGACCGGGTTCTTTCGGTGTCTTGGCTGTGACTATTCCCATGCCGTCCAGCATTTTTGTCAATTGACTGATGAACTCTTCCGGTTCCCAATAGACGAGACGGACAAAAAGAATTTTTTTCTCCTGAAGAGAAGGAACATCAAAGTAGCTGATAAAATCTATAATCTGTTGAATATTGACGCTGTTTCCTTCAAGAATTAAAACATTCTCCCGTGTATAGGGTTTGATCTGGACACTCCCTCTGGACAGATCGGTTATCAGGGATTGAATATCCGCCGCTTTTAGAAAGCGGAGCGGCACAATTTGTAAAACATCACCCCTGCCTCCCGATATCTCGCGGCCGGACTGGATTTGTAAAGTCGGTTTGGGTGCAGATGGTTTCTGCATCACATGAAGGGCGCCTGCCTTTTCTTCTACAAAAAGGTCATATTTATCCAGAACACCGACAACCATCTCCAGTGCTTTATCCGCAGGAACAGGTTGAGGCGTGGAAAACGTGACAACCCGCTTGTCTTCCATCATGGCCTGATCCATGACAAAAGGAATCTTTAAAGTTTCACCAATGACATAAATCACGAATTCCGGCAGCAGCATGCGATTGACATTGATCGATACCTGCCCTTCCACCGCTTTCAATTTCTGCGCGTTTAAAGGTTGCCCTGAAGGACGCTGTCTTATAGCGGCTTTCTGATCGTAAGTTTGTGTTTTGATGGTTTCCTCAAGAGGTACATTATCCAAATTATTGGAGACCTCCTTAGTTACCTCGGGATTTTTTCTCTGCTGATCAATCGTAACGGGCGTATAAGAAAAAGGGGCCGTTGCGCAACCGGAAAGCATTAGAAAAATAATAATCCACAAAATTTTCAGAACGTTTCTTTTCATGTATATCCCACTTTCAAATCTTTCATATTTTTAATTTCTTCGATTCCCTGCCGGCATTTGTGCTGCTTATTTTTTTTACCGTGCATCGGGCTTGCTTAATAACCTTTTAGCTTTGAGTATTGACTCATAACCTGCTTCACATAATTTCTTGTTTCAGAGATTGCCGGAATTTCTTTTCTGGCAATCACTCTTTCCAATCCGGCGTTATAAGCAGCCAGACTCAAAGCAAGATTGCCGTTGAGTGTATCGAGAAGTCTGCTAAGGTAAAGGACGCCGCCATGGATATTCGACTCCGGTTCAAAAGGATCGGCAACGCCCAATTCCCTTGCCGTTTGCGGCATGAGCTGCATTAATCCCTGCGCCCCTTTTGGTGAAACGGCGTGGTTGTTAAAATTCGATTCGACTTTAATCACAGCCCGCACGATGTCCGGATCAACGGAATATTTTGTGCTGGCCTGAACGATCAGCGGTTCATAGTCGCTCATTTTCAGATTGGTAAAGTGCGTCTGAACCGAAGATCCGTTTTTTTTCATCACCAGGGGAAATCGTACTTTTGTGCATCCCAGACCCGGTGTGTTTGTGTAATATCTTGCCCCCTCTTCATCATGAAAGGTGTAGACATCGGCGGCAAAAAGCGGAAAAGACGCCGGTAACACTTCCAAAATGCAGACCAGCATAAACAGCCGCGAGATAAACTTTATCATTGACTGCCTCCCGGACCCTGCTCATCCACTTTGTGTTTCGGAGGAATGGGTCTCCTTCTTACCGGAACCGGTGATGGAGATGATTTGTCCTGAGGAAGAACTTTAACAGTCTCAACCGGCTCTTTTGGAAATGCCTGCGCATAAAGTGTCAAATCTTTTTTATCCTTTCCGTTTCTTAATATTACGGAACTGGAATCAATATGGGTAATAACTGAACCGTCAGGAAGAGACTGGCCCGTATTCAGAATGGTAAAATTACCGGTATTATCTTTAAAAATAGCCTTTTTATCCACGCCTTCCAGAATGCCGACGAGGAAGAAAGTCCGGTCTGAGAAATTCTTCTTATCACCTTGCCCCGATTCGGATGAAAGGGAAGCTCCATAAACATTTAATACCTTCTTCTCGTTTCCTTTTTTGAGCATGACTTGAGTGTTTTGCACAGTCGCAACTCGGAATCCGTCAATCATCTGCTGCCCCGCTGCTGCTTTTGTGACAGAGCCTGTGTATTCACGAAAGATCGCCTTCATCACTGATCCTTCCTGTACGATGCCGAGCAGGATATAAGGATTATCAGGCATGGCAGCCGTCTTAACGGAATCTTTGTAGCTGCCGGATGAAACAAAGATATTTCTTTTACCGATAGCCTTGCCGCTTAGTTCGGGTGCGGCTTCCATTAATTTCACCTCAGGCGGTGTTCGTACTTCTGCCGACGCTGGCACTGGACGGGGCATGGGCGCATTCTGGTATTTGGGCATCCCCGCCAGAAAAAAAGCGGCAATAGCTGCCATAACCATAAAAACCATTTCCGAAAGATAGCGATTGATCATACTTCCATCCGAAAAGCGTTCACCGTCACAAGAAAAGTCATGCTCTCACCGCTTACGGAAATATCCATAGCCTTGACTTGAAGGATCTTTTTATTTCCCTGAACGCTCTTTAAAAAGTTGACAAAAGATTCAGCATTGCCCGAAAATCTGATCACAACAGGCACTTCGCTTATTTTTTCACTGCTTACAACCTCCGGCATTTCGAATCCCAAAACATTTAAACCATTTTTTTCGGCGTATTGCGCCAGGGAAGCCAGCAGTTCTGTCTGGATATCCGAAACACGCGCATCATGAGGATAAAGAGAGTCGATCATTTTATCCGGATCTTTCACATCCCCTGCATCTCGCGTCTGCCGCGCCTGTTTAAGAAGCCGTGATTTCAGTAAATAAGTCTCTTGCTGATCGGCATAAATCGCCCGTCTGTCCTTTAGTGACGCATAAAGCGGATAGATAAGGAAACGCAGCAGGGCCAAAATTATAATGATGTAAACACCTGTGGTTTTTACCCAATGGTTATCGCCCTTCGCGATTAAATCCTTCATGGCTTTATCTCCACTGCTACGGCAAAGTTATATATTCCCGAAGAGGTCTCCTTAGTCGGCGATCCCTTCAGGCTCACTTTTCCGATTCTTTCGCTGTGGCTGAGTTTCTTAATGACCATAAGAGGATCACGAGCAGACACTGTCATTTCCAGTATGCCATTATTGAGAACCAGACTTTTTAAATAGCTTTCCTCCGGAAGCGCCGTAGCCAGAACATCCAGTATTTTTAGCGGCGAAACAGTTTCCTTCATTTTTGCATCTAACTCGTTTATTGCTTCCCGGTCTCCCTGCAATTTGACGCCATTGGTTAAATTATTTATCTCTTTGTCGGTCATTATGACTTTATTTTTCAAATCCGTCAGAGCTTTGTCATAATTATGAAGAGTTAAATAAATCATTAGTCCATAGGCAAGAACAGTATAAATGGCAAAGCGAAGCAAGACTTCTCTATTGATGTTCAGAGGCCATATTCCGTTTTTCAAGCGGAATGGTTTGATAGAAGATCCCTCAACCGCTTGCAGGAAAGGCGGACTATCGATTTTCTGAATATTCTTCACGCAGGAAATGAATGCCGACGGCACATCTACCACCGTATCGCCATAGAACCTGATTCCCTTGATTGAGGAAGCGTTACCAGTGAGACCCATCAGGAATCGCTCCAAGTCCGCTTTAGAAAAATCTGCGGCCGGGTATGAGGCTGCATCCATGAATCTTCCATCTCCACAGGCAATAACCTGGATCATTGATCCGCATAGGTAGATGTAAATCCCGGCTGGCGAAGAAAGAAAAGCCAGATCTTCGGGAATGATATAACCGAAGGCAAAATATTTACTTAAACGTTCAAGAGGCTCCCGTTCCCATGCCCATATATCTAGGATGACGTGCGTGGGATATGTCTCCACAATTTTGCAGTGAAAGGAGCAATTAACCATGGGAAAAAGGGCCGGCGTTTCCATCTCCACTGCTCGCAGGAGCTTCTCCATCTTCATCGGAGGATATTGCTTCCTTATACGTATTACTTTATTTCTTCCTAAAACAAGAACACGCCGCCCAATGCCGCCGGAGATGGACTTCAGACCATCTAGAGAACCGGAGTAAAGAAGTCCGGCTTTACCCTGACCGGCCATCTGGTAAATCTCCACTCCTTTCTCCCCTAAATATGCGGCTTGCCATTTAGACACCAAATTATTCCTCCCGCCAGTAACAAATAAAATAAGGATAAAAAATGCCGGATTCTATAGTTAGTCCGGTGCTGATTTTATAGAAGCTCCGGGGACTGCCTGTGCGAACAATAATATCCAGATATGATGAAGGCATAAACCACCCCTCCGGTTGTTCCAGATAAAGCATTTTACCGGTTAAGGCGACAAGTTCCGGCATAGTTGTTATTACTTTTTTTGCGGTATAAGATTTGATCTTCGCCAGCTTGCTGTCATCGATACTCAGAAACGCCTTCAATACGGAATCATTGGCCGTATTAGGATTAAAACCGGTATTAGGTAAAATCGTCAGAGATGGATAAATTTTTTTGTAAAGGTCAGCATCAACGCCTCTGATCAGAGATAGCTCTTCCAAATATTGAAGATCATAATTCCGCGGTGTGTAGGCGAATCCATGGCTTGTGTAATATGGAGCTTTCGCCCCGTTTATCCGGGCAAGATCACCCTGGTCAATCCAGTCCTGAAAACTATCAATAAATATTGCCGCCGTTGCAGAGTCTGTTTCATTTCTGATCAGCTTCCGCAGGGCATCCGGGTTTTGCGTTGTCAGAGAAAGCCGCCCGTTGCTGTCTTGCGCCTGTACAAAAACGTCCTCTTCAATCATTACTTCCGACCCGTCAAGAGGTATTGATTTCAAATTAGTGATGCCGCTCTGACTAATCATAATTTTATTCTCGGTAACCTGTCCTGTAAGCATAAGATAAATAAGCGTATCATAAGCTGAACGGGTTTTTATAATAGCCTCGGCCTTTTCCCGAATACTCTCGGAAGATCTGATATGCTCTTTGACCAGCCAGTTGAAACTTAAGCCCAAAGCAAGAATCACCGCTGCCAAAAGCGCGATCAGAATCGTCACGGACCCTCTTTCATTTCCCATATTTGCCCGCATATCCCCGCTTCAACTGAGAGTTCACATGAATTGCATAAGTCATCATTCTTTTTTCATCACCCTGCACATATTCAATGCGAACCAGCAAGGGAAGCTGCTTTGTCTCCGCTCCTTCAAAAATCTTGCGCCATTTATGTTTTTCATCACGAATATCATAGCCGTAAAATTCGAATTGAACTCTGTCAATGCCTTTTAAAATTCTAATCGACCGGCCCTTTTTATAAGCGCCCGAAGTAAAATCATCTTCGAGTTCGCGGTAAGATTTGGCGTAAACGGGCAGTTCATAATAAACAAGCCCTTCTTTTCCATCTTCCGTACTTTCTTTTCTTATCCAAACCACAACGGGCAGATCCCCGGCAAAAGGCGCCAAGGTCACAAATGAGACGCCCTCCTGATTTCCTCTGAAATAGGGAAACCAGCCACTTGTATTCGTATTCACATAATAATCAATGGTTGAATGAAAACTTTTATCTGTCCAGATATTCTGGGCGTATTCCCAGAAACAAAGTCCTTTTTCAACCAGCCCTTGATACTGCTTCAATCCTTGATTCAAGGCCATTCCTCCTAATAGAAGCATTGCCGAACAAATCGCCATAGCCACAATGACCTCTATCAGAGTAAAACCTGAAAGGGTGAACCTCCTACCTCCAGTATAACGGACGGGAACGAAAAACATTTATATGATACTCCCTCATCGACCCTTTAAATTCCAAAAGAAAATCGACCCTATATAAAAACAGATCATGTGAAGAATTTCTTTTGACCGCAACACCGCTAAAAGAATTGGTTCCCGGCTCATTCTGATTATTTCGGGCAATGAGGTGCGCTTCCCATTTCATGATCACACCATCGCCTAGCTCTTCCGTTCCTGATTGTCTTTCCAGTTCCATAATCTTCAGGAGGCTTCCCGCCTGCAACAATTTTGCCGAAAGAAGATTGACATTGTTCACTCTCTCCATATGGTCGAATCCCATTCTGAAGAGATACATGGAGGATGCAATGCTCGCTGTCAGGATGAGGCCGGCAATCAATACCTCCAAAACAAGAAATCCCCGTGAATTTTTGCCTCTCATGTCCCACTTCTTTCAAGGGAAAGATCACCCAGCGGGGTTTTAACCACAAGGTTTTGGACCACATCTCCCACGCTCAATTCAATGACGCCCCCGGACGATGTTCCATTCCGGAAAAAAACTATGGGTTCGGAGATATGGACACCCATCTCTTTGAATATTTTCTTTTCCCCATCGACTGTCATATTGCCATCCTGCGATGAAAGAACCTTACGTTCACTGTAAAGGAAAGCGTCCCGTCGCAATCCGGAAACATAGGTCATGACTTCCTGAGCGCGCAGAGATGCCTTATAAGTTTCATACATACCGTATGAAACCGGCAGGGCAACTGACAACACCATCCCCACGAGAATAATAACAATAAGAAGTTCGATGATAGTGAAGCCGTTTTTTTTATTTATCCGATTCATAATTTAATGTTCATTGCCCATAGATCTGGCTTTCCTATTAAGGCATGGCTTATATAGATGTTTTGTATTGCGTTTTAATGACGGGATAATGATGTTTTTGTTAATAAAGGTTAATGCATTGATATTATAGATTTATTCCGCTGATCTGAGTTGGAATGTTTCGGACAGTTTCTTATCCGTAGGTCGGTACGACGAAACCGGAAAAAGTCAACAAAACAGTTAGATATCCCAACAGACTAAAAATCAATAATGGCAAATTGTGAATCCTGACTATAGAAAAATCAACATCCCCAAGTAAATAGAGCCATATCCAAGGACTCTTTTTGCGCCAGACGGACGGCACTTCATAATTAAATATAAACGACAAAATAACCATTGCCGAAAATGCCAGACAGAATGGACAATAGACATTATTTTGTACTTGAAAAGCATATAAATACACTTCAACACCGAGACCGGCGGCCAAAAGCGCCCGCACATATGGCGATATCCTAAGGGCGGCAAATATAATTATGACAAGCATATAAGCAATGCCGACCCATTTGAGATTAATCCCCCATATATCTCCTTTGAGATATCTGCATGCCGTATCGCAATAGTCGTAATACGTCATCAATCCGATGCCAATGAGCGACAGCGCAATTGTGACAATAGTGCGATATTTTTTTATGATCATTATTAATAGCATCCTCCCTCAAACTAATTTTTATAGCAGATGGATATTAAAATCTTGTTGCGGTCGTATGATATGTTTATGAAACATCGGAACTTTTTTTGCGGCTGTTAAACTTTATATTTAGTTAATCTTTGCAAAAATTAATCATTTCTATCATTGATAGAATCTTATATTCTTTCAAAACGAAAATATCTTTTTTCAAGTGATTGATAAATCAATTCTATTAATGTATATGGAAACAATCCTGATTTTTACAAGGCATATGATTAGCCTTAAAATTAACAATTGTAATAAAAATGAAAACACACCTTTAAAAAGTTATAACCATCAGTGAAAGAAATGAAATACAAAATTCTGGCATTGGGTGAAATAGGACATTTTCTGGATTGCAACGATGAAAATTTTCATTGTGTAAGCATTCAGAAAAAAAATCCTAGAATCAGATATAAAAACGGCAGGTATTTTTCCATTCCTCTTTTTTTTGAACTTCGAAAGAAAATAAAAAACGGATACTATGATTTGATTTTATGTGGAAACAATCCTTACCCTATACATATTCACGACCGTTCTCTTTTAAAAAATATCCGTAATTTTATTCATATGCTTTTCTTTGATTTTCCCGCACTCGGGTTATCCACACTTCCCCTGCTGTTGGGAAAAACCAGGATTCCAGTTGCCGGAATCAACAGTGACGACAGGCCAAGAATACAAAAAGAAGATTTCTATTTGCTTGGGAAATGCAACTGTTATTTCAAGCGCGAGCTGCCGCAAAATAAAGTGCTATTGTTCTTAAATGCAAATAAAAGGAGCAATGATTTACCTAGCATTAAGGATAATAAATTCTATAATGAAATTATCAAAAAAATTTATCCCATCAGTTTAGGTGTGCCGGATGAGATTGCTCATTATAATCGGGCAAATTTAAAAAATATTGACATTTTCTTTTGCGGAAACATTGTTAATTCAACAGTACGGCAAGATGGCTTTAATTTATTAAAAAAATTGGAGGACGAAGGTTATAAAGTTTTATGCATTACGGACAGAATTCCTTTCCCCGAATTTTATAATTATTGTTCCAGATCATGGCTGGTGTGGTCCCCCAACGGTTTTGGTTGGGATTGTGTACGGCACTACGAAATCTGCTTGGCAGAATCCGTGCCTGTAATTAACTATCCGACCATTATTAGATATCAGCCGCTGATGGAAGGGGAACACTGTTTTTATTACGGTGTTGAAGGCGAACATTTATATAATGTTATAAAAAACGCCCTGAAAAACAAAGACAGATTAAAACAAATGGGAGAAACGGCGCGAAAACATTGCCTGCAATATCATACCCGTTCGAAAATTCTTCAGTATATTATAGAAACAACGCAGGTAAAGATAAACACACAAAATTAGTGATGGATATTTGATGGAATCAATGAATATCGGGATTATCATTCCAACATACAAACCAAATTTAATGATACGATTTCTTCGGAGCGCCATGGCCAAACGATAAAGATGGACAAATCAAATTAAAAGCCATTAAAGCAAAAAGAACAAAAAGCCAAATAGCCCAACCATTTAAGCTCGTTGCTTGATACAAAATACCCATTGCCGTTTACCTCCCATAAAATCGTAAATTACATAAATAACAATTAGTATAAGGAGTTCACTTTTTCAGATATTCAACTAAACAGAGCCCCCGACAAAAGTACCATGTCCAAGACCAACATTCCGAAAACCATCAAGCCGGCCAGCGGGTCCAATAATGCTGCTATCCAGCCTACGTATTGCAGCCCGAAACCGGAGAGTATGCCCAACGCATAACCTGCAATAAGCCCCGCAGCACTTATCAATAGACTCTGGGAAAATGGATAATGTTCAAGTGTACTGATAAAAATCCCGGCAGTCAGACCCGCGGTTACAAAGAAGAAAAAAAAGCCCACAAGAAAATCGTTGATTGACGGAGATTCTCCCAAACTCGACGCTATACTATTGATGATCATTACCAAAATACCTGCCGCGCCTATGCCACTTGATATCCATCCGGCAATTGACCTGCTATAAACTGCAGGGGGAATGCCAATAGTTACGAGGATAACGCAGATTATCAAGGCAATATAGAGTTCAAAAGATGAGTTAAAACCAGACCCTCTCCGCTCTTTGGAACTAAGACGGTTCCACAGGAATCTAGGGAAGAAACAGGTATGAAATTCAATGGACAGTATGTTGGGAAGTTTATCAGTTAAAACGATCTTTTTCATTTCAAACTCCTGCCATCTCTCGGTCTCCGAAGCTTTATGTGAAAACTTCGATTTTCCTAAAACTTTACTTATTGACAATAGCACATGTCTTCTTTTTCAAAAAGGGGGGAAACATAGCCTTCTGGATAACGAATTGAAAGGTTGCATGAATTTATAAAAACAGAAAAACAACCTTACAGCTTGCTATATTGTAGTTCTATATCTTAAACCTACCCCAAGGAATGTACATTTATGATTATTTCCGAGTGAAATGGTGGACAATTCTCAAAATTCGTCAAACAAGACTTTCAGAAAGGAAATAAATTATTTTGTTAACATTAAGTTTCATATACAGTACAGTCTTATAATTAATATCCAAAATCTGAGTTTCAAATTCAGATTCTAATAACACATTTAAATTAATCAGATTATTAATTGAATATTTAGTTATCAGTAGTCCTTAATATTAGTTAAATAGTTTCTTTCTTCCTTATGTTGTTAAGCAAGGATGAGAACTTCTCAGGGATATCCGGTATTCAAATTAGTAAAAGCCTTTATGGCTGTCGCAAACAGAGTTAAACTATCGTTTTATCCAAATCGTTCCCCTTGGGCATAATCGAGAGAAATTTAGGATTTGTCATCTTCTTGTTTTTTTTTAGAAGTAGCAGCAGCAAATAAATCAAGAATAGGTTTGAATGGGGAAAGACCGGTCATAGTCTGGGGATTCATTTTGGAGTAACTTTCACCATACTCAAGCCACTTCTTGAATTGATCGTCAGCCATATTGTGGAATAAAAGGTAATTCTTAATGGTTTGCTCCAGATACTTCTCAAAAAAATCAGTCAATACATTTTCGCCATACTGAATAATCAGGTAAAGTAAAGGAGCAGGAAGAAGATATTTCTTTTTGCGTGCCTCTTCGAGAACAATTTGCGTGAGAATCGCGGAGGTTACATCTTCGCCGGTTTTGGCGTCCATTACCTTAATTTTCCGGCCATGACGGATGATATCGGTTACATAATCCAGTGTGACATAAATGCTTTTTTCCGTTTCGTATAACCGGCGGTTAGTGTATTTTTTTAGCAAAAGCGTATTATCTTCCATGATTATCCTCCTTGATTTTCCTTACTAAATTATTAAATATCATGCAACATAAAATAATTACAATCACGAATGCGCTAAAGAAGAATATTAACTTATCTATTTGTATTATATACTATAAGTATAATATACCCCCAACAAATTATGTCTATATAAATATTATTGCATTGCAACATTTTCTATTGACAAACGAAAAATGCTACTTATAATACAGTCAGAAAGAAAAAAATATGAAAGGAGTATTTATTATGGAAAATAATAAAATGGTGAAACAAATGATTGATTATCATAAGGCTGCATTCGAAACCGGTTTCAATTCTGTACTTATGTTGCAAGAACAAACAACGAAGGCCTTGGATAATATTCTTCAACAGTCCCCATGGCTCCCTGAGCAGACAAAGGCCTTCATTAGCGAATGGACCAACATTTCTAAGAAGGTAACGGATGATTTCAAAGAAGCAGCCGATCAGAATTATTCAAAAATGGAAGAGCTTTTAATATCAGGCGTTGAAACATCCAAATCAAAGACTAAAAAATAGATAAAGAGTAAATTACAATAAGGTCTAAAATAAAACAGGGCAATAAAAATAAATATAACTTGGAGGAAACTATGGACCCCAAAAAAATTTCGAAGCAAATGGTCGATTTTAGCAAAACAGCATTTGATAACTCATTTGAGGCGATGTCCGTTATTCAGGATCAGACTCAAAAAATGGTGAACACCATGATGGAACAGGCGGCTTTTTTCCCGGAGGAAGGCAAGAAGGCAGTAAAAGACTGGATTCAAACATGTAATAAAGGCCGTGAAGATTTTAAGGCGTCCGCCGATGAGAATTTCAAAAAAGTGGAAGTTTTTTTTGAGTCAAAGTAAAAGATTTTATATCTTTTTAAAAAAGCCGCCGCAATTTACCACGGTGGCTTTTTTATTGTAAATGTCATTACGAATCCGCCGAAGGCGTTTGAGGAATCTTTAAGGATTTCTCACTTCATAATGAAATAAATATCGATTAAGATTTTGGCGCTTTTGGCGGGCTGACAAGTCCTTCTCCTGAAATAACAATCACGCCGTCCTGATTACTGCAGGTTGTTTTTAACCGGACGCGATTTTTTTCCGGTATCAACTCCATAATTTCAACCCTTCCGGTAATGGTGTCGCCGATATGCACCGGTGCGAGAAAACTCAAGTCCTGTTTCAGATAGATGGTTCCCGGACCGGGCAATTGATTGGCGATAATGGCAGAGATTAATCCTGCCGTGAGCATACCGTGCGCGATACGGGTTTTAAAAAAAGTGTTTTTCGCGTAGACCTCATTAACATGCGCCGGGTTAAAATCACCGGTTATACCCGCATACAAATAGATATCTGTTTCTGTTATTGTTTTGGCGAATTCCGCCGTATCCCCTACCTTAATCTGATCAATATTTTTTCCTGCAATCATGACAATATTTCCTCCCGATAGGCGTTAATGATATCGGCAAATAAAATACAATATTTAAGCTTTTAATTTAAAACCAGCTTTTATAGATATTCTCCTTCAAATCCTTTACATCGTCCTGCACCGTCATATACATGCAGGCGTTGTTTATGGCCAGTCCACCCTGATAGGCCAAAGCGGTCACCAGAAGGACTTCATCTTCGGTGAATTCCTTTGGTCGGCTGCTATATACATTCAGCACGCCGATGACATTGTCCTTTGATTTAATCGGAACATAAAGCAAGGACACAATGCCTTCTTCTTTTTTTTCTTTCTTATATTGGATTCCATCGTCCTCAAATACATTTTTAATGGCGATGATATCTCCTCTGAGGGCTTTCCCGATGTTTCTATCCACCATAATCGGCCCTTTGTTGAGATATTTTTCGCTTAAACCGAAACTCGCAACCATCTTCACTGTGCGTGTATTTTCGTCCAGAAGTCTTACTGAAGCAGCTTTGATATTTAGATCTTTTACCAGATCCTGAGTCATGGTTTGCAAAATAGTTTTGACATCAAGACTTGATGATATGCTCGCGGCTAGTTTCAGAAATATCTGTGAGTGATTGCGCAGTTTTCGGATCAGGTTGGCGTTTTCAATTGCGGCGCCGCCCAGTTCGGCCAAAATGAACAGAAAATCTATTTCTTCTTTTGTGAATTTGCGGATATTTTTGGTGTAGAGACTGAGGATACCCAGCATTTGGCCTTTATCCATGACGGGCAATGACAAAATTGAGCCGATACCTTCCGCTTTTTTCGCTTTATGATTCATCAGCCGCTTATCTGTTGTGGCGTCCCTAAAATACATATAACCATCTCTAAGCAATTGCGGACTGATCTTAACGGCGTGAGCTGTTCCCGCGTGGATGTACTTTTCGGAAAGTCCGATCTGGGCCACCGCGACATTGCGTATGGAATCCTGTGAATCCTCCTCATTCAGGAAAATGACTGCCGCCTTGGCTTTCAATGTTGCCACCGCCGCAGAAACAATCAAGTTGAGCATTCTGTCCTGATCATCTGTCGCGGCCAGTTCACGAATTAATTTACTTAAACTGCGAAAATATCCTTCTTGCGTTGACATATTCTTATCTCCCTTTTTTATAACGTTTTCGCATTTTTTGGATGAATAATAATTTATATTTCCTGCGCGGTTTCTGATTGATTATTTTTAGCGCTTTTGATTATTTTTTCTTCTTTAGCAGACTTTTTCCTTACAGTCGGTCGCTTGAATTCCGTCTTCGAAGCGACAATATCTTCCTTATCGCGATCTTTCAGCCACTGGACAATTTTAGGCGCGAATAATTTCTGGAATTTAGAACTCACATAAATGCCGATGTGTCCTGTTTCCAGCTTAACATCCTCCACATCCTCGCTTCCAACCGCTTTGGACAGCTTTTCGCAGGCCGTAGGCGGCACCAGGTGGTCATACTCGCCAAAAAAATTCAAAAGCGGCATGGTTAGTTTCTTTAAATCAATGCGCTTGCCGTCCAGAAACATCTTGCTTTGAATCAACAAATTATTCTTGTAGCAGTCTTCGACAAACTGACGAAAAGTTTCTCCGGGAACGTCGGGACTGTCAAAAATCCAGCGTTCCATCCTCACGAAGTTTTCCACAAAATCCTTGTTGTCCATATTTTCCATAAAACCGACGTATTTGTCTATCATCAGGCGTGCGGGATTGAGCAGAAGAAATCCTAAATTCATCAGATCGCCGGGAATATTGCCGAATGTCCGAATCATCCGATCCACGTCGATATCTTTCATCCAGATATGCAGAAGACCCTTGTCCGTGTCAAAGCTCGATGGTGTAACAGTGGTGATAATATTTTTTATTTTATCGGGATGAAGCGCGGCATACATGACGCTAAATGTACCACCCATGCATATGCCCATCAGGTTGATTTTGGGGATACTATGTTTTTTACGGATGAAATCTACGATATTATTCATGTAGCCGTTGACATGATCGTCAATCGTTAAAAAGCGGTCTTTGCGCTTGGGGTATCCCCAGTCCACCATATATAGATCGATGCCTCCTTCCAGAAAAGTTTTGACAACGCTTCTGTCCGGCTGTAAATCCAACATGGTTTCGCGGTTGATCAGCGCATAAACCACCAACAGTGGAACTTTCAACTTATTGTCAGCAGTTTCATTGCGAAAATAATGCTTAACTTTGACCCGGTCTTCTTCATACACAATTTCATACGGTGTTGAGCCGAGTTCATAATTGAGATTACCCTGTAAAACTTCGGATGCTTTGGAAACGCGCTGCTGCGCCTTTTCCGCATCTTCGGCCATTCTTTCCAGTATCAAATCTAGAGGAATTTTTGATGAATTCATAAGAAAATCTTCACTCCTAAAATCTTTGGTCATTGACCACCAAATTTAAGAAGACTGGTTACTTAACGACATTCAGAGTGTTCGGCGAAATATCAAGTCGTTTTTCGAGTTCTTTTACCCTCTTTTTAAGCAAGTGGAACTCCTTGTATAAATCATCAATTTCTTTATGCGTCACAATAGGCAACAATTGGAAAAAATCTTCCAAGGTTTTATTCCTGACAATGATGAAATCATTCATCTGATTGAGCGTACGATGCAGCACATCAGTGTATTCCTTGGATTTAAACAGATTGACGTAATGGCCTTCCAGAATCTTTATCCATATCGCGTAACTTTCTTTTGTTTCCTTGGGAAGATTCCCTTCTTCGGCCATCTGCTGGAGTTTCTCCTGAAAAACTTTGAAAGACTTTTCCATCGGTAAATAAAGGACGGAAAAAAATTCAGCCAGCATAGTTTCAAAGAGATTGTACTTATCCAGCATTTCATTGAATCGTTCCTGATAAAAACGGGTAGGTCCCAGAGGAGGAATTTTAAGGTACTGCCGCAATTCTTTTTCGTAAACATCCTTCAGCGATTCAAATACTTCCTGATCCAGATTGTCGAATTTATACGCTTCAGTGCTTTTACCGATCTTACCTGCTTTTTCTATCAAATGATTTTGTATTTGAAGAGCTACGTCAAAACCTGATTTGGCCATTTTAAAGAGAATTTCAGGCAGAGCAATGAAGGAATTGGCCACCGCTGGGGCGGATTCCGGCTCACTTATCATCCGGGAAAAAGATTTGAGCAGATGTAAATTTGTATCCAACTGCTTCGTGAAGCGGTTCTGTATTGCGGTTGGTGTACCGAGGGCAGAATCCGAATTGGATGGCATTGCTTTAGCCATATCAAACCACATGTTCACGGCTGTCTGTAACCATGGGAAAACGGAAGGTTCTTTAAACGGAGATTGTTTGTCTTCCTCAGTCATTTTTCACCTCACGTCGAAAAATACTATTGAAGAAAGTACCTCTTGACTGTTAAGTAATTATGCTTAATATTAATAACTAGGATCGTATTTGTCAATATTCTTTACTGAATTCCTTGTAATAATTTCGTATTATGAAACTTAATCGGCGGAGATATTTTGTTAGATCATGGAGGGATTAAAATATGCTTAATGAAAATATCACTAAGATCACACCGGATGAACTAATGAATGTATTCAGTTTTTCTCCTGCCGATAATACGGAAAACCTTTCGACAGCCCTGCCCTGGAAAAGCAAATTAATCGGCCAGCAGATCAGAAGTTTATTCGATTATAAAAGAGCCCTTGATTCCGTCAGCAAGGAGATGTGGATATTCGGGCCCTTTACAATCGCAGCGTTATGGCAAAGCGCGATACTTGACTCGATGCTGCGGCACGTTAAAGCCAGCGCGCGCCTGGCCGTCGGAGCTTCCAGAAATCCTGACGCCATTGCCGATATGAACGGTTGGATATACAAAAGCTATTCCCGGATTCTTTATACTTTAACCGGTTTTTTCATTAAAGACGGAAAATTCAATCGGGAAAAAGCTAGGATGATTTGCACGACGTCAAAAGGTAAAGAATTTTTAAAAAACTATATGGATGAGTTTTCCCAGTTGGAATATCAATACAATAATATCGGGTTGACGCGCCTCAAAGCTATGAAAGAGCTCTTAAAGTGCCTGGTGGTTTTGATCACGGAACAAACTTTCGCCAATGGTTATTTGCCTTTCGCCAAAAAAAATCCGGATGGAACATTGATCAATTCTTTTGATGAATACCTTGCGGAAAATCGCGTCCGTCTGGAAAATCTTTATGACGCCAACGCTTTTGACATCAAAGAATATTCCGAAAGAGCAACATCCGGCAATATTGGTTTTTCAGCTTATGAATATGTCGAAGGATCAAAAATTCATCAAGTGAGTTTGCGTCATTATACGATTCCTCAAGGCATTAAACCCAACGGCAAAATTATATATATGGCGACACCGCTCATTAACAAACCCGAACTTTTCGACCTTGCTCTCGGCAAGTCTGTGATCGAAGCTTTACTTAAAAACGGTTATGTCATTTATATGGTTGATCACGGTGATCCGGGCTGGGAGGAAACCGAGTTGGGACTTGATTTTTATGGGAAAACAATTCCTGATCTTTATTTCGACATAATCAAAAAGAGGCATCCACTGAGCGAAATATATGTAATGGCATATTGCATGGGCGGCACACTTATGTTGCCTTATCTTGCCAGGCGAGCGGAAGAGCTTTTCGCTGCCGGCAAACCGATGGATATAAAGAAAATAGCTCTATTGGCTTCACCGGTGAAGTTTGATGATGAAGACAGCGGTCATTTCCCGATTCGCTCACTCATCCGTCGCGATTATGATCCCTACCTGATGAAAGAACTCTTCGGCTCGGTTAATATTCCTCCGCAGGTCATTGAATCGGGTATGAATGAAATACAGCTAGGAGTGCAATATTCGGTTGTTTTAGGTTTTTATGGACGCGCGGAAACAAAAGAATCGATTATAGATGCAGCGCCTTTTCTTTACTGGCTGACACATGGAACTAAATTCCCTGTAAGCGCTCATATTCAGTGGATTCAAAATATATTCATGGGCAATCAAATTTATGAAGGAACATATTGTCTTCCCTCAACCAATCCTAAATTCGATGGAAAGCCGGTCAATATGTCCATATTGAAACAAGCGGGGGTCAGAATTTTTGATTACAAAGGTTCAAGAGATCCCATAGCGCCTGCGGGTTCTTGCGTGGCTGGTGAGACATGGGGACAGGTGGATAAAAGTAATGTCAAGTTCACCTGCGAAGGCCTCAATCGGACAATTGAGAAAAATATCGGGCATATTTTTGTCGTCAGCCGTAAATTGCTTGCTGAATACCTTGTCTTGGTCGAAGATTTTTATCAGGAACCATCACTAAATCAACCGGTTCCTCTGAACAAAAAACGTCAGCCGGTCCGAATGCGGTCAAAAAAATTGTAGATATTAAAAATTTTAGGTGGGAAGATGATAAAGCGGCCTTGCGGCCAATAGTATTACACAGGTAGTAGTTTTTACCTGCCAATTATCTATTATTCTATTCTCATTGCTATTTAGTATTTAGTGGATTAATATTGAACATATAGAAGATTTTTAAAATGTAATGAAATGATCAAAACAATATTTTTTACAAAAAAAGGAGGGAACAATGGAAAACAAGCAAATGGTTAAACAGATTATGGATTTACACAAGGCAGCACTTGATAACAGCTTTTCAACAATGGCCATATTTCATGATCAGGCGGAAAAACTTTTGAAGACTTTCATCGACAATAACCCCGGTATGGGAGATGAGGGCAGAAAGGTTATGAACCAGTGGTTCGATGTGTACAAGAAGGGTCGTGACGATTTCAAGAAGGCCTTGGATGAGGGACACTCTAAGATAGAAGCATTTTTAAACTCCGACCCAAAAAACATGTTTAAGGATCAAAACGAAATGATGTTTAATACTTTCTTAAACCAGGCAAACTGGATGCCCCAGGATTTCAAGAAAGCCACAGAAGAATTGACTAATATGTATAAAAAAGGCTATGACGAATTCAAGAAATATGCCGATGAGAACATGAGTCACATGAAAGACTTTTTCTCTATTGCAGGGAAGCAGAAGAAATAAGTGTCTGTGCACCCTACTGATTGAGGAGATTATCGATTGCATCACAGAATCAACAGCCATAAGGAATGCTTTGCCTATAGTGTAAAAGCTTTACCTCGGCGGAAAGTCTCACTATCCTGATGCGGCAATAGCGGTCTATAAGCTCGGCTTCGGAATGATACTATATATTACCTCTATCGATCAGCCGCAAGTTGCTAATCATGTTGTACAGGTCGGGCTAAGGCGCTTTGAGAATATTTATGGAAACACTACCTGATAATAAGCATATTCAGCAATGGTCCGATTGGCAAAAATATCTGAGCGAATACATCGTGGATTCCGTTCAGCGGTCGATTATTTTTACGGATATTCTCCGCAAAAGAGGCAACAACTATATCAAGCATATCCGTAGCGGCCAGCCGCCGGTGCTGGCATTTAATTATGAGCTGATCCTCAATGCCAAGACTTTTAAGCATCCCTCCAATTACGCGCTGGTCAGAATTTCGGAACGCCGTAGTAAAGATTTACCGTTAGATGACGGTAAGTACCGTCAAAAAATCGGAAAGCGTCCGATCAAACCCAAAAGGCCCATCGTGATCATTGATCCGCGCGCCGGTCATGGCCCGGGTATCGGGGGGTCCAAACGCGACTCGGAAATCGGCATGGCTCTGGATTACGGCCACCCGGTTTATTTCATCCTATTTTACACAGATCCTATCCCCGGCCAAACCCTGCCTGATGTCATTGAGGCCATGGAAATATTCTTTGAGAAGGTTGTCGAATTAAATCCCCACGCCGATGCGCCGGCCATCATTGGCAACTGCCAGGCAGGATGGGCAGCCGCTCTGGCCTGTGCGGACAAGCCGGGAATTGCGGGACCACTGGTGCTAAACGGCGCACCCTTGTCTTACTGGAGCGGTGTTGCGGGTATTAATCCCATGCGCTACAGGGGAGGACTCTTAGGCGGCGTGTGGGTCAATTCATTTTTCAGCGATCTGGGTAATGGCGTGTTTGACGGCGCGAATCTGGTTTTGAACATGGAGCTTTTGAATCCGGCCAATACATACTGGACAAAGCAGTATAATGTGTATTCTCAAGTGGACACGGAGGAGGAGCGCTATCTCGGCTTTGAAAAATGGTGGGGCGGATTCTTTATGATGAATACCGATGAGATTCATTATATCGTCCGCAATCTTTTTGTCGGCAATAAGCTGGAGCGCGGCGAGTTGGAGCTGCGTGAGGGGCAGAAGCTCAGCCTTAAAAATATTGAAAGTCCGATTCTGGTCTTTGCGTCGCTCGGCGACAACATCGCGCCGGCCCAGCAGGCACTCTACTGGATTCCCCGTGTTTACGACTCCGTGGAAGACATTAAACGGCACGGACAGGTCATTATTTACATCGTTCACAAGGATATCGGCCACTTGGGCATTTTCGTCGCCGGTTCCGTCGCCAAGAAAGAACATAAACAAATTATCGGCAACTTTGACATGATTGATTTTCTACCACCCGGACTCTATGAAATGGTTATTGAAGGAGATGTCATAAGCGGAAAATTTTCCACGCAATTTGAACCGCGCACATTTACCGACATTGCCGCCTATGGCGATGGCATAACGGAAGAAACGGATTTCAGCGTCGTTGCCAAAGTATCAGAGGCCAACGACAACATTTATCAGCTTCTGATGCGTCCCTGGGTAAAATTCTGGACTACGGAACTTTCCGCGGAAATCATCCGCTACCTGCATCCCCTGCGGATGCAAAGATATTTATTTGCCGACATCAATCCTTTGATGCGCACAATTAACAATTTTGCACCTGTCGTGCGCCGGAACCGCAAGCCCGCCTCGGTTGATAATCCGTTTTCGGCTACGGAAAAAGATCTTGCCGGACACATCGAAACCATGCTTAACATTTATCGCGATTACCGTGATCTTAGCCAGGAACTATTGTTTCGACAGATTTATGGAAGCGACTGGCTGCAGCTTTTCTTCTCGCCGCGCGAAACAGAACCGGTCGTAAATGTGCCGGAACATGAAAGAGCCGATTACGATAAGCGACTTCAGGCTATGGAAGAAGGAGGTCATGCAGCAGGACTGATCCGTATATTCATGGCTGTGGCAAACGCCAGCAAGGACATTAAACGGCTGCATTTTGAAATCGCTGATAAAATCGCCAAAACACACAAGATATTAAGCAAAATACGTCCGTCAACATTCAAAAAAATCATGCATGAGCAGACTGCCCTTCTGCAGGCGAATGAAGATAGGGCTATTGAAGCCCTATCAGTGCTGATCAAGAACAAAGACGATCGTATGGAAGCGTTGAGCATCGCCCGCAGGCTGTGCCAGGTCGACGGTACTTGCGATGACACCGAAAAGTATATGATGGATAAGATCAAAAAAGGGTTGAAACTATAATTCCATTTATCCAGGCTAATTTATATTCTCCTTAGCAGAATGCTCTTCTGCGACGAAATATTTACTATGTAGTATAAAGGCAAAAAATATCCCTCCAAAAAGGAGTTTTGCATATGAACAGCCATGCCATTGTCAGCCCCGTCATTGAAGATATCAAGAAGAGGATGAAGCGGGGAAAGATTGTCTCGCTGGCTGAGGCCATGCAGGTGGTACGATCTGGTGATACGCTGGCTTTGGACGGTTTTGTTGGAGGATGTATCCCGGAGGAGCTGATCATTGGTTTGGAAAAACGGTTTCTGGAAACTGGCGAACCCCATGATCTGACGCTGATTTACGCTTCCGGGATCGGCGATGGAAAGGAGAAGGGTACCAATCGCCTGGCTCATCATGGGCTCTTGAAGAGGGTCATCGCGGGCCATTGGGGTCTGACGCCGAAGTTGCAGAAGTTGGCCCTCGCCGACAAGATCGAAGCATACAACCTGCCCCAGGGTGTTTTGACCCATTTGTTCCGTGATATAGCGGCAAATAATCCCCGGACGATTTCACGGGTCGGTCTGGGAACGTTTGTGGATCCAAGGAACGGCGGGGGAAAGATTAATACCGTCACCACCGAAGATCTAGTGGAAATTATACATTTTGACGGAAAAGAATGTCTAGCCTACAAGACCATTCCGATCCAGGTCGCTTTACTGCGAGGAACGACGGCTGATATGGACGGTAATATCAGCATGGAGAAGGAGACGGTGACGCTTGATGTCCTTTCCATTGCCATGGCTGCCAAAAATTCCGGTGGAATCGTTATCGTCCAGGTAGAGCGAATCGCCGATCGCAACGCCCTGCATAGCCGGCAAGTCAAGATTCCGGGCATTCTGGTTGATTGCGTCGTGGTAGCCCGGCCGGAAAACCATCAGCAGACATATGTAACGTCATATAATCCGGCCTTCAGTTGCGAGTTCAGAGTCCCCGTCGACAGCATCGAATCCCTTAAGATGGATGGGCGCAAGATAATCGCCCGACGCGCGGCCTTTGAACTCCAGCCTAACATGGTTATCAACTTGGGTATCGGCATGCCCGAGGGTGTGGCCAGTGTTGCCAATGAGGAAGGGATCTTCGAATACCTGACCCTGACGACTGAAGCAGGCTCAATCGGTGGCATTCCGGCAGGGGGATTGAATTTTGGTGCGGCAACAAACATGGACTGCCTAATCGATATGCCCTACCAGTTCGATTTTTACGACGGCGGAGGTCTTGATCTGGCCTGTCTTGGTATGGCCCAGATGGATCGGCACGGCAATGTTAATGTAAGCCGCTTCGGGCCACGGATAGCGGGATGCGGCGGATTTATCGATATTACCCAGAACTCTAAGAAAATTATTTTTGCGGGAACCTTTACGGCCGGCGATACAGAGGTGGCCGTGGAGAACGGCAAACTTTGCATCGTTAAGGAGGGTGGATTGAAAAAATGCATCCACGATGTGGAGCAGGTAACCTTCAGTGGAAAAACTGCGCAGGAAAATCGGATGCACGTTTTTTATGTGACGGAACGCTGTGTCTTCACACTGACCCCTGAGGGGGTGGAACTGATCGAAATCGCTCCCGGCATTGATCTGGACAAAGATGTTTTAGCCTTAATGGACTTTCGGCCCATCATCAAAAAACTGCGCCTGATGGACGAACGGATCTTCAAACTGCCCGTTATGGGAATCAAAGAAGACCTCTTCTATATTCCCATCCCTGAACGTATGAAATACGATCCGGAAACTAACGTCCTCTTTAATAACTTTGAAGGGTTGGCCATCCGAAAGAAAGAGGATATTGAAGAAATCAGACATCGGGTAGAAGAAATCTGTCGGCCCATCGGTAAGCGGGTCAAAACTATCGTCAATTATGACAACTTTTCCATTATTCCGGAACTTGAAGACGACTATATTAGCATGGTTAAATACGTGGTGTCCGAGTTCTATACGGATGTGACACGCTACACGACGAGTGCATTCTTGCGAATGAAACTTGGAGACGAACTGAAAAGCCGTGGGCTGGCCCCGCACATCTTTCAATCGAAGGATGAGGCGAGGCAGGCCTTGGGCTGAATTGATGCGTGAGAAGAACATCTATTGATTTGTTACTATATCATGAGTGAACCGGAAGGGATGGTTCTATTATATTGCCCAAATATTAATAAATACAATGAGGTCTTTCGGTGAATATAATTGTCTGTATTAAACAAGTGCCGGGTGTAACGGATGTTAAAATTAATCCTGAGACCCATACATTAATCCGTGAAGGTGTATCCAGCATTATCAATCCCTTTGACATGTACGCTATTGAAGAAGGTCTTCGTATTAAGGAAAAATTCGGGGGCAAAGTTATCGTTATTTCGCTTGGCCCTCCGCAAGCAATGAATGCGCTCAGGGAAGCCGTCGGAATGGGGGCGGATGAAGCTATTTCGCTTTCCGACCGCGCTTTTGCCGGTTCGGACTCGTGGGCGACAGCATATGCTCTAGCTCTGGCAATAAAAAAAATAGGTGACTTTAATATCATTCTGTGCGGCAAGCAGGCCATTGACGGTGATACCGGACAGGTAGGTCCGGGCATTGCCAGCCAACTCGGTGTTACTCAGCTCATTTATGTTTTCAAGATTATTAAGCTGGAACCGGAGTCCGGTACGATTACGGTGGAACGCCTTCTGGAAGAAGGTCGGGAAATCGTGGAAGCCAAATTACCCGTTCTACTCACTGTAGTGAAGGATATCAACCATCCGCGGGGAGCTACACTTTATCACCTTCGCCGTGCTGCTAAACTACGGATACCCGTATGGACTGCTACCGATTTGCCTGAAGCAGACCTCTCCAAATTAGGCCTGAAGGGAAGTCCGACACAGGTGATAAAGATTTCCAGTCCACCCAAACGTGAAGGCGCATTGGACTTGATTAAGGCCGATAGTATTGAGCAGTCTGCGGCTATACTGGCCGATAAAATTATCGCGGAAAAAATCCTTTAAGGAGAAACAATGCCCCTGCTGGAAGTAGATAAAGACAAGTGCATCGGCTGCGGCGGCTGTGTCGAAGCCTGCCCGCTGGGAGCGCTTAGTCTGGTGGATGATATGGCAGTGGTTAACGATAAATGCACGGCCTGCGGAGCCTGCTTACTTGCGTGTCCGGTGCACGCGCTCAATCTGCCGGATGCGCGTCCACGGAAATCTTCGGAGAATCTTGCTGCATACAAAGGTGTATGGATCTGGATGGAACAGTTCCATGGCCGGACCGGCAACATTTCTATAGAGATGCTCGGCCAGGGCCGAAAGCTGGCCGATACGCGCAAAGTCGCGCTCACCGCGTGTGTGTTGGGACACAATGTGGAACACATTACAAAAGAAGCAATTTCTTTTGGAGCAGATCGTGTTTTTTGGGTGGACGATCCCAGTCTTGCTGCTTACAGTACAGCGCCCTATGCTAGCACACTGATTAGTCTGATCCGCGAGTATAAACCGGAGATATTCCTGTTGGGCGCAAGTTCACGTGGCCGCGATCTCGCCGGTTCAGTAGCTTCTGTTCTCTACACAGGTCTCACCGCTGATTGCACCGGTCTTGATATTGATCCGGAGAATGGTTTATTGCTGCAGACTCGTCCGGCCTTTGGCGGCAACATCATGGCTACCATCATTTGTGCCAATCATCGTCCGCAGATGGCCACCGTGCGCTATCATGTATTTGAAATGCCCATTGCAGATGATAAGCGTCAGGGACAAGTCATTTCAATTAAAGCCGCGATGAGGGCAGAGCAAATTACGGCGCATGTAGTAAATTCTATCCTGGAAAAAGATGAGATTAATTTAGCTGATGCCCGCATAATCGTGGCAGGCGGACGCGGTATGGGTGGTCCGGCCGGTTTCGAGACGATCCGCAAACTGGCTGAGATATTAGGCGGGGCAGTGGGATCATCGCGCGGTGCTGTGGATGCCGGATGGATATCTTATGCCCATCAGGTAGGACAGACCGGCCGCACAGTGCGCCCCGACCTGTATATCGCCTGCGGAATTTCCGGACAAATACAGCATCTGGCGGGTATGAAGACATCCAAAGTGATTGTTGCCATAAACAAGAATCCTGACGCGCCTATTTTCAATATTGCCAATTATGGCATTGTTGGTGATTTGTTCCAGATTGTTCCGGCCTTGACGGAACAATTTAAAAAGAAGCTGAACCATTAGCATGTGGCGCGAAGCAAATTTCTTTATTTTTATAGACATAAATTCGTTGGGAATTTTTTTATGTGGTCCGGCGCATGTATGTGCAGATTCCATCATATCAATATCCAAGATGACTGTTATGAATATAATCCGGCGGGAATAATAAAACTTTTTTTCTTTTAATCCCATTTGTAAAATTTTATCTTTCCGATGAATAGTAGGCATTACCTACTATTCCCCTTACAATTAATCAGTATTGTTTTCATTGAGCCCTTGCATTAATTTGAAATAAAAAAATTAAATCCGTTAGGAAGAATGACATTAAAAACAATCGTCATCTGATTCAAAATGAAAAATCATAAAAGGAAAGGAGAACAGAAACATGAAGGTCCTAATCGTTTATTACTCAATGTATGGTCATATATATAAAATGGCTGAAGCCGCAGCTGATGGTGTAACACAGGTCAAGGGTGCCGAAGTGAAAATATATCGTGTGCCGGAAACTTTGCCCGATGACGTTTTGAAGAAAATGGGGGCATTAGACTTTCAAAAGAAAACTGCTAAAATTAATATTTGTACTGCGGATGATCTGATTTCTGCTGATGCAATTATATTTGGCACACCGACGCGTTTCGGCAATATGTGTGGTCAGATGCGGCAATTTCTCGATTCTACCGGAGGAATTTGGGCCAAAGGACTTCTTGTAGGTAAAGTGGGAAGCGTATTTACCAGCTCGGCGACACAGCATGGTGGTCAGGAATCAACAATCCTTAGCTTCCATATTACATTACTTCATCAAGGAATGATCATCGTAGGTCTTCCCTATGCTTTTGAAGGGCAAATGCGCATTGACGAAATCACTGGTTCATCTCCTTATGGCGCGTCAACAATTTCTGGCAGTGAAGGTGAACGAATGCCCAGCGAAAACGAATTGCAGGCGGCAAGATACCAGGGTAAACATGTTGCTCAAATTGCCGCAAAACTGGCACATTAAGATAAATATTATAATCAATTAAAGGAGGATATTTATGAATCCGAATACAATGGATCAGGAATGGCAGCATATGAAATCTCGAATAGATAAATTTATCGGCCATTTTCTCAAAGAAGATTTACTTGCTATCGAATACAAAATGCGCATTGCCGGTCTTTTGCAAGCGCCTGCGAAATATAGTGAAGAAAATGAACAAGGAATATCATAAATACTTTGATTAAAATTAAAAAAGGAAGGTGGGAGAGATGATTGGAGAAAAAATAAGAAACGCGATGAATGAACAGATCAAGCATGAATTAGAATCGTTCTACATTTATTTATCGATGACCGCCTATTTCCACGCGCAGAATCTTGACGGCATGGCACACTGGATGCGTTGTCAGGCGCATGAAGAAATGATCCACGCCATGAAATTTTATGATCACATCCTCGATAGGGGCGGCGTGGTGACGCTTCTGAATTTGAAGCAGATTAAAACAGCATGGAAGAAACCTCTGGAGGCATGGCAGGATGCCTATGAGCATGAAAAATTTATTACAGAGAAAATTAAAAATATAACCAAAATATCTCGTAAAGAAAACGATTATACCTCCGAGCCGCTGCTTTCCTGGTTTCTAAATGAGCAGATTGAAGAAGAAAAAAATACGGAAAAAGTTTCGCGCGAACTGGCAATGGTTGAAAACTCCAAAGAAGGCATTCTGATGCTGGATCGGGAACTAGCCACTCGTATCTTTACTGCGGGATCACCGCTTGATCCGACGGCCTACAATGTTGTTGCCTGATGTAGTAAATGAGTTATCAGAAACATTTAAAGCTCATCAAATTTCAAATATGGTGAGCTTTACTTTTTTTAACCCTTCAGTATTATCTTATCATTTTTAATTATTAAAAAATGATAGATTTATCCTACTATATCTGGTAAAAAACCAGATACATGGTGAATGTCTCGCCTCGATAAGAGATATTATCAAAGACTGAATTGGGATTAATGCCACAGATCAGTGAATAGTTAATAATAATTATGGACTGCTTGATTGAGGTATTTGTCAATGAGTGATAAATTACATGTTTTAATTCTTGAAGACATGGCAGCTGATGCTGAATTAGTGGAAGATGAACTAAAGCAGGCCGGATTTAATTATGTTTCGAAGCGAGTGACCAATAGGTCTACGTTTATCAAAGAACTGGAAAATTTTTCACCCGATTTGATTCTTGCCGACTATTCCCTTCCTGGCTTTGATGGTCGTGCAGCGCTGAAAATAGTAGCGGATAAATACACTGAAACACCCTTTATCTTTGTTTCCGGAGCATTGGGCGAGGAATTGGCTATAGAATTGCTGAAGAAAGGAGCGACAGATTATGTATTAAAAAATAAACTCTCCCGGCTTGTTCCTTCAGTCAAGCGTGCTCTTAATGAATTAGCCGAACGTAATGACCGTAAAAAAGCGGAGAATGAATTGCGGCTAAAATCAAAAAGTCTGGAAGAGGCTAATACCGCCTTAAAAGTATTGTTGCAGCACAGGGAAGAAGACAGGAAGGCAATGGAAGAAAAGGTTATAACCAATGTGAGAAAACTTGCTCTACCCTATATAGAAAAACTAAAGACACTTAAATTAAATGAAAGTCAATTGACTTATGTAAAAATAATAGAAGATCATCTTAAAGATATAGTTTCGCCTTTTTTACGCAATCTAACAATAGAACATTTAGATTTCACGCCTCGAGAAATTCAAATTACATCATTGGTTAAAGAAGGCAGAACGACAAAAGAGATTACAGACTTCTTAAATATATCGGCAACTGCCGTGGATTTTCACAGAAAAAATATTAGGATGAAACTCGGTATCAAAAATAAAAAGACCAATCTTCGCTCATTTCTTCTTTCCATACCATCAAAAATTGACTAATAAGATCGTAAAAGGTAGTATATTGCAGACTATTTTATGACTGGATATGATTTTCCCATTAGTAGTATTAATCTCTAATATCAAAGCAGCGGGGAGAAATGTAAATGCAAACCAGCAATGGGGCAAAGCAACCGGCGGTGCTAATACGGCGCACAAAAGCAGCTCTTCATCTTATTCTAAATCGCCCCGAAGCGATTAACAGTCTGACATTCGAGATGTTGCTGGTTATTGCCGACGAAATTGCTAAGGCTGGTTCTGACAAAGCCGTAAAGCTAGTCATCTTCAGCGGAAGCGGTGCAAAAGGTTTTTGCGCGGGCGGAGACATAAAAATTATGGCACAGGCTGTTACAGAAAGCGGTATCGAATCAGCAATGCTTTTTTTAAAAGTCGAGAACGACCTTGATCTGTCCATTCATCGTTTCCATAAACCGGTTGTGATCTTTGCCCATGGTGTCACCATGGGCGGCGGCCTCGGTCTATCCGCCGGCGCGGATATCGTAGTGGGGAACGATACCACCCGCATGGCCATGCCGGAAACCAGGATCGGTTTTTTCCCGGATGTCGGTTCTACCAGTTGGTTGTTCCGAAAATGTGGCCGAGGTTATCCTGAATTTTTGGGGCTTACCGGATATGAGCTGCAAGGATCAGAATGTGTACGCATCGGTCTGGCCGATTGTCTGATTCCTTCCACGCACTTTGATAAGGCGTTTGATGCCTTAATCGAACATTCTCCCGAATTGCCGTCCGACCGCAAGGCCGCAGCCGCAGCGCTGACAGAAATCCTTAGCCCTTTCATGCAACCGGATATTCCCGCCAAGAAAGACATGGACCGCTGGATTGAGACATATTTTGCCGATAAAACCTCGGTGCTTGACCTGCTTAAGGACTTAAAGGCTTGTAGCGATCAAAACGACTTGTGCGAGGGAGTCTTCGCCAGGCTTTCGGAGCGTTCGCCCCTGGCGGTGGCGACCACTTTAAAATGCTTGCGCAGCGATGAACATAAAGACTTGGCCGAGGTCTACGAATCCGACCTGTCGGTTGCCCGCTTTCTCATGACCCAACACGATTTCCGCGAAGGCGTACGTGCCCGGCTCATCGACAAAGATGACCGCCCGCACTGGGATCCTGAAAGCTTCGAACAAGCCACTCGGGTACTTGAGCTTCAAGCCACCATGGGCAAAATATGATAATTTAACTGTTTTTTCTTTTTTGGCGGCGTTGGGGCGCAGCGTCAATCTGAACGCTGTTTAGCGTGAAGCAGAACGTCGCTCCTTTTTCCACTTCGCTATTGGCCCACACCCGCCCGCCATGTCTGTTGATGATCCGCTGGACTATCGCCAGTCCTATGCCCGTTCCCTCGTATTCTTCGTTACTATGCAGCCGTTGAAACACACCAAAGAGCTTGTCGTAATGAGCCATATCGAATCCGGCCCCGTTATCTTTAATACAATAGACCGTTTTGCCTGATTCAATATAACTGCTCATTTCGATGATGCTTTGTTTTTGATTTTTTGTAAATTTAACGGCATTGGAAAAAAGATTAAACAGCACCTGTCTTATGAGAATCAGATCTCCATATCCGGGCTTTATCTTTGTGATCTTGAAATTGAGTTTGCGTTCCTTATTTGCCGTCCTTATTTCATTCCATACTTCTCTGGAAAGTTTGTCCATATCAATTACGGAAATGCTCATACTGGCTTTTTGCACCCTGGAAAAAGAAAGAAGATTCTCAATCAGAACTCCCATAAGATTGATATTGTCTCTAATCATATTGAATTGATGTCGTGTTTTCTCATCAAATTTATCTCCCTGCTGTCTTAGGATTATCCTGGAAAAACCGTCTATGGCCCTAAGTGGTGCACGAAGATCATGGGATATGGAGTAGCTGAAACTTTCAAGTTCGCTGTTGATTTCCTCAAGCTGGGCCTTGCGCTCTTGCAGTTGTGCCGCCTGCTTGGCCAATTGATATTCCGCGGCTTTGCGCCCGGTTATGTCGCGCGCCACATGCACGGAACCAATAAGTTGTCCCTTAGAATCGTAAAGAGGTGTTGTGCTCACAAGAAAATCACCGCCGAGAATCGTTTCGTGTATCTCGGCCATATGCTCCCCGCCATCCCGGCAAGTATGGACATGTGGACAGAACTCCGGCGGGCAAGAGAGGCCATGAACAACTTCGTAACATCTGGCACCAATGCATTGGTCAGGCGCAAGTCTCAGACGTTTAGCCATCGCTTGATTCACCCGGACAACCCGATGTTCTTTGTCGAGGATAGTGATCAGGTCAGGAATCGTATCGAAGGTTCGCTCCCATTCTTCCTTTGCCCGGATGATCGATTCCTCGAACCGTTTATGCTCGGTGATATTTCGGAAATATCCGATGATGCCTTCGGTTTGCCCTGCCGGACCACGTTTCGGAACATAAGCTCCCTCGAAATATTCAGGCTCACCGCGTGAATTCCGAAGCGATGATTCCAACGAAACAGAATCGCCTGTTTCCAGTACTTTCCGCTTGATCGCCGTGAGTTTATCTGCGTCCCTAAATTCGAGGATGTCATAGTCTGTCTTTCCCATCATGTCAGCTTCGGTAAGGCCAAGTTGCGGATTGATAACAAGTTGGTAGCACAGGTCGCGGTCCTGCATAAAGATGTGATCCGGTGTTTGTGTAGCGATGGCGTGGAAACGCTCCTCGCTTTCCCGCAGTGCTTCACGCCACCTGATCGCAGTGATACCGTAAGAAAGATCATTAGCTAATTCGGCAAGCAGCTTCACTTCGTCTTCAGAAAAGGGATCGGGTTCTTTCGAGTAGATAGTCAATGCGCCGAACGACTTGCTGCCCGCCACCATAGGCAGGACAATTGACGACGCATACCCTCGCTTGATCGCCTCTTTTCTCCATGGTTCAAACTTGGGATCCGTTAGCATATTTTTGCATTTAGTTGGTTTTCCCGTACGGATAGCCGTACCTGTCGGTCCGTGGCCTCGCTCAGTATCGGCCCAAGTTATCTTCAATGTGCCGATATATCCTTCATCAAAACCGCTATAAGCAACAGGGGTGACTGTCTTGCCCTCATCATCCTGGGCAAGACCGATCCACACCATAGAGTAGCCGCAGTCATCAACAACAATTTTGCACACCTCTTTCATATATCCGTATTCATCCGCAGCGCGCATCATAGCCTGATTGCTTCTATTTATAGCCCGCAGGGTCCGGTTAAAGTTTTCCTGTCCTTTTTCCCTGTTTTTACGTTCAGTGACGTCACGAATAATTATCTGCACAGCAGATTTTCCGTTATAAGTGACCGCTCCCCCGACAGACTCAACCGGAATGACCTTGCCATCCAGGCGTATTAGTCTGGTTTCCTTTAGCGACAGTCTCTCTCCGGCATTTCCCTTCTTAATGCGAGTGGCTATTTCTCCACGGTCATCCTCGGGAATAAGGTCAAGGCTTGTATTTCTCTGAAGTTCTTCAAGTGATTCCGCACCGTACAATCGCAACGCAGCGGGATTGGCATAAAGAAATTGTTTGTCGCGGTGTACTATAACGGCCTCAGGTGACGATTGAACAAGTTCGCGGTAGCGTTCCTCGCTCTCGCGCAAAGACTCTTCCATCCTGACACGGGCTATGGCGATGGCGACCTGATCTGCAACAGCCTTCATCATGGCCAGATCATCATTGCTGAAATTTATTCTGGCGCGTGTGCCGAAAGATAATGTCCCGATTACTTTATTTTGCTGCATGAGCGGATGACAGGCATAGGCTCTGATCCCGAATGATTTTACCAGCTCCGTCCGCACATCGGGCGTTGCCGGAATATTTTCGGCAATGATTCTGTACCCGCCCTGTGCCACACAGCCACATACCGCCACACCGTAGTCCAGCCACTCGATTTCACGCTCTGTCTCGGGTGGAATGCCCGCACAGGCATTCAAATGCAGTCGTCGAGCCGAATCGTCAACAATAAAGTTAAAAAAGACATCGCAATCAAGAAATTTCATCACTTTCCTGCATAGCTCTTCCACCAGTTGCTGCGGTTTATCGCTTTCCAGCAGTTTGCTTGCCGTGTACGACAATATCTCCAACCGCTCATTGTATTTTAGCAAAGCTGCTTCCATCCGGTTGCGGTGTTCTATTTGTTTCTGAAGCTCCGCAGTTCTCGCCTCAATCTGACTTTCCAGAGTTCTGTGAGCTTTATGGAGTTCTTCTTCCGCTTTTTTGCGCGCCCTTTGTTCCTCTGCTTCCGCAAGGGCTCTTCGCACAGCCGGTGCAAGCCGCTGCTGGAGCCGGCTTTTCAGAACGTAATCCTTGGCTCCTTGAGTGAGAATTTCAATGGCACGATCTTCACCGACAGCGCCCGTTACCAAAATAAAAGGGGTATCGGGACACTTTTTTCTTGCTTCGGCAAGCGCCAGGATGCCGCTATATCGGGGAAGGTCATAGTCGGAAAGAATGAGGTCGGGGGAAAATGTCTGTAACTCGTGAAGAAAATCATTTCTAGTCATCACTACTTTTGCTGTAAAGACTAGTCCTGCTTCCTGTAGTTCAAGCTGCACCAATTCTGCATCAGCAGGGTTATCTTCCAAAATGATTATACGAAGGGATTCAGCCACAATCTAATTTCCTGAGACAGCAGATATGAATGTATAACTTTCTGTAATATCACATATTTCAAAAAATACATCAAGTGTATATTAGAAGGAAAGGTGTTTCCTGAAAATATGTATTGCTAAACTGTTAATACCATTTGTATGTATTTTATCATTTAAAACAATAGTAGGCATTACCTACTATTCCCCTTACAATTAATCAGTATTGTTTTCATTTATTCCTTACATTAATTTCATAGCAAAAAGAGGTGAATTTTACAACGTCATTGACTTGTTTAAACCCATTATTAAAGGAGTGTTCATATTGTTTCTTCTCTAATAACGCATTTAGAAAAATCTGTCCCCGGCAATAAGACGTTGATTAGCATAGCAGTTGATAGCATGTGTTTGTCCGGCATCCGCCGGCTAAAAAATAAATCAGAAAGGAGATTAAAAATGAAACAAAAAACTTCCGCAGTACGGAAAGGTGGGAAGACTGATAAAGAGATGTCCGGCAAAACTGGCTGGCGTTGCCAGACATGCGGACAGATTCATTATGGTGATGAGCCGTCGGACAAGTGTCCACATTGTCTTTCCACTTTTGCCGAATTTAAAAAAGTCTAGCCAGAAAAAACATAAATAATACTTCATGTGTAACAGCGTGTATTTGTCTTGCATTGGCTGGTCAGGAATTAAAATCGCGGGTATGAAACACCAAAGCAAGCTCTGGAAACAGATTTCGCAGCAAACTGTATTGTATTATAATAACCCATCTTAGCTTCGCGCATGGGATAATTTGTCCAGCAAGTTTCAGCGTGCTTTGCTTCCGAAGCTTGAGACTATTAAAAGGAGATTAAAGATGAAACGTAAAGCTTTTGCGGTATGGAAAGGCGGGATAATTAATGGCAGCGGAACAATAAGTTCCGATAGTGGTGTATTGTCCAATACTCAATATTCATTTTCCTCGCGTTTTGAAAATGGCATTGGCACCAATCCTGAAGAGTTGATTGCAGCAGCGCACGCTGGCTGCTTTTCTATGGCTCTCTCCGGACAGTTGGGGGCCGCAAAGCTCACCCCAGAAAGCATCAATACAACAGCAACTGTCACTATTGAAAAACAGGGCGATGGATTTACAATCACTGCCGTTCATCTTGACGTCAGAGCAAAGGTACCCGGGGCATCCGTTGAAGCGTTCAATATGGCAGCTAAAAAAGCAAAAGAGGGATGTCCTGTGTCCAAAGTACTTAATGCCCAAATCACTATGGATGCTGTGCTGGAGTCCTGACATTTCGGGCAGACTACAGGATCGACTTCCCTATTTAAAAGGAGAAGAAACATGGAAGGGAAAAGAATACATGAGAGCGCTGTTACCATAGCCCAGCTTATGAATCCTAAAGATGCAAACCCTGCTGGGAATGTTCATGGAGGTGTTATCATGAAGTTAATTGATAACGCCGCTGGTTGTGCGGCTGCCCGTCACTCAAGGTCCAATGTCGTTACGGCCTCCATCGATCGTTTGGACTTCTACAATCCCGTCTTTGTGGGAGACCTTGTGACCCTTAAGGCCAGCTTAAACTTTGTCGGAAAAACGTCAATGGAACTTGGTGTCCGGGTGGAGGCAGAAACTCTCATAACCGGTTATAGACGTCATACGGCATCCGCCTATTTGACTTTCGTAGCCCTTGATAGTAATGGCCGTCCCTTACCTATACCTCCCCTGGTTCTGGAAACAGACGAAGAGAAGCGGCGAAACAAGGAAGCTAAAGACAGGCGAATTATAAGACTGGCAGAAAGAACAAAAGAAAAACAATGTCAGGTTGATATGAATTGTCTTGTATAATTAGTAGGTTTATCCTACTGCTAACCTACATAACAACCATTATTGTAAGTCCAACTTTATTATGTAAGTTAGCAATAAACCATGTTTTCCAAAAGGACGCTTTTCGTAAATAATTCAGCATATAGGAGGAAATAGATATGGCCGGTAACTGGAAGGAGAATCTTTTTTGTTCGACGGAATGCCCCAGATGCCACAAAGGATTAACTGCTAAAGACATGAGGATACTGTCTTGTTATGACCACAATGCCATCTGCATAAAGTGCAAGAAAAAGGAGGAGAAGCGGCCGGACTATGAAGAGACTTCAAAGGAAATGATTGGGCAGTGCATGATGGATACGGAACTGAGTCAGAGCGATCCGCAGGGCTACTGCTACAGCCATTTTTATCCGTACAAGTGTTGATTCGGAGGGATTTCCTGATCAAAGTTATTTATTAGACTAATAAAATTACTGAAAATAAAAGAAGGAAAAACGGGGAGGTACTTATGAAAATTTATATTTGTCAGGTTTGCGGACATCTTGCATTCAACAATCTGCCGGACACATGTCCGGTCTGTGGTGCGGAAAAAGATAAATTTTTACAAAATGATGCGATTTTTAAAGAATCCATCCAAAAGAGCCCTGAAGCTGAGGTGAAACACGTTCCCGCTGTGACTGTTAATAAGACTTGCAGCTTTATTCCGGAATCCAGTTGTATGGAAGTAATTGTAAGAATTGGCAAGGTAATGCACCCTATGGAAGAAAAGCACTATATTCGTTTCATAGACGCTTATCGGAACGATAATTTTATTGCCCGAATGGAGTTTGCGCCATTGGGTGTATTTCCGGCAGCATGTTTCTATTTGAAAGAAGCGGGAGGCAAAATTACTTTAGTCGAGAATTGTAGTATCCACGGCTATTGGAAGTCCGAGATATAGATAAAAAGGTCAAACAGCGGGCAGAGGGCGAATAAATGAAAGTTATTGTTGACCATGATTTATGCCAGGGAATCGGGAATTGTGTGGCGATAGCCCCTGGAGTTTTCACACTGGATAAAGAAAATAAAGCGGTAGCAACTCATATTGAAGATACCAGTCAGGAAAAGATTCAGGAAGCGGCTGAAAGCTGTCCTCTGGATGCTATCATTCTCCAGGACGACGATGGCGAACAGATTTATCCTTAAGTTCAAGTGTTACAAATCGATCCCCATTTATCTGAGTTAAGAAGAGAGGCTTTAAAGATGACGAAAGTATATCTGGACCATTCTGCCGCGGCGCCTTTATTACCGGAAGTCAGGCAAGCAATGATGCCGTATCTGGATGTGGATTTCGGCAATCCTTTATCATTGAATGATTGGGGCGATGCTCCCAGAGAGGCCATGGAAGAGGCACGCGCTCAAGTAGCGGCATTAATCGGTGCAGCAAACCCCGAGGAAATTATTTTTACCGCCAGCGGTACGGAGAGTAATAACTTTGCTATCAAAGGATTGGCTTTGGCGCAACAAAGTAAAGGAAAGCACATTGTCATCTCGGCGATTGAGCATTTCTCGGTAATGAATTCGGCCAAGTTCATGGAAAAGCTGGGATACAAGATTAGCGAGGTGCCGGTGGATAAAAACGGTCTGGTAGATCCGGAAAACGTCAGAAAGGCGATTCGTCCCGATACCGTGTTAGTTTCGATCATGCATGCCAACGGCGAGGTTGGAACGATCCAACCGTTAGCTGAAATATCCAGGATTACCAAAGAAAAAAAAGTGGTATTGCATACCGACGCGGTGGCCACATGCGGTACGATTCCGATCAATGTAAAAGAATTGGGAATAGACGCCCTGAGTTTGGCCGGAAATCCGTTTTATGGACCGAAAGGCAGCGCGGCATTGTGGGTCAGGCGTGGCGTAAGGATACTCCCTCTTCTTGATGGAGGGATTCAGGAAGGCGGACGCAGAGCAGGCACGGAGGATATTGCGGCAATCGTTGGGATGGGCAAAGCCGCTGAAATAGCGGCACGCGAAGTGGCGGAACGAGGACAGAAATTAACCCGAATCAGAGATATGTTAATTAACGGTCTGCCGGATAAAATTCCGCATGTGGCAGTAACCGGAGATCTGGTGAAAAGGCTGCCCGGACATGCCAGTTTTTGTGTTGAATTTATTGAAGGCGAATCGATGCTGATGATGCTCAACAGCCAGGGAGTAGCGGTCTCCAGCGGCTCTTCCTGCACTTCCAGAGCTCTAAAAGCATCACATGTCCTTCTGGCAATGGGTTATAACCATGAAATAGCGCAAGGTTCATTATTATTCACTATGGGAATTCAAAATAAACCGGAGGATGTTAACTACGTTCTGAAAGTTATGCCGCCCATAGTGGATAGGTTGAGAGAAATGTCGCCCGTTTATTCAAAATTTTTGAAAGACAGTAAAGGAGGCCAGTGAGATGCCGGTATATAGCGAAAAAGTGATGGACCATTTTATGCATCCGCGCAATGTGGGCGAAATTGAAGATGCCGATGGTGTAGGAGAAGTTGGCAACCCTGTTTGCGGCGATATGATGACTTTTTACATCAAGGTCAAAGACAATCGGCTTGAAGATGTCAAGTATAAAACTTTCGGCTGTGGTGCGGCTATTGCTGTTTCCAGTATGGTGAGTGAAATGGCCAAGGGTGCAACTATCGAAGAAGCTCAAAAAATAACTCCCGAATCGGTTGCCAAGATGCTGGAAGGTCTGCCGAAACAAAAATTCCATTGTTCTAATCTGGGCGCTCAGGCTTTGAATAAAGCGATTGACGATTATTTAATAAAAAGCGGAAAACTCAAGGTAGATGATAGCAAGTGCTGCCCATTTTGTGATCACGAAGATAGTGATAACGATCCGGTATGTAAACAAGGATGTCAGGTTAGTGGTCCGGAAGCCAAAGCTTCCTAAAAACAGGTGATCAAATTACCGGAAATAACAGTGTTTCGTTTAACTTCTTTTTGTGAGGAATAGCTATGGCAGAAAAAGAAAAATTTACGCTGGTATTATTCAGCGGGGATCTGGATAAGGCTCTGGCTGCTTTTATTCTGGCTACCACAGCCGCAAGCATGGGAATGGAAGTAACTATGTTTTTCACTTTCTGGGGATTGAACGTAATTAAACGCAATGAAGGACCCATCAAGAGCAAGGGAATCATGCGTAAGATGCTGAATATCCTGAACCGCGGTGGTTCCAGCCGATTGAAGTTATCCAAATTTAACATGTTGGGCATGGGTACATGGATGATGAAAAGGCTAATGAAACAATCCCGATATCCTTCCATTGATGAATTTATTGAAATGGCGAAAGAAATGGGCATTAAGATGGTGCCTTGTTCTACTTCCTGCGGAATCCTTGGACTTCCGGATGACGCGTTTACCGATGGAGTGATGAACCAGGCCGGAGCAGCATTTTTTCTGGCGCAAGCCAAAGAATCCAGGACAACTCTGTTTATTTAATTGAATAGGGAGAGAAATATGCAAGCAGATAAATCGATAGATTGTTTTGGATTGATGTGTCCAATGCCTATAATAAAGACAGCCCAAACTGTTAAGGAAATGAAGATAGGCCAGGTTCTGGAGATAATTGCAACAGATAAGGGTATAAAACAGGATATGCCGGCGTGGTGTAAAACTACAGGAAATGAATGTATGTCTATCGAAGACAAAGGCGAAGAAATTAAAGTTTACGTTAAAAAAACCAGGGAATAAATAAACTCTATTTGAAATTTAAAAGACTTTTGTCAAAATTGTAATGACAAAAAAAGTGCCCCGGCGTGATTTTTCATGCACGGAACGGTCACACACAATCTGATGATGGGATTGTCAGCGTAAATTTATCTATTCCTAAAGCGATGGGAGGTCCGGGAAGAGATGCTACAACAACCCCGGAACATTTGTTTGCGACGGGATACGCTACCTGCTTTGGAAGCGCGTGTGAGTTTATGTCGCATCAGCTCAGGTTAATTCCGAAGACAATTGAAGTAAAATCTGCGGGGGGATATTGGTCTGTCTGAAGATGACGGCTTTGGAGTGGTAGTTGATTTGGATGTAAAAGTCGAAGGTCTTTCTCAGGAGGATGCAGAGAAGGTGGTTGCCGCCGGGCACAAAGCGTGTCCGTATTCAAAAGCGATTAAAGGGAATGTTGATGTCACGATTAAGGTCGTGGCCGTAAGGTAAAAAAGCATTGGAAAATTTAACCGGAGAAAAAAGACCAAAAGTAGTCATTATCGGAGGGGGTTTCGGCGGCCTCTGGGCGGCTCGCACACTGGCCAATCATGCTGTGGACGTGGTGGTGATCGACCGCAACAATTATCACACCTTTCTGGCTCTTCTTTATCAGGTGGCATCGGCGGAGCTCACTGCCGAGGACATTGCCTATCCTGTACGCAGCATCTTTAGCAGAATATCCAATATCGATTTTGTTCTCGCGCACGCGCGGCGGATTGATTTGCAGAATCGTCAAATCGAGACGGATGGTGAAACCATCTCTTATGACTATCTGATTCTTGCCAATGGCAGCGTCACTTCAACATTTGATGTGCCGGGAGTAGAGGAGCACGCCTATTTTCTGAAAACGCTGGAAGAAGCCGTCGCGTTGAAAAATCATATCATCTGCTGCTTTGAAGCGGCGGCAAGAGAACCGGACGCGGAAAGAAGAAAGAGCTTGCTGACTTTTGTTATAGCGGGCGGCGGCGCGACCGGCGTGGAATATGCAGGCGCGCTTACGGAACTCATCCATGGCCCGCTGATCAGGGATTACCCCGGCATTGATTTTTCTGAAGTGCGGATCATTTTGCTGGAGGCTGCCGGAGAACTGGTCTCGTCAATGCCTTCTAACATCCGGGACTATACAGCCGGACAACTGCGGAGAATGGGCGTGGATGTCCGCCTGAGCGCCGCGGTCGCCGAAGTCTCTATAGACAAAGTCGTTTTAAAAAACTTGAAAATAATTGAAGCAAGCACCGTTATCTGGACGGCGGGAGTTAAAGGAGAAGGACTTGCCGCCGCTTCCGATATTCTGGTTACACGCGATGGCCGTGTGGCAGTCAACGAGACCCTGCGTATTAAAGATCAGCCCAATATTTATGTGATCGGCGATCTGGCGTCGATCAACGAAGGTCAGCGCATCCTGCCGATGGTCGCGCAGGTGGCCATTCAATCAGGCGTTGCATCCGCGCAAAACATATTAAATCAAATTGCGGGGCTGGCGCCGCAGCCTTTTATCTATAAGGATCGCGGCTCAATGATCACCATTGGCCGCAAAGCTGCCGGAGTCGCCATCGGCTCCTGGACATTTACCGGATTTATCGCCTGGGGGATGTGGCTGGTCATCCATCTTTTCAATCTCATCGGATTTCGCAACCGGGTGATGGTACTGATCAATTGGGCCTGGGATTACCTGCTCTACGAACGGGCTGTGCGCTACGTCTTCCCGTCGGGCATACCCTCTGAAGCGCAATGTTCCTCCTGCGTCCGAAAGCCCGGGAAGAAAAATAAATTAAACACCGGTTAAAAAATTATTTTTTGATTACTTTTTGCGCACTTGTTCAGATTGACTTGATAAAAAAGCACCTTTATGTTGGAAACGTCAGAGCGCAGTTCTCTTTGGTAGACTGTCAGCACCACCATAAATTTCCACTCCAGAAATATTCTGTGGTCCATGCGCTCTAACGGGCGCAGTGGGCGCAACTCGGCTTAAGGTATTGATTGGATTATTTGAAGCAGATATGAAACGAAACGCTCACCTGCTGGGTCGTGCGATGAAAAGTTCGGTAACCGATGTATGGCTTACCAGAGGCCAGCAACGTGCCCTAAAGCTTATTTCGGGAGTAAATGAGGGAGAGCATAGATTATACGTTCGTTGGGTCTGGCTGAACGTACCGCCGGATGATCCATACAGCCCCCGTATACCTGGGGAAAAGCTCAGTATGGTGATACAGGGACAGGAGGTATTCTTCAAGAAACGGTATAAAGATGGTACCGGATATCTTTACACGTGAGCATAGCGGGGCATTTTGCTACAGTGTAGCATTGTGCCCCGTAAAAGCTGTTTTCCTAGAAGCAGTTATTTGTAGTTTAAAAAGCTTTTATTTCTTTTTCCTGTCTTGTATGTATTCTTCATCCTTGCAGATTTTTAAATTCAAATTATCTTTCCTTCAAGTTGGCATCGCCTTTGCAATTTAGCCTAAATAATTAAGTCAACAATAATTAAAGCATCAGTTAAACTGATAATTATTTTTGTTGCGGATCATAGAGTGATAATTATTAAAATTATGGAAAGAAGTTATGGCGGGGGAAAAAGCATATAAAAAAACAGAAAATCAATTATTAGGTAAAGTTCTATAAAAAAGAAAATCCCTCATATTCTGTTGGCGGAAGATAACCATGATATGCGCGAGCTATTGGCAATGTCTCTCCGTAAAAACGGCTATAAAGTTACCGAATTTGCCGACGGTCTCAGTATGCTTGAGCACTATTTTTCCGTTGATTCTGCCCAAAAAGATGCGGCTTTTGATTTAGTCATCTCTGATGTCAGAATGCCCGGTCTTACCGGCATGGAGATCCTTGAAGACATGTATGACCACAAAGGATTTCCACCGGTAATTTTGATTACGGCATTTGGTGATGAAGAAACACATAAACAGGCGTATCTCCTTGGAGCTGTAGCCATTTTTGACAAACCTTTTAATATTGAAGATTTGATAGCCAATGTGCAAGAGATAGCACCATCTTATTAGTACAACGGAATTGATGTTTTTGAGGTGATGTTATGCAATTAAATAATTTAGAACACATAATTAATTTTACTATCGTAAAAGTTTCCCGAATTGCTGACTGGACAAATTTGTCAAGAGGAAACTTGACATTAATATTGATATCTGTTTTCTATATTATATTCCATTCTATCATTTACACTTCTTTAGCTCCCGTTGTGCGGCATAAGCGATGAAGGAATATTTTAAATTTAAAACAAAGATACTTATTATCACTGTAAATAATAAATTATAAAATAGTCAGTTATGAAAATGAGACAATAAATTATTTTTTTATATGTTTTTGTCCTTGTTTTAAGGAAAGGAAATCCTATGCCAAGATTCATTGCACTCACTATTACCATCTTGTTGTTCATTACGGCTTGTTCCAATGCGGGAAATGAAAAAACCGAGGCAAGCAAGAGCCACCGGCCACCTATCGTGGCTGTAGCAAAAGCCGCCGCGGAAGATCTGTCACGCGACCTGAGTCTGACCGCCGAGTTAAGACCATTTCAGGAGATTGACGTGATGGCTAAGGTGTCGGGGTATGTCAAGACCATACATGTGGATATAGGGGACAGGGTAAAAAAGGGGCAGCTACTGGCCGTGCTGGAAGTCCCGGAGATGGCGGACGATCTGGCCGTTGGTAAGGCAACTATGAAAAGGAGCGAGGCCGATGCAGCCAAGGCCGGCGATGAACTGCGCCGGGCGCAAACGGCCCATGACATAGCACATCTCTCCTTCACGCGGCTCTTCCAGGTTGCATCTCAGAAACCAGGTCTAGTGGCCCAGCAGGAGATTGATGATGCAAGGAGCAAAGACTTAGCCGCGGAAGCCCAGGTTGCAGCAGCGAGATCGGGTCTCGACTCAGCCAACGAACAAATCCGTGTGAATCAGGCTGCACTGGGCAGGATCAAGACGATGCTCGACTATGCACGGGTGATCGCACCCTTCGATGGGGTGGTAACCAAGCGTTACGCGGATACCGGATCGATGATTCAGGCCGGCACAGCCTCCCAGACACAGGCAATGCCCCTGGTGCGCCTTTCAGAGAACAGCCTGCTCAGGCTAATTGTCCCGGTTCCTGAGTCGGCCGTTCCCACCATCCACTTCGGCCAGCAGGTCGAAGTGCGCGTCCCAACCATCAACCGCACGTTTTCCGGCAAGGTTGCCCGTTTCGCCAGCAAACTTTCCGCCAGCACGCGCACCATGGATACAGAGATCGATGTGCCGAATCCTAAGATGGTCATGGTTCCCGGGATGTATGCGGAAGTGCGTCTAAACCTCGACTATCGCAACAAGGTGCTGGCTATTCCTGTGACTGCGGTCGATCTGGTCGGCGGCGATGTCTCCTCGCAACCCAAAGGAGGAGCAAACGGCAGCAGTGGCCGGGTAATGGTGGTGACAGCCGGCAACCGGATTGAGATCCGCACTGTTTCTCTCGGGCTTGAAACTGCCAACAATGTGGAAGTCCTTTCCGGGCTGAAGGAAGGGGACCTCGTCGTGATCGGTGAGCGCTCTATCCTGCAGACTGGCCAGGAAGTACAGCCCAAGGTTACAATCATGGGTGGAACGCCTTCAGCCAACGGTAACCAGGAGAATTAAATCGTGTCTCGTTTTGCAATTCGCAATCCTTATTTAATCATCGTCGTCAGCCTTATCATATTGGTGGTTGGGGTCACAAGCCTGGACCGGATGCCGGTCGACATGTTCCCCTCCATGAACATCCCTGTGGTGGTTGTAGCTACATTCTACTCAGGTATGCCTCCCGAGCAGATCGAAACCGACATCACCAGCCGCTTCGAACGTTTCTTTACCCTAGGAAGCGGCATCGATCACATCGAATCCCGATCCCTGCCAGGGGTGAGCGTGATCAAAGTCTACTTCCAGCCAGGCACCAATCCAGATTCGGCGGTTACCACCATTTCCAATCTGGCCATGGCGCAGCTGCGTCGTCTTCCACCGGGGACATTGCCTCCGGTGGTGCTCAAGTTTGACGCTTCGAGTTTGCCGGTTTGCCTGGTGACCCTGAAGGGAGAAGGACTGGATGAGACCAAACTGCGTGACCTTGCGCAGTTTCAGGTGCGCAACCAGATAGCTGGCGTTCCAGGCGCAAGCGTCCCCCAACCTTTTGGAGGGCGCTACCGTCAAATCATGGTTTACACCGATCCACACAAGCTAGAAGCATACAAGATGAGCATCATGGACGTGGTGCGGGCGGTCAACGATTCTAACCTGATTCTTCCCTCCGGTGATGTGCAGATTGGTCCCCTCGACTACAACATCTACACCAACAGCCAACTGGACACGATCGAAGAGATCAATGAGCTGCCGATCAAAATGGTCGGCCAATCCCCAGTCCGCATAGCGGATATCGGCTTTGCCAAGGACGCTGAGCAGATCCAAACCAACATCGTCCGGGTCGACGGACAGCGTTCGGTCTATCTTCCGGTCCTAAAACAGGGAGGGGACACCAATACCATTGCGGTGGTAAACGGGATCAAGCATGCTGTAAAACAGCTGATCGACGTTCCGAAGGAGTTGATCAGCCGTGTAGTGTTCGACCAGTCGGTATTCGTTAAGACTGCGATCGAAACGCTTTTGCATGAGGGGGCGATCGGCCTCTTCCTTACCTCGGTGATGATTCTGATATTCCTCGGCAGCATGAGGGCCACAGTTGCGGTCTTCTTCTCGATCCCGCTATCGGCCCTGGCGGCCTTTATCGCTCTTTCGCTGGGAGGAAGCTCCGTCAACAGCATGGTGCTGGGAGGACTGGCGCTCGCCTTTTCCCGGTTAATCGACAATTCAGTTGTCGTTTTGGAGAACATCTATCGCCACCTTGAACTCGGAGAGCCACCCGAGGTAGCCGCCGAAAAAGGGGGAGCGGAGGTGGCGCTTCCGGTGCTGGCCGCCACCCTTACAACTGTGGTGGTGTTCTTTCCGGTCACTTTCCTCTATGGCGTGAGCAAGTTCCTTTTCTCCGCTCTGGCGCTGGCCGTGGTCCTTTCCCTGTTTGCCTCGTATATCGTTGCCATGACCGTCGTGCCGCTCTTTTGTTCTTACTTCATCAAGGCCTCCGCCCACCACGGCACGCCGGCTTCCGAGATACCCGTCGTCGCGGAACACCTTAAGGGACGCGTCACCTTCGGTGACCGCTTCAACGTCTGGTTCAACAACTATTTTGAATCTTTTCTCAAGCTCTACGACCGAGCAGTCGCCGTGACACTGCGGCGACCGGTCGCGACGCTGGCGTGGTTCGGCGTGATCTTCGCGCTCAGCATAGCCCTCTTTCCGCTCCTGGGAATATCGTTCTTTCCGCGAACCGACGCCGGCCAGTTCGTCATTAATCTCAAGGCGCCGTCCGGTACTCGCCTCTCCTTGACGGAGGAAGAGGTTACCAAGGTGGAAAACCTGGTTCGCAAGATTGTCCTCCCTGAAGACCTGGGAATGGTGGTCTCCAACATCGGCTCGACCCCCGACTTTTCTGCCATATATACTCCAAACTCCGCTATGCATACCGCGTTTGTCCAAGTTAGCCTGAAGGAACAGCATAAGATCGGCAGCTATGAGTACATGGATCGGGTGAAACGGCGCATTGCTGCAGAGCTTCCGGAATTGACTGCTTACTTCCAGTCCGGAGGCCTTGTAGATGCCGTGCTGAACATGGGGATGCCGGCCCCGATTGACGTGCAAGTAGCGGGCTCCAACATGCAGGTTTCCTTTGATACAGCCCAGAAACTCGCCGCACAAATCCATACAATAGGTGGAGTGGCGGACGCCTACATACCGCAGGACATGGATTATCCGGCGCTCAGGTTGGATATCGACCGGACCCGTGCCAGCGAACTCGGTTTGAACCAGCTGGAGGTGGTTGACAACGTCATTACCGCGCTCACCTCGAACGGTATGATCGCGCCGAGCTTCTGGATCGATCCGAAGACAGGCAATGATTACATGCTGACGGTCCAGTATCCGGAAAACCAAATCACTTCCTTGTCGGATCTGTCGGCAATCCCGCTCAAGGCTGCCGGCAGCGCCGAGCCGACCAGGCTGAACATGATCAGCAGTCTGCGCCGCACTACTTCTCCCACGGAGGTTGACCATTACCAGTTGCGCCGTACTATCGATATTTATGTCCGGCCGCAACACGAAGATCTGGGCAAGATCGCCAACAAAATCGACGGCATCATTGCCAAGACAAAAGTTCCCGAAGGATTAACCGTTACCCTGCGTGGCAGTGTGCAGGGGATGAGGTCTTCGTTCAGCAGCTTCGCCGCCGGCCTTTGCCTCGCAGTGGTCCTCCTCTATCTGATTCTTGTGGCTCAGTTCCGGTCTTTTATCGACCCGTTCATCATCCTGGTTGCTGTACCGCCGGGATTGACAGGAGTGATCTTTACCCTTCTGCTGACCGGGACAACGCTCAATGTTATGTCTCTTATGGGAGTTGTCATGCTTGTGGGGATTGCGGTATCGAACAGCATCCTGATCGTCGAATTCACCCGCCATCTACGCCAGGAGGAAGGAATGAGCGTGCAGGAGGCGGTGGCGGTGGCCTGCCGTGTCAGGCTTCGTCCGGTGCTAATGACCTCCCTGGCAACCATCATTGGACTTCTCCCCATGGCTCTTAAACTTGGAGCGGGAAGCGAAGCGTACGCGCCACTGGCGCGTGCTATCCTGGGTGGATTGGGCGTGTCAGTTGTACTCACAGTATTTTTGGTGCCCGCCGCATATTTGCTGGTTCACGGCAAAGAGCGAAAAGGTTTGGGAATCGGATCGCTGTTGCGAAAATGGAGGACTGTATGATAAAAAATTTACTGATCACCATGGGGGCATTAATCCTCGTTCTGGCGAGCACCCCTACCCCTATCCATGCCCAGGAGAAAATGCACCTTACGCTGGCGGAGGCGGAAAAGCTGGCGGTGAAGAACAATCCTCATCTGGCAACGGCAACACTTGTCGCCGCAGCCGCCTCCCAGGTCCCGGCGGAATACCGGTCGGCATATTTTCCCACACTGTTTGCAAGTGCCACCGGAGTAGACGCCGAAAACGGTACCCGTCTGGCTGCGGGGGGGCTTACCAATCCTATCGTTTACGACCATATTGGCGGTGGCGTCACGGTCAACCAGATGGTTACTGACTTTGGCCGGACCGGGAACCTGATCGACATGGCGAAGCTTCATGCTGATGCCCAGAACCAGACGGCCGAACAGACCCGCGCCGATATCCTCCTGATAACCGGTCAGGTTTATTTTGGGGTGCTGCGGGCACAAGCCGTTTTGCAGGTCGCTAGGCAAACTGTCGAGACACGGCAGTTGGTAGCCGACCAGGTGACCGCACTGGCCAATAGCAACCTGAAATCGGCACTCGACGTCAGCTTTGCCAATGTTAATCTCGCTGATGCCAAGCTGCTACTAGTTCAATCAGAAAACTCCCTGAAGGCGGTCCAAGCCCAGCTTGCCGCCGTGCTGGGACTGCCGGGTGGCACCTCGTTTGATCTCGCTGAGGAGCCGATGCCATCGCAGCTCCCTGAGCAATCGGATGACCTGATCCAACAAGCGTTCCAGAATCGCCCTGATCTTAAGGGACTCCACCTAGAGCAACGTGCGGCGGAAAAATTCACCAGTGCCGAACACGCGCTCCACTACCCGAATATCGGGATCATGGGAACTGCGGGTTTTGTACCGGCCGGTGAGCAAGAGGTACCGGATCACTATGGCGCCATAGGAATAAATATCAATATCCCGATTTTCAACGGCGGTCTATTCAAAGCCCGTGAAACCGAGGCAAGGCTTAAGTCACAGGCTGCCATGAAACAGGTTAACGATCTGGAGTTCCAGGTCAGCCGTGATGTCCGTATTGCCTACCTGAATGGAAAAACAGCTTATGACCGGTTGGCCCTTACTGAACAAATGCTCAGCCAGGCGCAGTCTTCGCTCGACCTTGCCCAAAGCCGTTACACCCTCGGCCTAAGCTCCATCATTGAACTGAGTCAGGCCCAGTTGAACCTGACGTCGGCACAGATTGCTGCGGCAAGCGCAAAATACGATTGGCAGGCGTATCACCTCAACGTCGATTTCCAGATCGGCATGCTGAAATAACTTGCGGCTATTATGAGCGTGCTTCATCGAAAAGAAACAGAAGTCATAAAAGACTGTTAACCTGATAGTAATGATGAATGATAAAATATAAAAATAAACAACTTGTAATGAGGATTCATATCTGAAGAATTGATGAATACCAATTACTGATGCAGTCAACTATCATGAGTTAATCTCTTAACTGAAAATTTCTCAATATTTCACGAGACTGTAACATTACTGTAATAATCGTAGTGTAGTAGGTTGATAAATCAAAATAATTTATCAACCAAGGAGGAAAAGAATGAAGAAAACACTAGCTTTACTTACAGTATTGCTGCTGCTGGCAACACCGGTTATGGCAGCAGATACCCAACCGGCAACGGATCAGACGGCAGCTACCGCACCGGCAAACGGTCAGACTGCAGCTGCTGCGGACACTGGCGCCATAACCCTGAAAATGATGGGGGTCAACGTCAAATTTGGCGGTTTCCTGGCGGCGGAAGGTGTTTACCGCGCCAGAAATGAAAATTCCGATATTTCGTCGAAGTTTCAATCAATTCCCCTGTCGAATCAAGTTGGCTATTACCAGGATGAAACAAGATTCAGCGCTAGGCAATCCAGGATTAACATTCTGGCGCAGGGAGATTACAGCCCCACGATCCACCTGGCCGGATTCTATGAGATGGACTTTTTGGGCGCGGCCTCCACTGCCAATTCCGCTGAAAGTAATTCGTATAACCCACGGATTCGTCATCTATACTCAACAGTTGATTGGGATAACTACGGCCTGCATTTATTAGGCGGTCAAACATGGTCACTGGTTACGATGAATAATCATGGCATCACCCCGCGTCAAGAAGATATTCCGCTGACGATTGACGCCCAGTACGTACCCGGCTTTTCCTGGGCGCGGCAACCCCAGTTGCGTCTTGTAAAAGACTGGAACAAGACATATTGGCTGGCGATTTCAATCGAATCTCCCCAAACCGTTGCCGCAACCCCACCAAACACGGTGGGAACCAATTCGTCGCTTGGTCAATCCGGCGGAGGCAGTCTCACCAACGTCAGTCTATCCGCGAACACTTACCCTGATTTGGTCATAAAGGCGGCATACGATCCTGGTTGGGGACATTTTGAAATTTTTGACTTGACCCGCACCTTTAAGTCAACTTTGGTAGACGCAAGCGGCAACGTCAATGGTAATGAGACTACGACCACTGCTGTAGGCGGCGGCGTTATTCTTCCGCTGCTTTCGAAACAATTTAGTCTACAGCTCAGTGGTATGTATGGTGAAGGCATCGGGCGTTATGGTTCCGGTCAATTGCCTGATGTCACTCAATATGCCAATGGCGAAATCACTCCTATTAGAGAACTCCAGCTGCTTGCAGGCTTAAACTGGACTCCCACGAGTGCCCTGACCATCTACAGTTATTACGGCTGGGAAAACGCTGAGCGCAGAGACCTGGCTTCCAGTGGTGTAGCCTACGGTTATGGCAGTGATTTAGATTATGTTGAAATGAGTTTGCCCGGCACCAGCCCAGGAACTAAATTTAATGGCCAAATCAATTCGATCAATCAGTTCACCATCGGGGCCTGGTGGAAGTTCTTTCAGGGCAGGTTTGGGAATGTGCAGGCCGGTTTGCAATATTCCTATACAACAGACACATACTTTAGCGGTAGTACCTTGACTGGCAAAGCTGCAGGAGGTCCTCAGGCTAACGACAGTATGGTTTTATCAAGTCTTCGTTTCTATTGGCAATAGGGAGAGAACACAGAATTTGGATATAGTCGAAATATAGTACAGAAGCAGTTTGTAGATGGGAAGATTGTCTTGTCGGCGCAAAGTTGATTTATTATCACCACACTATGACAAGACCAAACCGACATCAAACTACACGAGAAACTATTGACATATTAACAGTTCCACAACAATATTGACAAAGATTGCGGTTTAGTACAAAATTATGAATCAATGAGCCTTTTTATTCATCTCTTTCGATTATATTTAGTTTGAGGCAATTAATGAGGAGGCGTTGAGTCGACATCAGCAGAAAAAATGGTTATCTTTTTTCTTAGAAATGAACCACCCCGCCGCAAGCGGCGGGGAATTCGACCCGAAGAGATTAAAGTTTCAACTCATGCCCAGGGGGGGATCTGTGGAAATACGACGCAATAAGGAGGCTACATGAATCACGATAATACCGCTTCTCAAACGCATATATTGAGTCCGGAGCAGTTTGAGGCCATTCGACGATTCGATATCTGCACCATCGCAGACGCCATCGAATGCTTTGACGTCCGACTCCGCAACGAAGGGTTTACTCGTCCGGGTCTCCGCCCTGTGACCAACCCGGACGAGCGAATACTCGGCTACGCCGTAACTTTTCGAGTAAAATCATCTGATCCGCCGATGACTCAGGGGCGATTTAGCGATCGCACCGACTGGTGGAGTGCTATCGAACGTCTGCCGCGTCCGAGAGTTGCAGTGTTCGAAACACTGGATGAAGATTCTGGAAAAGGGGCATGTATAGGGGATGTTCATGGAGCAATTCTCAAAGCCTTCGGCTGTGAAGGGGTGATTACCAATGGTTCAGTACGTGACGTTCCCGGCCTCAAAAAGCTGGGGCTCCCGGTGTTCGCGAAGTCTTTCACGGTATCTCACTCCTTCATGCACATCCTCGACTTTGGCACGCCGGTCGAAATATTCGGACTCCCGGTGTCTCAGGGGGATCTTCTCTATGTGGACTGTCATGGGATGCTCAACATTCCGATCAGGATCGCTGCCAAGCTCCCCGAGGTTGCGGAACGTATCAGCCGAAAAGATCAATCCATCATTGAACTTTGTCAATCTCCCGATTTTTCTTCCGAAAAGCTGCAACAGGCTCTTAGGAAAAACGAGCCGTATTGCCGTTAATCAGTTTGGGGCTAATTTTTTGTTTCTTAATTCAGGTATACTTCTGGTGCTGGAAGACGATTATTCAATGAGCTGTGTGGCTTGAACGTGCTGTCTTTTAATCAGAATAGGAGCTTCTTTTAAGGTGTAAAATTGATTTACTGATAATTTTGATGTTATGGCTGTTCCCATTTTAATTTAGTTGTAGATACAGTCAACGTTTCTGATGATGATTTAGTTTTTTAGAATCTATCATTTTAGTTTTCTGTTGACAACTTCCTGAAGTCCGATAAATGTCAACATCGGCACCAACCCTTACATTTTTTATCCAAAATTCATTATCCAAAATTCGTTTGACATACAATTATAAACTTCCTACACTCTCTTCCCATGAAAGCAAGTATTTATCAAATGTTTAAAGGTGGTGTCAGTATGTTCTGGCGGTTGTTTAAAAGGACTCAGATGCAGATTGACGAACAAAGAATCAAGGAACTTCGTAGCCGAGGCGTCAGAATCGGTAAATCCTGCAGGATCTACGCGACGGAGTTTTCGACTGATCCCTATCTCATAGATATTGGTGACAATGTGGCCATTGCCGGCGGCGCAAAATTTTTGACACATAACGGGCTTGCCTCAATGATACGACATAAGCACCCTGGCATTCAAGTGTTTGGGCGAATTAGAATCGGATCTCGATCTTTTATAGGTCAGGATGCTATCGTTTTGCCCGGCACTGAAATTGGACAGGACTGTATTATTGGTGCCGGAGCTGTAGTGAGTGGCAAGATCCCTGATGATTCTCTTGTCATTGGCAATCCGGCCAAGATCATTGGCAAGGCCACTGACGTGCTTGCAAAGTTAGAAACTAACCCAAACCGGTTAGATTTATATGATGTCAGTGCTGAAGAACGACGAAAAAGACTGGAGGAGCACTTTTCCATTACGTAGTGTAACGCGCCAACGAAAATAGGCATGGGGTGCCAATCAAAACAGGATTACCTCAACTGACCCCCAAATATGTAGAAAAAACCGTAAACAGGATTGAATTTGATAATGAATCGCTTTCATTGATATGGGGACATTATTATTTCTTCCTCTAAGCTTGTTTTTTTTATTTTTCCAGTTCATACTACTGAAGCTCTTCACGGTAAGCCACAAAGGAGCTTCGATTCATACATAAGGAATAAAATCATTCAGTATTCGCTCGCTTACTTTGCAGCAAGCTATGGTGAATGCGTTCGCTAAAGAATTCAAGCCTGACAACAAATCCTGACGCCGCATCTCAATTTTTGCCAAAGATTTTCTTGACATATATTAAGCTTGTTCTTATGCTTTTTCAAAAAAAGAGGGGATATCGCTGTGCTTCAAAAAGCCCGACCTGAATCAGTCCTTTTTATCACATTGGATTCCTGCCGTTATGATACGTTCATTGGTGCGGAGATTCCGAATTTACGCGCCGTCGGTCCGGTTTACCGCTGCATGGCGCCAGGCAATTTCACCTATTCCTCTCATGCCGCAATGTTTATGGGTTTCACGCCCGGAGTAGCTGAGGCATCCGAATCCTTTGTCAATCCTATGTTTGGTAAAATATTCAAGATGCGGGGGGGAGGATTTTCTGGCCCCGGGAAACACCGCTTTATTTTGGACGGCGAGAATATCGTCAATGGTTTTAAAATTCGAGGTTATCATTGCATAGGAACAGGAGCTCTCTTCTGGTTCGATTCCTCCCGCGAAACCGGACGTGTCCTGACCCGCGATTTTCACGATTTCTACTTCCCCGGCAATGTCTGGTTTCTGGAAAAGCAACTGAACTGGATAAACGAAAAACTTAAAATAAACGATGAGCCGGTTTTTCTCTTTCTTAACATTGGAGAGACCCATTTCCCTTATTACTTCAAAGGAGCTCCCTGGAGCAAGGAGATCAATCCCTGTCAGCCGATGGCAGGAGAGACAAACGATGCTGTTGAATGTCGGACCCGTCAGAAGGCGTGTCTGGAATATGTGGATGCCAATCTCAAATCATTATTGGAATATTTTACCGAAAGCAACACGATCATTTGCGCCGACCACGGCGACTGCTGGGGCGAGGATAATCTCTGGGGTCATGGGATGCATCATGAAAAGGTGCTGGAAGTGCCTCTGGTAATGTGTCTGACGCCTAATTATGATTCGGATATACCCTTCTTCCAAAAACTCATAAGAAGAGTAAGACATAGCTTTGCAGATTTTTAAGCCATGATGAACACCTGTTCTTTTTTTAAGATTAAATATAACAGTAAAAATAAATAAGGCGTTAGCATGTGCAATCCATCATGTATCCAATTTGGACAGTCTCATCTTTCCCGCGAAGAAGTAATAAATAAAAAGGTGCTGGAAGTTGGAGCGCTTAATATCAATGGTTCATTCAGGGCGTTTGTTTGCGATTTCGAACCATCAAGTTACCTGGGTATTGATATTTCCACAGGTCCCGGCGTTGATGAAATATGCGATGTCAGTGGTCTTATTAACCGTTACGGGAAAGAAAGCTTTGACGTGATTATTTGTACTGAGCTGTTAGAACATGTTCGCAACTGGCGTAGTGCAATCTCAAACTTGAAGAATGTTCTGAAGCCAAACGGTATTTTGCTATTGACAACCAGGTCCAGGGGGTTTGCTTACCATGGTTATCCATTCGACTTCTGGCGATATGAATGTGATATTTATGGATCTGGTCATCGAGACGATTGAAAAAGATTCCGCGGTGCCCGGGGTATTTGTTAAGGCCTGCAAACCGCTTATTTTTGCCGAGAAGAATCTTGATGATTTTGACTTGTATTCCATCATCAGGCTCAGACGTTGCAAAAAAGTAAATGAGCTCCACATTATTATTTTCAAAGCAAAGAGTATGGTGCGTCAATTTCTTTCAAGAATATTACCTACAGGATTGAAGACAATCATCAAGGACCTGGTTTACAATAAGTAGAAATAAAGTCATATTATGAAACTACCCGTTACAATTATGATCCCGACTTATAATCAAGCCGCTTATTTAGAAATTGCCATTCAAAGCGCGCTTGATCAGGATTATCCTAATCTCGAAATTATCGTTGTCGATGATTGCTCTTCTGATAATACTTCAGAAATTGCGCTGAAGTTTGTAAGCGACAAACGATTTAAATATTACAGAAACGAGATCAATCTGGGCAAAACCGCAAATTACAGGCGCTCCTTATATGAACTTGCCAGTGGCGACTGGGTTTTAAATCTGGACGGTGATGATTATCTGACTGATGAGAATTATATTTCCTTTGCTATGCAGCAGATAAGCCGTTATGAAAATGTTGTTCTTTTTACAGCGGGTGTAATGAGTGTCCGGCAGCAGGGATTTCGTTCCCCTGAAACTCATCGTATCGTTAACGAACAGCTTTTTATAGAAGGGGGAAATTTATTTTTAAATTGGCATCGCTACAAAATCCCTCATCTTACAAGTCTATATCACCGGCAAACGGCTTGCGGGATTGGATTTTATAGCGTTGATATTTCCAGTGCCGACTGGGAATCTTTATTAAGACTGGTTTTGCACGGGAATGTGATACTGAGCGAAAGGATAGCCGGAGTATGGCGCAAGCACAGTAATAATTTATCGCGAGCCATGGATTTTCGTCAATTTGCCGCCAACTTTGCTTTTATTACAAAACCACTTGAATATGCGCTGAATAGAGGCCATGACAAAGTCCTGTTGGTAGCGTGGGAAAAAACCATGATAGACACTATCATGAAAGGTCAATTTAACGAAGTCTGGCATAATGTAATGCGAAGCCACAGTTTAGTAGAAATAATAAAATTTATGTGCGTCGTCAGAAATGAAAAACCCGAGTTTTTGAGTAATTATTTTCAGGTGAAGAATGTTGTGAGCCTTTTTTTGTGCTTTGCGGTTATTGCGCTGACAAATATTCGGCAATTGATAGAAAAGGCGGCCAGATTCATTATTCGATCTGAAAAAAGCGCTAGAAACTTTTTCTTTTAATTAATCATTCCATTCTATTAGAAAATTGAAAAGGTAATTAACAAAATGAAGATATTAATGCTGCACGATCGTTATTCTGATACCGGAGGCGCAGAGGTTGTTATTAATAATCAAATAACCAAGCTAAAGGAAAGGGGCCATGTGATATTATTATTTAGCTTTGGAGGAAAAAACATAAATGAAAAAAACCTTATAGTAATGAAAGAACCGAAATCTGATTTTCTCAAATATGTCTGTCAATATTTAATTAATCTAAAAGGGTATGTCAGGCTCAAAAAAACAATAAAATCATTCAAGCCGGATATTATACATCTTCATAATATAGACAAGCATGCTCTTACATTTTTATTGCCGGTCAAGAATTATAAAACATTTAGAACAATCTATGATTTTGGCGTTGTTTGTCCTTCTTTCTGGGGTGTTCATAAAGATGAGCGGAAAGTATGTGAACAAGGAATTGGAATTAAGTGCATAAAGCATGGATGTATTACTCCATTATTATACCCCTTTTATTATTACTTATTTAAAATGAAACATTATTTTCAGAAAAAGAGGATTAATGGTTATACTACAGCGACAGAATTACTAAAAAATTATATGCAGAATCAGGGATTCAAAAACATATTTGTTTTTCCATATTTCACCACTAAACACAGTTATATTTTAGAAAATACTATGGGAAAACAAATTCTTTTTGTAGGCAGGTTAGAGGAAAATAAGGGATGTGAATCACTCATACGAGCTTTTAACATTGTTATTAAGAATATTCCGGATGCAACACTTACTGTCATAGGTTCAGGATTGCAGGAGGGTAAGCTTAAAAATTTATCCGGGTCTTTAAATTTAGCCGGACGTATTAATTTTACGGGCAGTGTTCCAAATAATCAAATCGTAAAGTACTATTTGAATTCTTCCGTGGTTGTCGTTCCATCAATCTGCATGGATAATTCCCCTATCGTGATTTACGAAGCACTATCTTTTGGGAAACCTGTTATCGCGACGAACAGGGGAGGTAATCCCGAATTGATCAAAAATGGTTATAATGGTTTTGTAGTTGATGCAAATAACTCAGATGAGGAGATAGCCGCCGCTATTATAAATCTCCTTAATGATAAGAAACTATATAATACGATGGCTGACAACGCTATTCTATCATCATGCCAATTTGATATAGATAAATATATTGATAATTTGGAAATTATATATAGTAAATTATAATTAAACTACTATCGGCCCAAACCTGTGATAGTTTATATACGTTTCATCCGCAGCATATTTTCCCTTACCAAATTTATTTAGCGAAAAGTTTTTTAACCGTTGCCCCTTGACAACTGCCAATGCCATGCCGTTTTGATAATTTCATAGATATCTGGATATTTGGGCTGCCAGTTCAGAATCCGCCTTGCTTTATCTGAGCTACCGATTACGATGGGGGGATCACCGAGGTGCCTTTTCCCTTCGACAACTTTGATGGATTTACCGGTAATTCGCTCAACCGCATGGATTATTTCTCTAACGGAAAACCCGTATCCAGTGGCAAGATTAAAGGTGTCTGAAGGGGCGCCACGCTGCAGGTATTCAAGAGCAAGAAGATGGCCTGCCGCTAAATCATTTATGTGGATATAATCACGGATGCATGTGCCGTCTGGAGTCTCGTAATCAGTTCCATAGATTTGAATATGATCACGCTTTCCCGCCGCAACCTGTAGCGCCAGAGGAATCAAATGCACCTCAGATTCATGCCATTCACCTATCTCACCCTCCGGGTCTGCCCCGGCAGCGTTGAAATATCGAAGGCAAACATGGCGGATGCTATAAGCTTTATCATAATCTTTCAAGATTTGTTCAACCATCAGTTTGGATTTGCCATATATATTTATCGGCTGCTGAGGATGATTTTCTGTCAGCGGAATCTGGAGTGGATTACCATAGATGGCAGAGGTGGAAGAAAAAATAAAATATTTCACTCCGTATTCAACCATGACGTCAAGAAGATTTAATGTATTAACTACGTTGTTCCGATAAAATTCAGAAGGATTATTGACGGGTTCGCCTGTGGAGCAGAATGCACAATAATGCATAACTGCTTTAATCTGGTAGTTTTGGAAACAATGACGCAAGCTGTCCTTATCCGCCAAATCTCCCAGAACAAAATTGCCCCATTTGACAAAATCCCGGTGACCCAGGATCAGATTATCATAGACAACTGTTTCGTAGCCCTTTTTGTTGAGGATTTTATTGGCGTGAGATCCGATATATCCGGCACCGCCGGCAATGAGTATCATGTATCAACCTTATAGTTCATTGTTGGCATCAATGAAAGATGAGCTGCTTTATCTTTACTTAGCTTCATGCTATTTAATAATGACTAATTGTCTCCCTTGTCAAGTCAAAATCATCGGGTATATATAAGAATACTGTGTAGCACTGAAAACATTTTTGGAATTTTCCGGATTAATAATGTTGACATGCGAACTGGACTTTCCTATATTTCTTTTGACGGAAAGAAGTGTCTTATCAAAAACTCAGGGCTACTTTGTGATTGGTAAATATCTAATTATTTTAGAAAAAATCTATTATAAATTATTTATTAAATTCCATAGAATTAATAAATGTTTTTATAAGCATAAAACAATAGATAAATCGAAGCGCGTAGTGTTATATCTTGATTATCCAAAATTCATTCATTTAGGCGATACTTTGTGGTGTGAACCCATTGCCAGGTTAATTGCCTCTGATTTTAATCTAGCAATTTGCTGCAGCTCGCAAATGGAATTCTATTTTCGGCGTCTTGGATATAAAGTGATTGATAAATCATTGATTAATCAGGATGACTTATTAGTCGCACGAACTGAATTGGCTTATCATTTGAGAGACAAGGATGTGCTTTGGATTAATTTTAATTACATTAAAGTATCACAACCTATAATTAATGTGGTGCTAAATAATATTGCTGATTATTTAGGTTTAAATCTAAATGACGCCCTCCCCCGGGCGTTAAATTTTAGTCAGACAGAGAAAGATTCTGTGGCGTTGAAGTTTGGCATAGTTTCCGGATACAATTATTCCATATTTAATAATTATATTGATTCTCTCAAATTGGGAATGAGTAGTGCCGAGTTTCGTAAAGCTGGTAAGACCATATGGCTATTTGCTGAAAAATACAATCAGGAGACGGGTGTAAAATTAATTCATACCGGAACTGGGAATGAGAAAAATCTGGATTCGGCTCATTACGGAATTTCTGATTTGGATTTGCGCGGGATAACGAGTGTCGAAGAATCTTTTATTTTAGCATCGCTGGACAATGTAGTAAATTATATCGGTTTTGACGCGTTCTGGCTTCATTTATTTAATATGAATAATAAAAATAGTTATGTTATGTTAAGACCTGGTTTTTCGGAGAAGTGGAAAAAGCAAGTGAAAAATTATGTGGCAACACCTTATATTACCGGAGAAAATAAAGTCACATTTATTGATTGAGTATATAAAAATTTTATGAAGCTTATGGATACATACTTAATACCTTGAATGGTTTGAGGAAATTGAGATGAGTCGCATGAAATATTTGACAAAAAGGGTACAACAAAAATTTCGTCAGGCATTGCTTCCAGAAGGTTCTAAATTTATAAAAGTTATTAAGCGCCAATCAAAGCCTGCCAGCCCTAAAAAAGTCGGATTTTATCTGGATAATCCTCTTTTTATACATTTAGGCGATCAACTTTTCTTTGAGCCGGCTATCAGATTAATATCGAAGGATTTTGATACCTATGTTAGACCGACGCTAGACATGACGGAGTATTTTATAAAATCCGGCATAAAGATTATGACCGATGAAAAAATATTTGACTGTGATGTAATTGTAACGCGGGTGGAATTGCTTCCTGACGTTTTGTCTAAGACCAAAGCAGACATCATATCGGTTAATACTCTTTCAGCCAATATGCAACACAGGGTTTCTGAGGCAATCGCGTATAACCTTGCTCAGTTTTTTGAAATTGAAATTCCTGAGAAATTTGATTTTGCGCCATGGCACGCCTCTGCCTCGGAACGGTGGGTTGATGCCGATAAGGTTCTTTTAGCGCCATACGTAGATTCCGGTTGGTTTAGGATATGGAGTCTTGATGTTGATCAATTATCTATTCACGCTAAAAAATGTGCGGAACAATCCGGTTTTTCACTTTGTTTAGTTGGAGGAAAGAGTGATATTGAATCTAGAATACCAGCCGGAATCGGGACTCATTTCGAAGATTGGCGTGGACGATTCAGCCCCTGTCAGTTTGCGCAAATTCTTACATCAGGACAAATTGCAAGGGTGTTTACATTTGACACGTTCGTTTTTCATGCCGCAGTAGCTTCCGGTGTTCCTGTTACTGTTAAAATAAGACGAAGTTTGCCGAAAAGAACGCAATTTATACGGGAGCATTTTTTGCCCTCATATTTTAGTCTGGATCATCAAATTGATTTTTTGCAAGGGTAAAGAGTATTTCAAAATTTTCATCAATGATGACTGTTTTGATTAAAGCATTGCGTGCGGAAGATATGGAGTACATTATTCTCTATTGCTACACATACTCTTCTATCGAGAAGCAAGATAAAAACGATCTTATCAACAAGGATGTTTCATATTGTTTGAATCATTTTACTTAGTTGTTTTTGCGATGGTCATAAAGTTTGTGGACAGCACGCTGGGCATGATGTACGGCACGGTGCTATCGCCTCTTTTAATTCTCATCGGATATGATGTCAAAAGCGTCGTCCCCGCTATCTTAATTTCTCAGGCCGTTGGTGGTTTCATTGCTTCTTATAAACATCACCGGCTTAAAAATGCTAATTTTCAAACCGGTACTATTGATTACCGCATCACGACTTCAATCATCTTGGTTGGTGTATTTGCCTGCATTATCGCTGTCTTTATTTCCATATCAATCTCGCCGAAAATTTTGAATACATACATTGCCATCTTGCTTATTGCGATCGCGTTAATGATTTTATCGGATAAAACATTAATCATGACATCAAAAAAAATATACGCTCTTGGTTTTATAAGCGCCTTTAACAAGGCTTTATCGGGTGCCGGATTTGGACCACTTGTTACCGGAGGACAGCTCATCTTCAAGGAAAGGTCGGAAAAAGGCGCAATAGGATCGTCAGACTTTGCCAAAGCCCCAATTTGTCTCTTAAGTTTTTTTCTTTGGTTGTTGTTCAACGGCCTGCCTTCTATTTTTTTAATGGTGTCTCTGTGTGCAGGATCGGCGATTGGCGGTTTTTTCGGCCCGATGGTTTTGAGTAAAATGGGCTTTAAAGAAATTCTGAAAAAAGGTTTGGGTGTCCTTGTCTTAATTGAAGGCTTGCTTCTTCTCTATAAGGTATGGATTAGATGAAAATCAGCATTTCTAAAAAAGGTGACACGGCCAACATGAATTCTTTTACTATATCTTTTTTAAGACAACTTGAATCAGAATCCATCCATATCATGCGTGAAGTCGCAGCGGAATTTAAGAATCCTGTTATGCTTTATTCTGTCGGCAAGGATTCCAGTGTGATGGTTCGGCTGGCTCAGAAGGCGTTCTATCCGGGTAAATTCCCTTTTCCTCTTATGCATATCGATACCGGCTATAAGTTTCCCGAAATGTATAAATTCCGTGATGAATTCTGTAAAAAAATAGGGGTGCAGCTTATTGTAGAAAAAAACAAGGCATGGATTAATCAGGGTTGCCACCCGCATACATTTGGAGTTGATAAATGCTGCAGTTATCTTAAAACAGGAGCGCTTCTGGACGCCATACGCAAACACGGATTTGACGCGGCATTTGGTGGCGCCAGACGGGAGGAGGAAAAATCCCGTTCTAAAGAAAGAGTCTTTTCACTGCGCGATGCCCACGGCCAATGGAATCCGAAAAACCAACGGCCTGAACTTTGGGATTTATACAACACACGCATCAATGAAGACGAAACCATGCGCGTATTTCCGCTCAGTAACTGGACAGAACGAGATATCTGGGAATACATCAAACTGGAACAAATTCCCGTTGTGCCGATTTATTTTGCCCGCGTTCGCGATGTTATTGTCCGCAAGGGCATTCTTATTCCTTATTTTCCAAATGTGAACTCTTCCGATGAACGGGTGGAAACTGTTATGTGCCGTTTTCGTTCTCTTGGCTGTATCCCGTGCACAGGAGCCGTTTATTCAACGGCAACAACCTATGATAACATTATTACGGAAGTCTGCGCCGCGAAAAAATCCGAACGGGAAAACCGCGTAATTGACCTGACCAGCGATTGTGCCATGGAGCAGAAAAAGAAAGAAGGATATTTCTGATGAACGATCGCGCGAAAACACTGCTGCGTCTTACAGCAACCGGAAGCGTTGATGACGGCAAATCGACATTGCTGGGCAGGCTTTTGTACGAAACCGAATCCATTTACGAAGATCAATATGAAGCTGTCGTAAAGACTTCGCAACGGCACGGTTTTGAACAGCCCGATCTGGCGTGGCTCCTTGACGGCCTGTCCGCTGAAAGACAGCAGGGTATCACCATCGATGTCGCCTACCGTTATTTTGAAACACAGAAAAATAAATATATAATCATCGATACGCCGGGACATGTTCAGTATACACGAAACATGGTGACGGGCGCTTCCCAGGCTGATTGCGCCATTATTCTGATAGATGCCGGAAACGGTGTGCTGACACAGTCCAAAAGGCACGGATTTCTCCTGTCCCTTTTACAGATTCGCCATTTGATTGTAGCCGTCAATAAGATGGATTTGGTAGGATATAGCCGCGATATTTATGAACGCATCGTTTCGGATTACGAAAATTATTCCCAGAAACTGGAGATAACCGACATTACATTTATCCCGGTATCGGCGCTGAAAGGCGACAATATTGTCAAAAAAAGTGGAAACATGCCCTGGTATCAGGGCGTAACGCTTCTGCACAGTTTGGAAAATGTTCACGTGTCTGCCGACCGAAACCTTGTTGATTTTCGTTTCCCTGTTCAATATGTTCTTCGTCCGCACACTAATTTCCGCGGTTACGCAGGAAAAGTTGTTTCCGGCACCATCGCACCGGGCGACGAAGTTATGATTCTTCCTTCGCAAAAACTCACGACCGTCAAAACAATTCATACCTACGACGGCGAACTGCAGGAAGCTTTTGCCGCTCAGTCTGTCGTGATGACGCTCAGTGATGAAATCGATGTCAGTCGCGGCGATATGATTATCCGCAAAAAAAATCTGCCTCAAATAGGAACATCTCTGGATGCTATAATCTGCTGGATGGACGATGCGCCTTTATCTATATCTACGATGTATCTTCTCAAACATACAACTCGAAACGTCCGAGCCCTTGTTTCAAGCATCATATATAAAATTGATGTGAATACGCTTCATCGGAATCCTGCAAATACACTGGAACTAAATGATATAGGACGTGTCGAGATACAAACAGCTTCACAAATATTTTTTGATCCTTACAAAATCAATCATGCTACCGGCAGTTTTATTCTTATCGATTTGCAAACCAACAATACTGTTGCTGCCGGTATGATCCGTGGAACTTCAGGACCAATAATAAAGGCGATAAAAGATAGTGAAATAACAAACACTGTCAATTTCAAATCTCCGCATGCAGTATGGAGTGGCTGGAATATTCCGCGTAACGTTCGGGAACAAAAAAATCAGCACAAGGGGGCTGTGCTCTGGTTTACAGGATTTTCAGGTTCTGGTAAATCAACCATAGCAAAGGAACTGGAAAGCAGATTATTTATTACAGGCTGTCAAACCATGCTTCTAGATGGGGATCATATGAGACATGGCTTGTGTGGTGATTTAGGCTTCTCTGCAAAGGAACGGAGTGAAAACATTCGCCGGGCTAGCGAAGTAGCCAAGCTTTTTTTTGAATCAGGACACATCGTCTTATGTACCTTTATTTCCCCATTTATCTCAGACAGACAAATAGTAAGAAACTTATTCCCGGAAAAAAGCTTTTTCGAAATTTACGTTCAATGTGACATCGAAACCTGTAAAAAACGTGATCCGCACGGACTGTATAAAAAAGTTCTACGGGGGGAAATTCCCGAATTTACGGGTATTAGTTCACCTTACGAAACACCGGTAGATCCGGAAATTTCCATCAATACGGATCAGCAGGGAATGGAAGAAATAGTTAACATGCTTGCTAAGCGGCTTATTATTGAAGGGATAATTACCACGTTAAAGTAGATGCAAGTTTAATTTTATTTAAACCGTACCTTTGGGGTTGTCGTAACGCAAAAAGTGCTTGATTGGGGGAATTGTAAATTATTGAAAGGCGCAAAGGCCAATAGAGAGCGGTTTGAAGTAGACTCCCGGCACCACCACGATAAATCAAGGGTTCCCGTGAGGGAACCTTTTCTTGACATCCATGCACACCCACATTTTGTGACCAAGATTTCCTTGACACATGGGTACGTCCATTCTATATTTCATCCGGTAAAATGGAAGTTCTTATTAAAAACACCATAAGGACAATTTGCTTTGAACAATATTGGCACAAAAAGGTATTCAATGTTATCAGAGTACTCTCTAATAAAAAAGTATGGAAAGGAATAGGAGGTATTTTATGTATCGTATTGATCTGTTAAATAAAATTTCGGAAAAAGGGCTCAGCTTTTTTACTGAGAAGTATGAGTATCGTGCCGATATTTCCGATCCTGACGGCATTTTGGTCAGAAGCAAAGAAATGAAAGAAATGAGCCTGCCGTCAAATCTGAAAGCAATTGCTCGCGCCGGCGCCGGAGTCAACAATATTCCCATCGACAAGTGCTCGGAAAAAGGCATTGTCGTCTTCAATACCCCGGGAGCCAACGCCAACGGTGTCAAGGAACTGGTCATCCTGGGTATGCTGCTCTCTTCGCGGAAAGTGACCGAAGGCATCGCCTGGGCCAAGGGACTCGTGGGCGAAGGGGACAAAGTGCCAGACCTCATTGAGAAAGGCAAATCCAAGTTTGGCGGCACCGAAATCCTGGGCAAGACCTTGGGCGTCGTGGGTCTGGGTGCCATCGGCACCATGTTGGCCAATACGGCCGAATCTCTGGGCATGGAAGTCATGGGATATGATCCGTTCCTGTCCATCGAGGCGGCCTGGAAGCTCTCCCGCACCATCAAGAAGGCTTCAAGCCTGGAGCGGCTTCTGGCAGAGTCCGATTTTATAACGCTGCACGTCCCCCAGAATAAGGACACCAAGGGCTTCATCAACTCCGACAAGTTTGTACATATGAAGAAAGGCGCCGTGCTCCTCAACTTCGCCAGAGGAGGGCTCGTGGATACCCCATCCCTGAAGAAGGCTATTGCCGACGGGATCGTGAGCTGCTACGTGACTGACTTCCCGGACGAAGAAGTCATCAAGACAGACAAGGTCATCGCCATTCCGCACCTGGGCGCATCCACCGAGGAATCTGAGGAAAACTGCGCTATCATGGCTACCATGCAGCTAATGGATTTTCTTGAGAACGGTAACATCAAGAACTCAGTCAATTTCCCCGAGTGCTCCCTCGACAGGTCGGACAAGAAGAGAATCACAATTTCAAACAATAACACGCCGGGCATGATCGAGAAGATCACGCACCTCTTTGCCGACAACAAGCTTAACATAGCGGATATGATCAATAAGAGTAAAGGGAATCTGGCCTACAACATTATTGACCTGGAAGGAGATATCAACGCTGACCTGGTAAAGAAAATTTACGCAATCGATGGGATCGTGGCTGTTAGAGTGCTTTAAGAAAACCTCCGGCACGTTCTCTCCTATTTATCAAAAAAGTGTCTGCCTTGCCTCTGCTAGACACTTTTTTTATTTATGCTTATATCGCTCCCGGATATCCCCGGCTAAAACTCTGTCCATAGTGAGAATATCCCCAAATAGCCTTAGCAGAGGATATCGGCTTTCAGATCCAAAAACTTCTCCATTGATTCACGCCACTTCATGATGTCAGATTCGAAAACCACATGAAAAAAATATGGATATCCTGATCGAATGCAAGTATTTATATCTCAATTTTTGTTATCTGAATTACATTGACATACAAGATAAACACCCTTATATTTCTCGCTCATAGAGGTGATATCTTATCAAATATAATCCTACTCTTCGATGTGAAAGGATTGTTAATTTCTATCCCAATGAAAAAATGTTTCCGCCCGACGGAATAAGAAATACAAATCAGTTTTAGATAAAAAATACAATTGAAGGAGGTATCATGCCTGAAGAAATCGAAGTTCCAACAGAAAAGTTACACGAAGCTATTCAAGAAGAAGCTGAAAAAACAGAGGAAAAGTGGGTGTTCCTGGTGGCTCTAAGCACGGCCATCCTTGCCGTATTTGCCGCCTTGTGTTCGCTGATGGCGGGTCACCACTCAAATGAAGCGCTGATTGAGCAGATCCAATCATCAGATCAATGGGCATATTATCAGGCAAAGGGGATCAAATCCGCGGTTCTCGAAAGCAAAATCGAAACACTACAGGCGTTAGGGAAGCAGATATCTGCAAAAGACGAAGAGAAAGTTAATCTTTATAAAAAAGATCAAAAGGAAATTGAAGAGCGGGCAAGAGAAAAGGAGAAGTCTTCTTCTAATCATCTCGCGGCTCACAACATATTGGCCAGAGCAGTCACAGTCTTTCAGATAGCAATTGCAGTTTCAGCAATAGCTGTTTTAACCAGAAGAAAATGGCTCTGGTATGGCAGCGGCATTCTTGGACTGATGGGTCTAATATTTCTGCTGCAAGAGTTGCTTTAACGCAAGTCCATCATATTGGCCCGCTGTTTTTTGGGAACAAAATGAAATCTGTCGCGGTTGTTGAAACGAATCGCTATTCAGATGTGCATTTTCAGGGGGAAAGTTATTATATTCAAGGAAATATTATAGTAGAAATGGAGGCTCCTGGCATTAAACCGCGAAAAAGTTGATCTTTAAGGGACAATATTATTGTATATTCAATCGCTTACGAATTTAGCTTCTTTTTACCTTGAAAAACTGTCACGTTGCGCTTATTTTAAGTATATAATAACCTATTTCCGGGAGGGAAGGTTGATATGGAAAAAGTTTCAATTGAGCAAAATTTAATGAAAGAACCGAAGGGGTTGTCGGACCGCATCCAGTGGCTGCGCGATTATTATTTTAGCGGCAACGATCGCGCCTGGAACAATGAATACACGTCATGGACAACAGGCACTCCCTGGGACATCGTCTTTAACGAACTGACCTTTTATATTGTGCCGGAAACATATACGCTTATCAACACTCTGGGCGCATCCTATCTTCAGGCGGCAAGGCAGGTCTTGCTGCATCAGGATTTCTGGAAATGGCCGCGGGTTCAGCGGCGTGCATGGTTTGTACGCGAAGCCATCGTCAATTACGTGCCGCAGGAAATTCTGCCGGGCGATCTGCTGGCGGGAGCCAGGTTCAATATTCAGACATCCATGTGTTTCACAAAAGAGGAAAGCGATCAGTGGCTGCGCGAGGTGAAGGGCAAAAACGGCGCCAGGGCTAAAATGAAACGGTTTCACGATCACGGCTACGGCAATGCCGGCGCTACGAGCGGCCATCTTGTCCCGGGGCACGAACGGTTGCTGAAAATCGGTTGGAAAGGCGTATACGGCGAACTCCTTTCACTTTATAACGCGCTGGATAATAACGAACGGCAAGGCGAAAAAGGCGCTCAGCTTTGCGCCATGATTACGGCATCCACAATGGCGCGTGATCTGGCTTTTAAATATAAGGAACTCTGCCTTGAACTCGCACGGGATGAAAAAGATAATACCCGGAAAAACGAGCTGTCGATTATGGCTCGGAACTTAAGCAAAGTTCCCTGGGAGCCGCCGACAACATTCTGGGAAGCCGTTCAGGCGCTGTGGATCAATCACATGCTTGTCATGACCGATGAAAATTATCCCGGTGCGGGAGTTTCCTTCGGCAGAATTGACCAGTATCTGTGGCCTTATTATCAGCGTTCCATCATTGACGGCATGGACAGAGAGTTTGCCAAAGAAATCCTGAAATGTTTCTGGGTTCACGCAAACACCGCCTATGACGCGATGATCCGTAACGGCAATCAGGGAATCACAGCCGGTTTCGGCCAACTCATCACATTGTCCGGCCTGGGCATTGACGGCAAAGATATGACCAACGATCTCACCTATGTTATTTTAGAGGTCATTGATGAAATGTCGCCCATTCTGGAACCCAAGCCCAATGTGAGGCTGCATCGCAACAGCCCGGATGCGCTGTATGATAAAGTTGTGGATATGATCGAAACCAGTCAAGGCGCTCCTTTCCTGCTTAACTTCGATGAACGTTCGATGGCCGGTATGATGCTTGAGGCAAAGAAGGCTGGGTTGACAAATCTTATCAACGAAAGCAATGTTCATGAATACGCGCCGGTCGGCTGTCTGGAAAACACGATGGTCGGCAATGACCGTTCAGGAACGGTGGATAACAATATCAACCTGCTCAAGGCGGTGGAACTGGCACTGACGGGTGGCAAAGACCTGCTCCCTTACACCGATCCCATGACAGGCAAAACTGAGACCATCAAACAGGATGGCCCGCAAACCGGAGATTCTACGGCTTTCCAAACATGGGAAGAATTCTGGGAAGCTTACGCCCGGCAGACGCGGCACATTATTCAAAAATGCGTTGATCTATACGAAGTCTCAGAATCGATACGCTCCCGTTTTTTCCCCACACCGTATCTTTCCTGCATGGTTAAAGGCTGTGCGGAAAAGTGTAAGGACGTTACGCAGGGCGGAGCGGAAATAAACTTCACGACGATGGAAGCCGTGACCTATGCCACAACAGTGGATTCGCTTCTGGCAATAAAATATCTTGTCTTCGATGAAAAACACTGCACCATGCGGGAATTGATCACCGCGCTCACGGCCAACTGGCAGGGGCATGAAATTCTGCAGGCCAGAGCAAAGAACCGTGCTCCCAAATACGGCCGTGACGACAACGACGCCGATGCGATGGCCCGCAAAGTGATGGAGCTGTGGTGCGGCGAAACTTGGAGGCACTCCACAAAATCCACAGGACGTAAATATCGTCCGGGAATGTTAAGCTGGAACTACTGGGCGGGCGATGGATATATCATGGCGGCAAGCGCCGACGGCAGGACAAAAGGCCAGTTTCTTTCCAATGCCATTTGCCCTTCCAACGGAACGGACAGCAAGGGGCCTACGGCAAACGCGAATTCCGTAGGTAAAGTGTTGGGCGGCAAAGCAAAAGATTTCCACGGAGATTGGATGGATTACTTCAATATTCTGCCCAATGGCGCGAGTCACACAATAACCTTCAATCCTTCCATTTTGCGAAACCCGGAGCATAAGAACAAATTCAAAGCATTCCTTAAGGGGTATGCCGAAAACGGCGGCACAGCCCTGCAAATCAATATGCTCGATCCCGGCATGCTCAAGGACGCGCAGCAGCATCCGCAGAACTACCGTCATCTGCTGGTGCGCATTACCGGCTATAACGCCTACTTCACCACCGTGGGAAGAGAGCTACAGAACGAAGTTATCGAACGGTTGAGCCACAGCAAATTTTAAGGATGTTGTTTGATGACAGGTGTTATAACAGATGCTATTTTAGACAAGGGGGAAAACGGAACCATTCTGGAGATACTCCGCATGTCTACGGAGGACGGGCCGGGACTCAGAACAACTGTCTTCTTCAAGGGCTGTTCGCTCAATTGCGTCTGGTGCCACAATCCGGAAAGCATCAGCCTGAAACCTCAGATTCAATGGTTGGGAACAAACTGCATCGGCTGCGGTATCTGCGTGAAGACCTGCCCCGAAAAGGCGCTGGAGAAAACAAAAGAAGGCATCATCATAAAACGCTCTGTCTGCAATGGCTGCGGCGCATGTGCCAGGGAATGTCCCACAACAGCGATGGAACTTCTGGGGAAGAAATGGAGCATGACGGACCTTGCCGATGAACTGGTTAAAGACCGCGTATATTTCGAACAATCAGGCGGCGGAGTTACCCTCTCCGGCGGAGAGGCCACCCTGCAAAACGATTTCTGCCTCGCGCTTTTGAAAGAACTCAAAAGCAGGGGGATTCAGACAGCACTCGATACCTGCGGACAGATACCCCGGACTTCCCTTGCGGATGTTCTACCTTACGTTGATATTCTACTGTACGATCTTAAAGAGATTGATACGGCAAGGCACAAACAATTTACCGGCTCCGGCAATGAAAAGATTCTGGACAATATTATTTTTGCAGCGGATTACATAAAAAATCACATTCCCCGGAAAACATTCTGGATACGAACACCGGTTATTCCGCAAGCCACGGACACGCCGGAAAATATCAGGGGCATCGGCGATTTTATTAATTCCCGCCTGCACAAGACGGTCAGCAGGTGGGAACTATGCGCCTTTAACAATCTATGCCGCGACAAGTACAAAAGACTGGAAATTGATTGGTCTTACGCCCAGACGGAATTGCAGGAAAAAGCACGGATGGAAGAACTCTGTATGATCGCGAAGGGTGTGGTGACTCCTTCGATTGTCTGCTGGAGCGGAGCGACAAAACTAAAGCAGGATTTAAACAACAAAGTGACGGTAAAACAAAACGCATCACTTTCCGGATGCTGAAAATTACAAAAAGGAATAAATTATGACCATAAACAGTTTTTCCGAAGCAGACATCAAGGCTCTTGAACCCACAGAGAAAATCGGAATCATCGCCACCGTAACACCTGAAGGATTGCCCCACATTTCACTTCTCACATCCGTTATGGCGGCCACCCCTCGTCAACTTATCGTCGGGGAATTCTGCAAAGGGAAAAGCAAAGAATACATGCAGCGTACCAGGAAGATCGGCTTTGCCGTTCTGACGATGGATAAAAAACTCCGGCTCGGCAAAGCACTTTGGACGCATTTAAAAAAAGAAGGCGAGGAATATGAGATATACAACAAGCAGCCCATGTTCCGTTACAATACATATTTTGGTATCAACACCGTGCATTATTTTGACCTGATTGAAACTTCTGCCGGTAATTCTTTACCGCTTTTTTCCATTGTCAAATCGTCGCTTCTGACAAGACTGGCAAAAAGCAGCGCTGCCAAGGGCAGTCCTGAGCAAGTGCTCTCGCATTTTGGAGAAAATATTTTCAACAAGCTTGATTCCATAAAATTTTTATCATTTATAGACCATGACGGCTTTCCGGCAATCATTCCCGTTCTTCAATGTCAGACCGCAGGTAGCAGCCGCCTCGCGTTTAATCCCGGCGCTTTCGGAACAAAGTTGAAAGCTCTCAAACCGGGAATGACAGTAGCCGTCTTTTGCATGACCATGCAAATGGAAGATGTTCTGGTGAGAGGCAAATTCAACGGTTACTCCCGCCACCGGGGCATAAACTTAGGTACCCTTGATATTGACTGGGTCTATAATTCCATGCCTCCCAATCACGGCCAGATTTACCCGCCCGTGCCGCTTAAGAGGGTAGTCAACTACTAATTTTCCCCCTCAACTCCCCGGGATTTCTGTTCACGAATGACAAAGCAAGTGTTTTTTACCAGCTTGGCTTGTGGATTTTTACAATGCCGCGAAAAGAGGCTTCTGTCGGCGGCAATCATTGGATCATTGCCGATGCTTCCCAGGCACAATCGCGCTGAGGTTTGAGGCCTTTGGCGCGAACGGCCGCGAGTTCATGCTTGGCGGCCTTTACATCGGCGCGAAACATGGGATCATCATGGAGTTGTTTAATGACAGCGGCTCCCATTTTATGCCCATTAATCACGTCGCTATGCCAATGCACATTGCATATAATACGGCTTTCTCCGAAAACACGTCCCCGGTAGCGAATCGCATCGGCCTTCTCAGGTGCTATCTCAGCAAGAACGAGAGCCCATGCCCATCCGATAGCGGCATGACCAGAGGGGTAAGAGCCATTATTCTTCAAAAACTCTTCGTCACACGGTGTGCAAATTGGTTTCTTGTTCACGAGAAACGGACGAGGACGTTGGTACTTCTCTTTAGCCCTTTTGGTAGAATTGCCAGCATCTGTTTTAATCAGGCGCAGCAATTTGTAAAGATGGGGTGTGTCCTGCTCAGTGATCGGGGCATTCAGCGCGCAGGAGAATGTGCCAGCCGCTTCTGGGAAGTTCAGGTTTGCATCCTCCCTGGCTAGTTCCCAACGCGGCGTGTCGCGCAAATCAAGATTTTTTCTGCTGACTTTCTCGTCAAGTGCAAGATCCGGCAAACCGGCAGATGGAGGAGGAGGCAGAAGGGCAACACTGTCGGGTAGCACTTCATTCGAAAGATATCCCTTCTCGATACTCGCACAACCGATGATAATTGCAACACAAGCCAAAATAAGTAAGATCTTTCGCAAAGCAATATTACTCATACTGAACATGATTGGAAGGGCCTCCTTTATATTTATGCCGATTGTGAAGAAATAAACCTCTGTTGACATTCAATAACCGAGATAAAACTAAATTGGGCATGGCCTGTCAAGTTAAATATAAGTCCGATAAACTGTTTTTTAATGATTTTACTGATTGCGAGCGGAATCAGTCGATGATAGTTGATAAGGAATGGCATCCATGATTATCGTTTGCACCTGATCCCGTAAATGGCGCGTGCCAGGCGAACCGCATGTTGGCCGATGATTCAAATCCCTTACGGCGCACTATGAAATAAAAAAAGGCGGATCATAAATGATCCGCCTTTTCTCTAATGGTTTAAATTTTAGTTAACCATTTTAACCGCTTCGCCTGGCGTTTGCTATGTAATCTTTCTTGCTTTTGTATCCCCTGCACCAACTACTTTTCCATTAGAAGCGGCTCTTCAGTTCCGACATTAACCAGCTTTGGCATTGCTATAATACTTTTTTCTTCTGTCTTAAATAACTTAAAGCAACCATGCCCTTTACGGGCTCATCTAACCGAAATCTTGATCTTTCAACCAACAAGGTTCTTTTTTATTTAATTTTCAATTATTTTATTATGTAATTAAAATAAAATCAAGAAAAAAATCAATATATGGTGGTTATTTTAAATATTACTACAATAAGTGGTATACAACTATTCTTATTGAACTTCTTCTTAGATCAATTATTTGTTCATCTGAACATTTCCGGTAGCTGAAAAAAGAGTGAATATTATCCGCGATAAGTTCGGTAGGATTATTGAAGCGGCACATAAAAAAAATTAATGCCTACATCATGGATCAGTTTATTATGCCGGAATTTAAGGAAAGGATTCATGAGATTCTTCTACCGGAAAGTTATTGCGTGATATTATCTCGCGAGGCATTTGTTTATAATCCCTGCCGTGGTGAACGGCAGGGATTATAAATTAGCATTATCTCTTCAGTCTGGACCATTCCTGGGATCTACCCAAAAGACTAAAACCGATAAATCCTCTTGCGGTCAAAACATCGCCCTTGACCCACATCAGACACTTGTATGTTGAGCCTTCGTCAGGATCCAGTATCGTTCCACCACTATATTCCACACCTAACTTCGAATCTATTTCCCCGGTTTTTTTCATGTTTTTTACAATGACCATGCCGATCATCGGTTTGTTTTTTAAATCTCCGGAGCATTTAATACAGAGTTCTTTAGGGTTATCCGGTTCAGGAGGAAGCAAAAGTTTTGTAATCTTACCAAAGAAGAGGCCATCCTTCTCGAACATTTCAATATAGGATGTCTGTTTCCCCTTGTCCTTTCCTTCATCAGCGACCGTTACCCATGTTCCTGCAATGGGTCCCTCCGCTTTGACGACAGTACCGAAAAATAAAACGAAAAACATGCAAATCATTATACTAAATAGAATTTTCTTCATAAATGTTTATCCTCCCGTGAAAGTGTGTTGTTAAAAAAACTTGTTAACGTCTGAATAAGCATAGAGTGAGTAGTGCCACCTCCGCCCCTTCGCATCTAATTCATATTACGATTAATTTATAAAAATATTTATTGACTTTATAATTTAACTATATTAATTTAATAACATTAAATTTATGTTTATATCAGCTTTTTAGAAAAAGCAAGTTTTTTTCAAAAGTGCAAATAAAAATTGGAGGGTTTGGCAAATGGAACAAAATATTAAGGTCTACAGCTATAGATGGGTAGTTCTTTTTGTATACTTTCTCATCAACGCATTGATGCAGATACAGTGGATCGCCTTTGCGCCTATCACAAACGAAGCGGTTGCTTTTTACAAAGTACCTGCCATGCAAATTGACCTCCTTTCACTCATCTTTATGGTTGTCTATCTTTTCGTATCCTTTCCGGCATCTTATATAATAGACACATGGGGTATACGGCTGGGTATCGGTATCGGTGCCGCATTGATGGGTATATTCGGATTTATGAAAGGATTCTACGGCGCAAACTACAACATGGTTATCCTCTCTCAAATCGGAATAGCCGTCGGACAGCCCTTCGTCTTGAATTCCGTTACCAAGGTGGGGGCCCGTTGGTTTCCTTTGCATGAGCGGGCTACCCAGGCAGGCATAAGCGTTTTAGCTCAATTCATAGGAATTATTATCGCGATGGCGCTCACGCCCTTTCTCCTAAAAGCTTATGGTATGGAAAAGATGCTGATGATTTATGGCATCGCTACATTGGCTGGTGCCATCATCTTTTTAATATTTAACAAAGAGCAACCGCCGACACCGCCCTGTCCTCCCGGTCATGACGAACGTATTGCGGTCTTCGCCGGTTTGAAACACATCTTCAGTCAAAAGGATATGATCTATCTCCTCATCTTCTTCTTTGCGGCACTGGGAATTTTTAACGCGGTAACGACCTGGATTGAACAGATCATCAGTCCGCGCGGCTTTACCACCGATCAGGCCGGATACGCGGGTGCGCTAATGATGATCGGCGGCATCGTCGGCGCTTCGATCCTGCCGGTTCTTTCCGACAAAATGCGTAAAAGAAAGCTGTTTATAGTTATCGCCTGTATCGGCGCCATTCCCGGACTTGCCGGAATGACTTATGCCGCTAATTACGGACTCCTTCTTGCTTCATGTACATTATTCGGCTTCTTCCTTATGGCGGGCGCACCTGTATGCTACCAGTACTGCGCTGAAATAACCTACCCTGCGCCTGAAGCCACCTCGCAGGGATTGCTTATGCTAGCCGGTCAGATTTCGGGAATCATTTTTATCTTCGGTATGGACATCCTGACACCGTCCGGCGCTTCAAAAACGCCTGCGATGCTCGTTTTCCTGACACTTATGATAATAAATGTATTTATCATTCTGAAAACCAAGGAATCAAAGATGGTTAAGACTGATGATATATAAGTGGCAAGTTTGTCTAAATATTTAAAACGATACTGACAACCACCTGGCTGCATCTCATCCCGGCCGATAAACCGGGACGAGATGCAGCCCATAAAAATTATTGTTTTGATGTAATTCTATGCTCCAATATATTAGATAAACAATTAAAGCTCTCCGCCGCAAGTTGAGAAAAATGCTCGCTTACGAATTAAATCCTGATATGGCTATTTGCGTTCAAACAAATATATTAAATCACTACTGTCCGGGTATTTGGTCAAATAAATTTAGTTGTTTACACGACATAGGGTTTTCCGTTTTGTAATTGGTTCTTGTAAATAGTTGATAAAGCGGAACTCTTTCGAAAACTGAGACGCT
>JBKQWB010000013.1:0-10674 GCA_052139735.1 Smithella sp. | reverse complement strand
ATTGATTATTTTGTTCACTTTCTCTGTAACTGATATCAATACCCAGACCTATAGCATTGCCTAAAGTCATCCCAGCGCTAAATGTGCCGTTATAACCTGTATTGAAATTATTAAGGTCACCACCAGGAAAAAAACCGCCACCACCAATAGAAAAAATCCCAGATGCAAATTTTTGTGTCGGTTGATTTTCTGCTGTATTCGGTTGATTTTCTTCTGCATATAGATACGTGGAACTGAAACAACAAACCACTATTAATGCCAATACTAATTTCTTCATTGTCTTTCCCCCTCTATTTATTCGTCGTTTTTTGATACCGCTAATTGATATGCTTTTCATCCATTTTTCCTTTTTACGTTTATTAGTCTACACAGACTTCAGTTTTATTGCTTCTTAAAATTAACTTTTGGGTAACTCAAAAAATATTGATCCGCAAACCCCTGACAGTGGAGTTTATTCGGGGGATAAGCTGGCGGTGGAAGAAGCATCAACCTCGTTAATGTATCCCGCATCGTAGACTGGTGCACTCGCATCAACATACTTTCCCGAACCTGATAGACTTGTGAGCGATGTTCCCGTCGTGTCGAAATTGACGCAGCGACTTCCACCCATGCCAAAACCGTAAGTCACTGGAAGAGGCACCTCAATCACAAAAAAGGTCAGTTGAATTTCGGCATAAGTCTGGGTCGAAGATGCTTGAAGGATTGCAGTAAATGGTATGACACCGTAAATGTCATAATCGGAGGAAAATGTAATTGTGCGAGTGGGTGCTATACCCGAAACTCCCGTATGGTTGATTTGAGTATAGGTGCCATCATTGCCGATCGCCAATATGCCCGTTTCTGTCCCGGTATATGTCGTGCTAGTAGTAGTTGTTCCATTCCCAATAAATAGTGTCACTGACCACGATTCCGTGACAGAATAATTGCTCATAGCAGCTGGTGTTGCGGTCACCTGGGACGATGCCATAGATTCACCATTGCTATTTACTGCAGTTACCACGTAGTAATAAGGTGTTCCATTTGTCAGCCCTGTCTGAATGTAAGGATTAGTCACACCAGTGATTTCGGTGCCGTTGGTAGTTACGCCGCTTGTTGTGGACCAGTAAATATTGTAAGAAGTTGCGCTTGCCACTGCCGGCCAAGTAATGGTTACTTCACCATTTCCCGGTGACGCTATAACCCCTGTCGGAGCCTGGGGGACGCTGCCAGACGGCGTTTGAGAGTATGCGGTCGTCAGGGCGGTATTGAAGCCTGTAATAGGTGTGGTGGTAGATGCATCCCCCAGCAGGATTGTGTATGGGACGCCGGTATTGGTCATGGCCGTTAACAGTGCGGTCAGCATGTCGTCGCTAACATTCCCAGAAGTAGGCGTGAAGGTCGTGGTGATCGGGTTGTTGGCACTAAGCTGGGTTAGTCCGCTCAGGAGGGTGGTGCTCAAGTTGGTGAGCGCCGTGTTCACTTGGGTTTGGGTGATAGAGGCCAACGGTGCAGGATTGGAGCTTAATCCGGCAAACCATGTGCTGGGGGTTGCTGTGCCCACTAGATTGGCAACTAGTAGATCGGTGAGCGGTGTGACATTCACGGTGCCTGCGGAGATGGCAATCGAGTTGTAGTTCGTCGTGTTCGTCCCTCCATTGATCGTTCCACCACTTACCTCCACCGCACAAGGTAAGGTTTGTCCGGAGAGAGTGACTTGCCAAGCACCACTCGTGTCTGTCGTCGTGGAGATAGGGCTTCCTGCCGCGCATATAACGCTTATGTTCCCTCCGACTATCGGAGTACCCACAGCCGCAACACCGCCCAGGGTGCTGGTCGGTGTTGGTGTGCTACTACTACTGCTGCTACTATTACCGCATGAAGTTAGAAAGACTGCTACAAAAATAATTAGTACAATACCTAACAAACATTTAATGCTTTTCATCCATTTCTCCTTGTCACGTTTATTACGTGACACACAGAAACTTAGTTTTATTCCCCGTTAAAATTATAGTTCCTGTGTTTTCTTGTATGAAAATAATTTAGACTTCTATTAAATTTTCAAGTTCAATTTCTTCCAGTAGAAATAGCTAGTAACGTGCCATCAATCTCAACAATTTTATAAAGGATTGAGTTCAATGACTTATTTTATTTATAAGACAAGATAATGAAACTGTTGCAGTTGAGATAAAACTTTATTTAAGTTGAGTTGTCATTAAACATCATTGAAATAGATGTAAAATTCTGAAAAGAATCAATCAATGGTTGCTTTTTAATGATATTAAAGCATATGATTTTTTTAGATTATATTTGAGAAACAATGTTGATTGAGATATATGGACTGCAACTTGCTTAGTAATATATCGGTCACATGAATATTCTTCATTGATCGTAATACGTACGCAGAAGCAGCATAATTGATACCCTTTTACAAATAAAGGAGAAATGCCTATGAATTTGAACGTCATCCAATTTCAAAAAGATCGGAAGGAACTCATATATAGGGAACTAACGCTGGAAAATGCTATCGGATTGCTGACTGCTCAACGTGAACTCCGTGCCCACGCTGTTTGGGTCATGCCGGAACTTTTTCTGGCGGATCTGAGATGTTCTACCGACGTTGTCATCGACAGGGGAACAAAAAACAAGGCCATGGAGCTTTCCCGCATTTTCAAAGACGGGGATAGCATCAATATGGTCAACGGTGATTTTTCATCCTCGGGAAAACTCAGGATGAGTATTGAAACGTTTCTAAGCAATCTGGATGGCGCCAATCCCCGCCTCTTTATCGTTGGAACGACAAATATTATCTTCAATAAACTAAGGGAAAAAGCCGTATGCTATAGCAACACCGTCGAACATCGTGAAGCCACAGCGACCGGCTGCATCAAAACCGGTCTGGCCCCCCTGCTTCCCCCTGATACGTTTGTCGATGATGATTTACGTCATGCTTATCTGGGCAATGCACCGGAAGTCGAAGAGGTACGATTACTGATTGTCCGGGCTGCCAAGTTCAATGACATTGTGCTGATCATGGGTGACACCGGTACCGGTAAAGAAATCGTTGCCAGTGAGATTCACCGTCAAAGAACAAAACTGAAAAAAGAAAATTTTATTGCCGTGAACTGCGGCGCATTTACCCGCGAATTGTTTGAATCGGAGCTTTTCGGCCACGAGAAGGGAGCTTTTACCGGCGCGATAACACAAAAAAAAGGCCTCTGGCTGGCGGCGGAAGGAGGAACCCTTTTTCTGGATGAAATCGGTGAACTGGCCCTGGATCTTCAGGCCAAGGTGCTCAGAGCCATTCAGGAAAATAAAGTCCGGGCCGTCGGTTCTGAAAAGGAGCACGCGGTCAATGCCCGGATCATTGCCGCCACAAACCGAGATCTTTACGCCATGGTTCAACATGGTCGCTTTCGGGAAGATCTTTACTATCGCCTGCGCGGATACATCATCCGCACACCGGCTTTGAGGGATCATCGGGATGATATCCCTCTGCTGGCGCAGACGATATGGAAAACACTCACAGGGAAAAATCATTCCCCGCTTTCAGAATCCGTCATCAACGACTTATACAGCTATTCATGGCCCGGTAACGTCCGGGAACTGAAAATGGTTTTAACCAATCTTTATTGCCTTTTCGGGAACGATATGCCCATTACCGAAGAAAGAATGCGCTTCGTCTTCGAAAGTCAGGGCATTTGCAGACCGTTTGCAAAAACTGAAAATAGAACTCCGGAAATCCTTTCGATGGAAGATTATTCCGCATATCGGCGTCTGCGAATAACCCATTCATCCATCCGGGCGGTGGAATATCTGCTAAAACCCGCACTCGAAAAAAAGCCGGATGCAATCAACAATCCAGATTTGCCGGCCCGACTATATTTTTTGCTGGCAGATCTGGATTCGCAGTGCCGCCATCCCTTGTCTTTCGCTCCGGACACCTATGAAAAGATTAATCTACTTCGGTCCCGTCTGACATACTTTATTGGCGAACTCGAGGAAAATGTCGATGAAGCCTGTGAATATCTTAGGGACGCATGTTGGCAAGCTCTGGAAGACGCGATTTCGGCTACACACGCCGAATCTGACAACTTGATATCGTGCATTAAAAAGTCGCAGGCCGAAATAAAAAAAATGTCTCCATCGAAAGAACCGGAGATGTAACCATGACAGATCGGCAAATGTCATACTGCCGAGAACCCCGGGATGAGAAGGAACAACCACTTAAACGGTTCGACTGGGCAATATTGCTTTTAACCATTTTTTTGACCTGCTTCGGAATGTATCTCATCTATCAGTCGTCCGTAGCGATTGCGATTAAATACCACTCTGACGGCGCCCATTTTCTAAAACGACAGGCGCTATTTGCAGCTCTGGGCATATTGTCTCTTGTCATTTTTATGCGAGTGGACTACCATAAATGGCGAGATAACGCTGTCTTATTGTTACTCGGGAACATTTTGCTTCTTGTTCTGTTGTTGAACTTTGGAATAAAAATTTTCGGAGCGGTCAGATGGTTCAGGGTAGGGCATTATTTTAGTTGCAGCCCTAATGAATTTGCAAAAATGTCCTTTATCATATATCTGGCCTATTCATTCGAAAAAAACCGAGACAAGATGAAGGAGTTTTGGACAGGATTTCTTTCCTATACGATTATTCTATTCATCTTTTTTATACTTTTTCTTTTAGAACCTGATTTTGGCTCGGCCATGACTCTTTTTTTTGTCACCATATTTATGCTTTTGAAGGCCGGCACTCCAAAACGGAATTTTGTCTATATATTCAGTGTATTTATTCCCTTTTTATTCTATAGAATCTTTAGCGTGCCGTATCAACTAAATCGTCTAATTGCTTTTTTTTGTTCTTGGAAAGAAGCATTAAGAACCGGATTTCAAGTTTTCTTATGGCCCTTTCAAAGCCCAGACAGTATTCTGCATCATTATCTGGACGGGAGATTTTCTTGCGTTTATTTCCCATCTTATAGAGATTTTATTACAGCCGTTATTATTAAGGTTCGCCACTTTTCAACCGCCTCAAATAGCCACGTCCGCCCGATCAGTTTTTTCTCCAGCAGTTTGAGCAGTTCACTGTTGCGGCTTTCGTAGTGGTCAGGCAATCCAAGCCCAGACCCATGACCCGATCACGCAGTCCCGGGAATACGACTGTAATCAGATGGTTCCGCTCCCGCATCATGTCGTGGAAGGTGGAAGAGATAAAGACTCGGATGACACGCAGTTTTTCTGACCCGGTGATCCACCTTGACAGATCGTTATTCATTTACCTGCTCCGCCGCTATTTGATCATGCAAATCTTAAATCCTGCCATCTTCACAATGTCTGGATAATGCCGGACACTATTCCTATCCTTTTCCTTGTTTTCATCTGTCAGGTCTTTATATGAAATCAATGTATTGAGCACTTTTTTCTTCTCATTTCGCTCCTTGCCGAAGACCCAGCCGTCCATCTTTTTCCTATTCATCCAGCCGTCATGTTCCGCTTCAGCCAATATTTCTATGCCGTTTTCAATGGCTTTCTTGATTTCGCCATCCGAGAGGGTTGCTGAATGCTTTTTGGGTACAACCAGAAGCCCCGCAAGATATATGATTTCAGGAAGTCGCGTTGCAGCGGCCACGTTATCCGCTTTTATGTTGTCAGGTAGTTTGTCATATTCCATGTTATATGTGAACGGCCATTTATTCCGTTTACACAACTTTCTATAAAACTCATGGATAAATGGAGCCAGGGATTCGGCATTCAGCTTGAATGGAAGATCGCGTTTCACCAATTTCATGAACTCGTCATAATCTACATGAATAGACATCTGCTCCGCGGGTGGAAGGTCCGATCGTCGCAGACCTGATTTCTTAACGCTCTTTGTGAGTAAAGCTATAGTCTCAAGAGACCGGGCGCCATGGTTGTACTGATCGATTTCGAGAAACGCATTCAGAAGTCCCTTGTCAATGTCCAGTTCATCGTTATCACCGCATCCCATTGCGACCCGCAAAAGCAGAGCGCGACGGACCGAAAAGCAGATGTCCTGAGGGTTGTCATCGTTCATCCACTTTTTGTTGTCCTTGTCGAATTTCTGCCTTCTGTTTGGGCCGAGCACGTTCAGATAGCCACTCAGGCGGCTCACGAAGTCAGGGCCCTTAACCAGCTTGAACTTCTTGTACTCTTCGCTTTCCTTGTCCTGCGGTCCGAAGTTCTCTAGGGTATAACTTGTGCCTCCCGCGAACACAAAAACGCATTTGCCTATGGGGTGGCTTATCTGCCCCTCACGGAACTCTCCGTCTTGCATGGGGGCAAGGAGGTACTGGAGCCACTTATATTCATTTGAATCAAACTCGTCCCAGAATACGAAAGGTATCTTGCCCTTCAGTGCCTCGTCACGAACCTGGTGGAATGCACCGATAAGATCTTCCGGCTTGGAAAACTGGGAAAGGTTAAACTCCAGGATGCCGACGTCATTGCCCAGAACCGATTTTGCGATCTGTTTTATGCCGAAGGACTTGCCGGCACCGGGGGGGCCGAAAACCGCGATGGATAGAGGCCTTGCAGGCTTCTTTTGTCTCTCATAATCTTTAATCAGATTCTGGATGCCCCTAAGGCTTTCTATCTCACTTCTGTCTGTCGTGAAGAGCTTATTGAACCTGGCATAAGGGGCATTATCGAGCGCCTTTAAGCCGAAGAGCGCAACCCTTCTGGCCAGCTCATAAAGCGGCGTTTTCGTTCTGCTATCCTTTCCGTGATTTCCTTCCATGATGGTCCAACGGGAATTCGCGACAGCCGTTTTCTTAAGGAGAGGCGGAACTTTTACAATACTGTATCCCCCTGGTGCGCCTGTTATCGCCGCAGCCACCTGCTCAAAGGGGAAACCGGGTTGTCCGCCATTAACCATACCATGGCCCTCAATATGCAGCCGACGCATCGCGGATAAGCCGTTTATAATGCCGGCTGCTATATCCGTTGCACTCTTTGGCTTGGCAAGTTGATTCACGATACCGGCGGTGAGACAGGAGAGGTAGCCGAAGGCCCTCCCATCATATTTTTCGCCCCATTCTCCTTCAAGACAGGCCGGATCATATATAAGGCGGTAGTCAGTGCCGGAGCCGGTATTGTTAACCCATAACGCGCCTTCCGATCCAAAGCTAATTATCAGATGGCCGCATTTCGTAAGCTCCCGGATGCTTGCATTGAATTGCAACTCACTCAATAGTTCGTAAACTGTACGTTCCCACGAAAGCCTTCTTGTGATCCCCACTTCCTCCTGCCGGAGGTCGTCGATCAAAGCAATCACCACAAGCTTTCGCCCATATCTTGCGGACACTTTTCTCCACAGGTCGCCCTGAGCCACAGGACTGGACATCTTGAGGACGACCCATGCTGGTTTATTTCCCTTTTTTTTACAAAGGAGTTCAGACCAAGGGGTGTCCTTTGCACAGTGACGAAAACCAATTGCCCCATCGTCAATGATCAGGACATCGGGAGTAAGGTATGACGATGCCGGAGGGAGTGCTTGACAGGTCTTGTTGCCAGCTGTTATTCCTCCGTAACCCATAGGCTCCGTCATTCTCCAGACGTAATTCGTGGACTTGTCATCTTTCAGGCAAGGGTTCCAGACGGCATAGGAATGATGATCAGCGGAAAGTTGGGAGATTTTGTCTGTGTCCAAACCCAGATGAACTGAATACTCAGCTTTGTTTTCCGTTTTCGCTCTATCGGCACATATAGCGAGGATCTTATGTAGCAGCATCGCGCCGCCATTACTCTTAATGACCATTGTGCCCGGTACTTCCTTGACGCTCGGCGCATCGCGTCTTCCTTTGTAAATGTGATGATCGACGATGACGTCTCCTGTTACAGCTATAATCTTTTTCATTATCGTTCCTCCGTCTTCACCATCTTGTACCCCGCCGCAGCCAGGATACTCGGTATCCCTCTCACCATGTCCCGGTCCGATTCCCTATCTGCCTCACTTAACTGGTTGTATGGTACAAGACAACTGTGAATCTTTTTTCCCTTGTCTGTGATCGGTCCGTATTGCCAACCGTCACGCAGCTTTCCTTCCATCCATACTTTGTGTGCGGCCTCGGCCAGCCGCTCCATTGTTTCTTTATTAATATTCTCCATGTTGTTCCTTTTCTTTGGGGGCACGAATATGTCCATCGTTCATGCCGGATTTTTCAACGCATGATATCCACAATGATTGCGTGCCAGTCTAAGTTTTCATTCAACATCAATGTCTCTGCTTAGCGTATGGCTTGTCATAGGCCATCCATGTGTGTCAAGACATCGAGGTCAGCTTAAATTATTTGATGGGATTTACTACTTTATGGCTAATCTATAAGAATTTCCGTCTTGTATGTCAAGAAACATTTGTCCACAATTAATCACTTCTCTCCACCGATGAGCGCACAGGATGGCCGTTTCTGTTTGCTTTTTAAGCACATTTATCTCTTTTCATTCTAACCTAAAGAGAGTAAAATTTAACAGAAAGAAATAGGCACTATGCCAGGAGATGATCGCCTATGCAATTAAAATACCCTTGAAAGGATTCTTTTATGCAAGAGAATATAAACCAACTGATTGAATCAGCATCGAGAAAAAAACGGGAAGGTCATTACGAGGCTGCCTATGATCTCTTCAAAAGAGTCCTTTCTATAATAGGGCTCGAAGAAACTACTGAACTTATGGTTTTGTCTTTGAAGGGAAGAGTTGATTTCGATATTGGCAAACGAAAGCAATTACTTCTCGAATCAAACATAAGATCACAAGTGGTTGATCTTTTAAGAATACTACACCGGCCAGAAGAAGCTATTAAACATGCATTAATTGCTCTTTACATAGATAAATATTTCCATGGTGATCACAATGATACAGCCGCCTCATTAGTTGATGTGGGACTTCTTCATCTTGAATTGCATAAGCCGGAACTAGCAAAGAAATACTTTGATGAGTCAGGCCGAATTGATGAGGCAATCCTCAAAGAAGACCCAAACAATGAACTAGCTAATTGGCGAAGTGATGCACGGGCTGGAGGATTAGAAGGGCTTGGCAATATTGTGGAGGCTATACAAGAACTAAATAAAAAAATTCCAATAATAAAGACTATGCTGAAAGATAGGCAGAATGTTGTTATTGCGCTAAATGATTACTCCCAACATTTACAAAATCTTGGTGAGCATAATGACGCAGAAAAGGTACTTCAAGAGGCCATTGATGAGCAAAATAAAATAGGTTTCAAAGATCATCCACAGTTTGGAATTCTGTATTCCAATCTTGCTTCTTTACATTTAGAACGTGGACAGTTTGAGCAGGCAAAGGAATTAAGAAAAAGATCGTCAATTTATCGCAATGTGGCATCACAAGATAAATGGTTTCTTGATGACATCAAATATGAATCTGACATGTATGAGAAAATGCTTGTAGACATTTCCCCGGAATCGAGCGGCCCCCATCCGAAACATGATTACTTCATTTCTTATAATATGAATGATGAAGAAAGATTAAACGAACTCAAAGTTCAAATGAAACAAACGGGAGTTTCTTGCTGGACCTTCAAAGAAAAGAGCGACTGGCAGCGCCAAAGGGCATACGAGACCATAATGAACGAGATGAAGGCAGAGATAGACAATTCGTATGCACTTTTGGTTATTGCTTCGGGCACTTCTTTAACGTCATCTTGTGTGTACGATGAAATCGACTATGCATGTAACCATAAAAAGCCGATATTGGTCTGGTATCCGGAAGGAACACGGGTGAGACCTCTTCGGGCGGCTGAAAAAGCCGATGATTCGGCAATGCACTTACTCATGGTTGCCCGTAAGCTCTTTTCAAGCGGTGTCTATTCATATTACGGATCAGGATTAAGGAATAACGTTATCAAAGAGTTGTCAAATTCGTTGATGTATAGGCTATTACTCATGGTGAAACATCATAGACTTCATACGCAATACCGGTTGGAAGAATTACGAGAAAGAGTCCGGCATGGGACCAAAATGACCCCATATTTCATTGATGAAGACGGCAAGAGAATCTTCATCGAAAAAGAAATCGTATAAATGTTAATGATGAAATATTTGCAATAGAAATGAACGTTAGGTAAGTCATATGTAGTTATTATTAGCTATACGTCTGGGGACTGTTAAAGGTTCTCTGAGGGACTGCATACAAGGCTCTTCACAGAAGAATAGAAGATGATGATGGAGGAGATGCGCGGGGAATCGTTTGCGCAGAATCAGTTCACAATCTTTTTTTTCTGAGTTCATTTTGGGCGTTCTTGGTTAGGACGTTGTGGATCGTATGGAAGATTCAAAACACCGAAGCGCGAAAACGGCTCTTCCTAGGAAACACGGCGAGGAGCAAGGAGCGCTTCGGCTAGGGAAACGTGGCGTTGACCGTGGCACAGCCTGAGGAAGCAGACTTGGCCATTTGCTTGGGTGATTACCGATTTTCCGTCAACTCTCAGTAGTCGAGTTGAACATTCTGAAGCACCATGCCATTCAATAGAAAGCCCTTTGACGTGTGAAATAAAAAATTCATTGCATTTTTGTATGGTGGCAAGAATTTTCAGACGGAAAAGGAACTGCCAGGGACCAATCCGGCAAAACAGATGGAGACAACCGCATCACCCACCTTAAAAACGACTTCCAACGAGATGAGGGAGGCAAGGAATCGTGACTAATACAATGACCGG
>JBKQWB010000012.1:0-17291 GCA_052139735.1 Smithella sp. | reverse complement strand
AAACATGTTGTGAGAAGATGACCACCAAAACCAGCGTCGCTTCGCTCCGATCAACTGGCCTTGTTTCCACCGGAATCAATGGCCGATTTCATCTGGAACACGTGGCCGATTTCACCGGAATAAAAAGCCAGTGGTTAATCATTAAAAGGCTGAGGTCAGAGAAGTCTAGATAAAAGAGCGGATGCTCGTTTCTGCCTATATGCCATTGATTTTTTTCTTCACTTTGCTTACGATCTCTGACTTTTTTCGTCATGTCAGCCGTTGCTCGTTTGCTGAACCAATCATCACCGTCTCCAGTCTCTTTAAATGTTGTGTCGATGAAATCACGCACTAAATTCTCAAACACATAAAGAAGACGAAAGTATTTCTGCATATGAAGAGAACCGGATCTAATTTTTTCAGGACAAGACACGAAGAGATCATGTTCTTTGCGTTCTTCCTGCGAATAAATAGGTACACGTAACAAGCCAGCGGATTGAAGGTCTTTTACGCAATATGACCCAAATATACCCCGTAGCATGAAGTTGTTGATCTGGGTTTTCATTGCATGAGTTCCTCCCTCAATGCCCTAAATATCGCCCTAAAAGTATCAATATTCTGGGTGTCCGGAAGATGAATTTCAAAACAATAGACCAAGCCGAAATTCGTAGCACCTGAATGAGATTTGATCTCTTGTTCTTTTTGGAGAAGTTCAGTTTTTTGCTCTTTTTTCTCTGCCACAATAGGAGCAACTTGAGAGAAGTCTGCAAATGACGAAAGGCTCTTGAAGGTGGTCGCCATCTTCTCGGCAAGCGGTTCACCTTTCCCAGTTTTGGACTTGAACCATCCCTTAAGTTCATTTGCCGACTGTTCATGTGCTTTTTTGTTCGCGACATAAAGATCGTCAAATGCAGCACGAATCCTTTCCGCTAAGACTATCTTAGTTTTCGTATGATCAACAAAATCTCTATATGCAGCCTGAGGACGCCCAGATGAATCAATTAACCCTAGATACTTGAATATCCTTATGACAGATCTATCGTTCGAGCTTGCAAAGCCAAGGTCTCGAAGAAAATCAACACCAAACGCTTCAGGTACGGCAGCCTGCTGAACTTTCGTTAGAATGGCATGAAGATTTTTTACTGAAGGTATGTACGGAACGTTTAAATCCATTTTGCATCTCCTTTTATTTTTTGTCTATGGATCAACAATTAATACAGGAATTTTGTTATTACTGCATCGTATGGATTAGTCATATTATCATGATTTCTATTTGAAATCTACTATGATAATAAAATTATTCAGCTTAAAGCATATAGGAAGTTATCAATAAAAATTCGATTCCCGAACCGGAAGAATTATTTCTTTTACTACAAACAGACTACTTTTAAAATATCAAATTTATAAATTATAATTTAAAGATTAATGACAAGTTGTTTTTTTCATTAGCAATGCTAATTTACTTGCTCGTCCCTTATCCAATGGATTTAACTTTGTAATGATTTTTTCTGCATCACTTCGATAACCAGAAATAATAAGCAATTCGGCGAGGTCATAAAGAGTATCTTTATCATCCGGTTTAATAGACAATACTTTCAGATATGTTTCCACTGCTTTGCCGTACTCACCGATATCTTCATATGCGTTTCCAAGATAGTAAAGATAACTATAATTTTGAGGGTCTAATTCTACAGCTTTTTCGAAATTAAAGACTTCCAAATCATATTGACCTTTCTCTTAATAAACATCACCTAAACCTACATAAGCATCTGCGTATGTACTATCTTCAGAAATAGCTTTTTCATAATATTCAAAAGCTTTATCGTAATTATTTTTATTCTCTTCTATTTGACCCACAGAATAATAATAGTCTGGACTTTTTTCTGTAAGTATTTTTTCAGTGCCATTTAAAGCATCTTTTATTAAATTTATAGGAACTGCAAAGTTGAGGTTCTGATTATTTTTTTCTTGGTCGGCTAAGGATGCCGTGGTTATTCCGATTACTTTACCATCTTTGTTAAAAAGTCCTCCACCACTATTCCCTGGAGATATAGGTGCAGTAAATTGAATGAATTTGGTACCTAATAATATACGTGCTGGGTTGGCTATGATGCCTTCAGATATAGAATTTTCAAGACCAGATGGTGAGCCAATGGCTATAACTTTTTCGCCACTTAAAATTTTGTCAGAATCACCTAAATTTTTAACATATGGTGTATCTGTGGCTTCAAATTGGAGAATGGCTATATCAATTTTTTCATTTAAACCTTTTATACCTCTTAATTCATAAAAGGCTCCAGATGGAAGTTTTGCCTTTGTCTTGCTTATATCCATCCCTTTTATTACATGATAGTTAGTTAACAAAAGACCTTTTGAATTAATAAATATGCCACTTCCTTGTCGTATACCTTTTCCATCTTTGTCATATACCAATATAGTTGCTGTAGCCTTTTGATTGACTCTAATGTTATGTTTGTTCATTCCGCTGTCATAAATTTCAAGTCCAACAGCAGCAATAATTGCAAGTATGAGAGCAATAATAATCTCTTTTGAAAATTTTTTAATTAAAATAAATAAATTTTTAATATTTTGTTCCATGATTTCTTTTATTCATCATCAATAAAGAAAGTTTTCTAATCATGATAGAAGTGTCTTATTATTGTTCTCGTATCTGACTAGGATTCCTTACAACGATTTCCGGCGCTCCTCTAAATTCCTTTATCTTGCCTGATACACATATTCTTTTATTGCTGTAATAATTTTCAGGAGCACTGGGGAATTTACGTCTGTCTGAACCCCAAATCAAGACAGTAAATATTTGATTAGGATAAGGCCTATTCAGATTTATAAAAGTAGGTTGTCCCTTAGTACGAAAAGAAAAATGTGTACTGGCAACATTTCCGCATACAGTTGCTTGTTGACCCATGTGGTTAATTGCGTCTTCCGGTGAAATGTTGCTTGCAGAAAATACAGAAGGCACGATAAATAAAAATGATGTTGTGAAGACAACAATAAGAATGGATAGAAACAATGTTCTTTTCATTTCACATATACCTCCAGTTAAGAAAGAATTTGTGTCTTGAAAATCACAGTATGAATTTGAATGATTAAAAGAATTTTAATCAGGATGTTTTTTTAATACCATCTTTGCAAAAAAATACAATCCCTCTTTTGAGGGGTTATCATATAAAATTCTCAAGAGTCTATACTTTTAGACTGACTTTTTCTGAATGATGAAAATTACCGGAACATTTCGGAGGTAACTCTGTACTTGGTAGGTATATAGATACATACACATTTTTGACTACCGGAGGTAGGGGGCACTGAGTAATTCTTTCATTGTTATGATATTAAGGGGAATTCGGGAATTCGGGGGACCGGAATTCCCTTCTGCAAGAGATTCATGATGTGTACTTATTTGAAAAAATCAAAAAGTTCTACTTCAAAAATTAAAGTTGCATTAGGTGGAATTGTTCCCATACCCTTATCGCCATAAGCCAGATCAGGTGGTATGATGAGAATACGTTTTTCTCCCTTTTTCATTGAAAGAAAAGCCTCGTCCCAACCTTTGATTACCCTACCTGTCCCGACCACAAACAGGAATCGTTGTCCTCGATCCACCGAGCTGTCAAACTTAGTTCCATCAAGTAACCTGCCGGTATAATGAACCTCTAAAAGAGCTCCACTTGTTGGTGTTTCACCGTTTCCTTCCTTCAAGATAATATACATCAGGCCTGATGAAGTACGAATCGCATTGGGGTATTTTTCTTTGATCAAAGCTTCTTCCCTGGCAACCTTCTCTTGCTCTCCTTTGACCACACTTTCTGCAACCAGTGTCTTTTCAGAGCACAAGCTCTCTCCTGCAATAAAAAAGCTAAATAACGTAATTAATGATATGCACGCAAAAAATTTCATCTTGTTCATGTGATTCATCCTGGAATTATTTTAACGTATAACGTAGTTGCTTAAGTTTAATTAAATGTCAAATATAATTATAAAGTTTATCGGATTAATTTCCCGATAAACCATTTTTTCTAAATTCCTTATTATTAATTAAATGTTAACGGTTTAACGATATATGAAAAAGTATGGAGATAGGCTTAAGAGTCGGGAATGATAATTATTAAGAAAAGAAAGTATGATGCACGACGAAGTTATTTGTTAAGTATGAAAAAATATCTTGCGCTATTCGCGAATAGCGAATATAATCCCGCCATGATTCTTAAACCCCAAGATATATTTATTCTCCTGAAACTTGTCTCCATCGGGAAAGCCCAGTGGTCTTATGCATCTCTGTCCCGTGATTTGTTCATGAGCACGTCTGAGGTCCATGCAGGCACGAAGCGTGCGGCGGCAGCCCATTTAATGGGCTCAAAAAAAGGGCATCCTCTGAAAAAATCTTTTGAAGAATTTCTCATTCACGGTATTAAATATGCCTTTCCACCAGATCATGGCAGTCTTACCCGAGGCATACCTACCTCATATGCAGCTCCCCCTCTTAAAAATGTTATTTCTCAACCAACGGAACCTCCTCCCGTATGGCCTGATCCGGAAGGCACAGTCCGTGGATATGAATTTTCGCCTCTTTATAAGTCCGTTCCAAAGGCTGCTTTAAAAGATAGAAAGCTTTATGAATTATTAGCCTTAGTTGATGCAATCCGCGACGGAAGAACCCGTGAAAGAGAAATCGCCATCAAAGAACTCAAAGCACGCTTGGAATCATCATGATCAATACTAGAGATGTGAATATCCAAATGATTACTACTGTGGCCAGGCGACTTGGTAATCTTAGGGAGAAAGTAGTTTTCGTGGGTGGTTGTGCCACTGGCTTATTTATTACGGACCCTGCGATGCCGGACGTCCGGGTGACAAAGGATGTGGACGTCATTATTGATATTGCTACAAGGATGGAGAAATTCTTAAATATATTAAATATATACAGACGGATTCCGGAAATTAGCGCTTCACACGACTATTTTTTCTGTTGGGCATTTTCGTAGGTCATCATGTCTTTGTGGACAACCAAAGACGCTGTCCCCCGCATTCCAGATCAACTTGCTGTATAAACTCTTAAGACAAGTTACATAAATAATTTAGCAAATCAAAACCGTTTGATGCCCATCATCGTCATGCCCATCATCGTCATTGACAAAATATCTTTTAAAGGTTAAAATAGAATCATTGTAATTGGAAAGATCGGCAGAATTTGGCGAACTTAATAGTTAATTAACAATAAACAGGGTTTTTTTATTACATAGTTTAAAAATTAACTGTTTTAAAAAAGTATAAAAGTGAGATGTTGAACACATTGTATAAATAAAAAATAAATCTTTTTCTCTAAATTAATAAAGGAGATCTTTTCATGAAGATATTCAAGACAAACAGCCTGTGTACCGTATTGCGGGGATTATCTGTCACTTTTATTTTCTTCTTTCTGCCAGCGCTGGTTTATGGACAGGCGCCCTTAATAACAAAACATATATACGACGAAGTCCTAAGCGGTCAGGCAAGCCTGATAGAGAGGCTCCCCGCATCACAGTCCCTGCAATTGAACATTGTTCTACCGCTGCCAAACGAAGCGGAACTTGATGAACTACTGGAACAAATTTATGATCCGGGAAGTCCCATGTACCATCAGTTCCTCAGCGTGGAAGAATTCACCGAGCGGTTCGGACCGTCACAGGCGGATTACAACGCGGTGATTAGTTTTGCGGAAAAGAACGGTCTGACCGTTACAGGGACGTCTCCCAACCGAATGGTGGTTGACGTCGAAGGACGCGTAGTCGACATCGAAAAAGCATTTCATGTAATCATGAACAATTATCAGCACCCGACCGAAAACCGTGTATTTTATTCTCCAGACAGGGAACCGACAGTAGATTTGGGTGTGACGTTATGGCGTGTAGCAGGCCTCGATAATTTCTCAAAACCGCGTCCGGCCAACCTGGTGAAAAATGCGACAGCAAACAGCGCCAGGGCTACCGGTTCGGGCCCCAGTGGTTATTTTATCGGCAGCGACATGCGGACGGCTTATTATGGTGGAACAGCTCTTACCGGCAGCGGCCAGTCGGTCGGACTGGTAGAATTTGCCGGTTATAACATGACAGATGTCACCAATTATTTTACCAAGGTCGGACAACCGTTGAATGTTTCTGTTGTAGGTATATCAACGGATAAATCAAGCTTAAGCTGTACTGGAAGATGCGACGATACCGAACAGGTACTCGATATCGAAGTGGCCATCTCGATGGCGCCCGCTCTGAGCAGCGTCAGAGTGTACGTATCCGATACCAGCGACGTCAGCATCTTCAACAAGATGGCTTCGGATAATATTGCCAAGTCCTTGTCTTGTTCGTGGGGATGGAGTCCGGCTGACACCGCCAGTGACGATCCGATTTTTAAAGAATTTGCGGCGCAGGGCCAGACGCTTTTTGTCGCTTCAGGCGACAGCGGCGCTTATAATACAAGATCAAGATACGTTTATCCGGCGGATGATACTTATGTAACGTCGGTTGGCGGTACGGATTTGACCACCGTCAGCGCAGGCGGCCCCTGGAAATCGGAAACTGCCTGGTCCGACAGCGGCGGCGGAATTTCAACGAACCGTATCGCAATTCCCGGTTACCAGACGGCGACAGGCGTTATTACGACAGCCAATAAAGGATCAAAGGTTTATCGTAATGTTCCGGATGTTGCCGCTGAAGCGAACACAGACAATTATATTTGCTATGACGGCACCTGCGCCGGAGGTTGGGGCGGAACAAGTTTCGCCGCTCCACGTTGGGCTGGCTATCTGGCGCTGGTGAATCAACAATCCGTGGCTTATGGCCAAGGCACGCTGGGTTTCATCAATCCGACTATTTACTCCATCGGACTGGGAACAAGTTACAATTCAAATTTCCATGATATTACCAGTGGCAGTAACGGTACCTATGCAACGCAAAAAGGTTATGATCTGGTTACGGGATGGGGCAGTCCGAACGGAACCGGCCTGATCAATACGCTGGCGCCGTAAAAGAAATTTTACTAAAAGCATTGCGTCATTATTACTAAAATAAAAGGCGGATTTAAATCCGCCTTTTATTTTGTAGTCATAAGCTATTGGCCTATTGGCCTATTGATAATGGTTTTCTCCTGAAAGCAGTTTGCGGATGGATTTGAGTTCCCTCCGGCGTTTTACGGTGGTTGTGGGATATGTCATCTTAAGTTCATTGAACTCATTTAGGACAATTTGGGAAACGATCAACCGCGCATTTTCCTTGTCATCGGCGGGAACGACGTACCAGGGCGCATGACGGGTGCTTGTCGCGGTCAGGCAATCCTCATAAGCCTTCATATAATCCTTCCAGTAGTTCCTCTCATTAATGTCCGAGAGGGTGAATTTCCAGTTTTTGTCCGGCTCATCAATGCGTTCGAGCAATCGCTTTCGCTGCTCGTTCTTCGACAGGTGAAGGAAGAATTTCACGATCCGGGTGCCGTTGTGGTAGAGATGCTTCTCCAGGTTCACGATGGAACGATACCGTTCCTGCCAAATCGTCTTTTCGTCCAACAACTCATCCGGAAGCTTCTGATTATGAAGAATCTGTGGATGCACACGAACGATTAATACTTCTTCGTAATAGGAGCGGTCGAAGATGCCGATCCGGCCACGTTCGGGCAGACGCTGAGTCGTACGCCAAAGAAAATCGTGGTTCAGTTCTTCAGCGCTTGGCTGTTGGAAACTGAAAACCTCGCATCCTTTCGGATTCACGCCGGACATCACGTGCTTGATGGCGCTGTCTTTGCCGGCAGCGTCCATGCCTTGAAAAATCAACAGCACCGAATAGCGATTGTAAGCAGAGAGCAGATTTTGCCACTCACTGAGTTTCCCGATGTGTTCGGCGAGGATTTCTTTATAATCTTCTTTCGACTTGTAGCAGGTTTTGACCCGCGTCGGCCACTGTTTGAGTTTGACCTTTTCATCTGCCGGGACACGAAAATTTTCACTATTGATTTTCATCTTCATCCTTTCGGCAATACCAGCCGTGTTGTTCTTAGCTGTTTATTTATGGGGTGCGTCTATTTTATCTACCGTCTAACCTGCGCACTGACCTGCCGCAAATACTTTGTATCACAGGTTACAGGGGCAGGTCAATTAGCACCTTGTTTGCTCTATGCTATCACCTCTAAAAGCAAGCTCCAATATGAGTTAGTCAGACGTTTATCCATTCAAAAATAGATGAATTTTATAAATATATAAGATTATTAATAAGCGACATTAACAAGTCTGGCAACGAGTACAAGTATATATCTAGTATCATATCAACTCTGATAGCAAATTCCTATATGGGTTAGTCAGACGGTTATCCCTTCAGAAGTAGATTAATTTTGTAACTATATAATATAATTAATAAGTATCATTTACAAGGCTGGCAATGAGTACAAGTATATATCTAGTAATATGCTGATTATAAACACGTTATGTTTTTTCATAATACTATGGCATAATTTGCCCAACTTTGGAGCAAAGGAGGCGCTCATGAATAACTATCACATTACTTATAGGATCCCCTTCGGATTTAATGACATCCTTACGAAGAGGAAGATTAAAAGCATGAATAATGAGAAAGTAAATTTATTGCAGCAATTTAATTTCATTACTGCCGAGTTTCCACAGATTATTACTCCTGAGATGAATAAACTATTCAGATTGATGTTTGTTAATGCTCCAATTCAGCCGTCCGAAAATGATACGAAAACGATCATTCGTTTTTTCAAGGATGCCCTGGATACCTTCCCGGTTTCTTTCCACTGCTTAAGTCCTGAGACCATAAATGTTTTGACCAATGATGATAACGCATCCGTAACTTTGTCCTATAATGAGACAGACCTGACACTCTCCGTTACCATAAAAGATCTTCAACTGGACAAGCACATTAAAACAATGGCTACAAAGCTGGATGAGATGATGAGTTCTTTTGATTTCCTTGTATACAAATACTGCCACGAGGGCGAGAAGACACGGGCTTTTTCAAATACAGGAAAAGCCTGGAATCATAAAATGCAGGGATTTATAGGGGTTGACGTCGGTTCGGTGTCAACGAATGTCGTTTTTCTCGATCAGTACGACAATATCATTGAAACGGTATATACATACACACGCGGGCGGGTTCTTGACGCCATTAAAACATCTTTCATGAAACTGCAGCAGATGCTTCCGGTCAATGCGGTCATCATCGGAGTGGGAACTACAGGCAGCTCCGGAGAGATGGCAAAGTCCATTTTGAATGCCGATACTTACAGGACCGAGATATACAGCCATGCGGCAGCAACCATTCACCAGATCCCGGATGTGCAAACCATTCTGGAAATAGGCGGGCAGGATTCCAAGGTCATCTATGTAAATAACGGGATCCCTGAGAAGTCGAAAATGAATGAATGGTGCGGAGCCGGAACGGGCGCCATGCTGGATGCGCAAGCCAACAGGCTCGGCATTCCGATTGAGAAAGTCGGCGATTGTGCCTTGACAGCGGTCAAATCGATAGACTTCAGGACCCGGTGCGGAGTCTTCATGGATTCATGTATGATCGATGCCCAGGCCAAAGGCTACCCTATCGAGACGATTATTGCCGGTCTTTGCAAGGCATGCGCAAAAAACTTTGTCAACACCCTGGGAATTAGCAGAAAGACATTGGGATCCCCCATTGTTTTCCAGGGCGGCGTTTCCGCGAACAAAGGGGTGAAGCGGGAACTGGAAAAATACATTGGCGAGGCAAGAGACGGCGAAGAGCCTGAACTTATCGTACCTCTGTATCACGATGTGATGGGCGCTATTGGCATGGCGCTGATCGTAGGACGGCTCCACAAGAAAAGAAATATCGTTACCAGCTTCAGGGGATTTGAGGACGTCTACAGAATCACTTCAAGCGTTATTCAATGCCAGTACCATGAATGTCCCAAGAGATTGCCGAAGGAAAACTACTGCGACCTCGTAAAGCTGCAAATTGACAATAAGACAATAGCGGCAATCGGCGCCTGCGATGATTATCATGAAGAAACCGTACTGGCCGATATGGGCCATGATCTGGCAGTCGAATCCGGCGGCAAGTAAGAAAAAATAATCATCAAAGGTGCAAAAATGAATCTGAGTCAATTTAAACAGACGCTGGAACCTTATAAAAATATCGGCCCCTCTATCGGGTGGTTCTGCACATATATGCCTGAAGAGATTCTTCACGCTGCCGGGTTTAATACCTACGGGATAAGAAAGAGTTCCGGGTGTGAAGACGACGACGTATATCTAAGCAGAGGCCTCTGCTCGTTCGTTCACAGCATTTTTGGCGGTGCGCTGGAAGGTAAATACGACTACATGGACGGGGTCATTATTCCGCACTGCTGTGAATGCATGAGACGTTTATATGACGGCTGGGTAGAGATGAATGCCAGTGTCAAGCCGCAATTTGCCTATCAGTTTTCCGTGCCAACCGTTAATACAAGCCAATCCGTTGAATATTTCAGCAAAACCTTGAATCAATTTAAGGAAGATATCGAGAAGCAGTTCAATAAACACATATCGGATGAATCACTGATCAGCTCAATCAAAGTATATAATAAGACCAGGAAACTTTTAAATCGGCTCTACGAGTTAAGAAAACGGGAAAAGCCGTCCGTGAGCGGCGTCCAGGTTCAGGAGATCCTTGATATCTGCATGTCCACCCCCAAAGAAAAATTCAATGAGTATTTTGAACCGTATCTTCAGGAACTGGAAATGAAAGAAACCGGGGTATTCGATGATTTTAGATATCGGGTTCTTCTATACGGGGGCATGTATAATCCTTCGATCGTTAAATATATTGAAGGTGACGGCACCGGCGGAATCGTTGTATGCGAGGACGCCTGTCAGGGCTATCGCTACTTTGATACCCAAATCAACATGGAAGCAGATACCCAGCCCATGACCGCAATCAGCAGGCGCTATCTGGGCAAGATGCCTTGTGCGCGGATGGCCGGCAGTCATGGAGAACGGACGCCGGACATCATTGTGAAGCTGGTGCGTGAATTCAGGGCCGATGCGGTCATTTATTTTGCAACCAAGCGCTGCGACAATCTTTTCTGGGAATACCAGTTTGTCAAAGATGCCATGGAAAAGGAAAAGATCCCCATCAAAAAGATTGAGGGGGATATATCAGGCGACATACCGCAGAGGGAAATCCGATCCTTCATTGAATTGCTCGACTTTATTGAGGCGTAGATAATATGGAATATAGATTGAAACGAACTCAGCAATTGCTGGATTTTCTGAAATTTTCACAGGAGCACAAAGAAAAGTCCACCATGAAGGATATGGGGGAAAAGGCAGGCGCACTGCTCAAGAAGCCGGCATCGGAATTGAGCGCTTCTCAAAAACGAGGCCGGGGCATAACAGACATGTTCATGAAAGCGTATGATCCGAATTCATGCGTGGTATGGCACAGTCTGTTTATGCCTACTGAAATATTCCAAGCGATGGACATTGTACCATTCACGGCGGAAATGGCTTCTGCCGGGATCGCCGGAGCGGGAATCAGCCGGGTGCTCGTGGAAAAGGGGGAATCTTACACCCAATGTATGGATAGCTGCTCTTTTGCTACATGTTCCGCGGGCGCTATGCTGGAGCACCTTTTCCCTGAGCCGGACTTTATTGTAACCACATCTCAGTTATGTGATACTGCGATAAAGCTTGCACGATTTTCCGCCCAGATTACAGGGAGGAAAGAATTTTTTATCGATGTGCCGTTCGGCGGCGTGGTCATGAATCCCGATCAATACAGGGATGCCGTGGATTATGTTGCAAAGCAGCTTAGGTCCATGGTTAAATTTATAGAACAGGAAACCGGCAGGAAACTCGATCAGGACAGGCTTTACAAGGTAATGCAGCGTTCAAACGAAGCTCGGGAATGGTTTTTGAAAGCCATGGAGTTAAGAAAAAATAACTTCCCGTTGGTAAGGGGAGTTCAGATGCTTGATTATTCTGTCGTCCTGCTCAACATCTGGGGCACCGATGCCGCAGTGGATATCTTCAAATCCCTTTACGAAGAAATGCTGGCTGCCTGTGCCAAAGGCGGCATTTCAAAAGGCATCCACAGAATTGTCTGGATCCATTTGAGACCTTATTACGACAATACCATTATCAATTATATCGAAAAGGAGCGCGGAGCCTACCTGGTGCATGAAATGTCCAATTGGATTTTCTGGGATGCCTTTGATCCTGAAGATCCGTATCGCAGCCTTGCGAAAAAAATGCTCTCGAATCCTGCATACAGCCCCGTCGAAGTACAATTCGGTATTTACGAGAAGTATAAAAAGCCGTTTAATATTGATGGCACGATCGGTTTTACCCATAAAGGATGTCGTCATCTCTACAGTTCCATCCATATGTGCGCGGAACATCTGAAAGATGTCGTACCCTGGCTTGTCCTTGATGGAGATTGTATCGATCCAAGGGCATATTCATTCCCCCTTGTTAAAACAAGGATAGATGCCTTTTTTGACATGCTTGATATGAAGAAAGAGAGAATGGAATAAACTTATAGTGATTCCCTTGCCTGTTAAGATAATTGCTTTGGATCATGTATCAAGCTTTTTTAAAACAGGATCATCAGCCGGGAATATATTGGTCGTTTCAGTCTCGTTATCAAAAACAAGAACCGCCGACCCGTTTTCAAGTTTATATTTTACCTGCTTAAATTTTGTTTCCATGGAAGTTTCGATAGCGCCGTAATCAGTCCCGGCTCTGGAAATAAATTCTTCTATAACCCCCTTTAAGGCTCTAGCGCTGAGTTTGTTTACCGGAATTATGTGGATCGGCATCTATATTTTCTCCGTTACATCTGCTCCATTTCAATTGCTCCGTGCAAATTTTACACATAACGACACATTATCTTTTTCATATCATTACATCATATGGAGATTCATATCAATAAATTAGATGACGCAGACAACAAAGCCAGCCAAAGAATTCAACTTGATTTGGAAGGTTTAAAAAGATAAGTTCAGAAATAAATCCGGCTTTACAGGATTTAAGAAGCATGTTTGATACCATGAAATGAAAAAAAGGCAGGGTTAATTTACTCTGTTTTTTTTGCACTTTTTAAAAAGTAATCATCAGGAGTCAGATAATCCCAGATTGATTATAGATTTTAGTTGCAATTTTCATAATCGGGGAGCAGATGATACAAATGATGATTAAATCCAAAAGTTAAGATACCATTATGACTGAAAATATCAAAGATAGAATTCCAACCCTAACCCAATGCGAAGAACTGATGGCAAGTCATTCCATGTTGCCGAACATCGTTTTGCATTCCAGGCAGGTTATGCGTGTTTCTATTGCGATTACAGACAATCTTAAAGACGGCCTATCTATAAACAGGGATATTGTTATTGCCGCCGCTTTGCTGCACGACATTACCAAGACAAGGTCGCTTGAAACAAGGGAGCGGCATGCTGTTTCCGGCGGAGCCCTTTTGAGAGAATTGGGATTCGGGAGTGTTGCCGGGATTGTGGAGCAGCATGTAACCCTTCGGAATTTGAATCTTGAGGGAATGCTTGAGGAAGCAGAAATCGTCTACTATGCCGACAAGCGGGTGATGCACGACAAAATCGTTACCATCGACGAAAGAGTCCATGATCTGATCAAGCGATATGCCACCGTAGAGGAGATACGCGACCAGATTCTCAAAAACAAGGTGCAGGCGCTTGCGGTTGAACGTAAGATTGCCGGTTTTATGAAAATGGACATCAAGGATGCAATAGATCAGATTCAATAATTCCATATTCTGATTCTTATTCTGGAAGAGAGTAATAATCGCCAAGAAACTTAATCAGAAACAGACCGTTGATTTCAAAGAACTGTTGATGTCTGAAGTTGTTCAATCAGAAGCCTTGATTAATCTGTTTGATAAAAAGGGTTTAGTTTCCAAACAAAAATTGTTGAAAGAGATGAAGAGGGTTCAGGTGTTGATGATGAAATCATAACCGGTAACATTTTTTTGAGACAATTCGCTTGTCATTATTCCATTGACATGAAAGACCTTTCTTTCTATACTCACTAATATTAAAAATGTATGTTTTACCAATAGTATTTATTAGTAAACTGAGATAAAAACCATGAGTTGTAAACATCCCCAAAGTATAACTAAAAGTCCACTTCGTTATCCTGGTGGTAAAGGATCTTTCTATTCATATTTCTCAGAACTAATGATTCAGAATGGGTTGAAGGGCGGGAAATATTTTGAGCCTTATGCAGGTGGTTCCGGTGTAGCATTAGGCTTATTATCTTTAAATGTAGCTTCAGAGGTTACATTAAATGATGTCGATTATCATATTTATTGTTTTTGGGATTCTGTATTAAACGAAAATGCGCACTTTATAGAAAAAATCCAAAATGCCAAGCTTTCAATTAAGGAATGGTATATTCAAAAAAAGATATACGATGAGTCAAAAAAATATTCTGTCTTTGACGTTGGATTTTCAACATTTTATTTAAACAGGTGTAACCGTTCAGGAATACTTGCAGGTGCTGGACCGATTGGCGGATATGAACAAAGAGGTGCATGGCGATTGGATGCTAGATTTAACAAAGAAGATTTAGTTGCGAGGATTTCTGCAATAGGTAGCTTAAGAAACCGTATATATGTTGAAAATACAGATGCTATTATTTTTTTAAAAAAAAATTTGCCACGTGGGCGCGAACGTAAAAATGTTTTTGTCTATCTTGATCCACCTTATTTTTCTGCCGGTAATAGATTATATTTAAATCCCTATTCTGATAGAGATCATAAAACCCTAGCCAAGTATTTATTGAAGCAAGATAACTTGAGATGGGTCGTTACTTACGATGATAATATTTTGATAAGAAACTTATATTCTTCGTGTCAGAAATATTTATTTAATCTTGGATATTCTTTGCAATCTAAACAACAAGGCAAAGAATTATTGATAGCGCCAGAATCGATAGAATTACCTAATAAAAATAAAAGTACTAGTAATAGGTGGCGTATTATTAAAAAGATTAAGGAGAACTGAATAATGGAAACTTTTAGTGCTTGTCGATTTTGTAATATGGTTGAAGGCAAGTTCCTGTATTCTGGTATTGATCAACCATTCGCAAGTAATGGTGCGTTTATTGCCGTAGCATCTATTGGGGCTATGGTAGAAGGGTGGTCGCTCATAATCCCAAAGGAGCATCAATGCTCTTTGCGAAACGTTTATAGGGATTCCGGATTTGCCGATTTTACTGTTTCTGTAATTTCTCGTTTAGTTCACAATTATGGTTCATTGATTGCCTTTGAGCATGGCGCTAATAAAGAAGGCTCAATTACATTATGTGGTACAGACCACGCACATCTTCATCTGGTTCCTTTTCAAGAATCATTATTACCGGAACTTCAAAACTCGAATTTGAAATGGATTAAATCACGGACATCCGAGATTGCCTCAAGAAGTGGCAATAATGAGTATCTTTTTTATACTGAATTAGGAACAAATAAACTCTGGCATGATCCTGTCGGATATCTCCACATTCTTGCTCATCCAATATCTCAATTTTTTCGTCATATCATAGCCGCGCGAACGGGTCATCATGATGCTGTTGATTATCGGCAGTTCCCAAATCTGGAAACGGCCAGACAAACTCGGAACATGCTTGCTGAGTCATTTAATCCAAAGCTTTAAATATAATTGCGAGGAATACATGCCTGATAATACCGATCCGATGGATGAAAGAAAACGCTATGAATGGGAATCTAAATATCCGCCAGAGGCAAGGAAAATAATTTTTGCGGAAGGATGTTTCCTTTTTCTAATTTTTTTTATCTCCCTTTTTTTTATTTTTGCAATATGGAGAGAATGGTTCAGTTCAATGCTGCCCTTATGTGAAAATCAGGTCCATACAATAAAGAAATATGCATATTATTTATCGTCTGGGATGCTCGGCGGAATTACATTTGGCATGAAATACTTCTACCGTGCAGTTGCAAGAGGATTTTGGCATATAGATCGGAAACCTTGGCGATATATGTCGCCTTTTATTGCAATGGCGGTTGCTTTTATAGTAGGAATTATGATTGACGCAAGCCTAATAACACCACAAAAAAATATTACAACTCCTGAAATTATATCAATAGGTTTTCTCGCAGGTTATTTTGCGGACGAAGCCGTTGGTAAAATGTATGAGATTGCAAATGTAATTTTTGGCAAAACTGCTACAAATAGGAATGGTAATGGTAAAAAAGAATAATCTGATTGAAATTCAACATTCGTTGATGAGGCCGCTACATTCAATCCTCTTAGTATCTAATAAAAGTATAACAGAAATTAGCAGAGAGTCTGTTTGCATTGAAGCAGTTGGTGAAAAAGCATTTGGCTTGTCTTGCTTGCCCAAATCATGGACACTTCCTTTTATTGTTGTTTCACACCAACTTTTATCGTTTTACAAGGAAAGTCCTCAAGCGCGTCGCCGCCAAATGCTCAAACAATGGTGTAAACAAATAATTATCGCAGCATTATCTGCCGGTATCGAAGAGCAAGATGCAATCATTGTGCGCTCCTCAGGTTGCTCTGAAGCTTTAGAGCAAAGGGGGCAATTTTATTCCCTAGATGGAACTCTCAACAAACTTATTGAAACCCTTGCCAGTTGTTTAGAAAAACTTGTATTAGATACAGACATAAGTGAACAAAAAATTCCTTTGGTGATTCAAAAATATGTTGTGCCAATATCCGCAAAGGGACATTTGTCAAATGAGAGGCGTTGTTATGAAGAGCCAAGAGATTGGAAAGGGGAAGTAGAAGATACAATAATAAATAAACCATTCGAAATACATCTTCGGAACTGGCGTGAAAAGATTATTACCGGTAGCCTAATAGATAAACCACTTTCTTGTAATTTATCTGCACACGTTGCTGAGATTCTCAAAGTCCCTGCTACATGGGCATATGAGCAAAACCTTAGGCTACACTTCGAATGGGTTTGGGACGGAAGAATAATTTATCTTGTGCAAGCTGACCAAGAACATGAAACAAAAGGCGTTGATCCAGTTTGCTTGAGCAGAACAAAAGCGAATGTACAAGCTAAGTTTGTGCCTCAGTGTCTTAAAAAAATATCACTAGAGCATGCACAACAGTATAGGAAAATAAGAAATGTATTCACTTACATGAAATTAGGCCTGTGGAGTGGTATAGTTATGGCGGACACCTCGAAAAGCGTGTTATAGAAACTAAACTTTTGGAGGTGAGATATGACAACAAAGAAGAAGAGTTATTCGAAGCAATTTAAGATTGATGCAGTTAAACTT
>JBKQWB010000011.1:0-18055 GCA_052139735.1 Smithella sp. | reverse complement strand
GTTGATGGAGTTATGAAACAAAAAAACAGAGGAATGGAAAGGTTGGCTGCCTGATGTCTATTTACACTCCTATTGACAGGACTCCTTATATATTTATTCTATGCATACTTGAATTTTAGAGCCGCTGCAATTTCTGATATAATCTGGATTTACTTACTATTTTCTATTTTTTATTTTTATAATGCAGGGTATAATATTTTAAAGAAAATAATATATTTCGTTAAACGAAAAAATAATATTCAAGTCTATAAGGAAGTATCAGGTTTTGAAAATTGGACTGAATCATCTGCCCAATTCGTATCTTTATGTATCTTCATAATCGCAATATTTTGTCTTTTCTTGGCATATGTAAATATTCAGATGAGAAATATATTTTGGAATACAAATATTATTAATCAATTAATTATTTTTTCTATACAGATATTCATCTTGAATGTAACTTTAATAATAATTTTATATAAAATAAAAGCATACAATATTCTATCAGAGCTTACTGAATTAGAAAAAGACATTTTTGTGAAGAATCTATCTGTTGAAGAAATAAAAGAAAGATTAGAATTTAACTTTTTTGCTACATTACCTTCCAATTTTCTTTTAAAACACAAGAATGAGATGAAAATCAAACTGGATAATTTTCTATCTTATTTAGATAGTTTAGAAAAACAACTTCTCGAATTAAAAAAACAAGGTAACAGTAAAGAAATAAAAGTAGTTAAAAAGAAGGCAATCAAACAATACTCCGATATAATGCATATTCATTATTCAACTCTTCATAGTTTAATCAAGATGCAGTTATCTCCTGAAGAAAATTTAGAATTTGATACATGCCTTGCGGAAATTAAGACTTCGAGCGAACCAGTTCTGAAAAAATTGGGAGATATAAGCAAAGTTTAGAAAATTATGTAAGATGATTCTTAATATGGAAAAGATTGAACGAATAAAAAAGGAGTTCAATTTAACCACCGGCGGCATCCGGGCAGGCCAAAGGAAACCTCCGTTTTCCTCTTGACATTTCTTATCATGGATGTCTCCGGATTTCCCCAAAATGAAAATCATAAAAATAGGATTAGTAATTTTTTGTTTACTAATAATGAAAAGTTTGACTGAGGATTATAAATGAGTTTAATTTTAAGAAGATTTCTCGCTTCATTAATTAATGGAACCATCATATCTATAATTTTATTTATTATCAGTTATGTAATTGCTTCTGTTCTTATTTTTATACCTTTAACATCCCATATACAGATGACATGGTTTTACATTGCATTTGCTACAACGTATTCTATTTTTGGAGGATTAGGAATTGGTTGGCTACCTACACTCGGAAAAAGAATTATGAAAATTCATCGAATAGAAATTAAAGATAACTTTAGTAAAAAGATTAAAATTATATTTAATATTATACTTTTTTATTTTTTAATTTCCGCGTTAATATCATTGCCATTAAAAGGCATTCCTATTAAAGATTTTTATTCGCTTTATTTTACTTTTAATATGCTTGTATTTATAAAACTTTGCGCAGGATTAGCAATTCCAATATCGATCTTTATAGGCAATGGTAAACAAGGACTACATGATGCGTTGTCTGGGCTTTTAGTATGTAAAGAGAGCAATGCGACAGATAATAATAATTTATTAGATATAAAAACCCTATTTTCAAGAACATTTATTATAACTACAATTATAAGCTTAATCGTTACATTTATAATAATTAAATTTACTATTACAAATAATTATCACAACAAAGTAATTGATTTTGCAAATAATGAATCTCGGCTAGTTGCTAAATTCGATTCGATTATTCCAATAAAGAATAATAGGGGTTATTGTAACGATACCAATCACGGTTTTACATGGTGGATTGACCTAACATCAGATACGAATGAAAAAAATCACCTAAATAAAGCCATTGGTTTCGAATATTCAAATCTTATAGGATTTGGATATAATATAAATAGTTTAAGATCACCCTTAACAATAGTTGATATAGATAAAATCTCACAAAGAACTATACCAGCTGGTACTGAGATATTAAGCATTGTCCTATTTGGTAATGGAAAATTCTTTCATTTTTATGAAGACAGAATAGAAGCTAGCAATTATGTTTTTAAACTTTTAAAGGGTATTGATATTGTAAAAAATATCAATATTTATAGGCTAAAAATGGTTCATAATGTAAAAGTCGGATTTCTTACTTTAGGATTTTATGATGAATATTATCTTATAAAAGATGGATACAAGGGTAGAAAAAAGAATGTTCTAAATAATGATCAAATAATATTTATTTTTAAAACAACTGAAGATAAGAATTTCATTACAGAAAGGGATTTTGAAATATTAAACAATGATTGATTATACACTATTCCTATATAATCATCGCTTCTAAAAGTTGCCATTCAATAAAAAAACCGGGGAAGGATAAAAACCAGTATGGTATTCCCGGATTTCCTTTTTGAATTCGGTGAATCCTTTGCTTGTTTTTCAAATTACGCGTAGTCTTCAATCCGTAACAAACAAAAACAACTAAACTCTAACTTAACATGTAGTAAAAATATTAGGATAGATCACAAGAATAAAGATTTCAAAGTTTTCTTTAAAATTTGAGACGAAGGAAATAGAGCCAAGTCTTCCGGGAACGTATAGTCACTATCTAAAAGTGATTTTACTCTTGAATAATCTTCAATAACTCATAGAAACAATAAAGAGCTGGTCTACGACCTTGCGCTGGTTGAACTTGAACAACAACCTCTTCATCTACTAAAAATTTCAAAATTCGAGCAACGCTTGGCTTAGGAATCTTTGTCTGAGCAGCAAACAGTGTACTTGTGAATATAGGGCTTTGAAACAGAAAATCTACAACTTGAAAAGAGAAATGGGAATGTGTAACTTCTGCAACTTTTTTCCTGTGGATCTCCCATAGTGATCTGACGTCTTTAACTTTTTTACTATTATCTTTGGCTTGTTCAATTATTGCTTTTAGAAAGTATTCAATCCATGGATTCCATGCATCTTCTTCTGAAATTGCTTCTAATTTTGAATAGTATTCCTTTCTGTTTCTTTCAAAAAAGGCACTAATGTAAAATACAGGATTACGTAGAAGCTTCTTGTCCCAAAGAAATAGAGGTATCAATATTCTCCCTATTCTTCCATTTCCGTCAAGAAAGGGATGTATTAATTCCATTTGGGCATGAATTATCGATAACTGAACCAATTTATCTCTTTCTTCATGGTGGCAATAATGTTCCCAATTATCTAAATATTCCTCAAGAAATTGTGGAGATGGTGGAATGTAGGTTGCTTGATCCATCGGAGTACCGGGTGCACCTATCCAATTTTGAGAAGTCCTAAATTCCCCTCTTGCTTTATATTGACCTCTTACGCCATCCAAAAGCTCAGAATGAAGACCTTTTATCAGATTTAAACATAAAGGACGCTCTTTCAGTTCACTTTTGGCAATATCCATCGCTTTTCTATAATTCAAGACCTCTTCAATATCATCGTGTTTATTAGATGCCATGGTGTCTGGAGCAACTTCATACTCAAGGACTTCCTCTAATGTTGCCTGAGTGCCTTCAATCTTGGATGACAAAACTGCTTCTTGTGTCATTAAAGGTGACAAGAATATCTCAGAATCTGGTATACTTTCCAGTAACCCATCATAGCGTGCTAATGAAGCATTTGCTTCGGCAATTAGACTGATTAAAGAAGTCCAATCTAAACTTTCTAATGGCAAATATTTTGGTTTAAACGGAGTTTTCATTTTAGCCTTTTTCACATTTTTTACTTGTGGATCATTTTATTATAAAAAAGAGACACAAAAGTCAATAGAATTTTGCAAATTTAACAAGCGGGGGTAATAGTATGAATTAAACTCTAAAAAAGGCAGTAACTCGTGAAATGAGTAACGAGTTATTTAGATTGCTCATTAAGATTTAAGCTTGTGAGAAGAATTAATCAAGAAGTTTGGTTATCACTCAAGAGTTATCTTGAGACGCTAAGCAGTTTGTTTTCATTATATGATACACAAACTCAAATGCAAGCCAGTCGATTAGATTGCTTATTAAGATTTAAGCTTGTGAGAAGAATTAATCAAGAAGTTTGGTTATCACTCAAGAGTTATCTTGAAACGCTAAGCAGTTTGTTCTCTTTATATGATACACAAACTCAAATGCAAGTTACTCAGATTATATATCTAAATACTTAGCAATTTCGCTTTTTTGTTACAATTAATTGTTTTTCCTTCCATTACTCAAATCTAACAGAAATAATAAATTAAAGTAATGTAACCAGCTTAGATTGTTTTTATTTTGGTAGTCTTACGGGGAGTTGAACCCCTGTTTCTGGTATACGAAAGAAATTGTAACAAGCCCATTTTTTATTAATAATTTTACTTTTATATGGTGGCTCTTCAAGGTCTTTTCTATTTTATGTTTTACTGAAGTAGTTTTTTGCAAGGATTTGTTTGGATTAATTCCGCTCTTTATTCTTTATTCCCTGGAATTTTGTTTCCCTCCGGCGGCGGGGGCCGGAGCTTTGGGCTTCGTCTGCCCTGATTTCACTTCTTCTGGCTTAGCTTCTTCTGTTTAGCTTCTTCCGGCGTAACTTCCTCCGCCTTTACTTCCTCTGGCGCGGTTATAATTGCCAGAGGCATATTATGAGGCACATCATCTTGTTCAGGTTTTGCTTCTTCTTTCGGGGTGTATTCCGGTGCCGCTGTATACTCAGGTGCGGTATACTCGGGTTTTGCTTCTTCTTTCAGGGCATCTTTTTAGTTTCTCTTTCTTGCCCTTCTAGTCTCCCGACAGCAAACAACAAGACAGACAGATATATTTATTGGCCAATTCAAAATTCGATCTTATCCCACATTACTAATTACGTTAAAGAAATCTTGATAATGTTCTTTTATCCGTGCTAATATACGCAATGTCTAACAGCGGGCATACGATGAAAATCAATAATAAACGAATACAGCAGCTTTTCAGGTTAGACCTGCAAAGCCGCCTTGTCTTTGGATTCCTTATCGCTACATGCCTCACCGGTATCTTCGCCACCATTATCAGTATATGGACGATCAATAGGAGCACCATTGCGGAGGTACAGAACAGGGTGCGCCTGGATATCAATACGGCCAAGTTGATTTATAACAATTCGCTCGAGAACATTACGTCCCTGATTCAATTCACCGCTGAGGGGGCCGGTCTGAGTGAGCTTATCAAAAGGCATGATATCTCCGGCATGGCATATATGAAAGCACTCATTCGAAGCGGGACAGCAACACAGCATGGGAATGACCATATTATTCTCGATATGCTCACGCTTGTGGATGCCGAAGGGAAGGTATTGTACAGGGCGTCTAATCCGGCAATCAGTGGGGACAGCCTTCTCACTGATCCTGTTGTCGAAAACTGCATAAGGGAAAAAATTCCTCTGTCCACAACAGAACTTATGTCTATAAAAAATATTTTGAGAGAAAACCCCGCTCTTTCGGAGAGGGCGCAAACGCAGATTATAAAAACACCTCTATCGGCCGATATCAGGGGAGATAAACTTTCCGAAGGTATGGTCATGAAAGTTGCCTATCCGATAATGGATAGAAACACCCACCGGTTGTTGGGTGTTCTGGTCGGAGGCGTTCTGGTGAACAAGGACAACGAAATAGTGGATAAGATAAAAGAGACCTTGTATCACGGCGAAAAATACAAAGGCCAGGAAATGGGCGTGGCCACTATATTTCAGGGAGGCGTGCGCATATCCACCAATGTTATGACGAAGGATAACAAAAGGGCCATCGGCACTATTCTTTCTAAAGAAGTTTATAATCAGGTCATCAAAGAAGAGAAGGACTGGGTGGGCAGGGCTTTTGTTGTGAAAGACTGGTACATCACCACCTATACTCCGATTTTCAACATGGATAAAAAGCTTATCGGTATTCTCTACACGGGGATACTGGAAGCCAAATACCGGGACATAAAATGGGAGTTGATCTGGATAAACCTGGGGATAACAACTCTGGGAATGATTATAGCGTTTATCATTTCCCTTTATTTGGGCAACACCATTATCAATAGAATACGCATTCTCAAGAATGCTACGGAAGCAATTGCCTCCGGCAATCTGGATTACAAACTGTCACCCGATAAAATATCCGGTTTCAACATGCTGGATGAAGCCTTCAACGACATGGCCAGATCCCTCAAAGACCACAATGATCAATTGCAGAAGATGCATCATCAACTGGCAATAACGGAAAAATTGACCGCTCTCGGTAAGATGGCGGCGGGTGTCGCTCACGAGATCAACAACCCTCTGGGTGGAATTCTTCTATACAGCAACATAGTCCTGGAAGATATCCCGGAGGATAGCCCCGCACGGGAAAACATACAGAAGATTATCTATCAGACGAACCGCTGTAAAGAAATCGTACAGAGTCTGCTGGATTTTGCGAAAACGTCGACAAGCGCAATGCTTCCCCTTCAGATAAATCAAATCATCTATACCTCTCTTAGGCTGGTAAGAGACCAATCCATGTTTCACGGGATAGAAGTCGAAGCCAGCCTTGCGGAGAATCTTCCCGAAACGATAGGTGACAGGTCAAGATTGGAAGAAGTTTTCCTGAATCTGTTCATCAATGCAGCCGATGCCATGAAGGGCAGTGGAAAGCTGACGATCATCACCGGATTGAACAGGAACAAGTCCATCAGAATTTCCATATCGGACACGGGCAAAGGGATAGACAATGAACACTTTTCCCACATCTTTGAGCCATTCTTCACGACGAAGGAACCGGGTGAAGGAACGGGACTGGGACTATCCATCGTGTACGGAATCATCCAAAAGCACAACGGCACCATCGATGCGGAATGCACCCCAGGCGCTGGAACGACTTTCATTATATCTTTGCCCGCATACAAGGGGAAATAAACTCGCCGCTATCGCTCCCCGAAATGACGCGACATGATGCTGTTCGGCGTTTTGATCTGTTTCCAGGAGAAGAGGATACTGTTTATGTCGTCGATGATTTCTTCGACTATGGCGCAAAGTTTCTCATTTAGTGTGGGTGAAAGCGCTTCACCGAAGGCTACCTCGTGGCCTATTTCAATCCCGTAAACTGCCGAAAGCCGGGGCATATCATAACCGCAGCGAACACCGAGCTCCATCAACTCAAAGATATTCAGGCCGTGGGAAGAGAAGAGATGGAGCGTACCGTGCCGGTCATCTTCGCCGATCTTTTTCAGTTCCCCGAGCTTTCCTGCCCGCGTGGTCATGGCATCGATGATAAAGAGCGTGTCATAACCGATAATCAGATCGAAGAGGGAAAGGCCGATCATGGCGCTCGACGCCACATCCGTTCCAGGAATTCTGTCCAGGAGTTTTTCTGCCGCCAACAACCCCACACCGTCGTCTGACAGGATGGGGTTGCCCATACCAAGGATAAGTGTTTTCATAAAGTTGCTCTTAGCGGCTGATCTCCCTGATTACTTTGCCTTCATGATTTCTGATACGCACATTCATGTGGATTGATCCCGGCAGAGAATGAGTGGCGCAGGAGAGGCACGGATCGTACGCCCTGAAGGCCATTTCAACCATATTCAGGAAACCTTCTTTCACGTCCGGGCCATGGACGAATTCCCGAGCGGCCTTCTTTACCGACAGGCATATAGGCGCGGCGTTGTTCTGCGTGGCCACGATGAGGTTTACCTTCGTGAGGATACCATTATCGTCGGTTTCGTAGTGATGAAAGAGCGTCCCGCGGGGAGCTTCCACACAACCGACGCCTTTGTTCCTCAGTTTGAGGTTCATGTTGCGGATGTCTTTGCTGGTAAGCTGAGGTTCATCCGCGATAATCACGTTGTTTTCCGCGGCCTGCAGCGCGCAGATGAGGCGCGCCCAGTGGTAGGCAAGTGTATGATGAGCGGGTTTGCCGCCGAGGGTATCAAACATGATTTCCGCCTCTTTCTGTGCCAGCGGGGTTTGCATGGCATTGGCTACGTTAAGCCGTGCAAGCGGGGCGACACGGTAGAGCGACGTGCCTTCGCCTTCCTTGAGACCCTGCCAGCCAAGCTGTCTTAAATGATTAAGTCTGATGTATGTCCATGGCTCTACCCATTCGCCGATATGCTGGTCGTAGTCCCGAGGGGCGAATCTCACGAATTCCTTGCCTTCCGGATCGATGACTTTGACCGTTCCGTCGTAAAAAGAAACCTGGTCTTTCTCATCCACCAGGGACATGTAGTAAGTTTTCAGTTTGTAGGCATCATTGAGGATCAGATCCACGTAAGACTTATTTGCCAGCACGACATCCTTGAAGAGCTGGATGGCGAACTTGGCGAAGTCGAGAGAGAATACGGCGGTATCTTTCACCCATTTGCGGTCCTGCTCGGTAAATCCCCGCGGTACGCCGCCGGGGAGTCCGCCTTCCGGGTGCGGCGCTTTTGTGAAAATATGCCGGATGATATCCCGGTTTCTCTTTCTGACCTCAATGACCTTCAGCCCTATTTCATTGCCGACTTTGCCGATGACGCCAAGGATATTCCGCTGTTTTGGATCGGCGTCCGGACCGACTACAAAGTCGGGGGCGGCCAGGAAGAAAAAGTGGATATAATGGTCCTCAATATAGAAGGCATTAAATTCTAATTCCCTGATCAGCCGTGCGGCAGGCGTGGGCTCTACACTGTAGAGGTCGTCAAGGGCCTTTGTGGCGGCCATATGATGCGCGGAAGGGCATACCCCGCATATGTTCGGTACGATTCTCGTCATCTCTTCCGCGGGTCTGCCGAGGCAGAAGCGCTCAAATCCGCGCAGTTCGGTAACTTGCCAGAAGGCATCCGCTACATCACCTTTATCGTCGAGAAGAATTTCTATTTTTCCATGTCCTTCCAACCGGGTAATGGGGTCTATCGTAATTTTTCGCGCCATGTCTACTTCTCCTTATTTTTATGTTTCAGAGATGCGGAAGGGAGACTGAAACGGTAGCAGTAACCGGCCAGATCAGCAATTCCGTCGATGGTTTTCTGTGCATCTTCTTCATTTTCCGCGCCGATGAGCGAAGCAAGCCCGGAGATAAATTTTGCACCGGAATCGTCCACACCATCAACCGGACCGAAGCAGCCCCGGCAGGGAACATTCGTCCTGAGGCACGTTTCGCCGCAGCCTGAACGGATCGCCGGTCCCAAACAGATAATTCCCTGCGACAGAAAACACAGATCATCCTTTGCTTCCACTTCGTGTATCCTTTTAAATTCCGAGATTTCTATCTTCTGCGGTTTGGTTTGATTCCGGGGGCAGGCGTCGCACAGGGGCTTGCTTGGCGCAAGCGTGGCGCCCCTGGGGGGCAATTTGCCCTCCAGGACGGCAAACACTGCGTTGGCGATAAGGTCCGGTGGGGGCGGGCATCCGGGCAGGTAGTAGTCCACATCGATGATATCTCGCAAAGAATAGACCCGGTCATAGAATTCCGGCAATGTCAGTTTGTTCCCGTTGACTGAGAATACGGTCTGCGGCCGATTATTATTCGGATTTACTACTGTCGGTGCGTCTCTATAGACCCAGTCGAAAATGTCTTCTTTTGACCGGAAATTTGCCAGTCCCGCGGTGCCTCCAAAACAGGCACAGGCGCCAAAAGCGAGCACAAGCTGCGATTTTTCTCTCAGCAACCTGGCCATTTCTTCCTGTTCTGAATTTCGTACAGCCCCGTGCAGGATGGCCAGCGCTATATCGCCATTTTTCATCTTCCTGATGCTTTCATACTTGAAGTCCATAGCAACCGGCCAGAGTACAATATCAATCGCGTCGGCAACCTGGAGGATCACTTCGTTCAGATCCACAATTGCTTCGTCGCAGCCGCCGCAAGCCGTCAGCCAGTAAATTGCCACTTTTGGTTTTTCTGCCATAATATCCTCCAATCTGACTTTGAGACTTTATTATACCGCGAGCCTTAGCGGCCCCAGATTCTTGATCTCCTTCTTCATTGCATCAATAACGACAGGGATCTGGGCGCCTTCCGGGTCTATACTTAATGCAATTTTGAGACGTCCGGAATCGATGCCGAATTCCTTGAGGGCTTTGCGCAACAGCATAATCTTCTTCCTTGCCTGATAATTCCCGGTTTGGAAATGGCATTCACCGTCGGGACAGCCGAGAATTAGCACGCCATCCGCCCCTTCCTTGAAGGCGCCGATGATATGTGTGGTATCCACCGTGCCGCTGCACGTAACCGGAATAAGGTTTTTTAACTGATTCTTATACCCGTTGGTGTTCAGATAACCCCACCCGAATTTACAGGAGAAGCATACCAGTTTGGGGGTGAACTCTGTCATATTGTCCTCCTTATGCAAAGTATATCGTATTAAAGCGAAGCATAAAATTCCGAGATGCGCTCTTCCATGTCGGACCCTGTCGATTCCCTGGCTCCGGATGGGCACGCAGATACGCACATACCGCAAGCCTTACATTTGAACATGTCCGTTGAGGATACCAGGTGGCTGTTTACTGCCTTGAGTTGGGCAGCGCCGAAATGGCAGGAGGAAACACAGATACCGCAGCCGCTGCAAATGCTCTCATGAACGACAACTGAGGACAACTCCTCCTGGATGCCTACTGATATGCATGCCTTGCACGAAACGCACGGACCGCAGCACAGACAGCGTCTGGCTTCTTCAATTGCCTCTTTGAGAGTAAACCCCTTCTCGAACATCTGGAAGTGTATCCTTTTGTCCGGCGGAAGCCATACGACATTGGGTTCATGTTTATAATCCGCATCCTTCAATTGAGGAATATCGGATCCTTCGTATTCCTTTTTTCTTCCTGCCTTGAGGTCCAGACCCTTTAGGTATCGCTCGATGGATTCGGCTGCTTCCTGTCCATCCCGCATGGCATCTACCATAAAGCCGACTCTTCTGACGTCGCCGCCGATAAAGACCCAATCTTTGCTGTTACTCTGAAAGGTAAGGGGGTCGACGGACAGTTGGCGATATTCATCCAGAAGACCTTCTTTCTTGAGAATATCCTTGTCTGGAATCTGCCCGACAGTAATGATAAGTATATCGCCATGCATGGTGACCGTATCGTTGACGTCGAAAACGGGATGGAATCTACCCTTTTCGTCGAAGACACAAGTGCATTTGGGCGATACGATGGCGTCAAATTGCCCTTCTTTACCCAATATCTTGTTTACCCCTCGGGAATAGATGATCCTGATACCTTCTTCCCATGCGCCTTGGATTTCCTCAAGATCGGCAGGAATGCCGTCCTTAGATTCCTTGTCTTCGCGTTCGAGAGCAACTACAGTAACATCGCCTCCCAGTCTCCTTGCTGACCGCGCCACATCAAAGGCAACGTTGCCGCCGCCTATGACGATAACCTTTTTACCGCCCAGGTAATCTTTCACCAGGATTCCGCGGCTGACCTCGTATAGGAATGTCTGTCCGTAAACGATGCCCTCCAGATCCTGATTTTCCACAAACTCCCGGCCAAATGTGAGCACCCTCGGAGCGGGCGTGCCTTTGGCAATAAACACCGCTTTGTATCCGTCCTTCCTGAGTTTTTCGAGAGTCAGTTTTCCTTCACCGATCTTGGAGTTGTATTTTACTTCGATGCCGGCAATTCTAAGAATGTTTTCAATTGCCCTCTGGAGAATAAGTTTAGGTAAACGATAGTGGGGGATAAGCCAAAGAGCGCCTCCCAATCTGTTTGTTGCCTCGAAGATGGTAACTCTATAGCCCTTTTTGCTTAGATGAAAGGCGCACATCAAACCGCCCGGACCGCCGCCGATCACCGCCACGTTTTCCTTGTCCTTGACGATATCGTATTCCTTTTTTTTATCCATATAATTGAGGTAAAAATCGGATACAAACCGTTTCAGAAGCCTGCGTCTGATGGAGCCTCCCTTGCTCTGATAATTACAGCCCAGCTCACAGACGCCGCATACGTAGCCGCAAATCGGAAAAAGCGGGTTATTCTCGAAAAGATAATCCCCGATCTGGATCAATCCATCTTTGGCCTGCGCCGGATCTTCCGGCAGCAGTGAGATGAGTACGTTTGTACGCTGGATATCCTCATTGACAGGACATTGTTTCTGGCAAGGCGGTAGAAACTGCTTGATAGCAGATTCCACACAGGCTTCTCCGACGTTAATGGCATCCCACATCTTTGTTTTCCTCCTCATTTTTTCCGGCACGTATAGAATGCTTAATGTTAACTCATGACCATATTGGGTCATATTTATAGCAAGACTAATGCCATATGATTTTATTCTTAAATTTCCATAATGTGAGCTATTAAGTAAAACATATATGCATCTCCGGGGAGGCATATCACCCCTTTTTCGGGTCATATTACCCCATCCGCGATTTTCTGATGCAGGGGTATAAAAAAAGTTAGCAGCACGTCCGGCGGATCCAACCTTTTTCTTGCACAATCATATGAAAAAGCATAACATTCTCACTCATCCGTCGTCACGCGGCGACTGGAAAACAGTTATTTGCGCATAATTCCGGATAGTCTGCTTTGAGAGGACTCGTGGAAAAATCGGCAAAAACGAGCAGGAAAATTCTAATTATTGATGATGAAGAATCCATCCGGGACGGATGTCATCAAATTTTGACGCGGAAAGGATATCATGTCGAAAGTACGGGAGAACCTGTTCGCGGCTTGGAGATTGCGCTAAGGGATGCCTTTGACTTGATTCTGCTGGATATCAAAATGCCCAAAATGAGCGGACTGGATATCCTGAAAAAACTCAAAGAGGAAAATAACGTTTCGGCGAAGGTTATCATTATCACCGGATACGGGACCATATCGATGGCTGTTGAGGCTATGCGTCAGGGAGCTTTCAATTTTATCACGAAGCCATACTCCGCAGATGAACTCAAGGACGCGGTCAACAATGCTTTCCATGCGGATGAACTGTATAACGGCGAAAAACATCTTTCTGTGCTGATTGGTTCCAGCGAGTATATGAAAGAGCTTAAAGATTCGATCAGACGGATCGCACAGACCGACAGCACCGTCCTCATTACAGGGGTAAGCGGCACAGGCAAAGAGCTTGTCGCACGTACCATTCATCAATTAAGCAGACGGGCAGACAGGCCTTTTGTTCCGGTTGATTGTTCATCGCTGGCTGAAAGCCTGATGGAAAGCGAACTTTTCGGCCATATCAAAGGGGCCTTCAGCGGCGCCACGGAATCGCGTGACGGCCGTTTCCAGATGTCGGATAAAGGGACATTATTCCTTGACGAAATTTCCAATATCAATCTGAATATTCAGGCCAAGTTATTGCGCGTCATTCAGGAACAGGAAGTGCCGCGGGTCGGTAAATCATCGCCGGAGAAAGTGGATGTCAGACTAATCGCGGCGACGAACAAGAATATTCGATCTGAAATCGAAGCAGGAAATTTCCGGGAAGACCTGTTTTACCGGCTTTCCGTCGTTCCTTTGGATATAAAACCATTGAAGGATCGCAAGGCCGATATTCTACCCCTTGCCCAGCATTATCTCGATTTGTACGCAAAGAAATATAAAAGCAAGGTGCGATGTCTGTCTGAAGAAGCAAAAACATCGCTACTGTCTTACAAATGGCCCGGGAATGTCAGAGAACTGAAAAATACAATTGAACGTTTGTGCGTACTGAGCGACCACGAAACAGTAAATTTGTCCGATATCTTTTACTATGGTCAAGGCGAAGGGGCGAAGGCGCCGACAGTGGATTCTTCATCAGGCAGGGTAACCCTGGTCGCTGTCGAAAAAGAACACATCGAAAAGGCGCTTAAACACTTCCATTTTCGAATTAACAAAACGGCAGAATTCCTCGGTATCAACAGAAAGACCCTGAGACTAAAAATGCGTAACTACAATATAAAGACAGAGAAGTAATCCAGGGGCGTTTTGCCCCTTAAGTGAATTTCCGCAACGACCTTTAATAATATCATCATATAAATCAATATGTTGTAATCTGGCATTATCTTTGCTCACATTAAAGTTAAAAAAATTATGGAGGTAATTGGTCATGACGATTAAAAAGAAAATACTCCTGATAGACGATGACAAAGACTTTTTATTCGCCACCAAGCTTATTTTGGAGAAGGGTGGATACGAGGTATTCATGGCGGAGGATGGAAAAACCGGCGTGGAGATGTGGAAATCCATATCTCCGGACCTGGCCATTATCGATATGATGATGGAAACGTGGGGTGAGGGATTCTCTGTATTGAGCAAAATCCGTGCAACCGATACGGGAAAGGATACCCCTCTTTTTATGCTGAGCGCAGTCGATCTTCAAGGTCCTTATAATGCCTTTGAACCTCCTCCTGAATTTCCAAAAGTGAATAAAGTATTGCAAAAACCTATAAAGGCGGGTGATCTTCTCGGGTTCGTTGCTCAGGAACTCGGCGGCAAGTAGAGATGACCGATCAATCTCAAAAACCTCTGATTCTCATTATCGACGATGAGGAGGCCCTTCGGGATGGGTGCAGGCAGGTCCTGGAAAGGTGCGGCTATTTCGTTCTTACAGCCGAGCAGGGAATCGAGGGTATCAAACTGGCGCATGAGCATGAGCCGGCGCTGGCTTTGGTTGATCTTAAAATGCCGAACGTGTCCGGAATGGAAATTGTGGAAATTCTTTCCCATGATATTCCCGACATAATTCTTATCATGATTACCGGTTATGCCTCTATTGTTTCCGCCGTGGAAGCAATGCAAAAAGGAGCTCATGATTACCTTCCCAAACCATTCAATCCCGACCAGTTAAGAGTTCTCGTTAAAAGGGGATTGGATCATCGCACTCTTAGAATAGAAGCAAGAAAACTCAGAGAAGAAAAAGATCAGATGGAAAAGAACTTCATCACTTTCGTCAGCCATGAAATGCGTTCGCCGCTTGTCGTTATCCGGCAATACATTGAGGCGCTCAACGAAATAGCGAGAGATAGTTTCGATAAAGAAGTCAGGGAAATCATTGAACGATGCAGAAAACGTATCCAGAGTCTCGAGGAAATGGTCGAACACTGGCTGGACATCAGTCGAATCGAGAATGGAACTCTGGCACAGCAAAAAGTCTCTCTGCGCCTGTCTTCCATTATTGCCCGGAGTATAAAAGAAATAACTCCTATCTGCCAGAAGAGAGGAATTTCTCTGGCAAGAAATATCCCCCAAAAGTTACCGGATATAATAGGAGATGAGGAAAGTCTGGTAAGGGTATTTACCAACATCATTGGCAACGCGACAAAATATACTCCAGAGGGCGGCAAAATAATCATCACCGTTAAAAACGACGAATATTACACCACCACAAGTATATCGGATACGGGGATTGGCATTCCCCAGGATAAGCTTCCATTTGTTTTTGAGCCTTTTTTCAGATGCGGGGGACAAGACGAAAAAACCAGAGGTTCCGGCCTGGGACTGACTTTCTGCAAAAAAATCATGGAATCCCACAATGGCGGGATCGAAGTTTCGTCAAGGGTAGGAGAGGGGACGACATTTGTTCTGACATTTCCCGCCCCGATAAATGCGGCACGAAAAACATCCGGGGTAAGTGCCTAAATCCATTTGAAGAGTGATAGCTTTTCGGACAGGTTAATTAAAAATATTAAAGACAATTTCTATGAAATACTATGATGAAGAAAGTTATCGTTTTCATAAAAAAGATGTTTCCGACGGATGCTTTTGCTGCAATCAAAATGCGCCGCGGTTGCTGATTGTCCGGCATATTGAAAGTAAAATGATGGTTCACATTTGCCCGGAATGCATGATAGATCACAGCGATGATTATCTTTTGGATAACACAAGACCGTGGCTTGGCGCGAAAAAGAAGACATAATATATCAGAATGGATGTCCCCTATTTGTCCCAAGTCAATAATAGGTCAGGATGCTTTGGGCGTTGTCTGCTCTGATTTCACTTCTTCCGTTTTAGCCTCTTCTGGCTTAACTTCTTCTGGCTTAGCTTCGTCCGTTTTAACATCTTCCGGCTTCACGTCTTCCGGTGCGGTTGCGCTTGACTGCGGCTGGTCATCATGTTCGGGTTCTACTTCTACATGCAGGGCATATTTAGGCGTCCCGTCATATTCAGGTTCCGGGGTAGACTCGGGTTTTGTTTCTTCTTTGAGGGCATCTTTGAGTTCATCGGTGATGCCCTCGGTGGCCTTTTTGAATTCGGTGAATGCTCTACCCAGTGTTCTGGCCATCTCGGGCAGTTTTTTCGGCCCAACGACAATAAGCGCGACGACCGCGATAACGATTATGTCCTGCATGCTGCCCAACATGAATTGATTTCTCCTTTATTTCAACGATTACCTTTATAGTATAGCACAAAAAATTAAATTTTGGGGAAATAAGGAGTACTTAAGCAAAACAATCAAAATTCCGGCAAAAATCCGATTTCGTAAGCGATACAGGGGAATTTATTCGTAGCTGCTTTTTAAAATTTCCTCATTTGAATGTAAGGCCGAAACGCTCCCAGCGGGGCTTATGTTTATCGCTGTCCCAGGACCAATATATTATAAAGGCTTTCCCTTCAACATCCTGCAAATCTACAAAGCCCCAGTAGCGGCTGTCTAGGCTTTCATCGCGGTTATCGCCCATCACAAAAATAGAATTTTCGGGGACGGTGACAGGCCCGAAATTGTCGCGGGGTTCTATGGATTGCGGTAAAACGTTGCTATCTTTGAAAACGCCGTAGGAATCTTTATAGGCTTTGTCATTGATAAAAATTTTCTTATTTACAATTTCTATTTTATCGCCGGCAACGCCGATAACCCGCTTGATTAATGTCATGGATCTGTCCTCGGGATAAATGAAAACGACGAGATCATTCCTTTTCGGGTCGGTAACGGGAATAATGGTTTTTCTTAATAAGGGAATTTTTACGCCGTAAATAACTTCATTGACTAAAATGCTGTCGCCGACGAGCAATGCCGGTTCCATGGAACCGGAAGTTATATTGAATGCATTAGTCTTAAAGCCTGCGGACAGCAGCGCTGATATCAGTGATAAGATAACAAAGTAACCTACATAAACGAACCATCTATTGTACTTTGCCGGTTCGTAGTTTTCGTTTTTTCTTTTTGCGATTGAAAATGCGTCAACCATACAAAAGACAAAAAAAGCGAAGCCGCCGATTAAAAATATAATGATAATAAAAACGTCAGGGACCGCAAGTAAAATAATGCTGCAGAGAATTGCCCAAAACGACCAAATGCCGAAGAGCATCAATCCTCTCTTGGGATTCCCGGCATATAGATGACCAAGGCCCGTCATGAGTAATGTGAGTAAGGCGGCTATCCATGGACGTCTGGGTTTATTGTTCACGGCTTTCCTTTATTTCTCCCGAAGGCTCCAGAAATATAAAAGCAGGTATACAACAATTATGCCATCCATTATAGCCGCGCCTTTGAAACCCGCGCCGGATTGTTGACAGGCGTGGAAGAGATAAAGAACTACAAAGCATGCTTTTTCGGCCACGATGAAAAGCAGGATGGGAAGACGCCATTCGGCCCTGAACGCGGCTATGATCATGAAGATGCCCGCCAGTAAAACCAGCAAACCCCAGTGCTGGACGAAGATGGTATAATTTTCGTCAAATGGCAGTTTTGAAAGGTTCTCTACGGCAAATATCGGCAGGAACGCATAGATGCCTCCCGTGCAGGTACACAATCCGGCAATGACTAAAAACGGTTTGATGGTTTTGTCTATGAAGTTTTTCATGGTTCGCCTCCTTTAATGACTGTTTTTATAAAACTTGATAATCTGTAAATGCTTATGTCTTAAATGGGCGGTGCTTTTCCTCTTTTATTTTTACTATTATACAATAATATAAATGTGGTTAACAAGTGGAATAAATGGGACGGTTAGTTAATGAGATTGCCACCAACTCCGCTGTCATGGAGGCGACCCTCGGGAGCCGTGGCAATCTATCTTTTGAATTGCTTTCGTAGTTCGGGTCTTTACGGCCTGTTGCCCAAATCACTTTTTAGAATCTTACCGGCGCAGAACGCCCATATCCGCACATCGTAAACAATGTTTCTTGGCCAAAGGTGTAAATAGCATTCTGGATATTCACAAAC
>JBKQWB010000010.1:0-10116 GCA_052139735.1 Smithella sp. | reverse complement strand
TGAAGATGACAGACAAAAAAGTTTCAACACGTCTCGGCCACTATGAAAATGCGATGAAAGGCATTCTTGCAGGACAATTTCAACCGTCAACTGATGATTGGACATGTCCGCGTTGCCCCCATTATTTTATTTGCCCGACAGGCGAATTATCCTGAACCTTCTTTTATATCTTTTTATAAAAATTTTTCCTCTTTTCCACTGTCATACCGATTATTAAAGTAGGGAAGTGGTATTAAAAATCAATGCCTCTTTCCCAAAATAACAAATGCCCAAAAGGGCGAAGTGAGGAATTAGCTATGGAAAAGATTGAAATTTTTTTACAAGTAGAGGGAACAAAAGACATTTTATTGGTGGAAGTGAAAAAGAACGGGACGGTCCGTGATCTTCTCATCGTTGCAGCAGAGCATGGCAGGCATCCTGGGAATGATGATATCCCGGCAATGGTTTTTATCGAAGACATGGAAAATGTCCTTGAAATAGATGAACTTCTTGAAAATGCCGGGGTTCACCATAGAGCTCATGTCCACATCCATCGGTGCCGGCATATCGAAGTAACCGTTAATTTTAACGGGAAAAATATTTCCAAGATTTTTCCTCCATCAGCCACTGTTGGCCGTGTAAAGAAATGGGCTACGAAGGAATTTGGAATGTCTGAAAAGGACGCTTCTGAACACGTTCTTCAGATAAGTGGTACAAGAAATTCATTGGATGAAGATATCCACATAGGAACACTCGTAAAACATCCCGCTTGTCATGTTTCATTTGACTTGGTACCGAAGGTAAGAATTGAGGGTTAGACTTATGGCGAACTTAGGAGTTGATGAAAGTGTTTTTCTTGATCATATCAAAGGAGGACCTTTTCAGAGCGGTGTGGCACGAGAACGTTGGCGATTGATATCCATTCATTGGCCATATGCCGTTATTTCTGTTTCGGCATCTCCGCGTCCTAATGCTCCTTCGGAGTATGCTCTACGGTTTAATTTACAGAATTACCCCCAATCAGCGCCAACTGCCCGACCTTGGGATACTGACCTTAATGCACCTCTGGCAGACAATAAGCGTCCGCATGGTGTATCCAGAGTTTCTATGGCCTTTAGGACGGACTGGAAAAATGGAATAGCTCTTTATCTGCCATGTGATCGGGAAGCAATAGAAGGACATGATCCATGGCGAACGCAACATCCTGCAATGATCTGGGATCAAAATGAAGGAATTACTTTATATTTGAGGATAGTTCATGAACTTCTCAATTCGAGCGATTATACGGGGACGCGTAGCTCCTGAACATTTTCTAAGTTGTTCAAAGAACCTATGGAATGCAGGTTTAACTGAACTTAAACATAGGGGAAATGGGAGACGAGAGAGTGGTGCGTTTCTTCTCGGAAGGAACAGCAATGGCGTTCGTAGGATACTCCGTTTCCTATACTATGATGACATCGATCCACATTGCCTGGATCGGGGTTATGTGCATTTTAATGGTGCAGCCTATGGTTCTCTCTGGAAAATCTGCAGTTCTTCTAATCTCAATGTTGTAGGGGACATTCATACACATCCTGGGGCTGCAATTCAAAGTTCCTCAGACCGCCAGAATCCAATGATCGCAATTAAGGGACATATTGCTTTGATTGTCCCACACTTCGCCAAACGAGTAGTACTTCAACGCGAGTTAGGTATTTACGAGTACGAGGGGGAACATCTCTGGAAAAATCATTCGGGCAAGAATGCAGCGAGGATATTTTATATAGGAAGGTTGGGATAGACATGGAAAAATATAATTACGAAGAAACGTTAAGTCGAACAGTTAAGATTGCTATAGATTCAGGAGAAGCAACTACACTTGAAGATGCAAAAAAAATATTTCAAGGCTATCATTTGACGATAGAAGTTGGCCCCGATGTGGCAATATCTCCAACATTACAAGCTTGTCTATTATCAATCGTTAATTCAGGACGGAGAGCTTTTCTTGGTGGCGTATATGTAAGCGGTTTCCTTGAATTTGACTTATTGATCCCATGGAAAAATTTTAAAAAAGTAGAAGACGCAATTAATGATCTTCAAGGGATCGTGGTCAAAACGATTCCTTCCGGGTATCCACGAATAATAATTGGTAATATAAACAATCCTCAAAACATTGGACCTTTTGCTGTGCGAGCCACATTTGACGGCTGGTTGGGAGGAGTAGTACCAATTGATGACGGAAGACGATTACCAGAAAAACAAGAATTCACTCCGGCTGGAGTATTGGCTGGTGCGCTTGCTGTTTCGGAAGCATTTCAACATGTTCGTGGTGGTAATCCTATGGCAGGTCGCAGAACTGCCGGTTTATCTCTGTGGCAACCAGAACAGAGTAATTCATGGCTTGACTGTGAAGAAAAAGGACCTGGACTTAATTGCCTGCCTGCAAAATTATGGATTATAGGTCTTGGACATCTTGGTCAAGCTTTTCTGTGGACATTGGGATTCCTACCATATTCCCATCCGGAAAATGTTTCGTTGGTTCTTCAGGATTTCGATGTATTATCGGACGCAAACGATAGCACTTCTCCATTAACATTTGCACCTGTGAAGAAAGAAAAGAAAACCCGTGCTATCGCCAAATGGTGCGAAGATCGTGGGTTCCAAACCTCAATCATTGAAAGATTGTTTGCTCCTGATTTTAAGGTGGGTAGCGATGAACCGATTATAGGTGTTTGCGGAGTTGACAATGCGATCGCAAGGTCAGCTTTGGAAGATGTTGGGTTTGCACGTGTTATAGAAGCTGGTTTAGGGAAAGGAGAACAGGAATACCTGGCATTTCAGGTTCATACATTTCCGAGTATAGACAGTGCGAAAGCACGATGGGGTAAGGCAACCGAGGATATACCAGTAAACACAGGCGCATTAAAACCGGCCTACGAAGCTCTTTCACAAGAAGGTTTTGATAAGTGTGGCATCGCAATGCTGGCTGGCAGATCTGTTGGAGCTTGTTTTGTAGGGATGGTAACTTCAACATTAATGGTTGCCGAATTACTACGAATGGTTCATGGAGCTCATGCTTACGCGCTAATTGATGGCACCCTTCGATCTCTTGATCACCAAACAGCCATAATAAATGACAAATGGTCTAATATATTAAATCCGGGCATAACATATATCCAGTAAACAATTCTAGGGACGAAGGAAAGGAATAAGATAGAACAGCTAATTTAGTATATAAGCTTGCCGTTTATTTGTTTACGAAATTTAAAACCATTTCCCACCCTACTTGTGGTTGGAATAGGCATGATAAGGCTGTAAGCATATTTGTGATTTTATCCGCTGAAAAAGTGTGCCGCTTATTCCGCTATCGCTCCGAGGCTTGCAGCAACGTCGCTTGCCGCTTCATAAGCAACACACATATTCAGCTAATCGCAAATACAGCCATTTCACGCCTATCCTGTCTATTGTTCCCATCCTGTTATTTTATTATTGCAGGGAAGGTGTTTTAAGGGGATTGTAACCCCCGTTAATTCTTCCCTGCACCCATCAAAATATCTCCCGTTTTTCTTTTTTCAAAACCAACTAGCGGTGCCTTCTACACGAAAGTTCTCTGCCATGCCTTCGGCAATAAAGATTTTGTTGTTTGTTTTTTTATTCTTTAATTTTTCTTCAGTGAAAATCTTTATCGTTACAAAAATATTCTTCTAAAAAGCTCGAACAATATTTTCGCAATACCCTCCGGGCATGGCATAGAAGTGCCTTCGGCTCTTTCGTGCTCTTTGCACCGCCTTTTTGTGAAGTTGGTTTTTCAAAATGTTTTTAGAGGGAAAACCATTTAACGAAAGGAGAAAAAGAAAATGAAAGTTTACGAAATTATCACAAACAGGATTATTGAAAAGTTGGAAGCGGGGATAATTCCCTGGCATAAGCCCTGGCAATCTGTCGAAGGTATGCCGAAAAACTTGATTTCCAAAAAGGAGTATCGGGGAATAAATGTTTTTATGCTTGCAGTTCAAGGATATGAAAGCCCTTACTGGTTATCTTTTAAGCAAGCTCAAGAATTAGGTGGGAATGTAAAGAAAGATGAAAAGGGCACACCTGTTGTTTTCTGGAATTGGATAAATCAAATTGACGACGAAGAAAAAGAAAAAAATGTTCCCTTTATGAGATATTACACTGTTTATAATGTTGCTCAATGTGAAAACCTTGATGAAGGCAAAATTCCTTCGATTCCTACAATTCATAATGACTTTGATCATATAGCGGAATGCGAGGCTATTATTGTTAATATGCCTAATTGCCCTGAGATTCAACAAGGTAAACAAAAAGCGTCTTACAATCCTTTAACTGATATTGTCAGCATGCCCCGTTTTGACAGTTTTGACACTGCCGAAGAATATTACTCAACATTATTTCACGAAACTATTCACGCCACCGGCCACCAAAGCCGTTTAAATCGGCTTAATAATAGTGTTAGCCGTTTTGGAGATTGTGAATACTCCAAAGAAGAGCTTGTGGCGGAAATGGGAGCAGCTTTTCTTTGTGGCTTTGTCGGAATTGAGAACATAACGCTTGATAATAGCGCTGCCTATATTCAAGGTTGGCTGAAAGCACTCAAAGACGACAAAAAGCTTGTAATCATGGCAGCGGCGCAGGCGCAAAAAGCCACTGATTACATCTTAAGAATCAATCAATAATAACAAACGTTCAAAAGCTGAGCTATCGGCATGACGGGCGGAAAGGAAATATTATGAATAAGAATAAATCAACATCATGGACAAAGGCAACAACAGATTTTGAGACGGCATTAATTGGACTTTTCTCATGTCTAAATTCCGGGAAAAATTCGTGGATTGAAATACAAAAAAATGGAGAACAGGATTTTCCTATTAAAATAAGTAATCCGGCGCTTGACGATCCTTTTAAGTGGACAATGGCTTACGGCGTCCCGCGAAACGAGGAAGAAATGGAGAAATATAAATATCTTAATGATACGGAAAAAGACCTAACTTATAATTGGTACGCAGCATTTAGCGACCCTAAAGCTGCAAAATTATATCAAAATACAGGAAAGATTACGCGAAAACTATTTAACGGAATGGGCATTTGCACACCTGTAAAAATGGCTGACATAGATGCATGGAGAGCAAAACAGGGCAAAGAGCCATTCGGCTATTCGTGGGTAACGTATTGGAAACCGAAAGACAATATTCCTTATTGGATAGCGGCAGATATTCAAGAAGTTTTTGTTGTTTGTTACAATGACGGCTTGGCTAATAAAAAAGAGTCCTATCTAAAGACGGCGGAGTTACTTCATAAACTTGCAGATAAAAAATAATTCTTATGCTGCGCTATCGGCTATACGGGCAGAGAGAGGTTTGTAATGATTATATCTGTAAAACCTTGTGAAAATTGTGGCGCCAGTGAAGTATCTGATTTCCGGGAGTACGATGGATGCCTCGGATACGAGGCTATAATATGCAAAAAATGCGGTTATATATACGATCACAGTGGTGCGCATTCACCTGATGAGGAAGAAAATTTCTTAGAATGATAGTTTATTTTCACGCCAGGGCTGAAAAAAACCAGGCGCTTGCAGGGAAGAAGTATTAAGGGAGTAATAACCCCCTTTTTCTTCCCTGCACCCTTCAAAATATCTCCCTAAATATCTTGACTTATCGGTAAAATGTTATATTATACGTGACATAGATAGGCTGTAGAGACTATGAATGACGTGCAAAATATAACAAAAGGACAGTTGGGGAAGATGGAGGCCGCGTTTCTTGCCAAGGCAGGGACGCACCCGACCTTTACACTTGCCTTTGCCCGACAGATGTTGGGGCATACAAAGGATGATCCGACTTCTCAATTTCTTGAGCGGCTTCAAAGCAAGGGCTGGATACGACGCATCCGCCGTGGGCGGTTCGCCGTTGTTCCGCTTTCTTCCGGCGAAGACCGTTCGCCGCAACTTCATGAATTTGTGGTTGCCATGGAGCTCGTATCTCCGGCAGTGATTGCATACTGGTCTGCTCTTAACCATCACGGCATGACGGAACAGCTACCCCGTACGGTCTTTGTGGCTACCGATCATCCGGTGCGCCGACAACCGGGAGATGTGCTGGGCGTGACCTACAAGATAGTGTCGCTGAGACCGGACAAGTTTTTCGGCGTCATGAAGGACTGGATAGACGAGAATCCTTTCAGCGTTACCGACAGGGAGAAGACAATCATCGACGGGCTGGACCTTCCTCAGTACGTAGGTGGCGTGAATGAAATAGCTAAAGCATTGACTGGTTCCTGGAAAGCGATGGACGAGAAGAAGTTGAGAAAATACGCCGCCAAAATCGGTAATTCCGCTGTTGGCAAACGTCTGGGGTTCATGATGGAAACACTTGGATTGGGAGACGTTGAAGCCTTACGAACAGCGATATCCCGTGCCCCCGGTTTTTCACCCCTCGATCCGACCATGCCGAAGCACGGTAAATACAATAGAAGGTGGGGCCTTCTGATAAACGCGGAGATACAACCATGATTACGACGGCTCAACTGCATCACCTGGCCGAAAAGGAAGGTCTCCGTTTTGATCAGGCAGAAAAGGACTATGTCATCCTCTGGCTTCTGTCGGGATTAGCCCATTCAGGGGCAAAAAGCACGGCTGGGTCTTCAAGGGCGGGACGTGTTTGAGGCATTGCTATTATGAGGGCTACCGATTTTCCGAGGACATTGATTTCAGTTGCAGACCCGGCGGAGACAACCTTGATACGTCTATCCGCCTGCTTGATACTGTTAACGCATGGGTTTTGCAAGAATCGGGCATTCGTTTGTCCATGCGTGATCCTCTGACGGCGCCGGGCGATTTTCAGATTGAGATACCCATGGAGTACAACCGGGGCGGGGCAAGAAGACAAGGGCTGCCACAGGTGAAAGTGCATCTGACCTTTGATGAGCCCATTCTTGATAAAGCGGTTGATCGTTCAGTTACGCCAGACTATCCCGATCTTTCGCCATTCGGAATCACGGCGTATTCCAAAAAAGAAATCCTCGCGGAAAAGCTGAGATCGCTGTTGCAGCAGCAGAAGAAATGGCCGCGTCCAAGAGATTTGTACGATCTCTGGTATATCTTGTGTAAATCAGGAGAACCTTTTTCGTGGAAAGAACTGAAACCTCTTTTTGATGAGAAATGCCGTGTTCGGGGTGTGCAGCCTGATATTACGGGTCTGACGTCGGACACGTTGCGGGAGTGGAATGAAAACGCATGGCGCGATCGATTGGCGCCGATGCTGCAAGACGTGCCGGATTTTGACCGCGTGTGGAAGGAATGGGTCAAGACCTTTCACGGATTGGTAAAGAATACAAAATAAGAATTCACTAAATGAAGACCCGATGTAGTGAATGACTTCAAAATTCATCTCTTTAACGCATCAGCAACGAATCTCGACTTCAATAAATTATATGAATCTATTTCCCGCCCTGCTTGAGGTTGGTATAGACGTGATAAGGCTGTACCCACATTTGTGATTCTATCCGCTGAATAAGTGTGCCGCTTATTCCGCTATCGCTCTGGGCTTGCAGCACATCGCTTGCCGCTTCATAAGCAACACACCTATTCAGCAAAATCACAGAAATCAGCTATTACAAATTAATACCTATTATCCCCACCCTTCATGAAACAAATTGTATATGTCCTCGGTTTGATGGGTAGAGTTAAATTGAATAGCAGCTATGTTCGAGGTATAGAAAAAATGAATTGAATTATGATGAAAATATTGTATAGTATTTTCATCATAATTAATATGGATAATGTATGAATAGCATTGATAACAAAGTAGTTTCTATTATATATGGTCACGGTAGGGGTTTTGTATTTACTCCAATAATATTCTCGTCATTGGGAGATCCGCGTGTCATAGGTACAGTTCTTACCAGACTTTCACGTAAAGGCACAATACGTCGTTTGGCGCGTGGACTTTATGATTACCCTCGCAAACATGATCAATTTGGAATTCTGTCTCCCTCCATAGACGACATAGCTCAGGCATTGAAAGGCCGGGACGCTACCCGCTTGCAACCTTCCGGTGCATATGCGGCAAATCTTCTTGGTCTTTCTGATCAGGTACCCATGAAGGTTTTATTTTTAACGGATGGCCCATCGAAACATATTCAATTGGACAAACAGGAAATTATTCTTAAGCGTACAACCCCTCGCAATATGGCCACTGCCGGTAGGATTAGCGGACTAGTCACACAAGCTTTAAGACATCTCGGCCAAAAGCACACAGATCAATCTGTTATTAAGAAACTTAAAAGACGTATAAGTGACGATGATAAGAAACAGCTTATAAAAGACCTGAAATATGCTCCTGCCTGGATTGCTGATATCATGCGGAATATTGCCAAGCCCAACGGTGTTTGAATAGTGGATACTTTCATTAAAAAGTCTAATGATGAGATGCGGATTTATTTTGAACAAGCCCAATCTTGGCTTCGTTTACCGCCAGCAAGCATCGAAAAAGACTTTTGGGTTTGCTGGACATTATGGAAACTGTTTTCTCTCCCAGAATGGGGCAACCACTTGGTTTTTAAGGGTGGTACGTCATTATCCAAATGCTGGGGTTTGATTGAGCGTTTTTCCGAAGATATTGATATCGTGATCAATCGCGATTTCTTAGGCTTCAGTGGCGACAAAAGTCCTGAAAAAGAGCCAAGTAAGAAGAAGAGAAAAAATAGTCTGGAGAATCTTAAAGAAATTTGTCGTTCACGCATTTATGTCGAGCTGAAGCCTAAGCTCGAAAAATATCTTAGTGATGCACTACCTGCTGATAAAAAATGGTCTCTGAATATTGCCTCCCCAGAAGAAGATCCTGATGGGCAAACTTTGTTATTTGAATATCCGGGAACTACAATAGGCGGTTCACCTTATTTGCATCCCCGAGTTAAGATTGAACTGGGGGCTAGATCAGATACATGGCCTAATGAATCTCCACTTATTAAACCGTATCTGGCAGACGCGTTTTCTGAAATATTTATTACTGATAAATTTCCGGTCAAGGCAGTTGCCCCGGAAAGAACATTTTTGGAAAAGGCTATGCTGTTGCATGAAGAAACTTTCCGACCTGCTTCGAAACACAGAAAAGCGCGTCTTGCAAGGCATTATTACGACCTATGGTGTTTAATCAAAAAAGGCATTGCGAAGCGAGCTATTCAGAATCCCGATCTATTCGCTGGCATAGCTGAACACCGCTCTATATTTTTCAATCAAAATTGGATGGACTACAATACTCTCAGGCCAGGCTCACTTTGCCTTATGCCTCGGGAAGATCAACTTGCAGCATGGAGGCAGGATTACAATACCATGCGTGCGGAAATGTTTTTTGGTGATGTGCCTGACTTTGATGAAATCATTGATGTGGTCCGTCGGTTTCAGGATTCCTTCAATCAGGGACAAGTGTGATTGACTTATTTCAATCCAAATATTTGTAAGCACATATGAGTTCCGAAATTGGATCAAGCCGCTGGGCCTGAAGATTTGCCCATATCAGCCACTTTCCTAGATCGCTCTCCTCTTCAATTTTCCCATATTTCTCGATGGCAGCAGTCTTCACATGATTAATGAAATTTTTAATTGCATCGCTTTGAGACCATGAATTTACTTGTTTTAAGAGGACATTAATTCTTTTTTCTTCTTCAGCTTTTTGACGCTGAATTTCTTCGTATAACCTTATTCGCTCAAGTCTTTCTTTTTCTTCTTTTTCACTCGTCAATCGGTCTTGTTTTATTTCGTCTGCAACTTTTATGAAACCGATAAATATTTCATTCAAGCGGTCTTCAATTTTCTTAGATTCGGAATCATGCCAGGATCTTCTCATAGCGCCTCGTGTATAAGTGTCTATGAATAATCTTAATTTCCCTGATGGCTTATAATCATAAGTTGTGTGTGCATATAAAGAAGGGTAACGTTTGGCATCTTCAAGTTCTGATTTAGTCTTTTGATGTTCAACTTTTCCTGAAGGCTCTTCAATGCCAATTTCCAATTCCTCGCCTTTAATAGATAATACTGTATTGGGATGCCTTCGTTCCCTAATGAATATTTTCATTTCTCTTTTTTCTAATTCCTTAATGATAGTATTCATAATTATCATTGTACGAGGCAACAATGCT
>JBKQWB010000009.1:0-57996 GCA_052139735.1 Smithella sp. | reverse complement strand
AAGTTTAACTGCATCAATCTTAAATTGCTTCGAATAACTCTTCTTCTTTGTTGTCATATCTCACCTCCAAAAGTTTAGTTTCTATAACACGCTTTTCGAGGTGTCCGCCATAACTATACCACTCCACCTATTACAAACGCCAATCCAGCTATGGATAGTAATTCTAATTTCGTTATCCATATTATTTTGTTGTGCGATACTATTCCTAATATATTCAAGGAACTCATCGTCAGCACTCGCTTATAAAATCAAATATTTCATTGTCAATAACCAAAAGTGGAAAGTAAGCATATTTGACAGTGGTTACTTTGAAGTAGATTATAATCCTATATGTCCAACACATGATTTACCTTTCGTCTCTGGAACCTCATTTCTCGCTTGTCCAGAGTTTGTAAACAAAAAGTGCGACAATATTATTCTTCATAAAGATCATCATATTACTTATAAAGTAGCCGAAAGTTACATAGATAAAAAGATACGAAACAAAGAAACATTATAACTTGTCAATCCAGCGGTCGCTCACCGCGCCGCTGATTTCTATGTTGGACCTTAAATCAGATAGTACGGGTAAACAATATGGGATTTATGAAAAATATGGCAATCAAGAAAGTTACTAGGAAGCGATTTAATCAACTTATTGGCTTGATCGAAAATGATCTACCCATAGGAAGCGATCCACCAATCGATCCAATGAAAACCCTTATGGCTTACATTGAGGTAGTTAAATTATCTGGAGAGACACTCGTTGTACCATCCGATATTACCAATTGGTGGGATCTTTTAATCTATTTGATCTGCATTATGGTTCGTGCTGAACTTTCATATGACCCCACAATGGGCTCTGAGCAGGATATTAACCTCATTATCAAGACCATCTACATTCAACTTGATAAATGGAAAAAAGAATCTGTTCTAAAAAAGTTTGCCAGACGAAATATGATAATCGACAGGGGAGATAAGTTCGTGAAACGTAATTGATTTAGTTCGCATACTAATCAAGATGCACAGGACATACAATAATTGCTAATTGATTGTCCAACAAGGGCCATACAGCCGATCGCTATCGCTCCAGATCAGCTTTCTATCAGTAATATTTTAACACCACTTCTAAATCAAAGATGATATCGAGGCGGCAAGGAGGAAGCTCCGCAGGCGTATTTTACATACGTTGAGGAAGCTGACGACGATGCCAACAAAGTTAGCCAAAGAAAGCGGAATGGCATCACTTTGGAGGCATGCGCAATGCCCCGTCCAGCCTGATACAACAACCATTGAGCATTACGTTGTCAATGATATGCAGGGCAAGCTTGGCAAATTCAATGGGCTTGCCCAGACGCCGGGGAAAAGGAACTGTTTTCGCCATATCTTCCTTAACCGCAGGAGGTAAACCGGCCATCATTGGCGTCTCAAAGATTCCCGGAGCAATTGCAATCACTCTAATTCCATAATCAGCAACTTCACGCGCTATAGGCAGCGTCATTCCCACTATACCTGCTTTAGAAGCGCTGTAGGCCGCCTGACCTATTTGTCCTTCAAACGCGGCAATTGACGCACAATTGATGATAACGCCCCTCTCGCCTTCTTCATCAGGCGTGTTATTCATCATCTGCTCCACTGCCAGCCTGATAACATTGAGCGTTCCCACAAGATTAAGCTGTATGACTTTATTGAACGACTCCAGAGGCAGGGGGCCTTTCCTGCCAATAAGCTTTCCCGGATTGACAATCCCCGCGCAATTAATGATCACGTTTATTTTTCCAAAAGTATCAACAGCCTTTTGTATGGCCTGCCGGACATCAGCTTCGCTGGTCACATTTGTTTTTACAAATATCGCGCCTGCTCCAATATTTGTTGCCAGCTTTTCTCCTTTATCCGAATCAATATCAACAATTACGACCCGTGCGCCTTTTTTTACCAATTCCGTAATGCTGGCCTCGCCCAGTCCAGACGCCCCGCCGGTAACGACTGCCACAACATCTTTAGCATTCATATTTCCCCCTTCGTATTATCGAAATATATCCGCACCAATCTTTGATTCCAATTATCATTCTGGTTTTTTCAGAGCATTGGCACAGGGTTTGATCATTTCTTTTTTCATTCTCTTTATAAACTCCCGTCGAATCGCCGGAATCTTCGTGAGCATAACCAGAAGGCTGTTAATCATCCGCCATTTATAATGCTTCTGAGGGAAATCATACATCCCATGCTCCTTGTAGTATCTGTGATCAGCCTGAAAAACCGGGCGCAGCCTACCCCAAATGGCGTCACGGAACAACTTATTTCCAGCAACCTGATAAAATGTCGGCGGCGGAATATAACCGATTTTGCTCTGCGCAACTGAACGCAGGGCCATGCTTTGCAGTGCGATATTGATTTCGGCGGAGCTTCCCAGATCATCACTGACAAAGCCATCGATACCGGCCTGCTGTATTCCGATAGAAGCTTCAAATATTTCGCGTAAATTATGAATTTGACTGAAAGGTCCGGAAATAACAAATCCGATTTGTTTGTCTTTCAAAAAGGGTGTATGCCCATTGAAAAAACTACGGTCGAAAAAACATTTCCACAACGATGAAAGATACCTATCATGAATCGCGCCGGCAATAAACAAAATATCCGCTGTTTTAATTTTCGTATTGAAGAAATCAATAAAACCATCCTTGCCCTGATAAACGCACACGTTATCAAAACCGCACTGTATACAACCAAGGCATCCGCCCTTGATATCAACATCCTCCAACTGCACCAGTTGGGCGGGGGGAGAAAAAGTCTGCCGCAATCTCTCCACCATCTTTTGAAGATTCGTATTTTCAGTGAGATTATCGGCCACAATCAGAATCTTTTTACCATCAGTCTCCACTGGTTTTATCATTTGCGCCTCAAAAATAACTTCCGGCGCTATCAGTGGTTTGTTGTTTCTGATCCCGGGCGTTCCTTCTTCAATTGCCTTCATAAATAATGCGCCAAAAGCCTTCAGCCGTTGACGTTCCTTAGCCTTAAGCAGATCATTCATTTCCGCAGAATAGGCGCCAAAATAATTCATCTGTAAATCGTCGCAAACGGCATTGATATAATTGTGGGCGGTGTAGTCAAAAAAATTGATGGAACTTGTGAGACATACGGCAGGCTTTCCGCGAAAAGCGGCGACGGCATTTTTTTCAAAAATCAATTCTATAAATCTTTTATATTGAGAACAAACGACGAGAAAATAAAGGGGGAAAGCCCAGAGCACCGCGTCCGCTGCAAATATCCCGGCGATAACTTCCCCAAAAGCCTTGTCGTCTTTTTCCAGCTTCTTAATTTTCAGTGCGACATCGAAAAATTTGAATTCGGCTTCCGGAAATCTCTGTTCCAGAAAATGGACATACTGCATGGTAACGCTGATTTCACCTTTCGGCGAACCGTTCAAAACAGCTATTTTCATAATAATCACCCGTTATTTTTAATCTTATTTGAGGATATTATTATCATAAGAAAATTATCACAACAAGAATTATGGTTTCAAAATAAAAACGCGTAAGCAACAAACCGTTGTATATACGTTCTGGCAAGCCGACAACGACGCCAACAAAGATCGCGCTTTGATTTAGAGATGGTATGCGTAAGCAACAAACCGGCCATCGTGGCTCAAGCTTATATCGATATCCGTTTCCTTACCGCCAACGTAAACACGCGGCTGTTGAAATTCGCCATTTATTTTTGTTCTCATTATTTTTATATCATGGAAATTCAGGGAAAGGTTATTAGCCAATTTTTCCCCAAGGCAGTCACGCAAAAACAGTGATGGATTGATTTCTTTTTCTTCCGGCAGGGCTTCAACGCTCCAGATTAATTTATCCAAAACTGTGGAACTATCGGCGCCAACACAATGAACATATTGGAGATTCGAAAAATAACGGATATAAACACTGCCCTTTCCCGGAATAATGACTTCGCCGTCTGAATATTCTGATTGGAGTTTGTTGAAAACGACCTGCCACCGCCGGGGAATGAAAGGGATGCCAGGAAAAGATTTAATTTTCACTTTATACGCGGCTTCTTTGCATGCCCAGAACGACCAGAGCGCAGCTTCAGACCGTTCTGTGTTGTTAATAAATTCAATTTCAGCATCTGTGAGGATTTTTTTCAGGAAACGCGAGTTCTTACTTTTTCCCGCATTCGCCGGTTCACTTAAATCCACCACATCGTTCCCGACGCAGGGCAAAATAATTTTCCTCCATTCGCGCGAGCCGATCAATTATTTGAGTGGCATATTCCCGCTGTGCCTTGAGTTCACTTCCCTCTACGCGCTGCGGCTTAAAAATTTCTATCTGAATTGAAAATTTCTCGCCCCAGGCAGGAATAACGCTGTAGTTATCCTGCTTGTCTCCCCGCAGATACATACACATTATTTTGGAGTTTTCCAGATTTCTGACAAAACGCCCGACGCCGTAAGAGAATCCTTCTTTATCCACCCGCCCGGTGCGGGAACGCTTGCCTTCCGGAAAAATCATGATGGTTTCGCCGCTCTTCAGAAGGTAGACACATTTTTCCAGAGATTCTTTCATTTTCTCGCGGGACCCGCCGCGGTTGATGGGAATACACTTGGAAAGGTAACACAATATCGTCAGCAGAAGATTACCTTTGTAGTTATTCCATTCCGGCAGATTCCATGGAAGTTTTTTATAATTGATTATATGCTGACCTAAACTGAAAATGGCGTAGCTTAAAATAAATGAGTCAATCATCGTCAGATGATTGGAACAGATAATCCACCCCCCCTTGTGCTTGGCGAATTCAGCGGCGCACCGGCGGCGGATTTCTTCTAAATCCCTTACCCGGTAAAAGAATACTTTGGCGGCAAAAAAATATAAAGGCGCGAGGACTAATATTGAAATTCTTCCGATAAAATTTTGTAGATGCAAAAGTATTTGTGACTTTTTACTCATTTTTACCCAAGTTTTTGTTTGATGATTCTGACGGCATCGCCGATGGTGCGGATTCTATCGGCCTCATCATCATCAACGCTTATGTTATAAACATCTTCGCATCTGATAATGACATCCACCAAACGGGCGGAGTTCACTTTCAAATCATTTAAAATGTGCGTGTCCATCGTTGCCTTTTCCAAAAGATCCTGATTTTTGGCGTATGGTCTTAAAATATTAATCATTTCTTCAAAAATCTTACTATCATCCATAACAAACGTTCTCCTTATAGAATATTATTTTTCTTCCCACTTCTTGAATAGGATGCAACTGTTGACGTCACCAAAACCGAAACCGGCCTTGGCGATAATTTTTAGTTCAGGAAATTCGAGACATTTCTGCGGAATCTTTTGCGCATATTTTTCTATGTCGGGATGCACATCCTCGCAATTAATTGACGGATGCAGGAATCCTTTATAAATCTGCAAAACGGCGGCCACGCTCTCTATGGCGCCCGCGGCGCCCAGACAATGACCGATCAATGATTTTGTAGACTGAATATAGGGGAAATTTTCGGGATTGCGCTCGAGGGCCTCCGCCCAATTTCTTACTTCAATAGGATCAGCATATGTTGCCGTCAGATGTCCGTTAACAGCGTCAACTTCGGCCGGATTAATGCCTGCGTCGGCCACAGCGCCGCAGATGCATCTCTTCACACCTTCGGGATTGGGCGCAGTCATGGAACCGCCCATTCTCTGCCCGCCGCAGTTAACATAGCCGCCGATTATTTCCGCGTAGATTCTGGCCCCCCTGGCAAGAGCGGTTTCCAACTCTTCCAGAACAAGCATCGCACCACCCGAACCGGGCACAAAGCCGCAAGCCGTGGCGCTCATTGGGCGAGAACCCGCCTCTGGATTGTCGTTGAATTTGCGGCAAAGCACACGCATGGCGTCAAAGCCTCCCCAGATGTAAGGCGTCGCCCCTTCAGAGCCGCCGGCTACCATGCGTTTGGCCAAACCCGTCTTTATTCTCCAGAGAGCATCGATGATCGCTTCGTTGCCGGTGCTGCAGGCGGAAGAATTCGATGTCACCTTGTTGCCGGCGCCCAGTAAACCGGAAATGCGCGCGCTGGTTCCACTGCTCATTACCTGCTCGACAACGCGGCTGCCCAACCGTCGGACACGACCTTCGTTAATTATGGGGACGATTGCGTTGGCAATCGTATCCATGCCGCCGATGCCGGAACCGGCTATGACACCGGTATCCCAATCCACAGTATCATCATCATCGCTATTGAGGTTAAAGCCGGCGTCCTTCCAGGCGTCGACCGCCGAAACCGAGGCATAACCGATATTATCGTTGATGGATAAAAGCTTTTCCCTGTCAAAATAACTTTTCCGGATATCATCGAAATTTTCCGGAACACCGGCAATCTGACAGCCGAAATTCAATTCCTTCAGTTGAGGAATAAAACGAATGCCCGAAACACCTCCCCGGAGCGCCTTTTCATAATTATCCAACCCGTGCGCATTGGGAGCCGTCACTCCCATTCCCGTAACAACAACTCTCTTTTTCATTTATCCACTCCCACTCCGGATAATTCTCCGAAGCAAATTATTTCACCATTTTCTCTTTCCATGGAAACACCCGCCCTGAAAATATTTCTACGAAAATAAATTTTCTTTCCTTTAACAATCACTCGCTCCCCCGGCGACACAATCTTTTTGAACTCTATGCCGTCCGCCATAGTAAACAGACTCAGCGGCATATCCATTTGAGAGGGGCGCATATTTCTCTGGCGGGACAAAAGATATATCCCGAAAGCGACAACTCCGACCTGCGCCATCGTTTCAATTAGAATCACGCCCGGCGTAATGGGATTACCGGGGAAATGCCCGCGATAAAAATATTCGTCTTCGCGAAACCGGTAAGCTCCGACTATCCGTTCATCATCAAGGCTGATAATTTCGTCAATAAAACGAAAAGGCTTTTGTTGCGGCACAAGCTGCAGAATCTCCCGTTTCAGTTCGGCATCAGCCTCCATAAAGCCCTCCGTTGACATGAATCACCGAACCGTTGATGTAACTTCCCTTTTTAGCCAGAAATGCCACCACTTCCGCGACTTCCTCAGGTCGGCCAATGCGCCCCAAAAGAATTTCCTCCGCGGCTTTATCTTTTATTTCTTCCGGTAGTTCTTTGGTCATCTCCGTGTCAATAAAACCGGGCGCGACGGAATTAACCAGAATATTTCTTCCCTTCATTTCTCGCGCCAGAGATCTGGTAAAGGCATCCAATGCAGCTTTTTCCATTGTGTAGGGAATCTGACCGGCGTTGCCTGTATGACCGACAACGCTGGAAATATTGATGATGCGCCCGGACTGACTCCGCAGCATGAATTGCCGGAGAATTCTTTTGGTCAGATACCAGACGCCGCGTGTCAGCGCCCTTTGTTCGTCAAACTGCTCAACCTTCATCGATGTAATATCGGCGTTGATCGACTGCCCGGCATTATTGACCAAAACATCAACGCGTCCTGCCGCATCCTTGAGTTTTCCAATCATCAAGTCAATCTGTTCTATGCTCGCAAGATCCGCCGGAATCAAAAAACCATCCTTTATTTCCTTAAGCAGCGTCTGCGCTTTTTGTTCACTTTTACGGTAATGAATACCGACATGAAAACCTTCGGCTGCCAAAGCACGGCAGCATGCGGCCCCTATTCCTGTCGCGCCGCCGGTTACTAAAGCAACTGGTTTTTCGATCATCAGTCACCTTCCACTTTCAGCATCATATATGCCCAGGTCAGTCCGGCGCCGACAATGACCATCGCAATATTGTCGCCGGGTTGAATTTCATCCCAGTGCATGCTTAAAATGGAAGGAGCGCCGCAACAACCGACATTGCCGAATTGATCAACGTTGTACCAGTGGTGATCGGGCTTTATCTCTCTGCGCTGGCACACTGCTTTAAGCATCATTAAATTGGCTTGATGGCCAATAAAGATAAAACGCTGAGCTTCGGCCGCATATTGATCCTGGAGCACTTTAAGACATTCTGTTGTTGTCCTGATGGCATAACCCTGAACGGCTTTGCCATCCTGATGAAAAGTCCAGTCGCCGTCAATGCCGACTTTTGCCCACCCGGATGGCCGGGAATCAAAGCCGCCGCTGATAAAAGCGGCGCTTGTGGAAACTTTTGTCGACACTACTGCCGCGATCGCGCCATCGCCGAAAAGAACTGCCGAATTGCGATCAGAATAATTAATCGCCCTTGTCGGCGATTCCGCGCCGATGAGCAAGATGTAAGGTGGCAGTGTCTCCGCCTGCATACGCAAAAGAAAATTGACCTGCATGCCAAAAGTAGAACAGGATGAATTCAAATCGAAGCAGGCTGCTTCAATGCCCAATTCCGCGGCCATCGCGGATGCTTCCGCGGGCGATATGTTATCCGGTGATGAAGTGCCGGCAATAACCAGACCTATATCCGCAGGTGTCAGCGAAGCGCGCTGCAGCGCCATCCGGGCGGCAGCCGCTCCCATCTGGTAATTTTTGTATTGTCTGATGTTGTAGGATTCCAGCGGATTCATGTTTTTTGTTTTTTTGATATAATCCAGAGGCAGAACTGTCCGCCGGTTTTGAATGCCGACACGTTCCATAATCCATTCGTTGGTAGTGTCGATATCCAGGTTTTCCAGAAATGTATTGGAAATAATATTTTCGGGATGAAAATGTCCCATGGAGTGAAGATAAAGCATTTTAAACAATCTCCCGTCCTATAATCATATTCTGCACTTCCCGGACTCCTTCGTAAATGTCAATAATATGGGCGTCACGGGCAAGTTTGGAAATCTCATAATCTGTCGTGAAACCATAACCGCCATGCAGATGAAGACCTTCAGTCGAACAAAAGACAGCGGCCTCTGCTGCCGTGTTTTTGGCCAGAGAAGCATAAATTCCAGCATCCTTCGCTTTTTCCTGAATTTTAAAAATCGCCTTAAAAAGAGACATTTCGGCCAGTTCCACTTTTTTCCACATGGTCGTCAGCATTTCTCTGGCCACGGGAAGATCACAAATTCTACTGCCAAATTGCCTGCGTTCCCGCGTATATTCCAGGGTAACCGCAAACGCCCTTTTAGCCAGACCGAGGCCAATGGCTGCCACCATCGGCCGGGCATAATCCAAAACGTCAATAACATATTTAAAACCCAGACGCCTGTCGCCAATAATCTGATTCGGATGAATAATAACATCTTCAAAAGTCACACTGGCCGTGTTGGAAAGTCTTTGCCCCAATTTATCCTCCGGCTTGCCGATTATTATCGTACCGCCAGCCGGAACGCTTATTTCTCTTGTAGAATTTCCGATATTGGGAATATCGGCGGAGGTGACAGGTTCTACCGGAACAATAACGCAAGCCATAAAGTTGCCATTCGGTTTTCCCGTCTTGCACAAAACAGTGTATTGAGAAGCATAGGAAGCATTGGTAATAAAACACTTGGAACCGTTTAAAACATAATTGCCGTCATCCCTCTTTGCGATAAAACTGGTCATCATCGAATTATCAGAACCGGCATTAGGTTCCGTTAAACAAAAAGAGGCGAGCGCCGGTTTTTCGACGAAAGGTCCGAGAAATAATTTTTTTTGTTCATCCGTTCCATGCAGGCCAATAACAACATTGGCTAAATCATTGCACATAGCCGACGTAGAGATGCCCGTGTCGCCATAGGAAAGTTCTACGATAATCAGGGCTGAGGTAAACGCGTCAATTTCATAACCTTTGACAGATTCAGGAATGCTCAAATTTAGAAGGCCGGTTTTCCATGCCCTGTTAATGATGTCCCACGGGAACACATGACTTTTTTCCATCTCCAGAATATTCGGAGTTATTTCATTTTTCACAAATTTTCGCACAGTATCCAGATACGATAATTGATTTTCATTAAGACTGAAATCCATAAACCAAACCTTTCGTTTCAATTATTTTTGGAAATAAATTTATAAAATAACTCCTTTTATGAATATCTTCAAAAAAGGAGTTGTTTTTTTGTTGCTGTTTTTACGCGGCAGCGCCTTTTGTGTGGGAATTTTTTACTCCCGCCTCTGCCGGCGATTCAATTCCATATTTCGTTTGCAAAAATTTTATCATTGTTGCGGGATATAAAATATATGCCAGTACATCTTCATCGTTGCGGGCAAGGCCGCCAAGTTTTTTCTTCGCTGCTTCGATTTCCGGTTCAAGATAATCAGCCGGTCTTCCTTTTAAAGGTTCCCCTCCGCGCTTGTAATTCTTCAGTATCTTATTAGTCAATTCCGCATCAATCGGCATAGGGGTTTTACCATACAAACCCAGGACCAGATCTTTTAACTGGTTTGAGACTCTTACATAACGGCCGAAAAGCACATTCAATACGGCCTGCGCGCCGATTATTTGAGATACGGGAGTAACCAGAGGCGGAGAACCCATATCTTTGCGTGTCTGAACCACTTCGCTGTAGATTTCTGCCAATCTGTCCAACGCGTTCATTTCTTTCAACTGACCGGTCAAGTTAGAAATCATACCACCGGGAATTTGATGAGCCAAAACTCCATTATCAATGATTGATAGTTTATGGGTAGCTAAATGGCTGTTATATTTCGGGGCAATCTTTTCCAGGTGTTCACCCAGTACCAGAAGTTTGTGTAAATCCATTCCGGTCTCGCGCGCGGTTCCCCGAAGGGCGGCGACCAGCGGTTCGATGGCGGGCATCGAAGTTCTCAGTGCGAAAGGCGCAAGACATGTGTCCACAACATCAACTCCGGCTTCTATCGCTTTTAAATATGTCATCGAGGCCATTCCGCTGGTGTAATGGGAGTGTAAATGCAACGGCACTTTAATTTCCTTTTTTATGGCGGAAACCAGATCATACGCATCATAGGGAGAAAGAATACCCCCCATGTCCTTGATGCAAATTGCGTCCGCGCCCATTTGCTCCAGTTCTTTCGTTTTCTTTATGAAATATTCAAGATTATAAACGTCTCCTCCCAAACGGACATCGGTCAGTGAATAACAAACAGCTCCCTGAAATTGCTTGCCGTTGGCCTTGATTCTTTCCGCACATGATTCCATATTACGGAAATCGTTTAAAGCGTCAAAACAGCGGAAAATATCGATACCGATTTCGCACGCCTTGTCCACAAAAGCGCGCACAACGTCATCAGCGTAATGACGATAGCCGACCAGGTTTTGTCCACGTATCAACATGGCAAAAGGTGTTTTAGTGATATATTTTTTTAAAATTTTCGGCCGCATCCAGGGATCTTCACCCAAAAACCGGTGCATGGTATCGAAGGTCGCGCCACCCCAAACTTCCATCGCGTGAAAACCGCAACTATCCATCTCTTCGGCAATAGGAATCATATCTTCCGTTCTCATCCTTGTGGCATAAATCGACTGATGCCCATCACGAAAAGTATTATCCTGAATCTTCAAAGGATTATTTATAATATTTTCTGCTTTGTTCAAAATCATTACTCCTTTGCGAAATTACATCGTTTCTTAGTTGTTGATTAATTTTTAACATTAAAACTCTTATCGGCCGCGGCAAGCCCGGTGATTGACTGACAGATAACGCCTATTGTTTTAAAAAAATCGCGCAGAGGACGCGCCGGGCCGACCTCATATATTTCCTGTGCCTTTGACGCCAAACACTGCATATTTCTCCGCCAATGCACGGTATTGCTGAGTTGATTCACAAGATTTCTTCTTATATCTGAAATATCACTTAAATGGAAATTGCCGGTAAAATTCGAGGTTACGTGAGCTGCATTCCGTGGGTCTGAATTCTTACCGAATTTCTCCAATGTATCTGAAAAACTGTTTTCAATTGATTTCATTAAACGGCTGTGAAATGGAGCGCTGACATTAAGGCGGACAAACCTGAATGTTTTTTCAGCAGGAAAAATCTGCGTCAGCCTTTTTTCCGTTTCGTCAAGCGCCAGTAACTCACCACTTATAACAACCTGATTAGCGGAATTAATGTTGGCGACATCAGCCGTAAGACCTTGCATTGCTTTTTCCAGCATACCAATATCTATATTCTCGGAAATAACCGCCGCCATACCGCCAACACCTATCGGCACGGCTTCCTGCATTAATTTTCCACGTGTTTGAACTATTCTTAAAGTTTCAGCTAAAGACATCACTCCGGCGGCAACAAGAGCCGTAAATTCTCCCAGAGAATGACCGCCGAAATAATCAGGCGAAAATCCGTAACGATTAGTCAATCCACGCAGCATGCATATTTCCGTCGTTACAATGCAAGGCTGTGTGAATTCGGTAAGATTCAGCCTTTCATCTTCACCAAAACACATCGCAGAAACATCCCAGCCCACAGCATCGGCAGCTTCCTCATACGTTTGCCGGCATACAGGAATCTGTTCATAAAAGTCTTTGCCCATTCCGGACCTTTGCGAACCCTGTCCGGGAAAAACAACAGCTATGTTTTTATTATCTTTCATTTAATCTAATTTTCCATTTATTTAATTTCCATTTAATGTCTAAATCTATCTCAAAATATACATAATAACAATATTAAATTTATCAAGTAAAAGCACAATCCATGCCATAAAGCAGAAACATATGATGATATTGAATATCATTGTATTTATTGTGTTTTTTAAAATATTACTTTTAAATAATGTTAAAAGAATGCTGCTTACATGTGTAAAATCTTTCACACTGCGAATAAGATTTCACTTCAATTGCCGGCCGTTCAAATCAAAGCATATGCAAAATGAATCAATTCATATCCATGATCTTTGAGAACTCATCAAATTAATCAATTGTTACGCTACGGCACTAATCATCAATACTAAAGAGCGAACATTGATGCCACGCGTTATCTTTTACGATCAACATCTAATTGACACAATGTCATTCTTCATATAGTTAGATTAACGGAATGGTATTATGAATTAAATGGAGATGTTTAATGAGTAATGCTTTGATGGGTCCCATGCGGCCCAACTTTCTGGTTTTAACCCCCGCCTGTGTGCTGTTGGGAATCGCGACTGCCTTCTGGTCCGGAGCTTCTCTTAATCCGTTATATATTATTCTTATATTTGCAGGCGCTCTTATGGCGCATACCAGTGTCAACGCGCTCAATGAATATCAAGACTTCAAAAGTGGACTCGATCTTATCACCGTGAAAACACCCATTTCAGGCGGAACAAAGAGTCTGCCTGAAAACCCCCAAAAGGCTCATCTGGCGTTGATTACCGGTTTAGTCAGTCTTATTCTTACGGCTTGTATAGGTGTCTATTTCCTGATAGAACGCGGGCCGTGGTTATTGCCTGCCGACCTTCTTGGGATTATAATCATCTATACTTATACACCGTTCATTACACGTCATCCGCTCTTGTGTCTGATTGCCCCCGGCCTCGGCTTCGGGCCGTTGATGGTGATGGGCACCGATTTCATGTTGACCGGCCATTATTCCTGGACTGCGGCATGGGCTTCACTGGTGCCGTTTTTTCTGGTCAGCGATCTGCTGCTCCTTAATCAATTTCCTGATGTTGAGGCTGACAGGCAATTTGGCAGAGACCACCTGCCCATACGAATCGGACGCCCCTTAAGCGCCTTAGTGTATATTGTTTTTTTGATTTTGACTTATGTGTCGATTATTGCCGGATGTCTGTTGAAAGTGCTTCCTCCGGGAGCGCTTATGGGCCTGGTTACATTGATTTTGGCCGTTCCGGTGATGCGCGGCGTCGTACGCCATGCCGATGATATTCCCGGCCTAATCCCGTTTATGATTAAAAATGTAATTATCAATATCAGCACACCGGTTTTTGTTGCCCTGGGATTATTTTTTGCGCGCCGATAAAAATAGAAAAATGGAGACACATGTGCTTAAAAACAAACTGTTCCGGTATTTTTGCATGATGTCCGGCGCTGTGGCCGGATGGATTTTCATCTTATCCGGATTATTGTTTCCAGTAATTTCGGATAATTTTAAGCAGTGTTATCGCCACACCAACCGGTTTAGAAAATCCGCCACTTCCGGAAACACATCACGGGTGATTTCTCCTCTGACGATACCGTGAAGATGAAAGTGAACCTCTCTGTATATTTTGTCGGGAGATGAGATACAATCATAAATTTTCCTGCCGCTTTTTCCCTCTACCTTGGGGTCATTGTCCGCCCCAATGATTAGTACGGGAATTAAAAGAGAGGGAAGTGCCTTGTATACTTTTTTCATCAGCGCCTTGACCTGCACGATGCTTCGTACGGGACATCGGTCATAATTGATATGCGGGTTGTCGGGATGGTTAGGAACAAAATCCATGTGCAGGCGTTTAATGCCCATGGCGGAGAGAAACAAATTCCACCGGTCGAGTTGTTCAGCAAAGCGGGAAGAGAAGCTTTTGAACTTCAGTGGCGCGCTGATGGAGATCACCGCCTTAAACGCCCCCGGCTTGGTGACGGCCTGATGAAGCGCTAACCCCGCGCCTGTTGAAAAACCGGCCACAACGACTTGCTCGCAGCAGGTTTTCAGGATGTTGTGTCCACGGTTCACGGAATCCACCCAATCGTAAAAGCTTTGCTCCGCCAGATCCAGCACGGAAGTTCCGTGTCCTGCAAGTCTTGGCGCGTAGACAGTGTATCCCTGTGAATATAAAAAATCCGCCCATTCACGAACTTCTTCCGGCGCGGCCATGAGACCGTGTATCAGAAGCACTCCGCGATTTGTTTCCGGACGATGCAGAAGGTAGGGCTCTCCTATATGACTGGGTTTTGTTTTGCCTTCCAGAAAGTGTTTTTTATACTCCCTTTCAAAAAGCAGGGATTCCTGCTGCATAAGTTGCTTACATTCGTCCGAAACTGACATAGTTTTGAAGTATCACGCCCTGATGGCCGGAGGGGCCGCCGGTTTAGTAAAAATCTTTAATGCCATTAGACGGCCTTTTGGAAATAGACGATATAAATCATCGCGTAGTGAAGCCCGCCGCCGATCAGTACCATGATGTGAAAAAGCTCGTGAAAGCTGAAGATTCCGGGGATAAGCTTCGGTTTCTTCGTTGCGTAGATTATACCGCCCAGCGTAAAAAACATTCCACCGGTAAACAGCAAAATTCCCTGTGCGAGGTTCATGTATGAAAGTATTTGTTTAAGAGGGATGACCGCGATCCAGCCCATGACCAGATAAATAACGGCATAGAGAATTCTGGGCGCACGCGGGAAAAACAGTTGAGAGATAATCCCCAATCCCACAAGTCCCCACTGGATAGCCAGGATGGACCAGCGCCAGGTGCCATCCAGATACATATAACAAATAGGGGTGAAAGTTCCGGCGATCATGCAAAAGATGGCGAGGCGGTCCATTCTCCGCCAGAAAGACTTCTCATTCTCTTCTTTTTTAAAGGCGTGGTATAATGTGCTTGCCAAAAAGAGAAAAACCATCGAGACCCCGTAGATCAGGGCGGTAATCAACGCTGATGCCGAATATCTGGCGACCAGCGCTAAAAACACAGTACCCACCGCCGCCGCGATGGCGCCGGCCAAATGTGAATAGAAATTAAAAGATTCCTGTTTTTTTATGCTCATGATGCTTCCCTTTTATTAGTAACTTTTTTTGTCATTCAAGGGAAGATTATAGTGGCCTGATAAAGGTGCCATGACCTGCCCGAACTTTTTTTAATTCTAACATATTTTATATTAGAATACAGTTATTTTTTATTTCTCAGTTATAATAATCCATTGGAGATGGAATGTATTAATTTAATTCATGAAAGAGATAAAACACTGATTATTTCTTCCCCACAAATACTGTATACAGCGCTTGTTATTTTTAATAAAAAACATAAATATTAACAATAAATGATTCTATTATCAGTTATATCTTCATTTGTTGGATTTTACAAATCAGGACACTTTCAAAATTGAGGTTGCTGTGAGCCATCACATGATGAAATCAGGTTATGCAGCTCTAATTGACCGGATCAATCTTTACCCTGAGGGAGCGCCTCCGTTAAGTGACCATTTATTTAAGTCCCCTGTCAATTTTATATTTACTTGAGTTCAAAGGCTTCTTGAAACTATCCGGAGTCTTTTTATTTTTAATAGAGTGAGAAAAATTTGAAAATCTTTTCTTGTATCCTCTGTGTAAAAAGTTTAAAAGAAAACTATTATTAGATGGGATGGTTTAAATGCATTCTCTGCTGCTGCAAATAGTTCAATATAGTTATTGGGGAATTTTTTTCTCGATGGCGCTTGGCATTTTAGGTTTACCCATTCCGGATGAATCACTGATGGTTTTTGCGGGTTTCCTGATTTTTCAAGGTAAGCTGAACTATGCGCTAGCCATTATCGTTGCATTTATTGGAACTTCATGCGGGGTTACTATCGCTTATTATGTCGGGACGCTTTCTGACAAAATAATACTCAAGAAATATTCCGACAAGATGCATATCAATCCCGAGCATTTTCAAAACGCCGAAGAATTTTATAGAAAGTATGGAAAATCGATATTGTTTGTCGGCTATTTTATTCCGGGAGTGAAACATTTGACAGCGCTTTTGGCAGGCATCTCCGAAATGTCTTATCGAACATTTGCCATATACGCTTACGGGGGTGCATTATTTTGGACAGTTGTTTTTGTAAATTTAGGTTATTTCCTCGGAAATGGTTGGCATCGTTTTGCTCATTATTCCTACAGATTCATTATACCTCTTGCAGCCATTGTATTAGTGGTAACTCTTATTGTACTGTATTTAAAACCAAATAAAAATAAATAATCGAAGTTAAAATCACGTATCGGTGATTTACTCCCGGAAAATAGTTTACAAATGAAAACCGGATAGGGCTTTTAAGGACATCATTTAAAAAACACCCGGCTATCGACGATAGAAACGTCCTTGCCCTTTTCGTGGACGATAACGGGATTCAGATCAATTTCGGCGATATCCGGCACCGTTGCCAGAAGCTGTGATACGCGGCAGATTACGTCGCAAAAGGCGTCTATATCAGCCGTCATTTTTCCTCTTGCCCCTTGCAGCACCGGATAAGCCCGGAGTTGTTTGAGCATGTCCATAGCTTCACTTTTTGTCACCGGAGCAAGGCGAATGGACGTGTCCTTGAAAATTTCGAGAAAAACGCCGCCTAAGCCGGCAATGACAATTGGTCCGAAGACCGGATCCTGGCGTCCGCCGACGAAACATTCAATACCATCTTCCGCCATTTTTTGAATCAGGAAGCCGTCAATGACCGGCTGTGGCGTACTTTTTTCGAAAGCATCGTTCATGCTGGAAATGGCCTTGTCAAGTTCCTTATGATTATTAATCTTTAATCGCACACCGCCCACGTCGGATTTATGGGACGCATCCCGGGAAAGAAGTTTTACGGCAACGGGGAAATCAAGTTTGCATTTACTTGCTTCCTTCGCTGATTTGACAGTGACACCCTCAACGCATCGAATGTCTGCGGCCTCGGTAATTTGCAGGGCTTCATCCGTCAGGGGAATACGTTTCTCAGTACGGCAAAGGTTTTTAATTTTATGGATTGCATCCAGATCGATAGAAGAAAAAACATTTCCCTCCCTTGTATCCCTCGTCGTTCTTTCTTCGTAATAGGTGGCCGAAACATCGAGGGCTTTAGCCGCTATCAGTGGCGAAGTGAAAATGGGGTATCCCTGGTTCTTCGAGATATTCAGCAATTCAGGGGCGTCGGTATTCACAGTTACGGCGACCGGTTTTTGATATTGTTTCACCAGCCTGCCGACATTGCTTAAGAAATCACGCGACATTTCGGATTCATAAGTGGACACGTAGAGATGATTGAATAGAACACCGTCGACATCCGGGAGTTTCAGAGCTTCTTCCAGAATTCTGGTAAAGATGGTGTAATCGAAAATTTCTCCCAGATCCAGTGGATTCTGATGGGCAATGACCCGCGTGTGATAAATTGTTTTCACCGTCTCGATAAAAGCCGGGGGAAAATCAACCAGAGAAAATCCAAATTTGGCGCAGGCATCGACAGTTAGAACAGCATGCCCGCCGGAACGAGAGAGAATGGCAACGCGTCTACTTTTCATCAGAGGGAGCCGGATAATTTTTACCGCGTTAAGAAAGTCGATATCGTCCTCCGCACGAATGACTGCCGCTTGACGAAAACAGCCGTTGACAACCGCATCATCGGCGGAAAGGGCGGTTGTATGGGATTGGGCGATTTTGGCGGTGAGGTTGCTGCGGTTGGATTTTTGGACGATAAGCGGTTTGTCCGACCGGAGGGACAGATCGAAGAAAGCTCTGCCGCGCTTGAATCCTTCCAGATACATTGTAATGACATCAGTTTTTTCATCTTTGATCAGGTAGTCAAGAACATCCACTTCGTCTATCTGCAATTTATTGCCGATGGCGGCGAATTTGCCGGGAATAATGGCATTGTCGCCGAATTCTTTAAGATAGGCGCTACCGATACCGCCGCTCTGGACAATCATGGCCACGCGCCCACCGGACGGTGTTTCCGGGAAGAAGCCGAAGGGCATCATCATTTTAATATCAAAATTAATCGTGCCGATACAATTGGGACCAATGAAGCGGATGTTGTAACGTTCGGCAATATCCAATACCTTTTTTTCCAGAATATGCTGACCTTCAGAGTATTCACTGAAGCCGCCTGATTCGATGACAATCCGTTTAATGCCTTTTCTTCCGCAGGCTTCCATATAATCGGGAACGGTCTGTGCCGGAGAAATGATAATGGCGACATCAGGCACCTCCGGAATTTTATCAACGCTGTCATAAACATGCGTGCCGGCAATATCTCCTTCCTCACGGCTTACGCCGTAAATATTCCCTTCATATCCGTTCCGCCGGTTGTTCAACACGATGATATGTCCCAAATTCATTTTCTTTACGGAAGCTCCGATGACTACCATGCTGCGCGGATAGAAAAATTTTTCCATTTTGTTATTTTAATCCTTTCTCACCCTATCATTCTTAGGCGATTAAACAAATCATGCAAAATCGCAGGGAAATTATTTACCTATTTTTGATTGAATACGGTTCTGGTATTCAACAATTTCGTTTCTCAAAATATTAAGATCGGCGATTCGGTCATCAAGCCTTCGCAATTGATTGCCCATTAATTCCAGCAATCGTCCGAGTACCTTATCATTAGATTTTTCAATTGTCCACATCGCTTCGAGTTCCTGCATTTCCGATAAGGTCATACCCATTATTTTCAGGCGTTTGATCAGTTTCAGGCGCCGCAGGTCCATGTCTGTATAGACCCGGCGTCCCCCTTCAATACGCTTGATGGAATTGAGCAGGCCAATTTCTTCGTAATAGCGGATGGTACGCTGGCTCATCTCCAGTTTTTGAGCTATTTCACCTATGGAGATGAATGGCTCATTTGTTTCTTCCATGGGTTATGATTCCTCTCTGGATTATGAATTATATTGTTCTTTCAGATCCCGCTTTAAAATTTTTCCTGACGGATTTTTGGGCAGTTTGTCAGCGATGAATACTTTTTTCGGGCATTTAAAACCTGCCAGATGTTCCTTACAGTAGGCGACAATAGCCTTTTCATTGAGTGATGAACCCTTCTTCGGCACGGCCACAACCGCAACAATCTCTATCCACTTGGGGTCGGACAGACCAATCACTGCTACTTCTTCGATGGCCGGATGCCGGTACAGCACTTCCTCAACTTCGCGCGATGCCACATTCTCGCCTCCGGTTTTGATCATGTCCTTCTTGCGGTCAACCACTGAGAGATAACCGTCATTATCGAAACGTCCCAGGTCGCCGCTGTGGAACCAACCGAATTGAAAAGCTTCGGCCGTTTTTTCCGGGTCGTTCAAATATCCGGTCATGACATGACCGGACCGGTGTACAATTTCCCCAATTTCTCCCAGGGGGACGAACTTGCCGTCATCATCCATGAGACGTGTTTCCACGTTAAGCACCGGTTTGCCCGCTGACCCCGGTTTCAAAAGCTGATCTTCAGGTTTTAAGATGGTGGCCACCGGCCCCATTTCCGTCTGACCGTAATAGTTCCAAAGTTTCAGACCGTGGAAGACGACGGACAATTGTTTGATAATCTCCACCGGCATAATGCTCGCGCCGTAGGCGGCCTTTTTCAGGCTGGCGTGGTTGTAATTCCTGAATTCCGGATGGTTCAAAATTCCGATCCATACAGTGGGCGGGGCAAACATATGCGTGATCTGGTACTTTTCAATGAGCTTGATCATTTCCAGAGGATCTGCCTTGTGCATGATCACATTGGTGGCTCCGATATATAGATATGGCATGAGGAAGCAATGGAGCTGGGCGCAATGGAACAGAGGCAGGGCGTGGAGGCTTACATCGTCCGTTTCGTACTGACCATCGAAGATGCAGCTGTGATACTGCGACATGAGCGCCCGGTGCGAGAGCATGGCTCCCTTCGGTTTTGACTCTGTTCCGCTGGTATAAGGAATTTGTACTATATCTTCCGCACTGACCTCCACCTGGGGTTCATCGAAGGGCATGGTTACCATTTCCGTGATCAGGTTGAAGAAGCCTTCAGGGATGATGGAATCCCCTAAAGGGATGAAGCCCCACTTCTTCACGGAAGAGAATTTATTCTGGTTTTGGGCGATAATTGGATAAAGTGTATCTTCTACAATGAATATTCGCGAACCCGAATGATTGATAATGAAGGCTATTTCCTCGGCATTGAGCATGTAGTTGATGGGGACCTGGATGGCGCCGATTTTGGCCAGGCCCATCATGCTGATGGGATAATAGTGGGAGTTGTATGCATAGACCGCCACTCTGTCGCCTTTTTTAATCCCGTAGCTTGTCATAAGATTGGCAAAACGCCTTGCTTCCCGTTCGAGATCATAGAACGAAAGTTTCGTGTCACGGAAGATGATAGCGGTCTTATCGCCATATTTCGTTGCCGCCCTACGGGCCATATCTCCGATGGTATCGCGATTGATGATGTTGCTCATATATTTAACCTTTCACTTCATCGTGTCATTAAGATTGATATTTTTTTTCAAACATTTCCTTCATTTTAAATTTTTGAATCTTGCCACTGGCTGTCATCGGGTAGCTGTCAACAAACTCCCAGTATTTAGGAATCTTGTGACGGGCGATTTTCCCTTTACAAAATTCAATCAGCTCTTCCGCCGAAGCCGTTTGTCCGCTCTTTAGCTGAATGGCGGCCAGCACCTGCTCGCCATATTTTTTATCGGCAATACCGATGACCTGCACATTCATCACTTTGGGATTTTTATAGAGAAATTCCTCCAGTTCGCGGGGATAGATATTTTCACCGCCACGGATAATCATATCCTTGATTCGCCCGGTCACTTTGAAATATCCTTTTTCATCAAGCGTTCCCAAATCTCCCGTATGGAGCCAGCCTTCCTTGTCGATGGTTTCTGCTGTTGCCTCCGGCATTTTATAATAGCCCTTCATGACGCAGGCGCTCCTTGTAACGATCTCACCCTGCACATTTGCGGGCACGTCATCGCCCGTTTCCGGATCAATGATCTTGCCTTCGATATCGGGCAAAAGTCGGCCGACGGATGCCACGCGCAGCTTCACAGGATCATCGCGCCTTGTCATTGTCATGACGGGAGAAGATTCCGTCTGACCGAAGGCAATGACGATTTCGGGACAATGCATTTTCGTGCGCACCTGATTCATCGACTCTTCAGGGCAGGGGGCTCCGGCCATAATGCCCGTGCGCAAAGAACTCATATCGTACTTTTCAAAATCGGGATGATTCAACATCGTCACAAACATTGTCGGCACGCCGTTGACGGCGGTGCATCGCTCCGCGGCGATAAACTGAAGCGCTTTGAGTGCATCAAAAGATTCCAGAATGACCATAGTCGAACCGTGGTAAATGCAATTAAGCGTGCTCATCACACAGCCGAAGCAGTGAAACATCGGCACCTGAATCAGCAGACTGTCTTTTTCCGTCATGCCCATGACATCTCCGACCATTCGGGCATTATTGACAATATTGTGGTGGGTCAGCATAACGCCTTTCGGAAAACCTGTGGTGCCCGATGTATACTGCATGTTGATCACATCATCATCGGAAAGAGAATTCATCCGGTCATCCAGTTCCTGCCCGGTTATTTTCTCTCCCATCTTGATCAAATCGGAAAATTTGAACATGCCGGGTGTGTTTTCTTTTTTGCCGATATAGATCACGTTTTTTAAAAGCGGCAGTTTTTCCGAAACCAGAGATCCCGCTTTACAGGAATCCAACTCGGGGGCGACCTTACGGACAGTATCGTAAAAGCTGGTGTCCCTGTAGGTATCGATGAGAAACAAACTCGTGGAATCAGACTGCTTTAGAATGTATTCCAGTTCATGGGTTTGATAATTTGTGTTGATGGTAACCAGCACGCCGCCGGTCATTCCCAGAGCCGACTGCAAATAAACCCATTCGGGAACATTGGTCGTCCAGACGGCGACATGATCGCCGCGTTTAATGCCCATCGCCATGAGTCCCTTGGCGACATCCTGGCATGTTTTGTAAAATTCGCGGTAAGTCTGCCGGATGCCGAACTCCGAAGAAACAAGCGCCATATTTTCCGGATGGCGTGTGGTTGTATCTTTGACTAGCTGCCCTATCGTTTTATTAACAAAATCTGACATAGTAACACCTCTCGGTCTTTAATTTTTTTTGATTAAAACCCGCTATAAAATACAATTCTACGTCAGGATGGTCTAGAAGATATACTTTTAATATAACAAGCATTTTCTATTTTAATGCCACCTTACGTTAACTGGCACAATATAGACGAAAAATATTTCTGTCAAGTAATTTTAATAACGTCAAAAAAGTCATCGGTTTTTTAAATTGACATGGTAAAACTGTAGTCACAACAATAGTTTGCGCTTTGGTCGTGAAGAATGATTCTGTGCTATGAAATTATTTTCAGAGATGGATGGTTTATGGAGTGGATTATACTTATGATAATTCGCGTCTGGAGGCTTGCCGTCAGGTTTCTCCTCTTTCCCTGATTATTTGTTTAGTAATGGCCTTAGCTGTAATTTTCTTCCGTTGAACTTTGGAATTGCCGGTTTCAGGGAAGTGTTCCAGAAAAAGCAAATCTTTCGGACGCTCAAATACATGCAGTTTCCCGTTCACATAATTTTTGAAATCGGGGGACATATATTTTCGGGGATCAGATGTTTCAATGATCAGGATAATTTTATCGCCCAGCCGGACATCGGGAACAGATGAGATAATGAACCGATCTGAGATGAACTCCTCAATTTTTCTTTCAATTATTTCCGGGTAATATTTTATTCCTCCGGAATTGATGACATTGTCAAGCCTGCCCAGAACTTTAAATTTGTTCTTGTATAAAATCCGAACGATATCTCTTGTTCTAACCGGATTGTCCGCTATATCGGGGGCATTTACAATCAGGCAACCTTTCGCATCCTTATTGATCGTTACACCCGGCATCGTTATATAATAAGATGAACGTTTTTCGCCGTTTAGTCTGCGGAGGGCAATGTGCGAGACGGTCTCCGTCATGCCATAGGTTGAGAAAACTTCACTGTTAAGTTCCTTAAGCCTATCTTCAAGAGGCGCTGGTATAGCTCCGCCGCCGATAATAAGTTTCCTTATCAACTCAAGTTTTTTCTCTCCCTGGGGATTATTTAGAATATTATGTACTTGCAAAGGAATCATCGCTGCAAAGTCAAATCCATCCTCCATATTTTCTAAAGGATTTCCTCGCGGTTCTATTGCCGTAAGGTTCAGATTTCCCACCAGGGAACGAACTATCATCATCTTTCCGGCGATATAGTCTGAGGGCAGGCACAGCAGCGCTCTATCGCCTTCTCTGAGTTCCAAATAATCCAGCGTCATGCGTGCGCTGTTGACCAATCGCTTTTTTTTGATCTTAACCGGTTCGGGTGGGCCGGTGCTGCCGGAAGTATGGACGGTAACAAAATCGTTGTCATCATACCATTCGGCAATAAATGCCAACAGCGATTTGTCCCATTTTGCGTAATGCGGATCTTGAAGCTTGTCCCGACAGTAAGCTGTGAGCGAGAATTTGTCATGCCACAAGGCGATATTAATAATTTCAGTCATTTGCCAATGATGATAGGTTCCAGGTTTTGTGAGAGTCATGCTTTAATTCGGCATTATCTATGTAAAGAGGAGAATCGAAATTGTTCATAAATAATTGACCGGTTCCAAGTCCATGGTAAAGATTACACCGGAGGGTGGAAGTCCATTGGGCAATGGCGTTTAGGCCAATGTTCGATTCAAGAGCAGAGGTAATCCACCATCCGATATCCGACGCGTTGGCAAGTTCGATCCACTCGCTGCATCCGCCGAAACCGCCATGCAGGGACGGCTTGAGAACTAAAAATTGCGGATGAATATAATTGATGATATCCTGTTTCTGCTTAAACGAACTGATTCCTATTAATTCTTCGTCCAGGGCAATGGGGAGAGGGCTATTGGCGCATAACCGCGCCAAGAAATCATGCTGCCCTGCTTTCACCGGTTGTTCGATTGAATGGACATTAAACGCTGCCAGCGCATTTAATCTATCCATTACATTTGCGGGATTAAAAGCTCCGTTGGCATCAGCCCTTATTTCAACATCCCTGGCCTGATATTTATTTCGTATTTTCCTGATGAGTGAAAGTTCTGCGTCAAAATCAATGGCGCCCACCTTGAGTTTGATACAGGCATACCCCTCGTTGAGTTTGTTTCGTATCTGTTCGTCGAGGAATTCCGGACTTCCCATCCATACCAGACCGTTGATTTTGATTCCCTTCGTTCCTTCCGTAAATCCATTACGGTAAAAGATCTTAGTTCCTTTATTCCGGTAATCAAGGAACGCTGTTTCCAATCCCATCCTTATCGAGGGAAATCCCGCCAGAACATCGGGAGTCAAATCGCAATAGCGTTCAATATCTGAGCAGGTATCAGATAGTTTATCTATAAAACCTGCATCCAATTCAGGGCTCAGACCCGGTAACGGCGCACACTCTCCAATACCTGTTTGCAGTGGGTTGCCTGCGTCCAAGATCGATATAAACCAGCTCGTTCTTTCCGTATAAATACCCCTTGATGTTCCTGCCGGTTGCTTGAAACGCAGGATGTACTTTTTATAGGAAGCTTTAATCATAAACTAAAAAACCAACCCGACTCCGAATAAAATGGAAAAAATAAATGTGGATAGTGAAAGCTTTTTAAGAAAAGGGTCAAACTCGCGATGATCTTTAATTTTTGATACGGCATATATATCGCGGATGAACACAGGAAAAATCAAAATAATTGCCAGTTGTCCCATTGATTTAAAATTTAACGCGGTAAAAAAAGCCGAACCGAGCAATCCTGATATAATGAGAAACGAATGATATTTTTTTGCTCTGGACATACCCAGTTTGACAGCAATGGTTATTTTTCCGCAGCGTCTGTCATTTTCCATATCCCGCATGTTGTTTAAATTCAAAACTCCCATACTGAACAATCCTAAAACCACCGCCATCAAAGCGGCTCCCCATGAGAGTGTATGCCGGTGAAGAAAATATGTGCCTAAGACTCCGGTCAAACCAAAGAACAGAAATACGGCAATATCTCCGAGCCCGCTGTAGCCATAAGGATTTTTGCCCAGAGTGTATGTCAATGCGGCCATTACAGAAATCAGACCGAGAAACATGAAAGAGATATAATCAACCAGGGAAAGCCCGCTTAATCCTTCGCAAATAAGCCATATACCCGCGAGGATGGCGGCAAACGTCATACATGCAATTCCTTTTCTCATTTGCGCCGGTGTTATTGCTCCCGATTGCACTGAACGTAACGGGCCGACCCGTTCATTGTTGTCCGTGCCTTTTACGGCATCGCCGTAATCGTTGGCCAGGTTGGACAAGATTTGCAGAAATATGGCGGTTAATAAAGCCGGTATAAGCACGCGCAAATTGAATGCTCCGTCAAACTGTGCCAAAGCGCTGCCGGTTATAATACTGGATAATGCCAGCGGCAACGTTCTGAGCCTTGCTGCTTCAATCCATATGCTGATATTTTTTATCGTCATGGGAATTTGGGGTATTTATGAAATTTGGGAAGTCTTTTTTCCAGAAAAGCGTTTTTGCCTTCCTGAGCTTCTTCCGTGAGATAATACAGCAGTGTCGCGTTACCCGCGAATTCCTGCAAACCCACCTGTCCGTCCAGATCGGCATTTAGTCCGAGTTTTATCATCCGCAATGCCATCGGACTATAGATCATCATTTCTTTTGCCCAAGTTACAACTTCATCTTCCAATTTGTCAAGCGGAACGACTTTGTTGACCATGCCCATTTCCAATGCTTCCATGGCGGAATATTGCCTGCACAGGAACCATATCTCCCGTGCTTTTTTCTGACCGACAATACTGGCCAGATATGAGGAGCCGAAACCGGCGTCAAAGCTTCCTACTTTGGGTCCCGTTTGTCCGAAAATGGCGTTTTCCGACGCGATGCTCAGATCACAAACCACATGAAGGACATGTCCCCCGCCGATGGCGTAACCGTTGACCATGGCAATAACCGGTTTGGGTAAAGAGCGTATCTGCTTTTGGACATCTAGCACATTGAGGCGGGGAATGCCATCTTTGCCGATGTAGCCTCCCTTGCCTTTGAGGTTTTGATCTCCTCCCGAACAAAATGCCTTGTCTCCCGCCCCGGTAAAAACCACAACATTAATTTTAGGGTCTTCTTTACAGAAGCGTAAGGCATCACTCATCTCTAAAGTTGTTGTCGGTCTGAAGGCATTCCTATACCTTGGCCGGTTGATGGTTATCTTCGCAATGCCTTGCCAGTATTCGAAAAGAATATCTTCGTATTCTTTGATTTGTTTCCAGTTTCTTTTTTTACTCATGATATCTTTTTGACCTCATAAATGTATTGATCTCAGATAATTAAAATACGATTTTAATATTTCAGAATTTTGTTCCGTCGGTGTAGTGACTTCCAGCACAGCCGGTTTTGTGAATCCGGAAGTATAGAGCCATTTTAGCCCATTGTTTAGAGTTTTTTCATCCGTTGCCGTAAAACAATCCAGACCGTATGCCCGGGCAATTTTTGCCACCTGGTAATTGTGGCTTGCTTCAAAATGTATTTCCAGTGTTGGCATGGCCGATGGTCCGTTAAGAAACCTGAAAATTCCTCCCCCATAGTTGTTGATGACTATAATCCTGAGATTATTAGAGAGGTGCTTGTTCCAGAGAGCGTTAGAATCGTAAAAAAAGGCCAGATCACCCGCAATCACTGTAGTAATTTTATCCGCAGCATAAGCCGTTCCGGCGGCTGTGGATAAAACGCCGTCAATGCCGCTGACCCCGCGGTTCGACATGAAGGTAATGTTTTTATTGCAGACAAACAATTGAGAATATCTTACAGGGGTGCTGTTGGACAAATGCAAAATGGAGCTCTCAGGTATATGTTTCATGATGATTTGAAACACTTTCAAATCTGAAAATACGCATTTCCCCAGAAAATCATCGTGCCGTTGCCGGGTTATGCGATCAAGTTGTTTCCATTTGTTTCTAAAATCAGATTTACAGGGACGCAGAATATCTTTAACCAAACTGAAAAAAAGTACGGGATCGGAGGAGAAGATATCCGTAAGAGACTGGAACGTGTCCATATGTTCGCCTGCACGGGAAAAATGGCAATGTGCCTTCGATTTATTTTTTCTTATAAAAGATTTAATCTTCTTCGAGACGATCTGCCCGCCCAGCGTTATCAGCAAGTCGGGGGCATATTCATCTTCTTTTTCAATTGCCGATAAGACATTGTCTATGCATGAAATGAAATTGCCACCTTTCAGATTGGAAGTTGTTTCCGTAAGTGCGACCACCGAAGGATCGGACGCCAAATTGTTCAAAAGATCGCCAAGCCCGTTTACGGAGGGCATCTGTCCGGCGATAATCATTTTATTTTTACTTTGATTCCAAAGCGCGGCAAACTTCTTTATGGCGTTATCCGAAGGATTTCTTGTTTCCCCATGCAGATTGATAATTTTCGATTCCGGCAATTGCGCATCGATCAATTCGTATAACGGTTCGGAAAAAGGGATATTGATATGCACCGGAGAAAATTCCGGATAGACAAGATCATTAACGGCCTGGTTAATAACCCTGGCAACATGCCATTCGTCATCAGTGCTTTCTACTTTTTCGATCAGGGTATAGCTGCTTCTAATATAGTTTTTATAAATATCGTGCTGGCGGATGGTTTGTCCGTCGCCTTGATCTATCCATTCCGGCGGACGATCTGCCGTAATAATCAAAAGAGGGATTTTTTGATAATATGCCTCAACGATAGCCGGTGAATAATTGAGCACTGCTGAACCAGACGTACAGGCGATTACAACCGGTTTTTGCAAATGCAGCGCCATACCCAGAGCGAAAAATCCCGCGCTCCGCTCATCTACAATATTCAGGCATCTGAATTTATCAACGGCAGTCAAGGTATTAATAAGCGGTGCATTTCTCGATCCCGGAGAAAATACAATGTCACGAATTCCCTTCTCAATGAGAATCGTCGCCAGATATTGAACGCTTTTTTTCGTTGATATCATATTAATTATTCCTGATAACGGACAACAAGCATTTTGCCTTGTGTTCGGTTTCGTACCATTCACTCTCCGGCACTGAACTGGATGTGATGCCCCCTCCGACATATATAACGGCGCGATCATCCAGTATTTTCATACAGCGGATATTTACAAACAACCGCAGTTCATCCCCCATCTTCCAATTGCCCAAAAATCCGCAATAGTATTCCCGCTGGTGTTTTTCATTGTTCAGTATATAGTTTTTTGCTGTCTCTTTCGGAAAACCGCAAATGGCCGGTCCGGGATGTATTGCAGCAATAAATGGTATAAGCTGTTCGTCTATTTTATTGCCGGAAAACTCAAAGGTGGTTTTAAGATGGGCGACATTACCCGCGTATTCGGTAAACGGCCCGCTTTGAGAATAGTTTTCGATTTGAAATAATCTCAAGTTGTTTGCAATAAAGTCCGTGACAATTTGTTGCTCCCGTTTCATTCCCGAAGACCATTCTATGTCATGATTTTCTCCATTTACCAAGACGGTGCCGGCAAGTGAAACAGTTTGATATACCCCGTTTGTTTTTGCCAACAATAGTTCCGGCGTTCCACCCATCCACATGCCTATACCCGGCAAGGAAACAAGATAAACAAAAGCGCTATCAACGCTCTGTTTCAATTTCATAAACAAATTGCCGATAGTATGACCTTCGGAAATATTTGCAGATATGGTTCTGGAAATGATTACTTTGTCAACTTTTCCGGCATTTATCTGATCAATCAACTTGTTTAACGATTGAAGATAGTCCGACTTGATTATATCGCAATTAGCCGCCTTAGTGTGTTCAGTTCTCAAGAACTTATCGTGCGGGAAACGATTCCGCAGTCCGGCAATGGCCTGATATCCTTTCAGGTGAATATCCGGATCAATAATAATCAGGGGATGATGATCGGAAATGAAAAAGGGGGCAAAGACGAACCCCCTGTTATTATTCAAGTCATTGAAACAAATTAATTTATGTATATCGCTTGTTTGCTGTAAAATTATTTCCGGTTCCCTTTCTCCCGGATAAAAATATACAGCAAAAGGATGAGGACGGTTAATCAGATGGTTAATTGTATCAATCAGTGCGTTCATACGCATTACCTCTATACTTACCCATTGGACAAGCGCTTCGCCGATATATAAGCGACCATCTTACTGTGTGTCGTTTTTGTTTTTTAGTCGGGCCTGCTTTTTTGTTGTGGGAGTATAGGGAAGAGTGTAGTGTGTGTCAAGAAAAAGTGGTGACAGTAATTTTGATGATCTCATGAAAGTCAGCGATTTGCTTAAATTAACATTGCAAAATGATAATTACACAGATAATTTTCCTCTTGAGAGGCAAATTATGATCGTGTATTTTACCATAGGTATGAACCGCAAATAAGCTAATAAGATTGAGAGTTCATACTCTTTTAGCTTTGCGGGATTGTTCAACTTGCCAATTCCGATACGCATTGCTTAGCATGCGCCGGACTTTGCTTTTGGAATTGGAGTTTTACGAAAAATTATTTTAGAGAGGGATGGTTTATGGAAAAGACGCTTTTACTTCTATTTTTGATTTTATTTCTAGGCCGGATAATCTGGCGATTTATTTTACAGCAACTCAATATCAGGCATCTGCGAAATCACGGCAAAGAAATTCCGCCTGTTTTTCATGGCATAATTGATGAGACTACTCTGGCGAAAATGGTGGATTATACTTATGATAACTCGCGTTTGGAGACTAAAGAAAATTTAGCGGAGGATATTCTGGAGCTTGCCATATTGTTTCTTGTTCTGCCGGTTTTGGTTGCGAAACTGGCAGGATTGCCATTGCACATAATCTGGCAGGCGCTGATTTTTTTCGGAGTGCTGTCGGCAATCGGCGGTGCCGCCGGAATCCCCTTCGATATTTACCACACTTTTGTTTTGGAAAAGAAATACGGTTTTTCGACAATTACATGGAAACTCTGGCTAACCGATCTGATAAAGTCCGTGCTTATTTCTACTGTTTTAATGGGATTGATGCTTTCCGCCTTTATGGCTTTTATTCTTTACTTGCCTAAAAGCTGGTGGTTCTGGGCCTGGATATTTTTTACTTCATTCGAGATATTACTAATGTGGCTTTATCCTGTGGTAATCGCGCCGCTCTTTAATAAATATGAACCAATAAAAGATGAGTTTCTTAAAGAAAAAATCACATCATTGCTGACGAAAGTCGGATTAAAGGCTAAAGGAATTTATCAGGTTGATGAGGGTAAACGTTCCAAACACACCAACGCCTATTTTACGGGTATCGGTAAAACAAAGCGCATTGTACTGTTCGACACTTTGCTTGCTTCGCATTCTCAGGAAGAAATACTGGCGGTGCTCGCCCATGAAATAGGCCACTGGAAAAAGAAACATATCTTGAAACAATTGATATTCATGATCGCCATGTCGCTTGCCGGTTTCTATTTTATTTATCTGGTTGTCAACTGGCCGCCATTATATGGCGCGTTCGAATTGAAATACACGCCTGTTTACGCCGGTTTATTGCTGATTTCGCTTTATTTAAGTTGTATCGGATTTTTCTTTAGCCCTGTGGGCGCGGCGATAACGCGCCGATATGAACGTGAGGCCGATAAAATGGCCATAGACTTGGTCGGAACATCTAAGCCCATGATTAACGCCCTCAAGCGTCTGGCCAAAGACAACCTGTCAAATCTGCATCCCCATCCGATGTATGTATGGTTCTATTATTCTCACCCTCCGCTGGTAGAGAGAATCGAATATTTGAAGGCGATGGTTTGAGGGCTGTTCAAAAATGTTCAAATGCAAGGCGCGCAAAAAAGCGCACCGCGAGGCGTATATAATAAAAATACGTTGAGCGGTGCGTTTTGCAGCGCAACACAGCAGATGATCGTTTTTCAACAGCCCCAGATTATTTTTTTCCGTAGCCAATCGTTCTGGCCGATTCGGCAATAGCTTCCAGTACGGAAGGATCGTCAATCGTAGACGGAACCACATAATCTTTGCCGTCAACTATTTTGCGCATTGTGCTTCTAAGGGTTTTTCCTGAGCGCGTTTTAGGCAGCGCCTTTACTATGGCGGCTTCTTTAAAACACGCCAGCGCTCCGAGTTCCGAACGAACCATCTGGACAAGTTCATTGATAATGTCTTTTGGCTCACGGTTCACGCCCGCTTTCAGTACGACAAATCCCACGGGAACCTGACCCTTTAATTGATCCTCTGCGCCAAAAACAGCACATTCCGCGACATCCCTGTGCTTGGATACGATTTCTTCCATAGCGCCGGTAGATAAACGATGTCCCGCGACATTGATAACATCGTCAATACGTCCCATAATAAAGATATAACCATCCTCATCGAAGCGTCCGCCGTCGCCAGTAACATAAAACCCCGGTCTTTCCGTGACGTATTCCAGATAACGTTTGTCATCCTGCCACAATGTGGGCAGACATCCCGGAGGCAGAGGGAGTTTGATTACTACGGCTCCTTCTTCGCCATTGGGGAGCTGATTTCCGTCGGAATCGAGTATTTGCACATTATAGCCCGGAACAGGCTTTGTTGGTGAACCTGCCTTGATTGGAAGCGGTTCGATACCCATGCAGTTGGCGGCGATTGGCCAGCCGGTTTCCGTCTGCCACCAGTGATCCACCACGGGAATTTTCAACATATCGCTTGCCCAGTGATAGGTGTCGGGGTCGAGGCGTTCGCCAGCCAGAAAGAGGTATCTAAGACAACCGATATCATATTTTTTCAGATAATCGCCGTTGGGGTCTTCCTTTTTGATGGCACGGAATGCCGTAGGAGCCGTGAAAAGAACAGAAACGCCATGTTGTGAAATAACGCGCCAGAAAGCGCCCGGGTCCGGCGTGCCGATTGGTTTGCCTTCGTAGATAATAGTGGTGCAGCCATAAAGCAGAGGAGCATAGACGATATAGGAATGTCCGACAACCCAGCCGACATCGGATGCGGCCCAGAAAACTTCGCCCGGTTTTACATCATAAATATTTTTCATAGACCATTTCAGGGCTACGGCATGACCCCCGTTATCCCGCATGACGCCTTTGGGTTTGCCCGTGGTTCCTGAGGTGTAGAGGATATAAAGAGGGTCTGTCGCGGCAACGGATACGCAGGGCACAGCCTTTGCGTCTTTCATCAGAGCGCTCCAATCCAGATCGCGCGATGCTTCCAACGCCGCTTGCACCTGCGGCCGTTGATAAATAACGCATTTCTGAGGTTTGTGAACGGCCAGCTTGATGGCTTCATCCAGAAGCGGCTTATAGGGAATAGTCTTTTTCCCTTCAATACCGCAGGACGCGGAAATCATAACTTTGGGCTTAGCGTCGTCAATGCGAATAGCCAGCTCATTGGGAGCAAACCCACCGAACACAACTGAATGAATTGCGCCGATACGGGCGCATGAAAGTACGGAGACCAGGGCTTCAGGTATCATGGGCATATAGATTATGACGGTATCGCCCTTTTTGACACCCAGTGAACTAAGGACACCGGCAAATTTTGATACCCGGTCCAGTAATTCCTTATAAGAAATTTTTTCAACCGTATTTGTCACCGGGCTGTCATAAATAACGGCCGCCTGTTCTCCTCTCCCGGATTCAACCTGATAGTCAAGAGCGTTGTAGCAGGTATTTAATTTCCCTCCGGCAAACCAGCGGTAAAAAGGTTTTTTGCTGTCGTCAAGAACTTTATCCCATTTTTTATTCCAAATGACTTCTTGGGCAGCCTCTCCCCAGAAAATATCCGGCTGATTAATGGATTGAGAATATATTTCCTTGTACTTTAATTGATTCGCCATATTCATTCCTCTCTTAAATTTAATTCAAATTCGCTTTTAAGTTACCACCATGCAGGCAGTAATTACGGGTAAGGTAAAGACCTCATTTATTATGCGTTCCCTTACGGGATGCACTTCCGGTCTTTTGCTGACCTTCTTGGCTTCGCCGACGTATCAAAAATACGACTGCGGGGCCTTCTTCTTGCCTTCTCATTATCGCTTGGAAAACGAAAAGGTATAGATTCTTTATGTATGGACATATCAGATTGAAATTGAGTTTGTCAAAGAAAAGATAAATTAATAAAAAAAGCACGGCCCTTTTGCATTTGGAGCCGTGCTTTATTAATTAAAAAAGCTTTAGGAGTTATCAGATTTTGATATCGCCTTTTTTCATCATTTCTGTTGGTTTGAAAACTTCCAGTTTGAACTTATTGTAGAGTTCTTCGAGTTTTGCCACCAAAACCGGATATCCTATACTCTGCGCCAGAGTAAAGGGACCGAAAGGAGATCCGCCGCCATTGGCCATGGCCAGATCCACTTCAGCCGTGCTTGCCGCGACACCTTCAGCCAGAACCTTCGTTGCTTCGTTAACCTGCGTAGCGATCAGATGATTGATGTCATACATCTGAGTTGCTTTGGAAAGATCAATAGTAGGTCTTCCGGCAGACCAGTCGTAAATGCCTTTGCCGGTTTTTTTGCCCAGCGTACCCGCTTTCATCAAAGCGTCCATGGCCGCGGAGGGTTTATATTCAGGAGAGAGAACTTTCGCGAAATAATCAAGGCTGTGATAAGCGATGTCTATTCCGACATAGTCCATAAGCTCGAATGGCGTCATGGGCATAAGAGGTTTCATGGCGGCGTCGAATTCTTCAGGAGTGGGTTTACCTTCCTGCAGAATCAAGGATAATAAAAGTGTTGAAGGTTCATTGATACGGTTGAAAATGAAACCTGGAGAATCTTTGTGCACGATTACGGGAACTTTCTTCATCTTCTTAGCCAGTTCAAAACCGATACTAACTGCTTCGTCGGATGATTTGGCGCCTTTGGTGATTTCAACCAGCTTCATCAAAACGGCCGGATTGAAAAAGTGATAGCCGATGACTTTATCCGGCCTGCCGGTTGCTTTAGCTATTTCGGTTATGCTGATATTCGAGGTATTGGATGCCAGAATAGCGTGTTTCGGGGCGTATTTGTCAAGGTCAGCCATTACGGCTTGTTTGATTTCCAGTTTTTCGGGAACTGCTTCAATGATGAAATCCGCATCTTTAACAGCTTCCTGAAGGTCGACGATAGGAATCAGACGTGACAGCGCCGCGTCATGAGCTTCGGGCGTTATTTTCCCTTTTTCTTTGAATTTGGCAAGGCTGCTCTTGACACCGGCAACACCGCTATCAACAAATTTTTGTTCGATATCCCGCAGAACTACCGTATAGCCTGCCATGAGACCGCAGGTGGCAATTCCGTTCCCCATAGCTCCCGCACCAATCATTGCGATTTTCTTCACATCTTCAAATTTCATAGGGTCTCTCCTTGTTATATGTATTTGATAAGAATGTCCTTTGTCAGGCGGCAAATTTTCTTCCGGTTCGCGGAGTATAGGTAATGGAAGGCTTAACTGTCAAGCGAAAAAGGACTTAAATTGCATTTAGTATAAGCTTTTTGTAGACAAGAAATCATGTGAAATAGAATTTTAAGGCCGTGTTTCAGGAGAAAAATAATAATAAAGAATATCTTGTAAAAAAGGCTCTGTCCAGGAGAGAGGATATTATCAACCGAATTCCTGATAATTATATTAGTTTCAAAAATATGGCCGAAAGGATGAGCAGAAAAAACAGGTCACAGAAAGAAACAAAGAACGTGCCGTAAAAATATAATTGTGTTAAAATAAAAATGTTTTTTCAAACAGGAGGATTTAAGCAAACAAAAATCAGAGCAATCGGTTACGTTGCAGTTTTTTTATCGTTTTCGATGTAACTGTTAATGATCATTGCCCGGCGGCTCAAGTTTAGAAGGCGGCGAACAAGATAATTGATGATATCCGCGCTAATGACAAAGAAGCGCCCGAACGCAGTATCCCTGCCGGATATATGCGGCGGTACATTAAAATGGTTGGTTCCGCCGCCAAGGGAGCTGTCCTGAGTTATGAACAGATGCCTTATTATCCTTACTGGAGAAGATGAAGATACGTAAAAATATTTAAGCAATTATAATTTTATAATTAAATCGTGCCATTCCGAAAGGAATATGATATTATTAACTTTATACGGAGGATATAATGGCAGACAAATCAAAGATAGGAATGGAATTCCCCGCCTATACTTTTACAGTAGAGAAAGATAAAATTATTGAGTTTGCCATTGCCATTTCTCAAAAAAGAAGTAAGGAAGAAATCAATCCTATATACTATGATGAGGAAGCCGCAAAAAAAGCCGGTTATAAAGGAATTGTAGCTCCACCGACCTTTTCAACAAGTTCCTTTTTCTGGACAGGCTGCGGACTGATGGGCACAATTAAAACTTTGGGTATGGATCTTAACAGACTTTTAGACAGAGAAGAGGAATATGAATATTTTGGCAACATTTATGCCGGTGATGTCATTACCCGCAAAATGAAAGTTATAGATATGTATACGAAGGGAAAAGGGAGAAGAACTATTGATGTTACTATTCTTGAAACAGAACTTATTAATCAGCAGGGCGAACTGTTAATTAAATACCGCTCAACATTAATGGAAATATAGGAAGATATGGACATGAATTATAACGATATTGAAGTTGGAAACGAAATGCCAGTTTATTCTTCCGCACCCATTACCAGAACGGATCTGGTCCGTTATGCCGGGGCTTCCGGTGATTTTAATCCGCTTCACCATGATCATACTTTCATTAAATTGATCGGCATGAAAAATGTTATTGCCCACGGCATGTTAATTATGGGTATTGTTAGCGAAGCCATAACGTCCTGGATTGACAATAAGTATTTAAGAAAATTTGGCGCCCGGTTTTTGAGTATGACAGAACCGGTTGATTGGGATGACGAAGAGAACACAAAAGACAGGGCAACAATAATAGTCAGCGGCAAAATAGTCAAAAAGTTCGAAGAAAACGGCGAAAAAAAATTTCAGTGCGAAATAATCGCTCAAGATGCTTTAGGCAGCAAAAAACTCTCGGGATTTTTTATTGCGACCCTGCCTTAATAATCTTCTTTTCTTTATTTAATTTTTTTTATCAAAAAAAGCAGGGTTTGTTATAAAAGACGGGTAATTTTATGAAAAATCGTATTTTAGTTATTGATGATGACGCGGTTGCCTGCGAATTTTTGCAGGAAGCTCTGCGTCTTGACGGCTATGATGTGACAACTTATACCTCCGCTCAGGAAGCTCTGGAGCAAGATCTTTCTTCATATGATTTACTCATGTCTGATATTCGCATGCCTAAAATGGATGGTCTGCAATTCTTGGGTGAAGTACAAAAAAAATGGCCGGATTTACCGGTTATTCTCATGACCGCTTACGGTTCCCTGGAAACGACAATGGAGGCTATAAGTCTGGGCGCGTGGGATTATATCAGCAAACCGTTTTCTCCCGAAGACTGTCGTACTATTGTAAGAAAAGTGCTTGATGTACGGGAACTCCGGGAAAAGCGCATGAAACTGCAAACGCAGGTAACCGAAGAGCCCAAATTGATTGGTTCCTCGGCAATGATGGTTGAATTCTACAAACAAATTGCGCGTATCGCCGATGCTTCAGCCAGTGTTTTAATAGAAGGTGAAAGCGGAACGGGGAAAGAATTGACCGCCCGTTCATTACACAGCATGTCTTCACGGAGAGACAAACCTTTTGTCGTAGTCCATTGCGGAGCCATTCCCGATAATTTATTGGAATCTGAACTGTTCGGATACGAAAAAGGATCCTTTACCGGCGCTTCTCATCAGTATACCGGATTACTGGAATCAGCGGCAGGCGGAACTGTTCTTCTTGATGAAATTACGGAAATGTCAACAGCTCTCCAAGGTAAGTTTTTGCGGTTTATGCAAAACGGCGAAGTACGAAGAATCGGCAGCCATGAAGTTCACAATGTAGCTGTGCGCGTGCTGGCGGCAGCTAATAAAAATATTGATGAAGAAGTAAGTAACGGCCGCTTTCGCCTGGATTTGCTATACAGATTTATCGTGCGTTTGCGTGTTCCGCCGCTCAGAGAGCACAAAGACGATATCCCTTTGCTTATTGAATCCTTACTGAAAAAGTTCGGCTATCCTAATGTGCACATTTCATTAAAAGCAATGGAGTTGCTTATGGCATACAGCTGGCCGGGCAATGTCCGGGAAATGGAAAATGTTCTGCAACAAACTTTGCTGCTTTCACCATTCGAGGTAATTCTTCCGGAGAATCTGCCGGAGCAGTTCCAGCAACAAAAAGAAAGAAAAGAAGAAGCCGCCGCATTGAATCTATCACCATTAGAAACAGCAGAGCGGGATAAGATTTTACAAATGCTGAAAGAAACTTCATGGAATCAATCTAAAACCGCGCAGTTCTTGTGTATTGATCGGAAAACATTGCGTCTAAAGATTCGCCGTTATGGCCTTTTGGATGAAAAATTATCAGCGGACAACTAATCTTCTACTTCGACAAAATGAAAATTATCCCCAACGCTTGAACTTTACCAGCAGGATATTAACCGTGTCTTTCTCTATTCTGCCTTGAAGCATAGTCTTGCTGGTCGTGCTCCTGATGATACGATAACGGCAAGTAAAGAATAATAGATGTTCCCTGTTGGGGCGAACTTTTTATTTCCATTGTGCCGCGATGGACTTTGATGATGTCGCGGACAATTGCCAATCCCAGTCCGCGCAAGCCCTCATCCTGCCTCGTGCTGAAAAACGGTTCGCACACTTTTTCAACGATATCAGATGTCATTCCCGCACCCGTATCACTAATGGTTATCGACTCAAAATTTTTGGGGGAAAGATTTTTAGCCGATATATTTATTTCTCCTCCCCGCGGCATTGCCTCCAGAGCGTTTTGGATTATATTCATGAGCGCTGTCTGGATGCGATAACGATCAACGTATAAAGGTTTAACATTTTCATCAATATTCACTTTCATTTCCACTTTATTTTTTTGCATGAACGGTTCCACAAGAGGCAATGTTTCACTTAATATTTGCCCAATGGTCAACATTTCAAAATGAGGTTCCGGAAGGCGCGTGGCCCTGCGAACATTTTGAATGACATTATCCAATCGTTGAGTTTGCTGAACAATCAAATTAAGTTTATGGGCTACATCCGGCGTCCATCCCCCTTTTTCCAAAAGAAGTTTAGCCAGACCGCCAATGGAATGAAGCGGCGTGCCTAAATCATGAGCGAGATTAGCCGTCAATTGTCCTAAAGCAGTTAATTGTTTTAAATCAGCAACTTGTTTTTGCAACTGAACCACATTGAGAGTCTCTTCGCGGACACGGTCTTCCAGATGCCTGTTAAGATCAAGGTTTCTATCCATTACATCCTGAATCTCATCAGCCATAATGTTAAAGTGATGAGATATCTGTCCCCATTCATCCAGATGAGCTATGGGAATCCGGTTTACATATTGTCCTTTTTGAAATTCATCAATTGTCTGAATGATCAGTTTCAATGGTCTTTCAATTATCCATCGATAACTTAATCCTAATACCAGAAGAATGAACATTAATAATCCGACACTGCTGAAAATCAGTAATTGTTGTGCTCTACTTATAATTTCGGCATTCGCTCGTGAAAAACCAATAATACCCACAACGATATGCGAATTTTTTGTCTCTCCTGGAGCAGGGTAAAGCAGACCCAGCGCCGGACCGCTTTCTGTTTCTATTTTAACATAACGCGGTTTATTTTTATCTCTGCTGGAAGCAACAATATCATCCGGCCATTCATATTGGACCCGGCTGGCTCCGGCCACATAATCAACATCATTATGGCTGGTATCAAAGATATCAATTCTCGCCAAACGCACATCGGATTGAATGAAATCTTTAAGAGCTGAATCAAGGGCCAGAAGTCCGCGTTTTGTCGGGAAAAATTGATAAAATGTGCTGATTGTATCGGCCACGCCTTCAAGTCTATTCGCCTGTTGATCGACTAATATCCTATCCAGAGCCGTAAGCTGAATAACGCCCCAAATGGCCATAGTTAAAGCAAGGCCGACAACAGTCAGCGCAATCAGTCTTACACGCACCGTAAGATTATCATTGTAAGTGGCTATCTTATTGAAGATTTTTTTAAACATGTCGTTAATATATCAAAAATAAAAATAATTAACTAGCAGTAAACAAAAAAAGAAGGGACAGTGTAACCTGTCCCTTCTTTCAAATCTTATAAAGTTTTACAATTTTATTTTGCTGCGGGAGCTGCTTCTTCAGCTTTCTTTTCGGCTTTGGCTTTCTTCACGTCGGCTTTCACTGCGGCTTTGGCTGTCTTTGCGTTGGCCTTCACTGTAGCTTTAACTGCCTTTGCATCAGCTTTCTTTTCGTCTATGGCTTTCTTTGCGCTGGCTTTCACTGCGGCCTTATCAATCTTTGTGTCGGCTTTCACTGCTGCCTGATCAACTGCCATTGTGGTGGTGCTAAATGCGAAAACTAATGCTACTACAAGTAATAGTAAACGCTTCATCTTAAAATTCTCCTTGCTAAATCACTTTTTACTTTAATATACTCAAAAATAAGGGACAGGTATTACCTACCTGTCCCTTATTTTGAACCATATAAAGTTTTTTTACAACCTTATTTTGCTGCGGGAGCTGCTTCGTCCATTTTCTTCTCGTCAGCTTTCTTTGCTTTCTTTGCTTTCTTTACTTTCTTTGCTTTCTTTACTTTCTCTGCTTTTGCGGGAGCAGCTTTTTCTGCCGCGGGAGCAGCAGCGGGAGCGGTAGCAGTATCAGCCGCCATAACGGTGGTGCAAAATGCGAAAACCAATGCGATAACAAACAATCCTAAACGTTTCATCTTAAAACCCTCCTTGTTAAATTACTTTTTTTGTTTTGATAATACCCCTTAAAATTAAGGGACTCCAACTAAACTGCAACTATTTTTTATCTGAAGCTGACTTTGCTCCAGACGGTTTAACTTCTTTTTTCTTCAAAATGACTTTGGCCACTCTCGATGCTGTTAGTTTGCCATCTTTTTCCGTGTAATCTATTTTCACGGAATCATTTACCATGATACCGGTAGATGGCTTATCTAAATTAAACTCCATGTTTTCTATATCGCCTTTAACGGTACGTTCAATCTTAATTGACTCATTGGAAATTTCGATAACTTTTCCCGTAGCATGCATCCTGGCGGCCTTCACAACATTTGTCCTAACAGGGGAAGCGGTTTTATCAGCGGCAAAAGCTAAAGTTGACAAAAGAAAAATCGCGCCAACCAGATACCATAAAGCTTTCTTCATGATCAACTACCTCCACATTATTTCTGATATGCGCTAATGCAACTTGTATGCCAATAAACAAAAACTAATTTATAATTTCTATGTACTTGAAATAAATGATTAATATTTTTTTATGGAAAACGTCTGCCATTTTTTATTCACGAAATGGGGAATGATTACCCTACTGTGGGGAATAATTCATCATATATATCGAACCTCTCCTCGGAAATCGGAACAGAATCTTCGATTCTTAAGGAAAATTATAATTCCATATTCGCTCACTTACCCAACAGCAAGCTGTGGGGATGCATTCGCTGCCAAAATTCACTGCCATAAATCACTGATTGACCGATAATATCCTTTCATGTTAATCACATAGGGAATGCGGAGATGCAAATATATGAATATAGAAGAAGAAACAAATGGCGATATTATTGTTGTTGGCGGCGGGGCCGCCGGCCTTATGGCAGCGGGCCGTGCAGGAGAATTGGGCGCCGGAGTTTTACTGCTTGAAAAAACAGATAGTTGCGGGAAAAAAATTCTGGTCAGCGGCAAGACACGTTGTAATTTAACCAATTCGGCGGATTTGAAGAATTTTATTTCCATGTATGGAGATAACGGCCGTTTCCTGTTCAGCGCTTTTCATAATTTTTTCCGTCCGGAGTTGCTTGCTTTTTTGAATAATCTCGGCCTCGCCACCAAGGTGGAACGCGGCGGTAGAATATTTCCTGTCTCTGACGATGCTCACGATGTCGTACGCGTTTTAAAAAAATATCTCTCTCAAAATAATGTCCGTGTAAAACTGAATACCAAGGTTACCGGAATTATAATAAAAAATAATGTCGCTTGCGGTGTCAGAACACCGCAAGGAGAATATTTCTCTAAAGCGGTTATACTGGCAACGGGCGGCTCGACCTGGCCATCTACCGGCTCCACCGGCGATGGCTATAAAATCAGCGCCGCGCTGGGGCACAACATAGTAAAACTAAAACCGGCATTAGTGCCTTTGATTGTGCATGAACAAAAACTTGCTCAATCCATGCAGGGCGTGAGCCTGCGCAATGTCCGCGTAACAGCGTTTCAGGGTAAAGCGGCCTCAATTAATTCAACACTCACGCCTGATTGCGTATATGGCCGCGGAAAAAAAAAATCACCACGACATCCGGTAATTGAAAGCCGCTTCGGGGAAATGCTCTTCACTCATTTCGGTTTAGGCGGACCGATTATTTTGTTGATGAGTCTATCTGTTGCGGAAGCTCTGGAGAAAGGTCCTGTATCTTTGTTAATTGATTTAAAACCGGCATTGACCCCGGAACAATTGCACAAGCGCCTGCAGCGGGATATGGACAAATCCAGTAAAAGAAAAATCGGCGGCATCATGAAAGAATATCTGCCCGCCAAGATGATTGAACCGTTTATCGAATTGACCGGCATTGATAAAGAAAAACTGGCGCATCAGATCACTGCCCTCGAAAGAGGGAAAATTGTTGAGATCCTCAAAGCGCTGCGCTTTAATATAAGATCACCTTTAGCGCTGGAAAAGGCAATCGTTACGGCAGGAGGTGTTTCCCTTGCGGAGATAGAACAGCGCACAATGGCGTCCCGATTAATTAATGGACTGTACTTTTGCGGCGAGGTTATGGACATCGACGCGGATACCGGAGGCTATAACTTGCAGGCCGCTTTCTCGACAGGATATATGGCGGGCGAAAAATCAGCCGAGTATGTAACCCATCTCTAAATCAAAGCGCTATCTTTGTTGGCTGCGTCGTCAGTTTCCTCAACGTATTATCAATACGCCTCGTCACATCCTCCTCGCCGCCTCGATATCATCTTTGATTTAGAAATGGGTTCATATGTTTTGTCTCTTCATAGATTATCTAAAACCGTATATTTTATTAGACGAAAAGGCCAAAGAATGCGGCTTGGTATTATAATTCAGGTGCGATTGAGGGCACCAGACACGCCAGAATCAAAAGTTCCTTGCCGGTATTTCTAACCTGATGTTCTTCGTCAGGCGGCATGAAAACGGTATTTCCAGGGCCGATAGGATTCCACTTTCCGTTACCGTAAATTTCGCCAACACCTGAGTGAATAAACATTTCATGTTCCCACGGATGGGCGTGCTTCGGCGTATGCCCTCCCGGCATTATCTCGAATATGCGCATACAAAAATTAATTGCGCCGTCAGCCTTGCCCGCTACCACACGACCGGCAACTCCCCTGGCCACATCATTATCAAAATGAGTTGGTGTAACGGATGTATAATGTATTAATTTCATAAATGGCTCCTGCTTCATTTAAAATCTTTGTTTAATCACTAAGTGATTCAAATATTTCACTCAACGTCGGATGCGGCAGCACCCATGACCGCATCTGCTTTCTGGTCAATCCATTGGACACGGCCAATATCAAAGGCGCAATCAAATCAGCGGCATCTTCACCGGCAATCGTCGCGCCGATAAGCTTATCCTGATGGAAGATAGCTTTTACAAAGCCCTGTCCCAGCAATTCAGCACGCGCAATAATGTTGGCGTTGTAATTGGATTTAACAACTTCTACGGAAAGGCCTTCATCTTCAGCGCGTTTTTGTGTAAAACCTACACGCGCAATCTGCGGATGGCTGTAAACAACGGAAGGAATAAAGTTTTCATTATAGGAAAAATCGCTATTCCCACAGATATGTCCTGATGCGAATTTTGCCTGCTGCATCGCCCGATGCGCCAGCATCATGCCGCCGGTAACGTCACCCACCGCGTAAATACCGGCCACATTAGTCATCATGTTTTTATCTATTTTAATTCCGGCTCTGTTATATTCAATCCCGAGTCTGTCTAACTCTTCCGTATTTAAGAAAGGTTTTCTACCCGTGCAAAGAAGCGCATAATCGGCGCTCATTTCCAATTGTTTATCATCCTTTTGGGCAAGCATTATAATGCCGCTGCCGGTATCTTTCAGGCTCTCCAGTTTTGTCGAAGTGTTAACGGCAACTCCCATGCGGGTCAATTCCTGATTCAGCATTTCTGCGCATTCCTGATCCTCAAGAGGAATGATCCTGTCTAATATTTCCACGATTGTTACTTTCGATCCCAGTTCGGCGAAAAAGGTCGCGAATTCCACACCGATGACACTGCCGCCGACAATTATTATGCTTGACGGAAGTGAGCTCAGACTGAGGATACCATCTGATGTCAAAATTCTTTCGGAGAGATTAATTCCCGGAAGAATTTGCGGCACAGAACCCCAGGCAATAATAATATTTTGGGCAAAAAAGTTTTCGCTTTTTCCCGACGCATCGGTAAAACGCACTTCTTTGGGAGAAGTAATTTCGCCAGTGCCCAATTTAGTTTCTACTTTGCCTTCGGCAAGAACTTTTTGCGCGCCCAAAGCGGAAACCTTCACAATTTGCTGCTGATGTTTTTTAGTAGTGGAGAAATCAATGGAAGCGTCCGTTATATTTATTCCCATTCTTTTCAGTTTTTTCAAATCCGCGTAATATTTGCTGCAACTAAGAAGCGCTTTTGTTGGTATACAGCCCCGATGCGTACACGTGCCGCCCCAACCGTCTTTTTCAATAATAAGGACTCGTTTTTTCTTTGCCGCGGCAAGTTCCGCGGCGGCAAGCCCGCCCGGACCGCCGCCGATTACAATCAAATCATAATTCCGAGACATATTTATACCTCATCATTTGTATCATAACATTATTATACAAAACGGATGCCCGACCCTCTAAAGCGCTTTTGCTGCGTGATAAGAGCTGCGCACCAGCGGCCCCGCTTCCACATATTTAAAGCCTTTTTTATAAGCTATTTCCTCAAACCCGGCAAATTCATCAGGGTGATAGTATTTAGCCACAGGCCAGTATTTAAGTGTCGGCTGCTGATATTGCCCGATGGTCAGACGCTCGCAGTCAACCGATGCCAGATCATCAATCAGTCGCAGAACATCCTCACGGCTTTCTCCGAAGCCTATCATAAAACCGCTTTTGGAAATAACTGAAGATGAGCTTATTTTTTTGAGCAGATTAAGGGAAACATGGTAATTACCCTGCGGCCTCAATTGCGCAAACATTGGTTTTACAACTTCCATATTGTGGTTGATTACATCCGGCCTTGCCTGAATAACTTTTTCCAGTGCCACTTGATTTCCCTCAAAATCGGGAATTAATATTTCTATCCTGCAGGCAGGCAAAGCCCTTCGCAATTCACCGACATAATGAGAAAAGACCGAAGCTCCGCCATCCGGCAAATCATCGCGGGTAACGGAGGTAATTACAACATATTCCAGTTTCATCTTTTTTGCGGCGTCTATTAAATGATGAATTTCTTTTTCGTCAATTGCCGCGGGCTTTCCGTGTTCGACATTACAATATAGGCAGTCGCGTGTGCAAACATTTCCCATAATCAGGAATGTTGCCATATCATTGGCAAAGCATTCGGCCATATTGGGACAGGCCGCTTCCTGACAAACCGTATGCAATTGAAGACCGGCAAGGGTTGATTTTATATTGCGGCACTCATTGGAATAAGGAGGACGGACTTTTAGCCATGAAGGCTTGCGGAGGATTTGTAATTTTTCGTTTATTTGATTCATAGATTATTCTACATGACCCAACAATCGCAGATAGAAACGGGATTGCCATCCCTGATCAAACCGAGGGCAAGCCTGCGCGCCAGGCACTCCTCAATGAACAAAACCTAAGGTTTTTTCCAGCACACATCAGGTTTGCGCGCGGCCAGCACTTCATCGAGCCTGGTAACAGGCGTTGTCAGCGGCGCGTTTTTAACACTGTCAGGATTTTCTTTGGCCTCGCGGGCTATGGCAATCATGGCCTCACAGAAGGTATCCAGAGTTTCTTTACTTTCCGTCTCCGTTGGCTCAATCATAATCGCTTCAGGCACAATCAACGGAAAATAAATAGTCGGCGGATGATAACCATAATCAATCAACTTTTTGGCAATATCCGTCGTGTGCACCCCATTTTCAGCAACTTGTCTCTTTCCTGAAAACACACACTCGTGCATACAGCCCCGATCATAAGACAAATCATAATATGGTTTTAGTTTTTCTTTGATGTAGTTGGCGTTGAGCACAGCCATTTCGGTAGCACGCTTTAATCCTTCCGCGCCTAAAGAGCGAATATAGGTATAGGCTTTTACAATTACATTAAAATTCCCGTAAAAAGAGCGAACGCGACCGATGGTATCCGGGAATTGTTCCGACCAACTATATTTATCACCGGTTTTTAAAATACGGGGCACGGGTAGAAAATCGATAAGAGCTTTACCCACACCCACAGGACCGCTGCCGGGTCCTCCGCCGCCATGCGGCGTGGAAAATGTTTTATGCAGGTTGAGTTGAATAACATCGAAACCCAAATCGCCCGGCCTGGTTTTGCCCATAAAAGCGTTGGCATTAGCGCCGTCACCATAGAGTAATCCGCCTTTGTCGTGAATAATTTGCGCCACCTTTTCAATATTACGTTCAAACAATCCCAGCGTGTTGGGATTGGTCAGCATCAAAGCGGCCACATCCTCCGTCATCAAAGACTGCAGGTGTTCAATATCAACACCTCCTTCGCTATTGGAACGAAGCTCCACCGTATCAAATCCGCAAAGCGCGCCGGATGCGGGATTGGTTCCATGAGCGGCGTCAGGTATCAGAATAACGCAGCGCTTCCGGCCTTTTTTTTCAAAATATTTTTTAATCATCATAATGCCGGTAAGTTCACCATGCGCGCCAGCCGCCGGTTGCAGGGTAAATTCAGCCATGCCGAAAATGCCGCATAAATATTTTTGCATTTCATAAATTAATTGCAGATTCCCCTGCGCAAATTCAACATCAACATAGGGGTGCAGCCCGGTAAAGCCGGGTATCGCGGCAACATTCTCATTAACCTTGGGGTTATATTTCATCGTGCAGGACCCGAGGGGATAGAACCCCAGATCGATTCCGAAATTACGCCGTGATAAATTTGTGTAATGCCTGATTAAATCAATTTCGGCAACTTCCGGTAAATCAAGATCGTTACGCAGATATTTTTTACCAATTGCATCTTCAATATTAAAAACGGGCACATCGCTTTCGGAAATATCCGTGGCGCTTCGTCCGGGTTTGCTTATTTCAAATATCAATTCCATTCGTGTTCCCCTGGTATAGATTAAATGCGAGATTGCTTCGTTGCCGCTAATGGCAGACTTCTGGCTATGGCAAAATGTCAATTATTTAATTATTTCCACCACCCGATCAATACCGGTTTTCGAAATCATTTCCGTGGCGCAAAAGAGTAAAGAATTTTGAAGTTCCGGATAATCCTTTTGCAATTCATAGCCGCCTATGATTCCCTCGTTTTTCAGTTTTTCGTTTACTTTCTTTGAATCGGGACAGCGTAAAACAATTTCGTTATAAACAGGAGCGGGAAATACTTCGTGCCAGCCCGCAAGCTGCAAGAGTTTATTTTTCAAATATTGTGTTTTGTAAATATTTAGTTCGGCAAGTTTGCGTAAATTTTTTCCCAGAGCGGCAAGATAAACGCCGGCGGCAAGCGCGCAGAGCGATTCGTTGGAACAAATGTTGGAAGTCGCCTTTTCCCTGCGGATATGCTGTTCACGGGTTTGCAAAGTCAGCACAAATCCGCGCCGGCCTTTTTTATCCTCCGTCGCGCCGACAAGTCTTCCGGGTATTCGGCGCATAAATTTTTCACGGGCGGCAAAAATCCCCAGATAAGGGCCGCCGTAATTAAGAGGATTGCCGAAACTCTGGCCTTCGCCCACGACAAAATCCGCTCCGGCCGCTCCAGCCGGCTGGAGAATTCCCAGGCTTGTACCATCAGTGAAACCGGCAACAAGCAATGCTCCTTTTTTATGCACATAATCAACAACAGGAGCAATATCTTCAATGACACCGAAGAAATTAGGGCTTTGCACCAACACAGCGGCAACCTGATCGTCAAGTTCATTTTGCAAAGCATTCAAATCAATTTGACCGGATGGCATGTATGCCAGTTCAACAACTGTATAGCCGTTTGCCCAGCAGTAGGTCTGTAAAACCTGCCGATATTCGGGATGCACCGACCGGGCAACTATAATTTTAGTTTTGCCGGACATTTTCGCGCAAAGGACCGCAGCCTCAATCATGGCGGAAGCCCCATCATACATAGAAGCGTTGGCGATTTCGGTGCCGGTGAGACGGGCAATCATGGTCTGATATTCGTAAATCGCCTGAAGAATGCCCTGGCTGATCTCTGCCTGATAAGGGGTATAGGCTGTATAAAATTCAGCGCGCCCCACAATATGCCCGACAACCGCCGGAATAAAATGATGATAAGCTCCCGCGCCGGTCAAAGTCAACTGCGGTAGTTTATTTTTTCGGGCCAGGTCACTCATGACAGAGACGGTTTCCAGTTCGGACAAGGCAGATGGAATATCCGGCATTTGTTTTAATCTGAATTTTTGTGGAATATCGGCAAAAAGTTCATCAACGCCGGCAACACCGATTGCTGCCTGCATTTGTTTGATATCATCAGGAGTGTGAGGGCAATAGTCCATCTCTATTTTTTTTCCTCTTTCAGCATTTCTTCATAATCTGCGGCGCTTAGCAGCATCTTTAGTTCGCCCGCGTTGGAGGGTCGCATTTTGACGATCCAGCCCTCTTCGAAAGCATCCTGATTGATCAACTCCGGTGTTTCTTCCAGCATTTTATTTACATCGATTACTTCTCCTCCAACCGGAGAGTAAATATCGGATACAGACTTTACCGATTCGACAACAGCCACCGTAGCCTTTTGGACAACTTTTCTTCCGATTTCCGGCAAGTCAACAAAAACAATATCTGTAAGCATTTCCTGAGCATAATCAGTTATGCCAACGGTTACCGTTGAGTCTCCATTATCTTTTACCCATTCATGATCGCGGGAATACAGTCTGTCTTGGGGGTTTTGTTTGGACATTATGTTCCTCCTTAATATTGTTTTTGCCCGTTTATAAAAAGGTCCCGGCATACGCCGGTCTGGCACTATCTGATTTTACTGCCTTTAAAAAATACCTTTTACAGTTTATCGCTTTTCCCGTTTATAAAATGGAAGTTTCACAATTTTTGCCGGAATTAATGTGTTGCGAATATCAATTTCTATTTCCGTATCCGGCGCGCTGAAATTAATATCTATAAATGCCAAACCTATCGCTTTATTCAATGTGGGTGAAAATGTTCCGGAGGTCACAACGCCGATTTCCTGCGTTTTATGAAAAACTTTGTAGCCGTGGCGCGCTATGCCGCGTCCGGTTATTTCCAGTCCTATAAGCTTATTCCTGATTCCGGAATTTTGTTTTGCTCTAAGCGCGGCAGACCCGACAAATTCTTTGCGCGCATCAACGATCCAGCTATAAGGCACTTCCAGCGGACTTACTGATTCATCCATATCCTGACCGTTGAGCATCATGCCCCCTTCGAGGCGTAATGTGTCGCGAGCACCCAATCCAGCCGGTTTTAGACCGGAAATAGCGCCTGCTTCCATTAGCTTGTCCCATATTTCGCCAATAATATTACTTTCGGCATAAATCTCAAATCCATCTTCTCCCGTGTAGCCGCTGCGGGAAATGATGGTCTTAAATCCCGCAACATAAGATTCGCAAAAATGATAGAAACGCAGAGTTTTCAGATCAGCCTCTGTCAGTTTTTGCAAAATTTCTTCAGAACGCGGACCCTGCAAGTCCAGTTTACCTGTATTATCGCTTATATCTTTTAAATCGCAATCAAATATTTTAGACTGTTTAATTGATTTTATCCATTGCCAGTCACGTTCTCTGGGTGCGGCGTTGGTTACCAGCATGTAGGAATTCTCATCTATTTTATATACGGTTAGATCATCAATAACACCGCCTTCTTCATTGAGCAGAGCGGATAGTTTAACCTGCCCTATGGCTTGATCTGCTAAATTTCTGGTCAAAACCAGTTGTAAAAAATCAAACGCCTGAGGACCTTTAACTTCAATCTCCCCCATATGGCAGATGTCAAAAAGACCAGCGGCGCTTCTGGTTGTCTTGTGTTCATCAATAACATTGGTGTATTGCACAGGCATAGCCCAGCCGCCAAAATCAATTATTTTAGCCTTTAGAGCGACGTGCTTTTCATATAATGGTGTTTTTTTCAATTTTATTTCACTCCGTGTTTAAAAATAAGCGATAAGAAAAAGAGGCGCAGGCATATCTTTCCAAAAAAGTAACTCTTTTGGAAAGAATTATTCTCCAATACAATACGATTACAATGAAGGCATTGGATTTTTAACATGAAGCTGGCTTCTCCGGGGGAAATTTAATTCGCGGGAAATATCTTCATTACCCCGGTATTTATTACCGGCTTGAGGACTACTACAACTTAGAAGAGATTTCAAGATTTAATCCAAAATTTCCAGCGGATTAATATTTAAAAAGTTTTTCAAAGAATTGTTGTTTACTTTTGGGATAGTACATGTCGCCTCCGTAATCAACAATCAGTTTGCCATCCAAATGATCAATTTCATGTTGAATAACGCGGGCGACAAAATCTTCATATCTTTTATTAACTTTTTCTCCTTTGGCGTCTAAAGCACGCACTTTAATTTCAGGGAAGCGGCTTACTTCAATCTGAATTTCAGGACAGGATAGACAACCTTCAGGCATGGTTACTTTTTCACCACGCGCCTGATTTATCCGAGGATTAACCATAACTTCGATATCGCCAGCATTTTTTATCCTGCCCTTTTCTTCAAATCCTTTGTTGCGGAAAACAATTACTCTTTTATTAATGCCTATTTGCGGTGCGGCCAATCCCACGGCCTCATCTTTTTTTTCCAAAAAGGAATCTATTAATGTCTGTATTATTTCCCGCGATTCTTTATCCAGAGGCACGGGCAATTCGACGGATTTCTTTCTCAGGATAGAAGTATCCTTAGGATTTTCTCCCTCATCATTCCATAGTGTTAAAACTCTTTTGGATGACATAAAACTTCACCGAAAAATTATTTTGGAGCCATTTACCACCTATTCTTCATTATTTCAAGGAATTGTAGCTTGCAATTATCATAAGTCTTTTGCTAAACAATATACAGGCTAAATTTTGTGAAAATCTAATTTACAAGGATATGTCTTTGATTAATCAAATTGTTACCTACATGGCAAAACGGGAGTTTGCCCGCTCGTTAAAATTTAAAGAGGGAACGTTTCCGGAATTGCCCTCCTGTAACGATGAAAAACAGCGGCTCCTCTATATACACATTCCTTTTTGTGAAGAACTCTGCCCCTACTGTTCCTTTCACAGGATAACCTTTGAAGAAACATTAACCAAAAGATATTTTGGTGCTTTGCGCCGGGAAATTAAGATCTATCGCGAAAAAGGCTATAAATTCAAGGGCATTTATGTAGGCGGAGGCACCCCGACCGTGCTTATTGATGAACTGGCGGAAACTCTAAATTTGGCGCGGGAAGTTTTTTCTATAACGGATATATCCGTAGAAACAAATCCTAATCATTTAAATTCAAAGAATATTGAAATTTTACAACAAAGCGGCGTCAAAAGGCTTTCCGTGGGAGTGCAAACATTCAATGACGATCTGCTTAAGATAATCGGACGCTATGACAAATACGGTTCGGGCAAGACTATTGTAGAGCGGCTTAAAAATACACAAGGCTGCTTTGATACCTTAAATGCCGACATGATTTTTAATTTCCCAGGACAAACAGCCGAAATGCTTGACGCGGATTTAGCCATTCTGCTAAATCTAAACATGGAACAGGTCACCTTTTACCCTTTGATGATTTCCGCCTTAACTCAGGAAATAATGGAAAAAACCGTAGGAAATGTTGATTTTAGAGGCGAAGAAAAATTATACAAACTGATAGTCAGACGTCTGAAAAAAAATTATGATTTTTCTTCGGCCTGGTGCTTTTCCCGCAAAAGAACTCTGATTGATGAATATGTTGTTGACTACGACGAATATGCCGGTTTAGGCAGCGGCGCTATCGGCTATTTGCGCGGAACCTGCTATTCCAATACTTTTGATATAGCAAAGTATATCGCTTCTCTGGAACAGGGGAAACTGCCATTGCAAGCCTCCCGCAAGTTTGATCTTCACGATCAAATGAGTTATGATTTTATGATGAAATTATTCAGCACAAAACTGGATATCAAGGCGTTGCAGGAAAAATATAACGGTAAGTTTTTAAATACTTTATGGAAGGAAATAGCCGCTTTTGAAATCGTCAGGGCTTTCCGTTATTTTCCCCCTTATTTGCATTTAACGCCTCGCGGCCGTTATCTCTGGGTGATAATGATGCGGGAATTTTTTGTTGCTGTAAATAATTTCCGCGATTATTGCCGCAAACAGGCCAGCATTGTATAATTTTCCTCAAAAGGTAACGCTTTTATGAATGAACTCAATAAAGAAATGTTGAAGCAATTGCCGAAAATTGACGAAGTTCTTCTGATTCTGGAAAAACAGGATATTTATGATCTGGCGCCGCGCGATATTATCAAGGAAACCTGCCGGACGGTTGTGCAGAATTTGAGAGAAACGATTGTAAATTCCAAGAAAAAGATTCTCGCAGAATCTTGTCCTGATGCAGCAACTGTCGCCCTGGAAGTGGAAAAATTAATAAAAGGATTATACCGCTATAGTTTACGCCGTGTAGTTAACGCCACAGGCGTTATCCTGCACACTAATCTTGGCCGCGCGCCTCTTTGCGCGGAAGCCTTGCAGAGAATTATAGAAGTTGGCAGAGGCTATTCCAATCTGGAGTATGATTTGGTTAAGGGTGAACGCGGCCAGCGCTACGCTCATGTAAACAAGTTAATATGCGCTCTTACCGGAGCGCAGGACGCATTAATCGTCAACAATAATGCCGCAGCCGTTTTGCTTGTCCTCAACACTCTGGCCGACGGGAAAGAGGCAATAGTATCGCGGGGCGAACTCATTGAAATCGGCGGCGAATTCCGTATTCCGGAAATTATGCACAAAAGCGCCTCCCGCTTGCGAGAAGTGGGAACGACCAACCGCACCCGTATTGGGGATTACGAAAAAGCCATCAATGCCGATACCGGCTTAATTTTAAAAGTGCATACCAGCAATTTCCGAATCGTCGGTTTTACCGAAGAGGCGGATATTGAATCTCTGGTTGTTCTGGGAAAGAGCCACGGCATTCCTGTTATGGATGATCTGGGAAGCGGCTGTTTAATTGACCTTGAGAAGTCAGGACTTCAACATGAACCCACGGTTCGCGAAGTCCTGTCCTCCGATTGTGATATAGTAACCTTCAGCGGCGATAAATTGCTGGGTGGCCCTCAAGCCGGAATCATTGTTGGCAAAAGAGAAATTCTGGTGAAAATCAGGAAAAATCCCTTAAACCGCGCTCTCCGAATCGATAAATTCACATTGGCCGCTCTGGAAGCCACGTTAATGCATTATCTTAATCCTGCTTCTGCGATAAAGAAATTAAGGGCATTGAAAGCGTTGACAGAATCCGCTGCCTCGGTTAAAAAACGCGCCCTCAAACTCATGACTCAATTGCAAAAGGAAAATTTTGATTCACTGAAATTTTCTATGCACGAAGATTTCGCGGCAGCCGGTGGGGGGTCTTTACCCACGCAAAAGATTCCAACTGTTTTAGTCGCCGTTAGAAACAAAAAAATGTCAGCAAGCAAAATGGAAGAAAAATTGCGCAAGCTGGAAGTGCCGGTCATCGTCAGAGTGGATAAGGATGAGATATTGATTGATTTGCGGACCGTAGCTGAGGATGAATTTGCCTTCATTATCGAAGGCTTGAAACAATTAATATCCAGTTAAGGAACCTTCACCATCCTTTTTAATTTCCTTCCCTCGAGGGAGAAAAAAATACTGGATACCGGCCTGCGCCGGTATGACAATTTTCAAAAGGACATTGACAAAAGTCAGAGTATTAGCGGAGTAATAATTTGGCCATTTTAAACGAGCAATCTGCAAAAATAAGCTTTACGATAAACAAAAGTCAAATCGGCCAAAGGCTTGATATCTTTCTGTCGCTTGGCGACGCGGCAATTTCCCGTTCGCATGTCAAACAGGTTATCGAAGAAGGCGATGTGCTGGTTAACGGCAAAGCGCCGAAAGTCAGCCAACGCCTCAAAGATGGCGATGTCATCATCCTGACTCAAAGGCCGCCTGTGGAAGCCGCGGCCACTCCGCAGGAAATGCCTCTTAATATTGTTTACGAAGACGAGGCTATTATTGTGATCAATAAACCGGCAGGAATGGTGGTGCATCCGGCGCCGGGCAACCCTGAAAATACTCTGGTTAATGCCCTGCTCTTTCATTGCCGCGATTTATCGGGAATCGGCGGCGTCCTCAGGCCGGGCATAGTGCACAGACTGGATAAAGACACATCAGGCCTGATTGTGGCGGCAAAATCAGATGACGCGCATCGCCATCTCTCATATCAATTTGAAAAGCATGAAGTGCAAAAAAAATATCAGGCACTGGTCTGGGGCAACATGAAAGATAATCAGGGAGAAATAGTAAAACCGGTTGGCAGGCATACTGTTGACCGTAAAAAGATGTCCACAAAAACCAAGCGGGGTAAAGACGCGCTCACTTTCTGGAAGGTGAGCGAACGTTACGGCATGGCAACTCTGCTGGAGGTTGAAATCAAGACCGGACGCACTCATCAAATTCGTGTGCACTTGTCTGATCTCGGTTACCCGATTATCGGTGATGCCGTTTACGGCAATTCCGCCAAAATCAGCGCTATTGCCGATCCCCTGCTGAAGGCCCGGCTGAAAGAATTTAACCGGCAGGCTCTGCATGCCGCGCATCTTTCTTTTATTCATCCGGCAAATGGCAAACGGGTTGAATTTAAAGCGGACATGCCGCGGGATATGGCTGATTTGTGCGCGCAGCTGCGTTTATACATTAATTCTATTAATTCCACCACTGCTAATCGGAAAGATAAATTGAGGTAGAAAAAATGTTTCATCTGAATAAAAAACATTCCATACAGTATTATGAATCTTCATTTTTGAGCGGATGCGATTTTTTAACTCATGCTTTCTGCACCAGAATCGGCGGCGCATCGGAAGAAGATTACGCATCTCTGAACATGAGCTTCAAGGAAGGTGATTTGGAGAGCACAGTTTTACAAAACTGGAATCGTCTGGCTATGGCATTTGGCATACCGCTGGATCAGTTTATCACGCTCAATCAGGTTCATGGCGATAATATTTTTGTCATTAAACCTTATGGCGAGTATTTACCAATGGATGGCGTTCTGAATCATGACGCCATTGTCACCAATCGCCAGAATCTGGCTATTTGCATCAAGACTGCCGATTGCGTGCCGGTATTTATTGTTGACCGGGCACAAAAAATCATTGCCGCGGTTCACGCGGGCTGGAGGGGCACCGCGCTGGAAATTAGCGCCAAAGTCATCCGCCTTCTTTATGAAAAATATGGTTCATCTCCGTGGGATATTCTGGCAGCGATAGGACCGGCTATCGGCCCATGCTGTTTCGAACTCGATGAAGAAACAACATATACTTTTCGCAGTCAGAAAAACTATGAGGATTTTCTATTCCCCGGTGAAAGACTGAACAAATGGATAGTGGATTTGCCTGAAGCTAACCGCAGACAAATTATGAATTGCGGCATTCCCGAAAAAAACATAGATGTTTCTAATTTATGCACTTCCTGCCGCCAGGATCTATTTTTTTCGTATCGCGGCTCGGGCGGAATCACGGGCAGGCAGATTAATTTTATGATGATTAAGGGGGATACACCCTGCCGCGTTTTAACCGTCAGTAAAGAATCCCCGTGGATTCAATAAATGCGGTTTGCGGTGCAAGGCCGCAGATGGGTGTTTTGGGACAGCTCTTTTTTTATTGACAGCATTCGTGTTCAGTATTACTTAAGGCTGTCGCATAAAAAAACAAAGGAGCAAAGCAAATGATTATCGTTACAGGTGGCGCCGGATTTATCGGCAGCGCTTTTGTCTGGAAGCTTAATCAGGAAGGCATTGAAGATATAGTAGTCGTTGACCGTCTGGGAAAGACTGATAAATGGCAAAATCTGGTCAATCTCCGCTTCGTTAATTACATCCATAAAGACGAATTTTATGATTTGATTTATAACGACACACTGTCTTTTGAAGTCGAAGCGATAATACATATGGGAGCCTGTTCATCCACGACGGAACGCGATGCTGATTACCTCTGGCAAAATAATTTTGCTTATACCGGCCAGTTGGCCGAATGGGCGCTGGAACGCAACATTCGTTTTATTTACGCCAGTTCTGCCGCGACATATGGCGATGGCAAGCAGGGCTTTTCCGATGACCATAGCAAAATAAGTGAACTCAAACCAATCAATATGTATGGCTATTCCAAGCAGGTTTTTGATTTAAGAGTTTTGAGACATTCATGGGAAAACAAAATCGCCGGAATCAAATTTTTCAATGTCTTCGGTCCGAATGAATATCACAAAGGCGATATGACCAGCGTAATTTTCAAAGCATTTAATCAAATCAAAGAAACGGGTAAAGTCCGCCTCTTCAAATCCTATTTGCCACAATATCCCGATGGCGGACAGATGCGTGATTTTGTTTATGTCAAAGATTGTATAGATGTTTTATGGTGGCTTTTTAAGAATCAGGACGTAAATGGTATTTTTAACCTGGGAACGGGAAAGGCCAGAACATGGAATGATTTGATCAGTGCTGTTTTTGCCGCCATGGGAACCAGACAGAAGATTGAATATATTGAAATGCCAGAACCTATACGCAATCAATACCAGTACTTTACGCAGGCGGAAATGGATAAGCTTCACTCTGTAGGATGTCCGGTATCTTTTTCTTCTATGGAAGATTCCGTGCATGATTACGTGGTGAATTATTTGCAGAAAGACGACCCGCATTTAGGGAAGTGAAAATATTCAGGAAACAAAATAATAAGCATTTTATTCAATTGTACTGTTTAAAACGACTTCGTAAAAAGCTCCCCAGACAAGGCGCACAAAGCCTGAGGAGTGCGGCCTACTTAAGCGTAGGCCGCAAGGACGAAGGATGCGGTGCAACGCAATATATGGACTTTTTACGGAGTTGTTAATGAGAAAAATTGTTTGCATTATCCCCTCTAGATACGAATCCAGCCGTTTTCCCGGCAAACCTCTGGCTGACCTGTGCGGAAAACCGATGATTCAGCATGTCTACGAACGTGTAGCAAAAGCCAAAGCCGTCCCTTATGTGGCGGTGGCGACTGACGACCAGCGAATATTCGACGCTGTAAATAAATTCGGCGGTAATGCCATTATGACGGCAACCACGCATCGCTCCGGCACGGATAGAATCTCCGAAGCGGTAAAATCGCTTAGTCTTCCTGCTGACGCGATTGTCGTCAATATTCAAGGCGATCAACCGATTTTTGAGCCGGTGCAGGTGGATGAAGTCATCCAACCATTGGTTGACGACCCGGCAATTGTCATGTCCACGCTAATTTATAAAATTCTTCTTGATGAAGAAATAACCCATCCGCATGCGGTTAAAGTTGTCCTCGATCATCAGAACTTCGCCCTTTATTTTTCCCGGGCAACGATTCCTTACGTGCGCGACAAATCCCTGAAAGCAGATTACTATAAACATCATGGCATTTACGCCTACCGCCGTGATTTTATCGATGTCTTTACCAAACTCCCCGAAGGAAAGCTCGAAAAGCTAGAAGCCCTCGAACAGCTTCGCGCTCTGGAATACGGATATAAAATTAAAGTTGTCATCACTCCTCATGATTCTGTGGAGGTGGACAATCAGCAGGAATTGGAAAGAGTCCGCCAAATACTTTCGGCAAGAAAATAGAAAAATAACAAAGAACGACTATACGAGAATTCTAAAAATCAGGTTAGAATATAGAATAACACTTATTTATCAGGTCGTGTCTTTTGCGGGGTGTTGCTTAAATATTCTTTTCGCTTAACCTTAAAGCATTTTGGATAAATCTAAGACTCGTTGCAGGCGATTACAAAATTTGCCTTTGGTTCAAACGGTTGTGGTCGCTGAAGCTATACATATAATCCCGTATAATTTATTTTGAAAAGATTACACATATAACACTGGATTGCCGGGTCAAGCCCGGTAATGACAGTTATTTCCTATTTCATTCCGATCTCAAATTAAAAATTACTATATATACCTTTTCACTACTGTCCCAACGTTAGTCGAATAAATTCAGTTGGTTGTTAGTATCTGTATTTTCTTCCATAACATCAACATCTGTAAGCGCTTGTAAAAGCGGTATTTTCTCGAAAAGCGTCACACTGACAA
>JBKQWB010000008.1:0-8040 GCA_052139735.1 Smithella sp. | reverse complement strand
GTTTGTGAATATCCAGAATGCTATTTACACCTTTGGCCAAGAAACATTGTTTACGATGTGCGGATATGGGCGTTCTGCGCCGGTAAGATTCTAAAAAGTGATTTGGGCAACAGGCCGTAAAGACCCGGACTACGAAAGCATATACGCCTCTTGCTCACACCGGCGCAGAATCGGGAAACCCTCCGAGAGGGTCACGCAAATCATATAATAGAAAGAAACTGTGTCAATTCGGACACAGTAAATGAAGATTATCTGTCCCGTCGGAATCGTCTCTATTGATAACCTAATGATAATAACATGTTATATTTTAAAGAAAATACGATGAAATATGGTATAATCCTTGCTCTGAAACTGGGAAAGGAAAGCGATTATGCATTTACAGCGTACACTAAAGAAAGAAATTAATTGTGCAAGTATCGGGCTGCATACCGGCCGCAAGATTAATATGAAGATAAAACCTGCGCCGGTGGATACGGGTATAGTTTTTATCCGTATGGATTTGCCTGATGCCGCGCCGATTCACGCACGTTATGATAATGTTTGTGATACGACGCTGGCGACAACACTGGGCTCTAATGGAATTAGTGTTTCCACGGTAGAGCACCTTTTGTCGGCATTCAGCGGTATGGGGGTTGATAACGCGATTATCGAGTTGGACTCTTTTGAAGTTCCTGTTATGGATGGCAGCGCGCTTCCTTTCGTGAATATGCTCAAAGAAGTGGGCACTCATGTGCAGAAGAAAAATAAAAAGCTGCTGATAATCAGAAAAGCGGTTAGTGTAACTTCCGGCGATTCCAGCGCCATGTTATTGCCGGCGGATGAATTTAAAATAACTTATGAAATAGATTTCAAACATCCTGTTATCGGCACTCAGTCATACAGCATGACTTTTTCCGATGAAAAATATGAAAAAGATATTTGTGCCGCTCAGACTTTTGGTTTTTTAAAAGATCTGGAATTTTTGCAGGCAAAAGGTCTGGCCCTTGGCGGGTCCCTGAAAAACGCTATCGTTCTTGATGATAATAAAATCATCAATAAAGAGGGGCAGCGAATTGAGAATGTTTTTGTAAAACATAAGATTCTTGATGCGATCGGAGATTTGTTTTTGCTGGGGATGCCGATTATCGGCCATTTTATTGCCCACAAATCAGGCCACCGTTTAAATAATCTATTGCTTAAGGAGTTAATGAGCAAAAAAGATTGTTGGGAAATTGTTACTTGCACGAATAGAGAAGAAGCCTATAAGCTTCATTCTTTTAGAATTCCTTCCTTTAGAACTCTTGACGCAGTTCCTGTTTAATCCAAAATAATCTTGATTTTTATTGCCGGGTTGCCTAGAATACGATTTTAAAAATCTATACTTGGCGATGGTGTCATTTTAAAAAATTGTTACGATTTCTTAAAGTATCAATAATACAGCAATTTTAGCGAAATTCTTATCGTGGAACCCGGTAGCAGGTAAGTAAATTCTATCTGCCTGAAATCAGGAAACAGCGTTTTATGAAAAAAGTAAAAAATAATTATTACGGTGTAGTTTTAATTTTTTTGTTTACCGTTATTGGTCTTGCCGGTTTTCCAACGCATGCGCATGCTATCGAACCGGAAATAAAGGATATTTTAATTACAAACGATATGGAAAACGTGCTTTTGTATGCCCGTCTGGTCAACGGTTTCAAACCGGATATGGAATTAGCAATATTGGCAGGAATTCCCGCGACTTTTACGATGCAGGTTGAAGTTTATCAGGAACGGTCTTTTTCATGGGATAAAAAAATATTCAGCCAGGAAATTAAACGCTCTATAAAATATGATAATCTCAAAAAAACATTTAGTGTTTCTTCCAGCAATAAAAAAGAGCCGGTTATTTTTACCGAGTTTGAAAGCGCGCAAAAGGCAATGGCGGATTTTAACGGGATTGTCGCCGCTCCTCTATCTTCGCTTACGAAGGGGAAAAATTATTACGTTATGATCAAAGTTAAAATGGATAAGGTGCGTTTACCCCTGCACATGGAATATGTCTTTTTGTTTGTTTCCTATTGGGATTTTGAAACATCTTGGTACCGGCAGAATTTTTCCTATTAATTAGTGATAATTTCCAGAAAATATTTGAACCGCATTTTTTAACCAATGGAAGAAAAACAGAAAATAAGCAGCATTGATGAAAAGGAACGCAGAAAGCGCCGCCGGGAATGGATTATCATGGTGGTCGTTGGCGTTTTAGCCATTGCCTTTACCCTGATTGCCAGTCAGATCTTTAATAAAGATGCACTGCCCCTGTCCGCAAACATTTTCGTTTATGGAATTAGCAGTATAAATGTTATCCTAATACTACTTTTGCTCTTCCTGATTATCCGGAATGTCGTTAAGCTCTTTTATGAACATCGCCGCGGTGTTATCGGTTCCAAACTCAGAACAAAACTGGTGGCTACTTTCGTTGGGTTATCGCTTGTTCCGACAATTTTACTTTTCTTATTCGCCATTAATTTTCTTTCTTATGGTATCGAGTCCTGGTTCAATCTCAAGATTGGCGACGCTTTGAACAAGTCGCTGGAAGTAGCCCAGGTTTATTACCAGCAGATGGAGGAACAGGCCAAATTTAATGCCCGTCAGATGAGCGCGGATATCACGAAAAACCGTCTCTACGAAAAAGAGCGCGTGGAATATCTGAAGAGTTTTATCAGTGAGCGTCAGAAGAATTCTAAAATAGGCATGGTCGAAACTTATTATGATGCCCAGAAAGAAAAAATGGTTTTCGCCGATGTTGAACATCCTGAACTGATTCCGGTCACTCTCGCTCCCGAAATGATAGAGGATATTTATTCGGGCAAGGAAAAATCCACGATTCAAGCAACTAATATCGGAGACGTGGTTGTCGGGATTGTGCCGGTTTTCTCATTCGCGGTGCCTTCGGAAGTGATCGGGCGTATTTCGGTCAGTTACGTTGTCCCTAAAGGGTTCGTGGATAAACTCCGGAGTATTGCCGACGCCTCGGGACAGTATGGCCGTATAAAGCTTCTGAAAAATCCGATCAAATCCAATTATATGATTACCCTGTCCATTGTGACTCTGGTGATTATATTTCTGGCGACATGGTTCGGGTTGACTCTGGCCAAGGAAATAACCGTTCCTATTCAGGATCTTGTTCTGGCTACCAATAGAATCACGCAGGGAGATCTGGACAGCCGCATTAACATCGAAGCGGATGATGAAATCGGACTTCTGGTAAAATCTTTCAATCAAATGACGGGGGATTTGAAGAAAAGTAAAAACAGTCTGGAAGAAGCCAATATAACTCTAGAGCGGCGGCGCAAATATACGGAAGCAATTTTGCGCAATGTTTCCGCCGGAGTTGTTTCCGTGGATAGAACCGGAATGATCACCACCATTAATCGCGCCGCGGAGAAAATGTTCGATATCAGCGCGGAGAAGTTTGTTTTTCAGAATTATCGCGATTTAATGATGCCGGAGCATCTTTCTTTAGTTGACGAATTTTTACAGGAAATGAAGGAAAGCAACGAAAGCCTGCTGGAAAAACAACTGGAAGTCATGCTTAAGGATAAAGCTCTTACTGTTTTGCTGACGATTACAACTATTGCGGATGAAGAAGGCAATGATTCCGGTATCGTTGTTGTTTTTGAAGATTTGACTCAACTGCAAAAGGCGGAGCGTGCCGCCGCCTGGCGTGAAGTCGCCCGCCGCATGGCGCATGAGATTAAAAATCCGCTGACGCCGGTTCAGCTTTCCGCGCAAAGATTACAGAAAAAATATGGAGATAAACTGGGGGAAGAAGGTTCGGTATTTAAGGAATGCACTCAGACCATTATCGATCAGGTGGAAGTTTTAAAAAATCTGGTCAATGAGTTTTCCCGTTACGCGCGTATGCCCGTTACAACCATCGCGCCTAATGATTTAAATATGGTCGTTGCCGAAGCTGTCTCGCTTTTCCAGGATGCTCACAAGGATATCGTCTTTGAATTAATACAGGCGGAAGGATTGCCGAAGTTTGATCTGGACGCGGAGCAGATCAACAGGGTAATGATCAATCTGCTGGATAACGCTGTTGCGGCCATTAACAAGAAAAACGGCCGCGTCGAAATTACCGTAAGTTATGATGAGCAACATCATAAAGCCGGCGTAACTGTAGCCGATGACGGCGCGGGAGTCCCTGCAAGCCATAAAATGAAACTATTCGAACCGTATTTTTCTACAAAGAAATCAGGAACCGGTCTTGGCCTGGCAATCGTCAGTTCCATAATTTCCGATCATCATGGTCAGATAAGCGTTGCCGATAACACGCCTACCGGAACGATTGTTTCTTTTGTGTTGCCGGTTTCTTCAGTTTAAATTATAAGGTGAATAAATAATGAAAAAATACCATCCTAAATTAAAGATGATATTGAGGCGGCTAGAAGGAGGCGCAGGAGACGTATATAAACATACGTCGAGGAAACCGACGACGACGCCAACAAAAATAGCGCTTTAAGTTTCTTTTGTGTTGCCGGTATCTCTAGTTTAATTTATAAGGTGAATAAATAATGAGAAAATACCATTCTAAATTAAAGATGATATTGAGGCGGCTAGGAGGAGGCACCGGAGACGTATATAAACATACGTCGAGGAAGCTGACGACAACGCCAACAAAAATAGCGCTTTAAGTTAGAATGGTATAAAAAAAGAGTAAATATGAAAGATGCTATATTAGTAGTAGACGATGAAGAGAGTATTTGCCAGTCTTTAAAGGCAATCTTAAGCGATGAAGGCTATCAGGTTCTGGTGGCCGGCAGCGGTGAAGAGGCTGTTAAAATTGTCGAGGAAGAAATGCCTCAACTTGTGCTGCTCGATATCTGGTTGCCGGGAATGGATGGCCTGGAAACTCTCAAGGCCATTAAAAAAATAAATCCCGATGTGCTGGTCATTATAATGTCGGGCCATGGCACGATTGAAACAGCCGTAAGAGCCACGAAACTGGGAGCTTTTGATTTTATTGAGAAACCTCTATCGCTGGATAAAATCATAATATTGGTGAACAATGCCATTAATTTAATTCATCTCAATGAAGAAAACGCTTTATTAAAACAAAAGGTTTCTCATCAGTACGAACTGACCGGACAAAGCGCCCTGATAACCGAACTTAAGGAGATGATAAGCATTGTCGCGCCGACGAATGCGTGGATTTTGATTATGGGGGAAAACGGCACGGGTAAAGAACTGGTGGCGCGTTCCATTCATCATTTAAGTTTGAGATCGCACAAAGATATTGTGGAAGTCAATTGCGCGGCGATACCTGAAGAGCTTATTGAAAGCGAATTGTTCGGTCACGAAAAAGGAGCTTTTACCGGAGCGACGGAGAAAAAGCGCGGCAAATTCGATCTGGCGCATGAAGGAACGATTTTTCTTGATGAAGTTGCCGATATGAGCCTGAAAGCGCAGGCAAAGATTCTGCGTATCCTGCAGGAAAAGAAATTCGAACGTGTCGGAGGCAATAAGCTGATTGATCTGGATGTGCGGGTTTTAGCCGCGACCAATAAGGATCTGGAAGAGGAGATGAAGGAAGGGCGTTTCAGGCAGGATTTATTTTACCGTCTGCATGTAATCCCTCTGGTTGTTCCGCCTCTGCGCGAAAGAAAAGAAGATATTAAACCTCTGGCGGAGCGATTTCTGCTGGATTTCACCATTAGAGAAGGCCTGGAACCGAAGAAATTAACCGATGACGCGTTGGCCCTGCTGATGAAACATGATTGGCCGGGGAATGTCCGGGAATTAAAAAATATTATTGAAAGACTGATTATTCTTACTCCCTCCGATGAAATAACGGCCAGAGACATTCCGCTTTTAAACATCAAAGAAGAAAGAGATATGGATTCAGGCACGGAGTCCGTAATGGTCGATTCTCTGAAAGACGCGAAAATGGACTTCGAAAGACAGTTTATCATAAAGAAGCTTGAGGAAAATGAAGGTAATGTTTCCAAAACAGCTGAGGCGATTGGCTTGGAGCGCAGCCACCTGCATAAGAAATTAAAAAGCCTTAAAGTCGCGGTAAAAGGCGATTCTTAATTTTTCTGGTCATTATTCATTTGTTTTTTCATTTCAGCAATAGAAAATCTGTTAAAAGGCAGAAAGCCGACTCCCAGCACGAGCACGATAGCCATAGATAAGAAATTATGTACAACCGCAAAAGATAGCGCGTCAGCTCTATCCAACCCAAATAGACTCAGGGCAAAAATACAGGCGTAATGCCAGTTGCCGACAAAACCCGGGGCTGCGGGGATCGCTATGCCTACAATAAGAATGACCATTAAAACAAACGACGCCATTACCGGCAGGGTAAAGCCGAAAGCCAGAAGTAATACATAAATCGCCAGGACATCCACAAGCCAGATTACGACTGAAAGAAAAAGCAAATACGAAAACAATTTAATATTAGTGACAATCTGAAGACCATCTATAAAATGATGGATCGCTACATCTATTTTATTTGCCAGTTTCCCGGGAAGCCTGTTTAAAATTATATTGATGAATTTTAGCGCCGCTTCTCTGCGCAGAATTAAAAACAGAATAAAACAAAACAAAGACAGCGCCAGCAGCGAGAAAATAATGCTCGATTTAACCATCCAGGAGGGCAAATCAAATGGCATATCAATAAGAAGAACGACTGTTGCAATTGTCAGGACGGTAAAACTATCCAGAATCCTTTCAATGAAGATAGTTCCCAGCGCGGAAGACATTTTTATTGAACTTCTTTTAGAAATTAAATATGGCCTTGCCAGTTCGCCAATTCGCGCGGGAATGGCGGCAATGGCTAAAAATCCCACGGAAGTAATGGAAAAAAGAGGGACCTGATCAATTTTTTCCATCGGTTGCAGAATAACTCCCCAGCGGTAGGATCTCAGGTACTGCATGAAAATCATGAGGAGGATGAAAAGAATAACGTAGCTTAATTGAATTTTTTTCAGATCATTCAGAACATCCTGAAGGTTAATCCCTCTTACGGACAAATAGACAAGGACAACACTAATCAGGATGCCTAAGATAATTTTTTTGTTCATTTATTTTGCCCTGGCCATTTTATTTGCGCGTATTTATTGTTTGACCAGGTAATCGGCAATTTTATCATGTAAGAGTTGGGAAGATAGTTTGTTGCCGATTAAGCCCACGCGAATAGCTACTGCGGTGGTATTCTTTGATTTGTAAGTTATATCAAAAGTAACTTTTTCACCGTTTATCGATGTATCGATGGTTCCCTTGGCAATTTCTTTTGCGGGAACCACGTCGGTGCCGTGCATGCTGGCCACCGTTTTTTCGCAGGCAGCCCAGACCTGATCGAATGAAGCATTATAATCGGTTCTAAGCTCGCCGTCGATATAAAAGTAAGTTCCCGCGCCCGCTCCGCCGGCGGCTACGCCTCCGATAACCAATGGCCAGCAACCGGAAAAAAGAAAGATAAAAAATGAAGATAAGATAAATAGCCCAAAACTGTTTCTTTTCATGTTTCTCCTCCCGGATAATTAATTTGCGTATTTAAAGCATATGTTGAGGGGGAATGCAATTGTAATTATGCTTTCCCATTTCCAAATTTTAGCGCTATCTTTGTTGGCGTCGTTGTCGGTTTCCTCGACGTATGTTTCTATACGTCTGTGGTGCCTCCTCCTAGCCGCCTCGATATCATCTTAAATTTGAAAATGGTTTTAAAGTTGTAATTATACTTTCCATTTCCAAATTGGAAGTTTCCGCCGTACCGGCGAAAATTCCCGGTGATGAAAAATTCTATTTATTATGCGCGTCCCTCACGGGAATGCGCTTCCGGTTTAGCGCTATCTTTGTTGGCGTCGTTGTCGGCTTCCTCGACGTATGTCTATATACGTCTCCGGCACCTGCTTAAATAAATCATACTCCTGTATTCGTAGTGCGTACCTTTAGGTGCGCTTATTTTTATCGGGTCTAAACGGCCTGTTGCCCAAATCACTTTTTAGAATCTTACCGGCGCAGAACGCCCATATCCGCACATCGTAAACAATGTTTCTTGGCCAAAGGTGTAAATAG
>JBKQWB010000007.1:0-9892 GCA_052139735.1 Smithella sp. | reverse complement strand
TGTTTGTGAATATCCAGAATGCTATTTACACCTTTGGCCAAGAAACATTGTTTACGATGTGCGGATATGGGCGTTCTGCGCCGGTAAGATTCTAAAAAGTGATTTGGGCAACAGGCCGTTTAGACCCGGACTACGACAGAATTTGATTCTCAGTTATTATAGTGTTATAATGCAGAAAAAATCCAGGGAGGTTTGTTATGCCGAGTTTTCAATGGATTCAACACAAAGGCAAAAGAATTCTTTACATGGATATTGCCACCCCGTCGAACGAAGAGTTAATAGACATAACGGAACGCATTAAAAAAGTTATTGCAAATGAGCCTCCAAAGTCCGTCTTATGTCTGGTAAACGTCAAAGGCGGAAAATTCAATACTGAAATAAACCAGACTGTTAAAGAATTTGCCAAATTTTGCGATCCGTATGTAAAAGTATCCGCAAGCATAGGGGTTGAAGGCCTTATGAAAATAATACACAACGCCATTGTTATGTTCACAGGAAATAAAAGTCTCGTTTTAAAGAACTCAAGGGAAGAAGCCCTGGATTGGCTCGTCGAGCAGTAAAGTATGTCAATTATTTTAAATGAACAATTGAAGCTCCCCTTCCCTATTTGATTCTTCGTTATTATAGTGTTATAACGCAGAAAAATGCAGGGAGGTTTATTATGCCGAGTTATCAATGGATTCAACACAAAGGCAAAAGAATTCTTTACATGGATATTGCCACTCCGTCGAACGAAGAGTTAATAGATATAACAGAACGCATTAAAAAAGTTATTGCAAATGAGCCTCCAAAGTCCGTATTATGTCTGGTAAATGTCAAAGGCGGAAAATTCAATACTGAAATAAACCAGACTGTCAAAGAATTTGCCAAATTTTGCGACCCGTATGTGAAAGTATCCGCAAGCATAGGGGTTGAAGGTCTTATGAAAATAATACACAATGCCATTGTTATGTTCACAGGAAATAAAAGTCTCGTTTTAAAGAACTCAAGGGAAGAAGCCCTGGATTGGCTCGTCGAGCAGTAAATTATGTCAATTATTTTAAATGAACAATTGAAGCACCCCTTCCCCATTTGATTCTCAGTTATTATAGTGTTATAATGCGGAAAAATCTAAGGAGGTTTATTATGCCGGGTTTTCAATGGATTCAACACAAAGGCACAAGAATTCTTTACATGGATATCGCAAGCCAGAACACCGAAGAGTTACTAGACATAGTAAAACGCCTAAAAGCGGAGATTGAAAAGGAGCCTCTAAATTCAGTACTCAGCCTTTGTAACGTTAAAGGCGGAAAAACCAATAATGAAATAAACCAGGCGCTCAAAGAATTTGTAAAATATGTTGATCCGTATACAAAAATGGTTACTGTTATAGGGCTTGAAGGCCTTCAGACGATAGTATTTAATGGCGTTGTTATGTTTACACGGAGCAAAAAACTGACGACGAAGAACTCAAAAGAAGAAGCCCTCGATTGGCTCGTCGCACAGTAAATACTACATATTTCTACTCATGTTTTGGCTGTTTGATTCTGCGGATTGTACTGAAATATTTTTGAGCAATCAGCACGATCGCGCAAGCCCCAAATTACCCTTTATAATAGTGTCCTCTATAGGATTGTTTTCCCGTCTTGTCCAAGCCGATAGTAGTTCAGTATTCCAATAAATCAAGCCTTGCAAATTGATGTGCCTTGGAATATAATTTATCCGAACTTTAATCTATGCATGTATTTTGGGGAGATCAGATTATGAACGCAAAAGGCATTTCTTATGTTGTAACAAGAAATAATATGATCGCGGCTTTTGGTGAGGAAAGATGGACGGACTTTATGGCCAAACTTGCGAAAAAGGACAGTTATTTCGGTTCGGTTATTATGTCTGTTACCCCCATGCCCGTGGAAAAATTAATCGTTTGTTTTGATGAGATGTGCATGGAATATTTCAACAACGACAAAATGCAGTATGAAAAATTCGGGAAGGGAGGCGCTAAAGCTGTCCTTTCTCAGGATGGTCCCTACAGGTCATTTATGCTCACAAAGGATTTAAAGCAATTTGTTGAGTCGGTGCTGCCGAAAGTCTGGTCTACATATTTTGACGGTGGTACGGTAACCGCGCTGTTTATAGACAACGTTGCTCATGTCAAAATCACCGGACTTCAAATTAAACATAATTATTTTGAATACCTTGTGATGGGTTACTTTCAGCAGGCCTTAAAAATGTTTGGAAAGAAATCTTTAGCCAAAAGAGTCAGGAGTCTTGCGGCGGGCGACAAAGATATTTATTTCCAGTATGTATTAATGGATTCTTAACCTTATTCTGTGCCTCCGGATCTCTGTTCCTCCTTATCTCTGGGAAGGGCTCTTAACCCTATTTTGTGCCTCCGGATCTCTGGGGCGGGAAATCTTTCTTTCGTATTCTCTCCCATTTTTCACCCACCGGGCAAACACGCATGCACTCGATACAGTTGTCGACATCGGTTATGTACGTCTGTCCGGCCTCTATTAGCATATCACGCCGTCTTGCATGCCTGAGAATCATCCGGATATAACCTGGCCACTCACGGAGTTTGACCGGCGGTAAACTTTTGAAACCATATGACCAATATACAAAACATGGATCCACGTCGTACCGGTCGTTTTTCAGGGCGCCGGAAGGACAGGCGGTGATACACCGGCCGCAGTCGGTGCAGAGGCCTAATTCCCGTCTGGGATCGGCATCAAGCGGCGCTTCTGTTATAATGGCACACAGCCTCTGATGAGGTCCGAACTCGGGAGTGAGCAGAAGATTGTTCCTGCCGATTTCGCCCATGCCGCAACTCACAGCAGAATGTTTATGAGAAAGAAAACCCACTGTCCTCGTCTGTCGAAACCGCTTTTTGGTTTCAGGATTGATTTTTACAATCTCAACGGGCTTATCCGCGGAAATCGGCAGGGAGAGGAAGCCTTCACGTTCAAGCATCCGGCCGATTTTTTCAGCGGTTTCATCCAACAGCCGGGACGTCTGCATCTTGCTGCGTGTCCAGATCATGATGTCCGGCGCGTAAACAGCGCCTAAAGAATGCGCGACGGCCATAACGATCACGCTTCGCGCCGAAGGCATAAGAGCAGTAGCCGGCCTGGGCGGATAAGCCACAATAAGATTTCGCGCGTCGGCTATTCCCACCAGGTCTATGCCTTCGGCACGTATCAGCTTTTTGATTGTAACAGCATCAAGCAAGTTATCCTTGCCATCTATCATGATGTCTCTACCTCTATATATTTTTCTGTTGACGCCATAAACACCAACCATTATCGATTATAATGTATCATAAAACGCCAAAATGGAGAAATAAGACTTTCAAGGAAGAAATAAGTCTCTCAAGGAAGAAACAAAAACCCGATTTCCAATCCGGACGAATTATTTCTTTTACCTGCAAAGTCTCAGTAGAGAGTTGTTGTCAGACCTGAGGGTTAATGGTTGAAAAGTGCAACGTCTGAATTAAGCCGACCAGCGAAGCGAGGTCAACTTGAAAGAATGGTTAGGCAACAACCTCATGTACCTGATTTTATCCACTTGATTATCAATGGAATGATTACCGATGCGATGAGTGCAGGAACAATCAGAATACATAGATATAAAGGGATTGATAGCGGCTTTTCGACAAAACCCTTAAAGAGGTCGAAAAACCCAACACCGCCGCTCTCTAAAAAATCCATGAAGTGGATAAGAATGAATGAAATCAATATCCCAAGTATAAAGATGATTCTAGATAACTTGGTACGAAGAATTACCATAACTCCCCCTGAGGATAGTTTTGGTGCCTAACAATTATGCATAATACTGAAATTAAGGCGTGTTGATCTTACCCCAGAAAAACGGACACTTTGGTTAGGGGTCACCCCCGGCCATTTCAAAGGCCATGGGACTTCTGTAATTTAATGCAGAATGCCTGCGTTTGCGATTGTAAAATAACTCTATGTAATCAAATAAGCTGGCTCTGGCCTCCATTCGCGTCTTGTAATCTTCGAATCCCACCCATTCGGTCTTCAGAGAATGAAAGAAACTCTCCATCGGCGCGTTATCCCAGCAGTTACCCTTCCGACTCATGCTGCATGTGATACCAAAATCGCTTAATAACTGCTGATACGATGTTGAAGCATATTGCGCTCCCTGATCGGAGTGTAAAAGAACGCCTTCTATCTCTCTTCTTTGAGCAACAGCCATCTTTAATGAGGCCGAGACCAGTTCAACATTGTTCTTTTCTCCCATGGACCAGCCTACGATCTTCCGGGAATACAAATCCATAATTGCCGATAAATACAACCATCCTTTTCTAGTCGGTATAAACGTAACATCTGATAGCCATTTCCGGTTGGCTCTATCTGATGTAAATGCACCACCTAGTATGTTCTCTGCCGGTTTCTTTGTTTGCCTCGAATCGGTTGTTACCACAAAACGCTTATGGACCTTTGATTGAACACTGGCTTTCCGCATCAAACAGGCTACGGTGTTTCTGCCTACCCGTTCGCCATTATCTGTCAAGTCTCCATGAATACGCGGTGCTCCGTAAATCTTTCTGCTTTCTATATGCGCCTGCCGTATCTTAACCGTTAAATGCCGATGACGCTTTGCTCTTAAACTCTCCGGTCGATCATACCAATCGTAATATCCGCTTCTGGATACCTCCAACACTCTGCACATTACCGCTATTCTATATTGCGTTCTCCACAACCGGACAAACCGATACTTTACTTCAGTTCCCGCGCAAAGAACGCCGCGGCTTTTTTTAAGATTTCGTTCTCCTCTTTAACCCGCTCCAGTTCCCGCTTTAATTTGCTGATTTCTTCTGCTTGCGTACTGCTTGACTTCTGTCTTCCATGACCAGGGAAAGCACTTCCTCCCTGTTTATCTGTCTTCTCTTTCCACTTGTACAACTGATTCCTTCTTATCCCAAGTTCACGAGCCAGTTCCGCTGGCGGTTTCTTGCCCTCATCCATTAATCTCACGGCTTCCAGTTTAAACTCCCGGCTGAATCTCTGCTTCTTTCCTATCATCGGACACTCCTTTCTTTTGCATTGTATACCATTTTTCTGTATACTTTTTAAAGTGTCCGTTAAACTGGGGTAGGTTCATGTTGTCCCCTATTCCCCTAAAGGCTCAAAGCCGGCATTGATAAAATTTTCAAGGCAAATAAAGCGAATCTAAATACAAACTGGTCGGTCTCTATTGCGCCTCTAACCATTCATTACGAATTTCGGCAAATTCATTTATTGATGTACAAATGATCTTCCAATCAGCAATAACTTTAGGCACATTTTCTCCCTTATGGGAAAAATGTCTGTATAGTCTGTATGCCAAATATGCAGCCTGCTTTCTATATTCCAATTTATCTGCGATATCTGTATCCATATCTGTGTTTATAGGATCACTTTCATCACTTAAAAAACTTAGACCAATCAATATGTCTGATAGTAGGATGTCGCTCAGATACTTAGGTGTTATATCAACAATATTAGACATTAGATTCAAGGAAGAAACCAATCCTAATTTTCTCCGCCACTTGATCTGTTGACTCACCAAGATTAGACTACTGGAAATATCCGATTTTTCAAAGGAGGATGCATTATCGGATTTAATAATTGTCCATATAGCTTCTATCGCGTCAACAATATTATAATGATCATTTGAGCTAATTGCGTTTTCTATCTTTGAATATAAGTGAAATTTATCATCTGGAAATAAATTCACCAAGGCAACATACGCACGTAAGGACGGTATCGCATATTCATGTAGTTCATTTAGCAGACGAGATACAGTCGACTTAATATTGGCATCAGCCATAATGGATAGACGCGGTGCAATTACATTGGCTAATATGGGAGCGAGGTGCCAAAATCTGGCACGGAACTCATCTGGAATATCACTAAACGGATTAGAAATCGCATCTTCCTTTAAGTAGTGTTTATCCGCATCCCACCATTCAATTAATTTATTGAATATTTGTACAGTTTCATCATTTGACCAATCAATACCGATTACTGCAACACCAAGGATTTCATAAAATATTCGAATATTACCTCCGGTCATTGATATACCTTGGCCTATCTTTGAACCTTGGACTGGAAAAGATTCATTTAAAGCAAATTCTTTGAATAAATATACTGGATCAATTGTTTCAGGGTGGGGCAATTTAGTGAAAACAAAATTATAGAAATCAGTATTTTTAGGAAATTTTGATTTATCATTTACCTGACTCCATAAGGCAACACCTAAACTCTTACTCTGTTCATTATCAAGTAGATTAAATCTATACAGCTTTTCAAGCCGAAGAGACGCTCTATTCCTTTCTTCCTTAATCGCAGAATATAATTTCTGAAGTAGATCTTCGATAATATCCTGATCAATCTTGATTTCATCATAGTCGGTGATTAATTTAGTATCAATTGAAAGGAACCAAAATGGTTCTGGGAACTCTCTCTCTATCAAAAAATGGAGATTACTTAATATAGGGAACTTTAACAGATTTGGAATGAGTTTGTATTGCATTTCTTTTGAAAACGAACCAATTAATCTTTCTGTAAATTTCGCAACATTTGTAAATTTGATTTTCTGATCTGAAGAATACAGACTCTTTAAAAAATCTAATAATTTTAACCTAGCTTTCCCTGAACATTTAACACAAAGTCGGGAAAGAATTTCCGGGATTACCGAAGCCAAATCAATAGCAAAATTATCTTGGTGAAAACGATCCCCGCCTTCGATTTCCGGATAGATACTTTCAATAACCGCTATATAGTGGTCAATCAAACGATCAACTTGGGATATGTCCATCATCACAATTGATTTGCGATTAAAGATCTCTTCAACAACTTTAGAATCACCAATTCTAATCAATGAAGCGAAAGCCCAATAGGGCGAATAATTTGCAATGCGTTTAATTGCACCTTTTGCCGCTTCTTTGCCATACGTGACACCAGGTATCTTAAAAGGCATGCCTGCTTCTTCACAGTATCGGAGAAAAGAATATGCAGTGGTAAGCTCCTTATTTTCACGTGAGAAATGTCGTGTCGCCGTAACGCGTCCGATATCAAACTCTTTTTTTTGAGATATATCGGAAACAGGCGCTGGTACGTGCTCCAAATAAATTTCAAAAAGTTTTAATTCTTTCCATGGATCACACTTATATTGTTTAAGATCATTCCATCGTTCATTAAAATTTCGTCTTATCTTTTGCCGTTCTTCAAACTGTCTGTCTCTGAATAAACGTGCATCTTTAATGTATTGAAACAATGACATAACATAGGCTTCTTGGGATACCCATGAATAATCTCGTGAAATTGGAGTAAGATTTAATTGGGACCGGATAAAGCTCAAAGAATTTTCAAGTATTTTTTCAGCTTCTTCAATATTGCCCAGTTCGGCCAATATACCAGCGCGTTTCGCTTCCCATAAAGGAAGTGAAGTGTTTACTGGCCATTCCTTGATTTGTGACCTTACCTCAGAAATTTTCAAGTAAAACAAAAAGTGCAAACAGCGTTCGTAATGGAGTTTAGCAATCAATTCTGGTGATAAAAATTGATAAATATTTTGCATTTTTTCATTGATAGTGTCCCACTTATCAAGGAACCCTTCTTCTCGATAAAAACGCATAATAGAAATATGAAGCTCAAGCCATTTATTTTTAATTCGTTCCCACTGCAAAGACATATAGTCTAAACTTTTTGGATTAATTGCTCCTTCTATGATTATTATTTCAGGAAAGGGATTGTATCGGTTAAGTATCTTTTCATAATCATCTATCATATCATTGAATATTGGACTTAAACACTTTTCCAATCTCCAATTCATTTCAAATAATAATTCTATATCAGCTGGTATACTAAGGTTGGAAATAGTTTTAAAATTAGGAATCCAGAATAGTGTATATGTCCATAATGCACTTCGGCGATCTTCTGGAACAATTATCCAGTTAGGATAATCATTCCTAATAGTTTCCCATTCTTTTAGTATTCCTAAAAGTTGATTTACGCTATCTTCATTACCTTGTGGACTCAATGATTTCTGTGTTCCTGGCCACTCGATGTTCTTCTCTGATTTTTTTTGGGAAGCAAGAAAGTCCAAAAATACATTCATTGCTTTTGCATGATTGCCATTCACATCTGGTAAAACAGAAAGATCCAGTGACACAATATTTCTTTGCTCAAGTAACTTCTTTTGTGCATCTGATAAATTTAATAGACCGATTAAATAAATTTTAGGGGAGTTGCTCTTTCCCAAATTGTCATGAATCCAACCGATCCATGAAATAAAGTTCGGATCGTCTCCAGAAAAACCGATTAAACAGAGAGTGTTTTCTAAAAGTGATTGTTGAACAGTGTTTACAAAGGGGGCCAATTCTCTCGGATATTTACGATAATCTTCTTCAGTAATGACAAATGGACGTTCTGAAGGAAAACTACCGTGGAGTTTTATAATCCTCGGTTTCTCAGAATAAACCAAATCGTCTTTTTTAATAACAACATCGAACTTCTGGGAAGTTACTTTAACTCGTGTACGTTCAAGAAGAGTATCATAGTTGGTTGTGAAAACATCAGACCAAGGCAATTCCAACAATTTTTTATGTAAATCTGAAGGCTCATGGTCTTCATCGGGAATTTCTTGACGCAGAATATGCTCTAGAACTGGACGACCGAACGCGGCTTGTACTTCTCCTGCTAATTTCAAAACATTAAGATAATGCTGTTTCTCATCTGGGCATTGCCCATATATTTTTTTGTAGAAAATATTTCCAAGTTGGTTCCAAGTTGGGAAATCCTTTTTTGTTGGGTCACTCTTTTTCGCGTTTCTACTAAAACCAGCACCAACCATTATTGTTGCATGACCTGACCAAAGTCTTTCTGCTATTTCATAAAAATAAGGGCGGATATCCTGAGGAATCAATGTTTCATTTTTATTGTTCATGCATTGTCTCCCGTCACTCATGATTTGACTAAATGACAAATATATCTAAAAGCTAAATCAATACCTGATGCTCTCAAGAGCATGGTGTCCAAAATAGAAAATAGTGGACAGTTGTCCCCTATTTGTACACTACCCTCACGCGAGAGTTAAAGGTCCTATGAAATTACTATTCTCTGAACATTTATTATTTATTCAAATATCACTATTTCCGGAAGAAATCTACAATGGAAATGAAACTATTGGGCCTAACACATGCAGGAAGAAGACCTCGTTGGGTTCATACCTTGACATTAACGATTAGCGGCTTTATATTAATATTAGAGAGTGCTGCAATGCCCAGACGATATTAGTGAAAGTTACACCCTTTCACTGGAGGTAATTAAAAAAACCATCTTTTGGGTATTGAGTGGTAATGCAGGCTGCTTTAAGGGCAGTTATTAAATCAGATGTCCGCAGATTATGGAAGTAGCATTGCAGCTCTCTTCCGGAATTAAAACAGAATAAACGAGATACTTCTGTATGCGTAACGAGCATGAAGAAAATTGGTATTAAATAAAAGAGGAAGGAGAGTCACTATGTCGAAACTTAATTTGACGTCTGAAGAAGAAGCTAAAGTCTTGGAGATTCTTGAGAGATACCTTCCGGAATTGGAACACGAAACTGTACATACAGACAGCAGGGAACTCCGCAAGTTTTTTATGGAACGGAAGGCATTCATGCAAGATTTGATGAGACGCCTGAAAAGCTGAATTCCGTTTAAGTTAGAATTAAGCTATTTTGATTGTTTCTGATTGAAGAACTAAACCGCTTCGCGGTAGCCATTCCATCGCCTTTTTTCCAGTATTGCCGCAAAAACTCAAGGGTCGTTTGGGACAAAATGGAGTAGCGATCTTTGCCGCCCTTGCCATCACTTACCTTGACCGTCATCCGTTTGCTATCGATATCGGTCAGCTTCAGG
>JBKQWB010000006.1:0-4717 GCA_052139735.1 Smithella sp. | reverse complement strand
ACGCTGCTTACCCTGCCCTGTGTCCTGCTGTTGCTTGATTATTGGCCGTTTGAGCGTTGGCAAAAAGAGAAAAAGATAGACGCGCCCGCAAAAAGCCGTTCTCAAGTGATCGCTCATCTTCTGTGGGAGAAGGCGCCATTCTTTCTTATATCAATGCTTTTTGGCATTATGCTTATTTGGCAATTACAAGCCAATGATTCTTTTCTTCCACTGCAACGGCTCTCGTTTTCCGATCGCATTATGAATACCATCGTATCTTACGTTTCTTACCTTGGCAAAACACTCTGGCCGGTTGACCTGGCTTGTTTCTATCCTTATTCATTTCTTCAACGTTGGCAAGTTGCAGGCGCCGCTTCTGTTCTATTGGCAATAAGTGTTGCTGTCGTTTTCTTAGTGAAGAGAACCCCTTTCCTTGCCGTTGGCTGGTTTTGGTATTTAGGCGCTCTGTTTCCTGTCAGTGGATTGATGCAGGCGGGGGACCAGGCAATGGCTGACCGTTATACTTATTTCCCTTTTATCGGTATAGCTATTATGGTAGCATGGGGCATTCCGCTTTTGATTAAGCCTGAAGTCATACGCAAAAAGGTTTTATTTCCGGCGGCAATAGCCGCTCTTGCCATCATGGCATTTTTTACCTGGCAGCAGTGCGGTTACTGGAAAAACGGTATCAATCTCTTTGGCCATGCTTTGCAGGTAACAAAGAACAACCATGTGGCGTATAACTGTTTTGCTTGTGCTCTGGCTAATGAAGGAAAGATCGAAGAAGCTATTGAGTATTACAACAAGGCTATCAGCCTTGCACCGGAATATGGCTTTGCCTACTACAACAGGGGAATTGCTTATGCCAAACTCGGCCAGTATCAAATGGCCATTAAAGACTACAATAAAACCATCAGTTTGAGGAATCTTCCCTATGCCTATGTCAGCAGAGGGGCTATTTATTATAAATTGGGCCAGTATCAAATGGCCATCGAGGACTACAACAAAGCTATCCATCTTGATCCGGATAACGCCGATGCCTACAACAACAGAGGGACTATTTACACTAAATTCGGTCAGTATCAGATCGCCATTGAAGACTTCAATAATGCCATTCGCCTGAAACCGGACGATGCCGATACCTATTTCAACAGGGGATTTGTTTATTTTAATCAAGGCAACATCATTTCCGGCTGTGAGGACGCAAAAAAGGCCTGTGAATTAGGAAACTGTAAAATACTGGAAGCGGTTACCGGTAAAGGATTATGCCGGCGTTAACGCTGATCTTTTCACTTGAATCAGGAATAACAGTCTTTAGCATTACGACACATTCTCCGTGTGGGTGATGACAAAGGATAAGATTATTCCAGCAGTTTTGCCATGTAAGAAATCATATCTTCTGTGAGCCCCGGATAGACTCCTATCCAGAAAGTATCTTCCACGATTCTATCCGTATTTTTGAGGTTTCCAACAACCCTGAATCCCTTTTGTTCTTTTCTCATTTCATTAAAACATGGATGTTTTATGATATTTCCGGCAAAAAGCATCCTCGTCTGCACACCATTTTCTTCGAGACGATTTACGACGTCACTTCTTTTAACACCCGCTTTTACTGTTAAGAGAAAACCGAACCAACTAGGGTCGGAGTTTCTTGAAGGTTCAGGAAGAATGTATTTATCGCTGAGATGCGATATTTTTTCCTTTAAAAGATTCCAGTTGTTTTTTCGTTTTTCGATAAATTCAGGAAGTTTGTCCAGTTGCGCGCAACCAATCGCTGCCTGCATATCCGTGACTTTTAGATTGTATCCGAAATGTGAATAAACATATTTGTGATCGTAACCGGCAGGCAGTTCGCCAATTTTTTGCGTGAATCTTTTGCGGCAGGTATTATCCTTTCCGGATGGGCAGTAACAATCTCTTCCCCAATCCCGAAGCGAGAGTATGATCCTTGATAATTCAGGGTCATTTGTATAAACCGCTCCGCCCTCACCCATCGTCATATGATGAGGCGGATAGAAACTGGATGTCCCGATATGTCCGAAAGTTCCTGTGTATTGCCACTTATTCCTGTATTTATATTTCGATCCGAGCGAATCACAGTTGTCCTCTATGAACCAGAGCTTGTTTTCATCACAAAACTTTTTTACTTTTTCGATATCAAAAGGGTTGCCCAGCGTATGGGCCAGCATCACAGCCTTTGTTTTTCTGCTGAGGGCTTTATCCAGCAAATTTACATCCACATTATATTCGGGGATTGTGACATCGACAAAAACGGGAATCGCTCCATATTGCAGAATTGGCGTTACAGTCGTAGGAAAACCGGCGGCTACAGTGATAACTTCATCGCCTCTTTTGATTTTTTTATCTTTTAATTTATCGCTGGTAAGCGCCATGAAGGCGAGAAGATTCGCGGAAGAACCGGAATTCACGAGATAGGCGTGTTTTACTTTTAAAAAGGATGCAAATTTTTTTTCAAATTCATCGGCAAATCTTCCTGTTGTAAGCCAAAAATCAAGAGAGGCATCCACAAGGTTAATTAATTCTTTTTCATCATAGACTCTGCCCGCGTAGGATATTGCCTGCCCTTTTTTAAAACTCTTGTTCTTATCTCCGGAATTTAAATTTTCTTCGTAATATTTTTTTACAAGAGTTAAGATTTCTTTTTTATCCATGATATTCTTCGATCTGTTTTGACGTAATTTCGCTCAAATTTCCTTTTTCCAGATACACTTTGTACCATTCAACTGCTTTTTTAACCGCATTTTCACTATTCCATCTGGGTTTCCATAAAAGCTTCTTTTTAGCTTTAGATGAATCAAGTTTCAGGTAATTTGCTTCATGCGGGGCGTCGGGGTCTTTTTTAATTTCATATCCGGCATTATCCCCCCAGGATTCACAGAAGGCATCTATTACATGAAGAACAGACTTTGCATCTTTTTGGTTCGGCCCAAAGTTCCAGCCTTCCGAAAATTCCTTTGGGAATTTGCATAAAGATTCCGCAAGCATTATATATCCGGAAAGAGGCTCCAGCACATGCTGCCATGGTCTGATTGAGTCCGGATTCCTGATAATTATTTTTTCTTTATTCATGATTCCACGAATACAATCAGGAATAAGCCTGTCGGCAGCAAAATCCCCGCCGCCTATAACATTCCCTGCCCTTGCCGTCGCTATTCCGATTTTTGTTCCTGAGTCATAAAATGATTTCCGGTATGAATCCGTAACAAGTTCTGAACAAGCCTTGGAATTGGAGTAAGGATCAAAACCGCCCATCGGTTCATTTTCTCTGTAAGCGGCTTCCGGCCTTTCCCTGTTTTCATAACACTTATCAGTCGTGATATTTACAATGGCTTTTAAAGTGTCATGGCCTCTGAAAGCCTCAAGCAAATTGAGAATTCCCATAACATTTGTAGTATAGGTCTCAACAGGGTTTTTATAGGATTCGCGAACCAGAGGCTGCGCGGCCAGATGAAAAACAATTTCCGCGCCCTTGATATGTTTTTTCATGACATTCAGGTCCCGGACATCGCCATGAATAGATTTAATCTTTGCTTTTAAATTTAAAAGTTTAAATAAACTGGGATTTGTAGGAGGATCGAGAGCGTAACCCGTAACAGAGGCTCCCATTTCCCAAAGCCAGAAGGAAAGCCAGGAGCCTTTAAATCCGGTGTGACCGGTTACAAAAACTTTTTTCCCTTTCCAGAATTTATGCGAAACGTTTCTCATTATTCCCAGACTTTCCAGGGCGCCGTGCTTTTTTCCCACAGATCGTTAAGATATTTGGCGTCTTTCACGGTATCCATGCACTGCCAGAAACCTTCGTGCCTGTAAACCTTCAAAGCCTTGTCACGGGTCAGGTCCCTCATCGGTTCCTGCTCCAGAAAACAATCGCCGTGTTTTTTTAAATATTTAAAGAATGACCTGTTAAAGACAAAAAAACCGCCGTTGATAAATCCATCCTTGACCTGCTGTTTTTCCGAAAACGTCTCCACGGTATCTTCTTTTATGTATAGTTCTCCAAAACGGGAATCGGGATGCACCCCTGTTATCGTTCCCGTTTTTTTATGCTTTTTGTGGAACGCATAGAGTTTTCTGATATCGATATCGGAAACCCCATCGCCGTATGTCAGCATAAAATCATCCGAGTCGATATATTTCTCCACTTCCAGCAAGCGGCCTCCGGTCATCGTTTCGGGTCCCGTGTCAGCCAGGGTGACTTTAAAATTATCAAAACTGTTTCTTTTATGTATTCGAGTTGAACATTTTTTGCCGAATGTGATCGTAAGATCATTATTGAGAGCTTCATAATTCAGGAAGTATTCTTTGATCATTTCGCCTTTATATCCGAGGCATATAATAAAATCATTATACCCGTAATGCATGTACGATTTCATGATGTGCCAGAGAATGGGATGTCTGCCGACAAGCACCATCGGCTTGGGCCGGTACTCCGTTTCCTCTCTCATTCTCACTCCCATACCGCCTGCCAGAATGACCACTTTCATAAAATATCCTTATCTTAAAGTTTATTATTTTCTTTAAATTAAAAACGGACTTTTAAAAATATGAGCGTGTCTGTTACATACACGAATATTATAAAAACTACAATTTCTATCAAATGAACAATAAGTGAATTGTGAGGTCAAATGATCACTTGTTTTTATAATATTCGTGTATGTAACAGACACGCTCATATTTTTAAAAGTCCGTTTTTAATTTAAAGAAAATAATAAACTTT
>JBKQWB010000005.1:0-27576 GCA_052139735.1 Smithella sp. | reverse complement strand
CGAACTGTGGCGCTTCTGATCAACTGTAACTTCATGGTTTCACCCCTAACCATGGAATATTTTCATCAAACTCTAGTATCGGCAAGACGCGCAAATCGAGCGCATCCATTTCTCAAAACTGCCTAGTTTACACGGTTTGCTTTCATATGCCTGTCACTTCAGCGATGACGTCCAGTATTCTGGCGCCATATTTTTGCGCCTTCCTAGAGGTGGAGACGGCGGAGGCCACAGAGTTCGCACCATCAAACGTCTCATTTTATTTGATTTTTGGACAACTATACTTTCGCAAGACAACTGGTGTTGCACAATAAAGTTGGGAACTGGGCTATAGACTCCATAAGAATTATCTGACAGCAAGTTATTTAAGATAGATAAATTCAACAATACATTTTACGATATTCCTTTAACGCAAAAACATCTGTCATGCCAGATATATGGTCACATATTATTCTAAGTAATTTATTCCTAAAATTTATATTTGATGAATGAAAATGCTCCTTTAAACTATCTCTCAATCTTCCAATAGTTTTTTCAGAATCCCTGCTTCTTGATATTTCTTGTTTGTTTATATCATACTCGTCATATAGCTTAATTATGGTATCGTCTGGAAGCTGTTGAGGATTTGTCAAATATGCTTTAAATAAACGCCTTATTATATAACATCTTCGTGGAATAGATTGGTTGTCATGATGATTGAGTGCGCCAGCCGTAACACCATGGATTGAGATTCTATTAAACTTGGGTCACTTTAAGTATTTTTTAATAATTTCAGAATGCTATTTTTTATGCTATCAAGTTCCTTTTCTATTTCACATTCCCAGATGACCAATACGTTCCATCCAAGTTCTTGAAGTCTTTCAATATGGATTTTATCTCTTTGCACATTCCTTTCAAGTTTATATTTCCATTTATCTTGATAAGTTTTAGGTATAGTTCCGTCCCTACACCCATCATGTAAGTGCCAGAAACAACCATGAACAAATATTATTGCTTTATATTTGGGAAGTACAATATCTGGACAACCCGGAAGATCTCGCCGATGGAGTCGAAATCGAAATCCCATCTTATGAAGCATGGACCTAATTATTAGTTCTGGTTTCGTATCACGAGAGCGTATATGCGACATTACTTCGCTACGCTTTTGTTTTGACCAAATATCCATGTTTATTTCACCATTGTTATAAATTGTCACCATTTTGTATAATCATCATAATCACTTTTTTCATTGATTTAGCAACATACTTTGCTAATGGCACCGGAACACCATTGCTAACCAGTTTAAATTTCTTTGAAAGCGCTCCATCCTCAGGCAGCCTATATGTATCCGGAATACCTTGCAATCTCATTGCCTCCCTAAGGCTAAGCCTTCGGTGTTCCCATGGATGCAGGTGTACTTCATTATGCCCATAGCATGTTGTTGGACTATATCTGTAACGGTGTAAGCGCTTAAAAGACCAGCCAGATGTATCCCCTTCGGGTATTGTTTCAAACTTTTCTGAATATGCACGAAATATATTATTAGCGTTAGGTACTTTATCGCGGTTATCCTTAGACACTAAAATAGAATTAACAAAAAGTACTTCAGGTATACTTTTAGGCATGGAAGGTGGTTCATCAATTCCACTAACTTTTGGCCATTTATATTTAGTTAGAGCACCATCATACTTTTTAACTTTAGGCCAGGGAAACCATATTGTATCATTACAGTACCCAGGGTATTTTTTAGCAAGAGATTTTTTTATACCTGCAACAAAAATTCTTTCACGGTTTTGTGGAACCCCAAAGTTTATTGCATTAAGGATCGAGTGCTCAATATAGTATCCACTATTTCTTAATTCATCTTCCATTCTATAAAGAAACTCTCTATGCTTTTTCACCCTGTGCAAACCGGCTACATTTTCCATCATAAAAAAAGCAGGTTGTATTTTACACAATAAATCAACAAATGTTTTTGTTAGGCGCCCCCGGTCTCCCTCTGAACCGTTATGCTTGCCACCAGTACTAAAATCCGGGCAGGGCGGTCCTCCTATAATACCGAATATATCTGGCTTGTTGCCTTCAAAGGCCTTTGTAAGTATTTCTGAAGCTTTTAAAGATTCAACTGAAGCTTTTTCTGATATTGTTACATCGGTTTTACCCATAGATTTTCGCCAGGATGAATATCCCTCCGCGTAAAGATTTGTAAAAACAACATTGTTTTCATTTGTCCAGACTATATTAAAACCCGCTTTTTCAAACCCCATATCCAGAAAACCGCCACCAGTAAAAAAAGAAAGTATTGGAATGTAAAAGACATTATTTGCATTGCTTTTTATATTGCTCTCTTCTTTGGTTTTAGAACTCATCATTTGCTCCTGTATATTGTTGTGAAGTTATTACCAATAAAGTAATCGGGCGCTGAATCTGGACTGAGGTTGCAAATAATGATTTCACCAGGGTTATTTGTTAAAACTACATGTCTCTCGGGGGATAGGCCACGAATAACAAAATCATTTTTCACATTTTGAAGAATAATTCTCAACAGTCCGTTACCTAAGATATTCATTTCCTTAATCACAGCAAGGCAGTCGTTAGGCCATTCATTATTTTCCTGCCTTTTAAACCAATACATTATGCACCCTGGTCTGTATTTACACGTAAAGCAGGACGTGCCTGAAGGCATAGCAAACTCTTGTTGGGAATATCCTTTATCAAGTTTTTCATTTACTGATTCTAGAGACATTTTTGCTTCTTGAAGCAAAGCTTTGCATTCTTCCTGACTAAATTCTATGTCATATTCTTTCAAATCCAACCCTAAAATGGTAAGCCTTGATGGCCAAATTCCCCATGAATTGTTGTACAATGCAGCATATAATTTTAATTGCTGCTGATATCCTGTTTTAATAGTATCCTTGTTGTTAGGGAAATTAAAAAGAGACCCTGTTTTATAATCAATTATTTGCACTCCATCACTATTCAACCTTATGGAATCAAGCCAGCCACCTATCTCTTTATCCGCGCTTTCTACCCATACCTCAGTTTCCCACTCTTTATCCGTTTTGTATGTCTCAAAAAACTTTGATTTATAACTGATCAGTTTACGAACTGCCATGAAACACTGCTGGCGTTTAACCTCATAGTTACGTACGTTCATTGATAATGGAACCAGGTGCCTTTCAAACCAGAGTATACTCATCTCATGTTCAATAAGTTTAAGATTCTTTTCCCAGGACTCATTCATTGTCTCTTCATCGACTATAATCGCTCTTCCAGCTTCCTCGAGTATTTTGTGAACGACAATACCTAGCCTCGAGGCAGGTGCAACAGGTAATAAATGTGTAATGTCCTTATTAGCTGCCCATATTTCGTGCAATGTACAAGATTTAAGTGCAAAGTACCGGCTTGGAGAAATTCTGTTTATCTTTTTTAGAGGCATTAAAGGTATTACATGCGGTTCCATTTCTTATGCCTCCAAAAAAGAGTGGCATTTTCCCGGCCTTCGTAAAAGGTTAAAAGTATCTATAAAGGCGACATCGCCCCCTGCCTCTGCAACTGTCTTCGCTAAAATCCCTTTTGGGTTGTATGTGTCCCAGAAGGGATGCACGACAATAACATGCCGTCTGCCAGCAATAAAGCCTGGCAATTGATTCCAGATTACCGGGTGATATCCCGGGAACAGTGAAATGAAATTATCCCTAAGTATTGTTGCTGTTTCCAGCCATTTTTCAAGTTCAGGCGTATTGAATACGCCGTCAAGTCCCGCACAGTAGCTATTATTTGCAAGAATCCTGAGGTATGCCAGAGCCAGGCGCCAGTCAAGCAACCCGTGATATGTCATGTTGCGGTACACTTTGAGGCAATCATAACAAGCAGAGTCGCAACTCGCTATGTGTCCGGAAGATAATATCGTCCCTGAATAAGAACCCGTACTAGGAACAGGAGAGCAAATCTCTTGAAGCAACTGCTCATAATTTTTAAACAAATAATTTACAAACCCTGCCCCATTAGGCAACCTGTCACTTAGCAGAATTTCCGCAACTCCTGGCTGATTAGCTGGCTGACCTGCAGGCACACGCCGGGCTATATTTGCGATCTCTATTTCATCCGGGTCAATGTCCAGTTCATTTGCAAGAACGCTCCTAAGAAAAAAAGCAACTGAAAATAATGTTCCGCGCAGTGCACCAAATGAATGAATGGGATCGAGAGTCAATCCTTTAGGAACCGTAATAGGCGAAATGGACAAGATTTCAGTTGTCTTGCCCGACGCTAGCGCAATTCGATCCGCTCGATTGCCTCCAAAATGAGTGTCAATCCATTGATGGTTAGTCCATTGATTGTTAATTTCTTTTATATTTTGTATTGAACCTTCAAATAACCGTCCTGAATTGTTATTTATACGCCATATTCTGCCTTCTTGCGAAAGGATTAAGTTTGTATTAAGTCTTGTAATTGAACTAAAACCTGTTGGCTGAGTCTCGCCAAGTAAAGTAGGGAATCCATATGAAATGTCACTATCCTCCTTGGCGTCTTTGCCAGGTGAAAAATCTGTCCTGAAAGCAAGAGGGACAGCAATCTCAAATTGGGAGTACACTTCACCCTCTAGAGTACCGCAGTTTGGGCAAGTATTGACGTTGGGTTGCAAATTATTTGTTGCAGTCACTCCGCAGGACTTGCAGTGCTGTATCCAACGCCTGTATTGGAAGGGGTTATTTCGAGCCGGTATCCATCTCAAGCCTTGCTTCAGTAATGGAGCTGTAAATCCTATCGAAGTATGTATTGCCTTGTCCTTAGTCTTTTGTGCACCCGGTGCAAATTCGGTTATTGCAAGGTCGAGATCACGATCAATTGTTTTTACCTTTTCATTATCAATGCCATGATAAAGTACGCGTGTACGGGACGGCATCCCATACATTGGGAGAATTGCTCCTTCAGCTAGTCGTTCCGCCAATCCTTCGCCTGTAAGATCTGGGTTTGCTACAGCCTTATCAATGCATGCCGGAAGTTCCTGCACAAGCCAATCAACGAGCTCTGGTTTGGTAGTGGCAATCAGTGCTTTGAGAATGTCTTCTTCATCCGCTCTTTGTGAACGAAGCCAATTGACAACTTCACTTTTGTTTTGTTGCCATCCGCACAGATTCTGTGGATCAACACACAGGCCAAATTCACCATGGGCATCGGGAGGGGTTGGACCATGCCACCAACAGACTCCTGCAACCTTGAAAGCCCGGCGCAAGCATTCCTTTACAAGAAGTCGCTTTATGATCCGATCCTGATTCATCGTTAGAAAAGGAACGGGCGATGGGTCTCCAGTAATACGTTCGGGGTTTGAAAAGTAATATGCGTCATGACTTCTTCCCCGGCAAAGTGTAAGAACAACTGAAAAAGCCTGTCCACGGCGTCCGGCGCGCCCTGCACGTTGCTGGTAATTAAAACGCATGGGCGGCATATTGGCAAGCATAACCGACTGGAGGCTGCCAATATCTACTCCCACTTCCATAGTTGTGGTTACACTAAGGACGTCGATCTCATCTATTAAAGGCAAGGCCGTTCTCTCCTGATTAGGAAGGTTAATAATAATTCCTCTAAAATGACGCTGGCGCTCTGCCTGATCATCTGTCTGGGCCGTAAGTTCTTCACAGTGGATACGAATCGGAATCCGTCCTTCAGATGCCCCGCGGGCAATATAGTTATTAACCCATAAAGACTTGCAAATATTATTAGGGGCTTTTTCAAGGAGAGAATTGCAATATGTACATACACCTGCAGAGTAATGTAAATGATGCCTTTTGCACAACTGACAAGTCCAAACAGGATCGCATCCTTCAGCAACATGGGCATTTAGCATACGGAGGGTCAATTTGGCATTGGCATGTCCTCCCGCAAGCAAGGCGTTAAACACAGACTCGCCTAGTAGCTGATCATTTAAAGAATATTTTTTGGACACTCTTCGTATGTAATGTTTTAGCGGACTAGTAGTCGTATTATAATTGGGAAAATCATGCTGTGGGTATTCAGATTTTTCATGCTCATATCTGTAACGATCCCCCAGAACCCGGATATATGAATCGCAAACTTGACGGAATAGATTCTCCGTAAGTCCTACTTGACTGGCAAAACTAGCCATTTGGTCATCGTTCAGGGCTAACCTTGGCCAACCGAGGCCGGCAGATTCAAAACCAAAATAGAGCCTGCCGAAAAAGAGGTCAAAGAAGGATTCCTCTAAAGTACTGCGGATTTTAATACGTGCCCCTTCGGCATCCTGTGGCAGGTTCTGACGCCATTTGAAGCTTAGAAGGTCGAACAATTCTGTCCAGAAGTGATTTCGTCCTTCCCATTCAAAAGACTGCACATCTATATCGTTACCTGCGGGATTGACACCTATTTTCAAAAGATTCTCTATCAAAGTTCCGCATGATGATGGATCATTTCCCGGTGGTAATAGCAGTGACAATGAAACATCCTTCTCCATCCCTCTTTCCCTAATTTCTTTCACCAATTCAGACGCATGCTTGATTTGTTGCTCTATAATGTCCTTAAAAGGTCCGGCATTATCGGGGACTGGCGTTTTAGCAATATCAATTTGCTTGCGTAACTCAGTATCTGCCCCAGGATTTTTGTCTAAATATTCTCTTGCATATGAACCATACGGACGGTTGTTTTCCAGGTCATCAATCAACTGAGGCTCTCCAAGAGCCCTAAGGCGTAATTCGTCGGCAACAATTTCCCGGGCTAGATCAGTATAGTGATTACGCTCTACCCCGTTTGCAATTTGCGCTGCATCCTCCCGGCTGTCAGAAAAAATAACAAGTTTTCTTTTATTCACACCAGTTAACTTATAAAATAATTCTTTTGTAAAAATCTGTGTCACTTTGGTAAAGCCAGTCCGGAACCCCCGGATCGGTGACTTGCGTTTTCTAAATGTATGATTAGCAGCACACGAAGGGCAAACGCACGGTAATGCACGATGCCTCACTTCATCTTCCGGGGCAATTTCTATTGTAAAAAGATATCCCCTCGACCATATTGCCACATCCTGAATACTTTTCTCGTGAGTTAATTGAATATGTCCTGTAAGGGTATTAAGGCTTACTGCAACCCACTTTGCAGTTGAACTTGGGGATAGCCTTCCTTGCTTATATTCAGCATTAATTTCTGGCTGCCTCCATTTGCCTGCATCCATATTTAGCATCTGGCTGCTTCCTAATGGCCAAAATACTGCATATTCATTGTAAGTACGGCCTTCAATAAACCTTGCCGCCCTACGATCCGGTATGCCTTCAATATCCGGATCAGTTACGAGCATTTCAATTTCACCGTTATTTAACTTGAGCCTGCTTCCACCAAAAAGTACCGTACCACAGTGCTCACAATACAATAGCTCAAGCACTCTGACTCCTGTTTTATCGCAAATAATCCTGGAGGACGGAAATAATTTACCGACCGGTCGGCCATCTTCGTCCTGTAAGGGCATAGTTGACGCCCATAAACCCTCTATATTGCGGAAGAAATAATGAATTCTAAAAGAAGGTAATTGGTTAATGATTCCTGATTCTTCAAAAAGGCCCCGTGCAATTAATAACCCGCGTACAGCTTTTTGTATATCCTCACGGGATAGCTTCCCTCCAAATATTTTTTTCCCAAATTCTGATACTGAAACTGCACGTAATTTTCCATTAACTATACAAGCTTTAGTTAAGAGAGTATTCATACCTAATTGAGGCGAGCAAAAAAACTTTAAAAAATATTCCAAGTCTGTTTTTTCAACTTCCGGCGACCCTAAAAGATGAACTACATCCTTAAAATTTTCCTCATTTAAATTCAAAAAGTTTTCTGCAAGTAGTATGAACGGTTTAGCTGGTAATTTCCCTAAATCCGGAGCAGACCCTATAGAAACAAGAGTGCCTTCAATTATTTCAAATATGCTGCAGCCAAAAAAGTCGTGCAAGAAATCCTGGCTTTTCTTGTCATTCGATTCTAGGGAGGCGCTAGAAGCTAATATCCGTAACTGGGGATGATCAGGGTGAAGTCCCAAACGCAACAATAAAAGCCTGAGCAGGTAAGCTACCTCTGCACCAGCCGTACCTCTGTAAAGGTGGAGTTCATCTATGATCAAATGAAATATACGGGATTTTTTTGCATTCTCTTTTTGATCTTCAGGAACATCTTTACATTCAAGCCACGCCCTGGTTTTTTCAAAAATACTTTCGTCTGCCTCCCTCATCATCATGATGCCTAGCATAGAAAAATTGGTAATAAGGATGTCAGGTGGAGAATCCTGCATGTCCCACCGGCAGCGCATTTCAGCACCATCGAGACGAGGAAAGAACGCAACTACGTCTGCCTTGTTTGGATCACAGTTCTGCGGGCTATTAGCATATTGCAATGCCTTAATTATAGTTTTTTCCGTTGTATTAAGGATTTTAACCAGTTCATCAAGCTTGTTCTTATCTGGACTTCTGTTTCCATGGTTATCAGGCTTGTTAAATTCGTGACCAGGAACAGGGGTTGCGCCATTATAACGTCCAAGGTAAATTCTATTGCCGTTGCCGTTGGCATGGAACCATTCTCTTGCAGTATCAGAATCAAGCGCCTTACGCATGCGTGTTACCTGATCTTCGACTAGAGCGTTCATGGGATATATAATCAATGCCCGAACTGCTGCGGGCCGCCTTTCGTGACTGCGCTGAGGGACACGGTAAGACCTGGCAAGATGTCCATTATTACTGCATTCCTTCTGCCAGTCTTGATCATTCCACCAGTCATCTGCATGAGTTTCCGGACTTCCAGGCAAGGCCCATGTTGCCAGTTCTTTTGAGAGTTGTGCAAACAATGGCAGAAGAAATGACTCAGTTTTCCCTCCGCCAGTACCAGCAGTTATAGCACAATTGTTTCCCTCAAGCGTCTTCCTGAGCATTTCGGATTGATGTTTATGAAGAGGGTAGTCTCCTATTAAGCCGCATTTGCATAGCCCTTTGAATAAAGCAATTTGTGTTCCGGTCAGTCCGGGAAGATCTGTAGCATCTAACTCGTCTATGCATTTACCAGAGCTTTCATATCTAGGGATAGGTTCCAGAAATGGCTCCCTACTGAAAACCCTATCCTGCCGTAGAAGCAACTCCCGCTCAGCTTCAATGCCCGTAAAACGCGTACCGAAGGCTGTCTTAACGTACAGCAGGAAATTATCCCGTATTGCCTCAAAAGTACCAACAGGATCGATCATAAAAGTTCTCCTTCTTCCGATAATATAAAGTTATAGGGAATGCACCCCTGGCCAATTTTTCCTGATATGATAGCTGCAAGATTGGACGGAACGCCTTGATATACATCCACCACAGAGCCAGCCGGTATATCATTCAGACGATTTTTCAAAACAAGTTTCTTTGAAACTTGCCCGGAACAAAGCGTCAGGGCACGGGATAAAATCCTGGGCAGCGGAACAAAAGAAGGAAGTGCAAACATTTGTTTTTTCTCGTCGTAGAGAATGACTTTAATATTTGCTCTTCTTAAGGCAACGTACCGTCCCCAGTCCCTGTCGATATTTGCTGACATTCCGTTTAGAATCCACCAGTGGATTTTCTGTTGGGTAAACGGTTGAGTATACTCCAATAGACGGGGATTTAACAATTCGTTATCGCCCTGTTCAAAATGCAAAATTTCAGGGTTAAATGTTCTGCACTGCCAGTTCAGGTTGTAATATGGAGCATATATAAAAGTTCCTTCATACTCGGCTATCCCGGCAGATGCATTGGCAAGCAACCAGGATGCAGGAGCTATTTGAGTAAAATTGACTTTAATTATATGAGCAACTTGGTTAAGAGTATGCATTTCAAGGGCTTCAAATTTGATTACATCGGGAAGAGTTATCCCATCACGATCTTGAGATTTAATATAAATAGCAAGATCACTTTCAAAACCTTTTTTCATCTCATTTATTCTCTTTATATGTTCCGGGCTCCGGGCACCTGCCAAGACAGCAGACTTGCATCCCGTACCCGGTAACAATACTAATAAAGGTTCGCAAACGTAAATATGACGCTTTTCAAAATCACATTCACAATGACCTAAAAAGTCAAGCCATCTCATTGCAAGTCTGCGTAACAAATGTAGATTATTTATATTGGGGGAATGCAGCGCATAAAAAGCCCTGTCAAACTCTTCAAAAGTCATCTCGCCTCGAGTTGAGATGACTTCTAGGAAAGTGAACTTCAAAGAGATGCCGCCTCTCTTACATATGCTTTCCACAGTTGTAGGAGTCCTTTTATATTTGGAATCTCAACATTATTTTTTAAAATAACTCTTTTCCATTTCTTCCATTTATGATTCATTCTGTTTTGTTTGCCCGGTAGTATAAGTTCTGCTGATATCCCTACGTAATGAACTCTCCATTTATCGCGTCTGATTTTTGTGATACCCCATACCGGATCCCAATCATAAGGAAGCATCTCATCCGGCCATTCTGATATTTGTCCAGCTTTCATTCCTACAAATATTATTTTATTTGCAAGGTAAGTAGGCAATTGTGCCGGATAAGGCGGGATCGCTCCCGTATCATCAAAGACATGTGCTCCTGCAATCAGGAATCTAAAACCTTTTTCGGCAGGATTACCAAACTCGTCACGGGGACATAATGTGTATTCATGTATCAAATGTGGTTCCTCAAGAACTAACGTTAGCCGGCATACAAATTGTCCGGAGACTAATTCAAACATCAAAGGGACATCGACTGGTGCATTTTCAGGTATGGGATAACGGTTATTTTCATTTTTATTGAGAATAACCCCCTGCATGCCATCTACTTTCATAATAAGTCTTTCCTCTAAACCTGATCCCTCGGCAATTATTTCTGGAGGGGCATATTTGAAATATGTATTTCCGTGACCTGATTTTATGCCTCCTTCCGTGCGCAAAGTGAACACAGAATCGAGCTTTAGTTCATCAATGCAAGGATGCGACTTATTAACCGAGCTTAATTTAAAAAGGCTCCATTGAGGCGGCATTCCAGCAGCTGAAAGCTGAGAAAAACCGTCACAGTATTCTTTCCCCCATGTCAATACATCAAAATAATAATCGGAATAGCAGGCAATATAACACCCTTTTGTTGCTTCGATCTTGTTGATTTCAAGCCACCCTGGCAAGTCCTCCCGTATGCCAGGAACAAATATCCGTACCTTAGCCGGCCTAAGCTTTAATTGCCAGCAGGAATTATCGTCTATAAACGACTCTCCTTCTTCCCAGTTGAGAGTGCTAGCATCCAACAACCTCCCCTCCGTTAATGAAACTAATTCGGTACTCCAGTAAGCATTCGATTCACTGCAGGTCCATATTGAATTATCTTTTATTCTTTTAAAACGTAACATATTTTCTGGAAACTGCTTGTTAGCTTTAAAGCGAACGGTTGTTTTTACTTCCTGTGATACTGGATCATATGACAAACATACTTTTAAAATCGCAGAAATTAATTGATCATGGGGAAAACTTATAGCACTTTTATCAAGCGTTTTGATTCCTTCAATTGATGTGATTTGCTGGCTGTCAAATTGTACTATACCATTCCATGCCTGTAACTCAACCTGAACGATCTCCAGAAGAGAATTTCTCAAATAGCCAGTCTCTGAATTAGTATGTTTCAGTAACTGGCGTGTTCTGTTTTCAAGTAAATTCGAATTCCGTAAAACAGCAGACAACAAGGAGATAGAAGGAGGAGAGGTAGGATCAAGACCATTTTCAAAAAAAATCTGAGGTAGCTTTTTCCGCTCTTTATCGGTAATAAGTGTCTGAGATAAGGGTAACCCAACATGAACCCAGCCTCCACGGACCCTAGCAGTAAAACGGCCTAATGTTTCACGCTTATCTTCCTTCGTCCATTTCTCTAAATCATGCCATAACTGGTCTATTCGATCAAAGGAAGGGGGCATACCGGCATCGTATGGTTCTCCTAGCAACTGATGAAATCTTGGATAATATGCGTGACTTGCAAAGTTTCCTTCTGCCACTGCAGCAAGAACAAAAAAAACTAGGTACGCGACATAAGGAGGAAGTTGATATCTTGACCGCCAATTATTATATATTTGCACAGCATTTTGACATAGGCCTGTCTTTATCAGCCCGAATGGGCCTTCTTTTATGGAGTGAATAAAATCACTTAAATCGTGTTCATAGGGCTCCCCTAAATTATACAGAAGTGAACTGTCTGCATATAAAATCACTTCCCGTCCTGCCATGTTCTCATTGAAGTAATGGTTTACTAGTATTTTATTCCAATCTAGATAATTCATCTTTTGACCCTCATTTTTTTGGTAAATATCTTTTAATCCCTATTACCTAGCACCCAAAGGATGCACTAATTACATAGCGGATTAGGACATGTAGCCTGAAATTATATCTAATTTTGGCTATATTTTTCTAAATGGCGTTTACCACATTACTATCAGCCAATAAATCGAGGTCAACGATTTCAAGATGCGCTAGCAGGTTTCGAATTTTTCTCAACCGTTTCACAAGTTGGTAGATTTCGCTATCTATATAAACACCGCGCTCATGAATCTGATTCTCTATTTGCCCTATCTCCAAATCATGAAGGTTGTCGACAACTGTTCCATAGCTGGTCATATAGGGCACTTTTAGATAACTCCTAATTCTATCGATAACATATTGCCTCCCCTGTTCCACATAAGGCATGAGGACTCCGATCTGTGCGCTCCAGATGCGTCGCTCGATCTCCTTGGGCTGTTTCAGTGCAGCCATCACCGAATGCATTCTCTCATCACAGTTAAAAACATTCAATTGCCCTTCACACCAGGAGCAATCCTGGTCTCCCGCCCATCCCCGCTCCGCGGCCATGTCTATTAAAAACGGCAAAGGGTGAAATATCGTCTGAAGGTCTTCTCTGGCCAATCGTTCAGCCACTTCAGAATCCCACATTGCCAGCGAAGCTATGATAGCAATAGCCACCTGCCCGTGGAGCTGTGATGGCGCCCTCTCCTTATAAAGATAAGCTGAATACAGTAATATATCATAATAATCGACGTTACCATGCCAACGACGGACAGACAGGGTGATATCCTCATTAAGGCAGTCCAAAGCGAGCCGACCTTTTAGAAAAACACAGAACAGCGTCCTGTCGATATAGCTCTGGTTGGTGCAGGCATGCTTATACTCATTAATGAACTCCTTCCACTCCGGCCAACTGGAATCATTCATCTCAACAGCGATAATCCTTCCGCAAAACGACTCCATCTGTGCGAGGGTATTGACGTTACGACGCAAATCAAAAGGAGCTTCCGGAGCAAACCGCTCGAATAGCATATCGATAGGGCGCATATGACTTCCGGCATTGATCCTCAATGTTTCCCAGCCCCAATCGTGTTCATAGTCAACAGTCGTCCTGATGCCGGTTAACGGCATGGCTGACGTCCAATCGGGAATGCATATGATAACATTTTTGCCGTCACGGAAGTCCTGCATCACTTCATCGATAAACCTGGATGGACCAGGCAAACGCCACCATAGGTCATGGTTCATCGGCATGTTCAGCCGCCTCCAATACCTTGCCCACTAATGAGTCTATCGTCCAGCCACCGTGACCTACCTTGCTGATCAAGTAGAGTATGCTGGCCCATCGCAGGCAATCATCGACCTTCTTTCTTGCTACATCTGCAGGCATGTCTTCCATCAGGGCAATCAGGTCTTCATTGGAGGCGATGCCAAGTTCTGCTAGATTTTTTAGAATTCTTTTATTTACCGGGTTGTCTATGCCGAAAGACCGCAAGAAAGTGGTAGCCTGACAGGAGTCGGATGTTTCCTCTTCAAGAAGGGTCAATTGCTTGCTCCAGGATTCAATAGTATTATCATCGGCTTTCTGTAAAATTCGATAAAGCAGTTCCGGCCAATAGCCGGTAATTTTCAACCTGGCCGGGCTCATCGTGATGCCGCACTCATTCGTCCACTGTTTAACAGCAGCGGTGGCCCAGGGTTTCAGGCTTGTGAGCGTTACGCCGCGCTCTCCAAGATGACGTAACTGGTCCTCGGGCTGCGAGACCAGGTTCCATAAAGCAAGGGGATCGGCGGCAAAAAAGACTTTCACGAAAGCATCCTTAGATTTCAATTTATTTAGCTTTTCAAGCGCTCTCTCTATCCAAAGTTCGCTCCAACAGCTTTGTTGGTCGACAAAGACCACCGTCGTGCCATAGCGGGTTCTGGTACTTAGATCGGCCATTGATTTGTCCAGGTAAGCGATATCAGAACTGCTCCTGATGGGAATAAAATACTCGTCTCCGACTTTGCACAGCAAGCACTCATCCAAGTCGTTCAACCCGGAGGCGTTGCATCCGGCCACTATACAGACTCCGTTCTTCATAGAAAATAGTGATGATTCCTGCTCCACAGTCAAAGGAAATCTTCTGGTGGGATTACCGGTTTTCAGTACCCGGCGAAAAGTCGATGCCTCAAATTCCGGGTCCACTTCCCGGTTTTTCATCAGTTCATTTTCGATCTCTCTCTCGGTGCCCATGAATGTGATGACATTAGGGCTGCGAAGAGAATAACAGTTCTCCCCGGCCACCCTGAGAATGCCAAGACCGACCATCTCATCTAATAGAGTACGGAAAGTGTCCTCGTTGGCGCGTTCTTTGAATCCCTCCGGCCACCAGGTGATAGCCTGATCACGGATCCAACTCACGGAAAATCCGTTGTCAATATTGTCACTGCCAGAGCTGTATAGAGCTATTGCATAGGCTATCACATGGTACCTTTGATCCAGATCGAGAGTAAGCGTGAACCGCTGCCAGATCTCCTTGCGCAAGTGCTGGCTCTTGTAGGCATCCTCGATCTTTTCCAACGTTATCATATATGGAGGACTGTTTTTCGGGTCAAAGACTTCATCGAAAGATTCCAGAAGATGCTTCAACAACTGGTCGCAATACAGTTGAATCAGGCTGGGATAGTAGTTGGTCTGAGACAGGATCTTAGTAATCAGATTTTGATTTTCAAACCGGAAGCCAAGGCTTAGCAGAGGCTGTTCGATCAATGCCCTGGCATCACGCCATTGCCCTCTATCGAGCAGGGGCCCGATGCATATTGGGTCACCGTATTGAGCCAGTGGGTTGTTACTCACCCTCGTTGCACGTTGTACATTATGCAATCCGGCAAATACTACTTTGAACCTCCTGTTTGTCTTGTCCATTAGACCCTTAAGTTTAGAGACGCGCCCGAAAACCTCCCTGGCGTCGGACTCCAGGAAAAGGTCAGCTTCATCCAAGAGCACCAAAATCCTCCGCTTAGGATCATTATTCAACCAGTTACCAATATGCTCCACAACTTTATCGAATCCTGCATGAACAGGCAGGCTATCTGGAAGCACGTGCCCTTCCTTAAGTTCATGCGTGATCAATGTCCAGATCTCGTCCAGACTCCTGGTAGTGCCAATGCCCTCGTCCTTGAGATCGATCCAGCAGGCGATCAATCCTTCTGCAGGTTTATTGAATGTTTTCTGGACATCCCTGAGCAGGACTGTCTTGCCAAGCTGACGGCCGCCATAGATGAAGCAAGAGCCGTCCGGATTCATGATCTCGTTCTTCTCATCTTGCCTGCCGTAAAACATCTCAGGCGGGATGATACCGCCCCTGGTGATATATAGCCGCATTATATAAGTGAAAGGCATGGTGCATGAGAAAAAGACAGGCATGCGGTCGCCGCGCACACCACACAGATAGAGCATAAGGATATCGTCCAGCACCAGGAAGTCGCGCTTGCGTTCGTGGCAAAGCTTTGCCAAATCCCGCCTCTTTTGTGCAGTCATCATGCCAAAATGGAAGACGATTACAGGCGAACCATGCATGGTCTCGCCTACGTCTACCAGTAAAGATTCCTCTATCGGGCGGTCCCATACGCACAGTATTCTATAATTACCATTGGCTCTCGAACCGTAAGCTGCAACAGGGCAGCGATTGCGGTCGGCTACAACTTCGGCTGAGACATCCAACCAGTGCTGCGATCTGTTTTTAGCGAACGTCACATTCCGGACATTGAATCCAATACCGCCCAGGATCCTCCTGGCTAAAGCAGGATCTATCTGTGTTCTTCTTTTCTTGCACTCGAACCAGGCTTCCAGCATGCTGGCGGCCTCTTTGGCCTGTGGAGGAGGAACAAGATGCATATCGATAACCGAAAAGTTCTTGCAACTGGCAACAGATCTGATCACCTGGACGGGCAAGGCCTTGTTCATAAAATCATATAATGTAATGGCCTTGTGAGGAAAAAAATCCCGGAAGAAATCCTGCTGAACGTCATCGGCCTCCGGTATCTTCTCTCCCCTTGCGTTCATGTCGATATATTCATTGGCCACCGAAATTTCACAGTCTGCCAATACCTTAGCAATTCTCTGGTAATTCGCATCTTCTTTATCGAGATGAAGGGCTTCCAGCCTCAATCTCACCGTATGCAACTGTTGTTGTTCTTTCTTCTGGATCCCCGTACGGATATTATCTAGTTTTTGGTGTTCAGTAGGAAAGTATTGAACAGAAGCCAACCTGTTTTCAATATCATTGATTACCGAGATAACGTCAAGGCGTTCATTTTCTGAAAACAGCCCGCTGGCCACCGCTTTTTCCAGTACAATTCTGGTTGCATCGATATCCCTTTGAAGGGAGAGGCGGCATTCCCTGATCTCCTTCTCCCCCTTGTCCCTCAGCTCTGCAAGATTTACGGAATCAGTTTTTTGATGACTCAAGAAATTGATCATTCTGCTCGTAGCTTCATGATCTTCCTCTTCGCACTTTATAGAGAAGGCATTCTGCCAAGAAATGTCCCCCCTGGCAATAAGCTTGAGCAGTTCCTGATAGATGTTGAATTTGCGGTCTACCGGCTCCCATTCGTTATTAAGCCTGAGAGCTGGTATTGTTAACAATTCTGCATTCAACAAGTGCTCAGGTCGTGGCTCGTCATTCGGGAAGGTACTGTCCGGGTCGAATAAAGAGGCTATTTTCTTGGTCTGACCTCTAAACTGCTTTATGGCGGTTTGCATGTAGATATCCGCAGCTTCAAAACTGTTCAATTCCGACATTAATGACTGATCAATGCTTTGCAGATGCTTTCTTAAATCCTGCACCTGGGTTTGGAAATAGCTGTTACTGGTAGACAGATATTTACTTGTCTCTTCCAAGTCCAACCACCGCCGGGAAAATCCGATAGCTTCCCTGACATGATAGATCAACTGATCTAGTGATCGTGCGGTGATATCCTCGCCCAATCTCCTTTTCAGAATCACCCGGTCGGTATGGTTGATCTCCTTTCTCAACTCGCCAATATCAGAAAGTCTATCGACCATTTCCCGTACTTTTACTGCCTGTTCCTTTCGCTGGTCGAGTACTGGCGAAAGCAGTTCCGTCACCATACCGCCCGGCTCCAGCCACTTCGCCCAGACCCTTGCTCCGGCAAAATAAATGATATTTAACTGTTTTGCCTTGTTAAGCCAGAGCCTGATATCGTGTTTAAGGATGTCCATTTCACCATCCCAGGCCACCTTGTCACGTGCTTTCTTTAATATCCCCGGATCAATCCCTTGCAAGCGGTCGCCGAAATCGGCTATCAAGTTGATATACTGATAAAAGACGCTCATGCCGTCTCTTGTATACAACGATCTCAAAACATTGGTGGCTCCGGTTATGGGCGCCAGCAGTGCAGGCTGCAATATCGCCGCGGCGGCGAAAAAAGTGGTGCCCGCTTGCTGAATGCTGTTTTTTCTTGAACGTAACTCCTCGCTATGCTCTTCAATCTCTTTTTTTATAAGATGCGCCAGTTCTCCGGTTGAAAAACGAAGATTTATTCCTAGGATCATCAGCTTGATCAGCCATGCAGGATATAGTTCCTGTAAAGTGTTCGATGCAAGGCTAACGTTATAGGCAAGCCCACAGCGATCTTCACGTATCAACCTGCAAACCAATTCTCTAATTAGGGCAGCTTTTGAATCGGTAACATCATTTTCTAGGAGAATAGCCGCCATTTCCTTTGACCCGGCCTGCTCGGGGATGCTTAAAACGTTATTGCCCTTGGAGAGTTCATCTTCTGAAGCTTTTTTTTCAGAAACATGATTTTCCTCAATACTACTTTCAGGGTGTTCATTACTCTGTTCCCTATGCCACTCTTCATCAGCGGTTTCTTGCCTTTCCTCCAAATTATTTGTCATGTCCGGTTGTTGGGCTATTCGGGGATCGTCACCTGACCTTATGACCCCTTTTTCATCTTCGCCAGTATGGCTATCTTTCTCTTCTTTTTCAACCATATTTCCGTGCAGAGGTTCTGGCTTGCTTTCTAGGGTTTTGATGTTATCATGCTCAGGTTCAGCCAATTCGTTGGTTATATCTGGCATTGGAGCATCATCAGCGGGCTCTTCACTTTCCAACTCCATATTCTGGCTCGATTCACCGGTCCTTTTTTCCTGATCTTGCCTCATAAAAACGAGTCCTTGAATTGCAGCGAATGTTTCCATTATGTGAGCTTCCAGTTCCGCCAAGTGCTCTCTCTTCAATTGCTCCTCGGATAGTTTGGAAATGTCTTTGGCATTGAGCATTCTATATTCTGATAATGACTCTTTGAGTATTTTCATACTTGCGTACAGATCATCTATTATATTGAAATCTATTGCAGAAAATTCCCAATTATTCAAGGCGGTTATGTCAAAAAACGACAACTCATCGCTAAATTCAGATACGATATCTTCTTTTATGACCATTAGCTTTCTTGCCTTAGCTTTATGCTCCCAGATTGCTCTGACAGCATTGATAAAGTCGGGCATTTGCTCCCATATTGACGATTCAGGAGATATCTCCTGTAGTGTCTTCCGCCATAATGTCAAATCTACTCCAAGGCTCGTCTCGCTATCCCCTTCACCCTTATTCGTGCCAGATGACTGGCTGGCATCACGAAACATGTGGCCTAGCTGGTAGCAGGTTGCAATCCTGGCTACATTTATGTCATACCCCTGTTCAGCCAGGCTGCTGGCAACCTGCTCAACTATTTCTTTATATTTATCTGTTGTTAGTGCATCAACTTCAAGCTCACTCTGAGCAGCTGCGAGTTCAGCGGCCTTTTCATGCAATCCGGGAGACAAAGAAACCCATGATTTGATCAGCGTCTTCAATAGAACATCACTTTTTCTTGCTGATAAAACTATATGAAGACGAAGTATACGAGATGGGGCTTTAATGGGATCGCGGAAGCCGTCAATTTCAATACACTTCCTGATGATCATTTCAAGATATCTGCAGTCTTCTTGATCAAGAAACTGCTTGTTTTCTAGAACATTGGCCACTATTGAATCGAGTAGCTCTTTATCAGATCTAATCTTTTCGCTATAAGTGTCCAGAACATTCAACAGGTCTTCTTCAATAATCTCATCCTCATCAGGGTTTTTAAACTTGTCATTCATTGTTGCTTTCAGAACCTCCCTGCCGATGTAGTCATCGAAACTTAACCGCGTTACCTTAAGTCCGGCTCCTCTGGCTGGCATTTTTCCCGCGCAGCCGGAGGTCCCCTGCGCAGATTACCCAGCCGGCGGAGGTCTTGATGCCATACATCCCGCGCCAGGTATGGAGTGATCTACCGACCAGAAACGGACACTGGAGCCGGACATCTCTGTTTCACTGCGCAAGCTGCCTGAAGCGAACAGTAAATAAGTTCATGAGAGACGTCACAGCATCCCAAAAAGAAAACTGCCATGAACAAGCATAGGTTCTTGCTTTCACTTACCACTTCGATATTTTTCGCCATTTAATAGCAAATTCCTCTTATGGCGTCCAGCACAGGAACAAAATGATACTTTGTATTTTAGAATTAATGCCACTCGGTACGATGTGTTTGGTAGCTATATGTGTTTGCAGATAATCCCATATGCCCGGTCAATATTAGTCATTATCGCCGGCATCAAATCGTCTCTGATGCCGGCCTTTCTTATCAATTGCCATTTCGCCGGCACAGAGCCCTCTCGCATATACTGTTGAGCAGCCAACCAGATACGCCTTACGGCATAACTCTCACGCGTCTCGGCCACAGAGTTGATATAATGCCAAGTCTCCGGCAGCTTATCGTGATAGTGTTCAATCCTTGCCAGCATCCCTATTGTTGCTGCTGGCACGTGCTGTCCAGCAATAGACGGCGTATGCTGTCCATAACTTGACGGGATTGTTGTCCAAGATCCCGGTTGGGAAGGGAGAATCATGACAATTCTCCCTGGACAACCAGCTTGACCATGTGGTCATCGACGATTCGACGACCGTTTTGAGCCCCATAAATCAGGCAATGGGTGCAGACCTTGTTGACCAGTCTGGCTACACCGCTGGAGAAGCGATAGATCTCATCGACAGCACCATCCGAGAAAATAGCATTGGCGGCACCGGCATAGGCAAGGTGCCTCGCTCAGTAGGAGGATGGGACGTCGTAGGCAGTACTAAAGTAATGACAAGTTGGGATAAACATGGGGCGTAATTGCAAATCACGTCTATTTACAAATGCAGTAACTATGGTATGATTAGTATACGATATTACGTAACGTATATATGTAAGGAGGTTGGAATCTTATGGCAGTTAAGTTAGACTTATCTACTATCCATTTAGGAGAACTTGAAGATTTTTTTATCCAAGTACAAGATCCTTGGTTTGAAATGGTAGCTTTAGACTATAAAACGTGGTTTCCTTCTAGTACAAGAAAATTCAGAAAGTGCTTATATGTTGCCTATTATAGTGTAAAACGTGGTGATATATATGCAACAACAACGAGAAAGCCTGGAACTATTTCATATATTGCTAGAAATTTACAATGGTATACTAACGTGTCAGCGCACGACTTTTTTCATCTGCCTGATTTTCGATATTTACATAAAGACCCAGTTGTACTTAATTATATTAAATCATGGGGCACTGATTGGATAGGCAATATTGTCTTAACAGATGAACCCGTAGCATTAAAAAGACCAATACCAAAAGGGACTACTCCTCCAAATTTACTTACTGGGAAATATCCTAATATCCCAAGATTTCTTAACGCTGATACTACTGATGATTTAATATAATAATATCCAGTTTTTTAGGGCTACATCAATCAATAGGCACTTTTTCAGGGAACTTGAGATTGACGGTGACTTGTTGGGTGTCCTGGCGCTGGGCGTCCAACAACACTCCCTGACGCGGCGGGCCGCGCAGCCGTCCATCTTCCTGCTGCATCCGGACGGCTGCGGCCAGCATTGCTTCCTTCTCCTTATCGGTCAATTCCCAATAATTCTTTTCGATCATCAGGACGGCCGCTTCAACTATCTTATAGTTGGATAATCACATCCCTTGATTATAAAGGGTATGTCCGACGTGCGTCCCGTAACGCATGATCATTGTCCAATATAGAGAGTTATATCAAAATACTCGTCTTCAACATCCAGATGCAAGCTCATCCGAGGTTATGCGAATAATACCTAGTGCAGCCCGTTGGCTCCCGAGCTAATATCCCTTTTAAATATCGAGATTCAGATGATGTAAGAGAAGCAGCAGAAAAGGCCCTGCTGTATGTTCAGAAATCATTGGTCAATAAAGTTAAAGCCCCTCTAAAGATAGAGGGACTTTAACTTTAAACAGTTAGCAATTTTATTTAAAACACGTTTTCCCTATAAGAAGAACGCAGATGGTTAGACTGACCTTGATCCTTTTCAATAGCCAACTTTATTATACAGTAGCCACTCTCCTGTTCAAGGACAATAATTATCTGGACTGGCTAAAGCTCAAAGCTGTGGTGTAGAGAGTATATGGCAATCTGTTTTCAATAAAGTTATCCATACTGTTCATCTAATTACCCCAAAAGATCCCTTTGTTTATGCCAAAAATTATCTGAACTTAAAACAGGGCAAATTAAAAACATGGAAGAGGCATCAATCTGAAAAGGCAGCAATGCAACTGCTTTTTCTATCTTTTCATGCCTTTAATTCTTTGCAATGCTCTCTCGTATAAACCTTCGTGATAACCAACGATAATGATAAGACAAACTCGTTCGGCTCTTTTAACCTCATATACCGCCCGGCAAACCCCGCCAGGAAGGGAAAACTCAAGTGCGAGATATCCGGCTAACTTGCCGTGCAGCGCATGGCCCTTATGAGGTTCTACTTCTAGTGCCAGTAATTCGCTAACCACTCTTGCCCGGTATGGTTCCAGGTCATCGAGGTCCTTCTCGACTGTTTTTGTAACATGAACATCATATTTAACATTCATCTATGCCGTGCTCCCGGGCATATTCCCGCAGATTCCTGGTTTTCCCTGCTGCGTAATCCTCTTCTGCTTGTTTGGCAATAACAAGTAAAAGGTCGTCCAGTGCTGGTCTAATGTGAATTACATTTTTATCAGACTCCAATTCGATCAAAACGGTACTACCCGGTTCCAGTTTTAGAGCTTTCCTGATTTTTTCGGGCAGGGTAACCCGGCCCTCATTGTCCACCAACCCGGATGATTTAACAGTTTCCACTGTTTCCTTATACCTCCTCGGCAAGGCCATCTTTTTTTCAGTATAGTCCTGGATCTGACTACCTACAACTGCTTTTCCTGAACCTGCTTTTCCTGGACCAATCTGAAGCCATCTTTTGCCAGCTTTTGACCTGGCTTTTCTGTTTTAGGCGATCTCAAGCACTAAATATTGCACCGTCCGGGATGACATGGCATAATCCAGTTCATTATTCATCAACTTCGCCTTCAGCAGCTTTAATGATGTCGACCATGAACGCCTTGACCTCCGGTTCTGTGGCGTTCGGATCGAAGAACCAGGGCGTGAGCAGGTTGGCGGAATCACCACCGTTGCCGTCTTCCGGATACCGCCAGCCAAAGCACCAGGGTAGGCTGACCTGGTGCACCGTAGTTACAGCCACCACAAACGGCTTTAGCCTGGCTGTCACTACAGCCTTTGCCCGGAGTTGGCCGCGCGCTCCGGCCACCTGGCCGTCAACTGATGCTAAACTAACCTTGACAAGAAACACACCTTGAAAGGCAGATGCCTGAATTCTTTGGTGCCAGTGATGGTAAACCCGCATACCTGGTACCAATTCTTTAACACACTGTGGTGATCAATGATCCCGATCGAAACCGTCGCGCCACCCTGGCGTTTCACATAATCGCAGACAAAATCAATCAAGGCTTTTCCATATCCCCGATGCCGGTGTGCGGGAAGAACAGCCAGCTTCTCCATATAGAATATGCTCCCTTCCGTCTGCTCAACGGCAACAAAACCAATCTGCACCTCGTTCTCGAAGAGTCCAAACATGGTTATTCCCCGCGCGTTCATCTGCAGCAGATCGGAGTGCTTGATAAAAGCAGCGTTGGTAGTAGCGTTCTGCTGGGTAATATTAAATTCCTCCGCCACCGTCAGAAAGGACGTCCGAATCACACTAACACTGGTTTCCAGCTCTTGCTCGTTCAAGACTTTTCTAATGACGATATTCAAAACCTCCTCATGACATGCTATTTGTAAAATCTTTCCGACCTGACTGTTCAGTTCAAGGTTAGGAAGTAAAAATTCCTTCCACTTCCTCCAAGCTTACCATAGATAACCAATCATACCGCAAAGTCACCAGTATTTCCTCCACCGAATATTGTTAATAACGGAAAAATCGTATGCTGCTAAAATTTGAGTTCTAATCTTAGAGGACATATTTATAGAACTTAGTGTCCACCTTCATAATCGGGAAATTTTCAGGCAGTTCTTCTTTGGATATTTCTATAAACCCATTTTTTTCATAGAATCGATGCGCAGCCAAGAACTTCTGGGTCGTTCCAAGATAAACCTCATTGATTCCATTAGCTCTGGCCCATTCCAATGAAGTCTGTAATAATTGCTTGGCTGCATGATAACGGCTCCCCCTATAGGCAGCCTTCACAAACATCTTTCTTAGCGCAAGATGATTATTGCCGATGTCCAATAGCGAGATTGTTCCTACAACATGACCGTCGCAAAGAGCAATCCAGAAGTTTCCGGCCCCTTTCTGATAATACTTCGGAATATCAGCCAAATCCGGCTGATCTTCTTTTGTGATGGAAATGCTAAATTCATTCTGCTGAATATCGAGGATCAGATCGATGATTCCTTCTTTATACTGTTCAGAATACTGTTTTACAATGATCGTTTCCATGGTATCATCCCTCCTTTCAATTGGTCTATTAGGCAAAGGGAACTCAATTCTAAGACAACCACGCCGCCTGTGGCGGCGCCATCAGAACGAAAATGGGGTCTAGCGAATTAATCCTTTAGCGGCTGGCGAAGCGAGGTCGAACTTTCAGGTGCTTTAAGCCCGACGGACCTCAGCGACCTGGTGCGCCACAGGTTGTTGCTCCCGCAAGGGAAGCACGCAGGGCAGAATGCTCAATATAGGTCACTGCACCAGCCCAATAATGCCGCCAAAGGAGTGTATCACTTTGGAGATTCTTCATTCACACTGCTGCGGTCTGGATGTTCACAAGAACACGATCACCGCCTGCAGCATCACACCTAAAGGAAAGGAGCTAAAGACTTCTGGGACTATGACTGGCCCATTGATCCGCCGACCGCTGTCCATGCCTTAAAAGGTAGAAACTCCCGTCTCCCAGTTCATCTGAAAGAGCCATCCGGTTCCATGATCCATTCGGTAAAAGCACATCCTGAAAAAGTTCGTACAGGCTGTTGTCTTTAAAATCTCCCTTGAGAATCAGGGTGGATATCGGATGAAAGTCAGGGAGGCCAAATTCAACGATTGTAACGATCTGACCGGTCGGCCAAACGAGACGGACATTTGCCATCTTGCGCTTACGGCCATCGATCCGGAAGAAAGCAGTGTTGCCCAGGCAATCTATCACTGAGGCGCTCAACAGGCCATTATAAAGTTTCTGTAGCCAGCGTAAGGCAGAAATAAACACTATCATCGATTTCTACACATTGCAGGTATCTCCTTCCAATCTCATTTTCGCATTGTGCCCTATCGGCGATATTGACTCTGCCAAACGCACATCCTGTCCTGCCGGCATAGCTTTGGACACCGCCGGCAAGGCTCTTCAGGAAGTATTAATAAGAAAAGGATGGAACTTCCTTGTGTGAGTTCGCTTTTCCCCGGCTCTAACTGGGGAGTTTTTTGTTCCTATTGATGGATAAAGAAGGGAGCTGCACCAATAAAGTAGAATAATAGGCAAAACATGATAAGTTACGGCCATGGAACCTTCATTCTTTTCGGAGATAGCGGAACAATCCTCACCTCCCCTGACGGTAAGACCTGGACCAGCCAGAACCTGGGCACAAACAATAATATCAGCGCTATCAATTACGCTAACGGCATCTTCGTCGCTGTAGGAAATGACTACAAAACTAACGCGATCATCCTCACTTCTGCTGATGCATTAACGGTTGAATTCAGCACATATAACGGTATGGCCACCTTCGTGTATTCGATTAACACAGTCGAAGGAAAAAACAATTTTTACGTTATTAGCGGCTGGACCATTCGAGACATGGAAGAACAAAACCAACCGATTCTTGAAAAGATCATTAATAGTTTTCAGGCTACGAATTAGGGGAAAATGGCAAGGCATGGCACGATCCGAACAAAATAAAAAAGATCGCTGGCAACATATCGCGTGATATAATAGCAAGTAGGTTAAGGGTTTTTCCAGACAATATGCTTTTTTCCAAACACTTTTAACCCCTCCTTAATCCTATTTTACAATCGGGAGGCGTATGGATTGATAGGTGGCTCTTGAAAGACCTTTATGCACCACAAGTCCAGTTGCGGAAAAACCTGGTCAGAAACCTGGCAAATCGGTCATAAAATTATTATTTCAGGAGGAAGAACCATGAGAAAGAGAATAATTTGGTGCGCGCTGGTGTTAGTGATCGGCGTCAGCGTCCTGTTGGCAGGCTGCAGCAAGAGCAATGCCCCTGCCAGCGGTTCATCGTCTTCCAACCAGCCATCCGCCCAAGGCCAGACCGGCGGCCAGACGCTGTCAAACCTGATCGGCGTGGCTAAACAGGACAGGGACATGTCGTTCGACTTTAACATTACGAGAGCCAACGGCAAGCAAGTCAGCGGAACGATCTGGAGACAGCCCGGGACGCTGAAGATCGAAACCCCTTACAATGGCGTGGATACAATCATGATTATTAGCTATTCCGGTGGCAGCGTGATCATGTATCAGCCGTCCACTAAAACGGGGAGAAAAGTGGCCCTGTCCAGTGTGCCCAGTGTGGCCAATGAAGACGTGTCCACGTACCTGCAGGAAATCGATCCCACCACAGCGCAAAATCTGGGGACGCAAGTCGTCAACGGGGTTAACTGTTACGGCGTTCAATTTGTTGGCGTTAAAGAACAAAATGCCACGATTAAGCTTTGGCTGAGCCAGGATCAGAACGTTCCCATTCAGCTGTTGAGAACCAACACCGATGGCTCAACCCTGACGATGAATTTCTCGAACTATAAAATTGGTCCGCTGCCGGGCGACACCTTCAACGTACCGTCCGATATCCAGATCGTCACAAAGAGTAGTTCGGGCCAGTGACAGTCTTCGTTCAAAACATGACGCAACAGACACCGGCTTTCTGCGCTGCTCCAGCTTTAAGAACAGGCAGATAGTTTGAGAAAAGAGAGCAGAACCGTGTAGAGATCTTATCTACACGGTTCTTGGCAATGTAGGGGAGCAAGGGGACGTTCTTTTTGCTTCCCTTTGCCTACGACATCATAATTCAGTGATAATTGCTATGTTCATTCGACACTCAAACCGCATTTAGATTATTCAGTAGTGGCCCGGCGCTCTCGCTCCGGGCCACCCCTATCTTGCAAGATGGATGGTATGTACACTACATTGTTATTGCCGGTAGGTCACCGCGATATCCTGCGTGCTGCCTTTCCAGTGCGTTCTGGAAGCACTCGGAACTATCGCAGTGGATACTTTTTACGAGATGGGTCAGATGATCGAGTTGACGCTGAGGCGGATGGCGGCGCTCTACCTAAAAAGAAAACCCGCAATTGCTTGCGGGATTGGAGTTTAAAGGCCGTCCGATCCTCTGACAACGCGCTGATCATGTCCCTTGTCTTCGGTATCTTCTCCGGATGCTTTTGCAGCCAGTAACTATTCGGTGATCCCGTCGGTAAGAATTATACGGAAGTTTTTGGTGAGAGGGAATAGGAGAATATCTTTCACCGGGAGCTTTTGGCGGTCGAGCTTGCCGCGGCCCTGGGTATGGCCGACGTGGATCCAATTGGCCGCCAAGTAGCATGTGCCCTTGAAGCGATCTCGCTCTACGAAAGTCTCCAACAGCACTGGTCGGTAGCTGTAGGCGTTCTGCCAGTCAGAGGCGAGTTGTCGGCATAAGAGGCCGAGGACGCTTGAGGCCAGGTACTTGACTTGAACCCATGGGAGGATGAGAAAGCGGGCATTGTTCACGATGAGATGGAGGCCGGCCTGGCGCTGTTCGTGGCTCCACCCGATAAAGAGGTCTCTGGGGGCGACTTTCCAGGCGGATGCGCCCATTCCGAGAGCGCCCAGAATCTGATCGTTTCCTTCAATGAAGTAGCGGATCTGCGCTCCCGGCAGGGGCACATAGCCGAGGTAGTGGTAGCG
>JBKQWB010000004.1:0-37962 GCA_052139735.1 Smithella sp. | reverse complement strand
TGTCCAATGTTCCTCTTGTTTCTATACGGCGCAAGACTGCCAGTAATTCAGGAGCGTTTATTTCTTTAATTGGCCGTGTGCCAATCCACGGGAAAACGTCACGTTCCAAACTTCTTATGAGTCGGCTAGAGTGCGTTTCTTTCCACCTGTGTAAGAACTTTTGAAACCATTCCCGCGCTATGACTTCAAATATTTCGGATTCTTGAATAGTTGCTTGCTTTTGTGCTTTGCGAACCGCGCCGGGGTCAACATTATTTGCCAGCAGCTTTCGAGCATCTTCGCGTTTTTGTCGCGCATCAGCCAGACTTACTTCGGGATACGCGCCTAAAGCCAAGAGCTTTTGTTTACCATCATAGCGATATTTAAAACGCCATAGTTTACCACCGGAAGGTGTAATCAGTAAGAATAAGCCGCCGCCGTCAAATAGCGTAACGGGCTTATTTTTTGGTTTAGTTTTTTGAACCTTCATATCAGATAACGGAATAATTCTCTTTGGCATAGGCATTCTCCTTTTTGGGTATACGCAAAACCTTAAAAAATGGGTGTACACTGAACTATATACCCAAAATGGGTGTACTTTGTCAAATCATAAAATACAACATTGGACTAATGACAACAAAAAACCCGCTATTTCTAACGGGTTTTAAGCTTTATTGGACTTTAAAGAATTGTTAATTGGTAGGCGGTACTGGGATTGAACCAGTGACTTCTACCGTGTGAAGGTAGCACTCTCCCGCTGAGTTAACCGCCCAAGTGACGTGTGCTATAACTTAAAGTATTATCTATTTCAAGGGAAAAAGTTTCTTTTGTTCTATCACAAGAAATGATCAACTCCGCATCGGCCTTTTCAATCATTGATAACGCCTTTTCTATGTTTGCCTCGGCTTTTCGGAATTCCGGTGAAAATTGGATAAAACCTGTTTTTATATGCTCTATTTCTTTCTTTTATAAATTATGCCGGGTTACATTTAAAAAGATAACGGGGCGGAAAGAAGAGAACGCTTTGATATCATCTCTGACTGGAAAAATAATTTTGAGATCAATCCCCCCGCCTTCCCCGATAAAGAGGATGGCGGAGGGATTGTATAGAGTTACAGCTTGACGCTAGAAGGAACAATTTGCTTAGTCAATCATTTCATAAATACCGGCTGCGCCCATGCCGCCGCCGATACACATTGATACGATACCGCGTTTTGCTTTTCTGCGTTTCAACTCATGAAGCAGCTGAGCCGTCAATTTGGCACCGGTGCATCCCAGAGGATGACCCAGAGCAATCGCGCCACCATTGGGGTTGATGTCGCCCGCCCAATAACGGTCTTCGATACCAATCACGCGGCAGGAATAAATCGCCTGTGACGCAAAGGCTTCGTTGATTTCAAAGACATCAATGTCTTTGTGCGTCAAACCGGCCATTTTCAATACTTTCGGAATTGCGTAAGCAGGACCGACACCCATTTCTTCCGCTCTACAACCGGCAACTGCATAATGTGTCATTTTGGCGACAGGTTTCAGTTTTAAGGCTTTCGCCTTTTCTGCTGACATCAGCATGGAGAAAGCAGCGCCGTCTGTCATCTGCGAAGAGTTAGCTGCGGTACAATTTCCTCCCAACCTGAAGGGTGATTTTAATTTAGCCATATCCTGAAGGCTGACAGGCCATCTTACACCATCATCCGTGTCAAAAGTGACCGTTTCACGAACGCGTTTACCGTTTTTAACCTTGTATTTGAATGCCTGGATTGGAATAATCTCATCCTTGAATGTTCCGGCTTTAATGGCTTCATGAGCGCGGCGATTGCTTTCCACACCCATTTTATCCATATCTTCACGGGTAATATTATAATCTGCGGCTATATTTTCAGCCGTATTGCCCATGTTGATCCAAACATTGGGCATACTGCCGTCAAATTTCCAATCCGGATTCGGACGCATGGCGGTTCCGCCCATGGGAATATGGCTCATAGTTTCACAACCGCCGGCAATAATAACGTCCGACCAGCCTGCGCGGATTTTAGCTGTTGCATCGGCAATGGCCTGAAGACCGGCCGAGCAAAAACGGTTTACAGTCATACCTGAAACAGTGATAGGCAGACCGGCTCCCATGGCAAGAGTTCGCCCCAAGATCATGCCCTGCTCTGCTTCCGGAAACGCACAGCCAACAATTAAATCATCAATGTCCGCAGGATCTACTTCCGGAACTCTCGCTACCAGGCCCTTGACTACCTGGATACCATAGGCATCCGACCTGGTTGCGGCAAGACCACCTCTTTTATAACGGCCGCCTGGACTTCTTACGGCTTCAATAATAACAGCTTCACTCATAATATCATTCCTCCTTACAGGATTTTGTTATGTTAAATGCCGGAGGCTTAAGGTTTGAGACCGCAAACCTCCGAACATATCCTTTATTTTAGTTACGCAGGGGCTTGCCGGTGCTCAGCATAGCCGATATCCTGTCGACCGTCTTCTGTTGACCGCAGAGGCTCAGGAAAGCTTCTCTTTCCAGATCCAGAATATCCTGTTCCGTCACATAAGTACCTTCGGGACAGTCGCCGCCGGAGAGAACATGGGATATCTTTCTCGACACAAACAAATCATAATCGGAAATGTATTTACCGTAATACATATTCATGATGATGCCTTCAACCAGGCCGCGGAAATTCTCACCCATAACCGGAATCAAAGCGGGCTTAGGCGGTTTGTAGAACTTGGACATACCCAGAACGATTTGTTTGGCTTCGTAAATCTGCATATCTCTGCTCATGTTTATAGCGCATGTCTTGCGGATGTAACCTAATTCCTGGGCTTCCTGCGCACTTGTGGCAACTTTCGCCGTAGCGATATTTTCAAAAGCTTTGCCTATGTGATACTGCAAATTCATACCGCCTTCCACGCAACCGGCGGGAATGCCTTCTGTCATACGAACCAAAAGTTCCTTGCAGCCGCCGCCGGCGGGAATAACACCGACGCCAACTTCGACCAGACCCATATAAGTCTCACCGTTGGCCAGACAATAGTCGCCGTGCATTGCGATTTCGCAACCACCGCCCAGAGCCATACCGGCCGGAGCCGTAACAACAGGCTTGGGCAGATATTTCATCTTCATTAAGGCGTTCTGCAATCCGGCGACCATTTTCTCCAAGTCATCCCACTGTTTTTCACTGATGGCACACAAGACACCGAAAATGTCGGCGCCGGCAGAGAACATACGCGGATCATGATTGGCGACAACCATTCCCGTAAAGTCCTTATTCACGATATCGCAGCTCTCCGATATCATCTGAACCATATCGGCACTAATAGAATTCATCTTGGTATGGAATTCCAGACAGGCAACACCGTCACCAATGTCGACAAGTGTAGCGGCCGCATTTTCTTTAACAATTTTCTTTCTATCTTTGAGCTCAGGCAGAAGGATGATCTTGGGGTTCTCATCCATCTTCACATAGCCCTTCTTCGCGAAGTCATAGTAGGACTTGCTACCATCTTTGTCTTTCTTGTAGAAGGATGTGCATTTCTTAGCCAGCATTTCCTCGATCTTGGCGGGAACTTTCTTGCCGAGCTTCTTCATGACTTCGACGGCTTCCTTAACACCGACTGCATCCCATGATTCAAAAGGACCAAGCTGCTGGTTGTAGCCCCATTTCATGGCGTTGTCGATGCCCACGATGGTTTCGCAGATCTCGGGAATCCGGTTGGCGGAGTAAATAAAGTTGTTACAGAGGTACTCGCGGACATATTCACCCGCCTTATCTTCGCCATTGAAGGCGATCTTCATCATAGCGGCCACACCGTCATCGGCTTTCTTTTTGGCTGCGGAGATGGATGCGAATTTCGGCTTCTCGGCAGGATGATACTCAAGAGTCTTCCAGTCGATGGCCATTTTGATGTTCTTGCCTTTCTCATCCTTCACCTTCTTGTAGTAGCCGCCTTTGGTCTTGTTGCCCAGCCATTTGTTGGCAATCATCTTGTCCAAAAAATCCGCGGATTTAAAAATATCGCGACATTCGTCATTGGGTACTGCAGCATAAAGGTTCTTGCTGACATGGAGACCAATATCAAGACCTACCAGATCCATGGTGCCGAAGATGGCAGTGCCGGGACGACCGAGTGCCAGGCCGACGATGGCGTCGACTTCTTCAATCTTCATATCCTTATCCATCATTACGCGGACAGCGTTGCTCAGATCATAGACGCCGGTACGGTTACCGATGAAGTTGGGAACGTCCTTGCATACAACAACACCCTTACCGAGAACTTCTTCGCTAAACTTTGTCATGAAAGCAACGATTTCCTTGTCCGTATCTGCACCCGGAATGATTTCCATTAACTTCATGTACCGGGGGGGATTAAAAAAATGGGTCCCCAGAAAATGTTTTTTCAAATCCTTGCCGAATTTGGCGGAGATGTCTTTAATAGGAAGACCGGAAGTGTTCGTGGAAACGATACACGTCGGTTTAACAACCTTCTCAACCTTGGCAAAAAGTTCCTGTTTGATTTTCAGGTTTTCGACAACCACTTCGCATACCCAGTCGCAATCGGCTAATAATCCTAAATTGTCTTCAAAGTTACCGATTTTGACCATTGAAGCATTTTTCTTGGAATAAAAACTCGCCGGTTTCGATTTAGTGGCTCCGGCTAACCCGTTTGCAGCAAACCGATTTCGCCAGGCCGGGCTCTTCTCCGTTAGTCCTTTCTTCTTATCATCATCTGTAAGTTCGAAAGGGATGATATCCAGCAAATAACACTCAATGCCGGCATTAGTTAAATGGGCTGCGATATTCGCACCCATAACTCCCGCGCCTAAAACAGCAGCTTTTTTAATCTCAAATGACATGACTTTCCTCCTTTGCCTTTTTTTGCTTTATACTATTGGCTGACTATAAAAATTCATAAATATTCATCATACTTTTTTTAAGCCCTTGATGAATACCTCCAATGCTGATTTGATTGTGGAATAAATTCTTTCTCTTCGTTTCATCTGTTCCCCTGAAAAAATATACAGAGAGATTATTCCATTGAGCAAGCCCCAGATTGCGTTCTGATTCTGTTTCAAATTAATATCAGCGGGGAATTCTTTTGACAATATCCCCAACTGTAATATTTTACCAATTGAATTAATTGACCTGATATTTGCGCCGAGAATTTGAGAATTAAGTTTATCAGTTAAATTCATTTTAGCCGGTTGCAACATGTAGGTCATTAGTATTCTAAACAATTCACTATCATTGAGAAAAAAATCAACGTAGATACAGGAAAATTCAACCAGTAAATCGGCCGCTGTATTTTTTTTATCAAATAACACGGAAACTTGCTTATTGAAATTATCAATATCATTTAGCAGAATCTGGGCATAAATTTCTTCTTTACTATTAAAATAAAGATAAATTGATCCTTTTCCCAATTCGGAGCATTTGGCTATTTCATCAACAGTAACTTTATTAAAACTTTTTTTAAAGAATAATGTGCGCGCTGATTTGAGAATTAGTTTTTTGCGGCTATCTTTTTCTTTTCCTCTACGTTCCAGGAGTCCCACAGCAACCTTCTTCTCTCTGAAAATGAAATGCACTTTAAAACTGCGGTCAATATATGACCGACGGTCAAGCCAACCTAGAACAATAACACTTCAAAGTCAAGAAAAATAATCTCTGGAAAAGATTATCGGAACATTGACTGCCGGCAGGGAAAACTATTTTGAATAGAGACAATATATTTCATAATGACATTGACATATATTTATAATTTTGTTAAACTTTATGCAAGATACCAGTTATTTGTTAATGAAAAATATGTTCCTTGTGTTTTAACGTTTTGTTTGGAACACAATTAACAATATCTATGATTATTTCCATAAGTAAATCTATTCCATCCGGAGAGTGTTTCCAGCATATGGCAATAAACAAAAATCGTGTATCCTATAATCTAATAGTAACTATTATTTGTATAGCCATTTTAATATTATTAGCCATTGAATTTATATTAAATTTGACTCCTCCAATAGCCCGCGATGCTCTTATTCATCATTTAGCTATTCCCAAACTTTGGCTCAAAAACGGTGGATTCTATGACGTTAAATGGGCGGATTTCTCATACTACCCGATGAACGTCGATTTACTTTATCTTCTTCCGCTTTATTTTAATAAGGACTTCATGGCCAACTTTATCCATATGGGTTTTGGTATCGGAACAGCGTTACTCATTTATCATTACTTAAATAAAAAGACAGGTCGCATCGCAGGCATCTTGGGTATTATTGTTTTCCTGAGCACGCCGATTGTAGTCCGTTTATCTACACAAGCCTATGTTGATCTAGGTTTGGCTTTTTTTACGACAGCCAGCATTCTCACTTTTATTCGCTATCGTGATGGCGAGTTTAAAGAATTCAAATGGCTTTTTCTTTCATCTTTGGCCATGGGCCTTGCTTTGGGGACAAAATATAATGCTTTGATTGCCTGGTTTTTCTTATCGCTGACTATTGTTTATGTCTATTCCAGAGATACAGGACGGCAAGGCAAAGCCGTTATTCATGGTTTAATTTTTTTTATGATTTCTCTTTCTGTATTTTCTCCATGGCTTATCAAAAACATAATTCTTACAGGCAATCCTTTATATCCATTATTTAAGGGCATCTTCAACACAAGTAGCGCCACCATTGAAGGAGGCGCTTTCTCGATGGTTTCCGGAGATAATCACACAGGTTTTTTTCAAATGCGGGAAATGTTATATGGAGAAAATTTTTGGGAAACATTGCTCATTCCATTGAGGTTTTTTTTCCAGGGTCAGGATAGTAGTGATCGCTATTTCGATGGCGTCTTGAATCCTATTTTAATCATATTATCTCCGTTTGCATTGATGAATAAATCAGACTACCGGGACAAGCTTTGTTTTATGTCTTTTGCGGTTTTCTTTATTTTCATTGCCTTCTTCCTTGGTGAATTAAGGATACGTTATATATTGCCTGTCGTCCCTGTTCTATCCATCCTGACAGTTATGGGGTTAATGAACATCTGGACATGGACGATGAACCACTCCATTCGCTTCGGAAAAGTTTTAGCGGTCTTAGTCTTTTCTTTTTTTATTGTTATGATGAGCAAGAATGTCTTTTATATTAAAAATTATTATCAGACGATTAGCCCCATGAATTATGTTTTAGGCAAAGAATCCAGAGATGAGTTTATTACACGCCACAATAGCAGTTATCCGGCTATTAAATATATTAATACACACACACCGGAAAATGCCAGAGTCAGACTAATTTTTCTCGCCCAGCGCGGGTATTATCTGGACAGGATATATCAGGATGATCGCTCTTTTGGAATGGATGAAATTCGCGGCCTCATAGAAAATTCTCACGAAGAAGGATCTTTTCAAACATATCTCCATTCCCTTGGCTTCACTTATCTGCTTGTGCGCACGGATCTGTATCTTAAATACCTGAACGATAATTATCCTCCTGAAACAACAAATCGATTCCTCAAGCAAATGAGCAGGGCAACAGAAATGATTTATAATGATGACTGCTATGCTGTTTACAGGTTAATTCCTCCAGGATAATCAATTTGGCAGCGTCGAATAAAAGATCAGAATCATAGAAATGATCGACTGCTCAAAAATCATCGGGGTGTAATTCCACTATTCTTATTTTTCTTATTCATTTCCAGAGCGATTTGCAAATTTTTCCGCGAGTCTTTATAATAGGGATTAATGTGTAAAGCCTTCTCAAATTGCAAAATACCTTCCCCAATCCTTCCCTTTTTTACAAGCACAACTCTTAAATCATTATACGCTTCTTTATAATCAGGTTTTATTTCAACAGCTTTTATAAAATATGGAATGGATTCGTCGAGTTTATTATCCGCCATATAAAACTTCCCGATATCATAATATGCATCGGCCTGGTATTTATCAAGCCGCATAGCCTTTTCAAAGAATTTAAGAGCATCGTAACGCTTTCCCATTGTCATTAATACAAGACCTTCATTTATATAGGCTCCGTAAAATCTGGGATTTAATTTTAAAGCCATGTCGTAACAATATAATGCTTTCTCATTTTCACCATTGTTAAGCATCTCACGACCCATAACCGCATAAGCCACATAGTTATTCGGATCTTTTTTCAGTGCGTCATCAAATAATGTGGCCGTATTAGCCCATAGTTTTGTTTGATGGTATGTTGCTGCCGAAAGAAATACAATTATCAAAACAGATGCAAATATGAACAATCCCGAGAACAGGAATTAATGTCCCCAGGCACCAGAACCAGCCAACCGGCAAATAAGGATATTTTTTAAAATATTTGCAGACAAGGATTGTAATCATGATCAAAAATATGGCGGATAAAAATAAATGCCAAATGGCAATATTATGATATAAATATGAGATAGAGAGATCCATAGGCCAAACTAACTTTTTCAGATACATCGCATAAGAAAAAATCGCATTATTGATTCGCTGTATGAAAAAACTTGTTATTATTCTTTTTGATTGAGGCGCAGAATGTGATTGAGGAGAATAAATAGTTATCCATATCAAAATAGTCGATAAAATAAATAAAGGAACTTTTTCCAAAATGAGAAAATTTAGTTTCTCTTTTCCTGCTTTAAAAGTAGCCCCAATGTTTGTCTCGTTTTGTGTATTTATCGCGGTTCGATTAAGCGGCCAGTAATCAAGAAGAAAACAAAAGGCAGGACAACCAGCATCGGTTTCGACATCAATCCCAAAGCAAAACTGACGAACACCGCCAAATAACGTTTCCAGTTGGGCTGTTTTACATACCAAACATAGGATAACATTGTCAGCATCCAGAAAAACGTGCTCAAAACATTTTTGCGCTCAGCTACCCACGCGACGGACTCCACATTAATCGGATGGATGGCAAACAAAGCCGCAACAAAAGCACTCCTCCACATTGCTCCGGTAAGTGTTCTTATAGTAAAAATAACAAAATTGTGTTGAAAATATGAATGATTACATTTGTCCAGTGGTGGCCACACGCATGGCTCTCATATAACTGCCAATCCAGCATATGCGATAACATGGTTAAAGGATGCCAATTTCCGAGATAATTATTATTGAATGTTTCTAAGAAACTATTTCATGTAAACCCTGCATGAACAAGATCATTTGATATAACATACCCCGGATCGTCATAATTAATAAAATCGTAACTCTGCACCGGCCAATAAACAAAAAGGATTAATGCGACCATGACTAAAACGGCCAATATTGACGTATGCCTTTTTGTAACATGCAGGTCATAAGTTATAAAATTTATCATATTATTTTTTTCAATGGGAATTTATTGTCGAAACATCTCCAGAGTGTATTTTCTTCCCTCCATTTGTCTTTTTCTCAGCCTTAAGTTGAATGCTAATACACATCAATTCCTGATGATGGCGGTTTCTTAACTCGTTTTATTGTACGCCATCTTGAAACTGCTAATCAAACGCATTATACCGAAGACCAGAAAAACGGCGCCAAGAACGAAAACAAGAAAAACATAAACCAGCGATAGGCTTCCGCCATACTTTGGTATGTTACGATTAGGATTGGACAGGTCATATCTGATTTCCAGAGTATCATCTATTTTTAAAGCCTCCCATTGTTGCTGCAATAAATTACTGGTAGACTTTATTTTGCCGCCACCGGGAAGTAAAAACCAGTAGTCCAGATAATACATACTGTTACCGTCGGCAGCTTGGGAAAAATGTTTGTTTGTCACGTGGCCGGTGGCATGGCCGGCATATTCATTCACCCGCTTATATTCTAAATAGGCACCCCAGGTGCCGGACAAGAAAAATATTCCGATTATTATAGTGATAAATGCAACGGCAATTCCTGATTTAGAAATTTTCAATATTTTACCTTTAAATAATGTAAAGTAGTTTTTTTCGGCCAACCTCGCCCATTTTTTTAGAGTATTGCTTAACTGCCCGATCACTGTAACAGATCATCATTATATTTTCATTAGTAAGTTTAATAATGCCTGCACCAAACAATTACAAAATTGGAAAATAATCGGACATAAAAAAGGGCGCAAAAGTTTGCGCCCTTTTAAATTTTACCTGCTAAAATATCAATTCGGTCCCGCAGCTGTAACTGTCAAGACACCACCGGCAACGGTATACACGCATGAAGAGTTGTTCAAACCTACCGTAGCGTTTGTTGAAGTAAGTACAAAGTCGGCTTGATCAGCAGGCATTGTAATAGTGGTCGTTACACCAGGTGAAGCTGTGAAACCGCCAGACTGTAGTTGAGCTAACGTTGTAACTAAGGTGGTAGGATTATCTACCATATACGCATTGGCCGCAGTGTAGGCGTTTTTGGCATCAGCATTGATAGCGGCGACATAGCCTCGTTTTCTGTACTGAATGAACTGCGGAATGGCGATGGCCGCCAAAATACCGATAATCGCGATAACGATCATCAACTCAATCAACGTGAAACCTTTTTCTCCCTCTTTTTTACGGAAAATCTTTAACATAATAGCCTCCTTTTATAATTGTCTCTTGTTTGTTAGATACAGCCACATTGCCCGATATTTTGTCAGGTGACCTCCTGAATGTTCTTTATCTAATCTTAAACTTGTAACCTGACACTATGAATTTAAGCAATCTGTATGCCATATATACTAATCATGTATACCTCATTATAAATGATTTAATATAGTTTGTCAGATCAATTACATATATTTATTAAATGTCTGCTCTACCATTTATATAATCAACCTTTCAAACAAGAATAATGGTGATTTTCGCCAAATCTTCGTTAATTTCACCACTAATAATTAATTATTCCCCATCATCATAAAATATGATAGTAATTACAAAATAAAGATCGGAGAAGATGGAAATGTACGAAGTTACAATTATAAAATCATTTTCCGCCGCGCATCTCCTTGCCGAAATCGGCGGCAAATGTGAAGAATTGCACGGTCATAATTTTAAAGTAGAAGTAACTGTCGCGGCAAAGGAGCTCAACTCGCATGGTTTGTTGATTGATTTCCGTTTTCTAAAAAAAGTCCTGGGTGAAATTCTGGATGATATTGATCACAAACATCTTAATTCTTTAGCTTCATTTTCCGGCATAAACCCTTCAGCGGAAAATATCGCTAAATATATTTGTGAAAAAATGGAAGTAAAGGTTAAAATGGCCTCAGTCAAAGTGGTTCGGATTAAAATATGGGAATCGGAAAACGCGTCGGTTACCTACATACCGGAGCAATAACAGAACCCCTATCAAGAGAATAATTTTTTATGATTGATATTCAAAACCAGAAAGATTTACGCAATATTGATATTAAAAAGGTCGGTGTAAAAAATATTAAATACCCGATTATCGTCCTTGATCGCGCCCGGGGCACCCAAATGGTTAACGCTACAATAAATATGTATGTTAACCTGCCGCATCACTTTAAAGGTACCCATATGAGCCGTTTTGTGGAAGTGCTCAATGAATTTAAAGGCCAAATCAGCATAAAAACCTTTCAAACAATTTTAGAAAAGACAAGGCAAAAACTGCATGCCCACTCCGCTCATATGGAAATTGAATTCGCTTATTTTCTGGAAAAAACGGCGCCAGTTTCCAAAGCAAAAAGTCTTATGGAGTATCGTTGTATATTATCCGGAGAAAGCAGCGCTGAGAAATCTGATTTTCAGGTAGGAGTCATGGTTCCCGTTACAACCGTCTGCCCCTGCTCCCGCGAAATCAGCAAATTCGGAGCTCACAATCAACGAAGTATCGTGACAGCAAAAGTGCGTTATAAAAGATTCTTCTGGATCGAAGATTTAATAAAAATTGTGGAAGACTCGGCCAGCGGTGAGGTATATTCTCTCCTGAAACGCGTGGATGAAAAATACGTTACTGAAAAGGCTTACGAAAACCCTAAATTTGTTGAAGACGTCGTCCGCAGTGTCGCGGTAAAATTAAATAACGATGATAATTTCATATGGTATTGCGTTGAAGCGGAAAATTTCGAAAGCATCCATAACCACAGCGCTTACGCCTTGGTTGAGAAAGGATAAACTCATGCCCTCAAAAAAAATAAAAAGTTTCTTTAACTTGTACAATCATGGTTTTATCCGCGCCGCGGTTTGCATCCCTGAGTTAAAGGTTGCCGACACTTTTTTCAATACGCAAAAAACCATTGAACTGGCCCGGGAAGCCGCATCTCATAAAGCAATCCTGGCTATCTTCCCGGAACTGGGATTATCCGCCTACTCTAATGAAGATTTGTTCCATCAGGACGCTCTTTTACAGGGAGTCCGGGAAGCCGTTGCCAGAATTAAAACAGCTTCCGAAAAACTTAATATAATTATAGTTGCCGGCGCGCCGCTACAAATTGATTGCCGGCTTTTTAACTGTGCGGTTGTCTTTTACCATGGACAAATAATGGGTGTGGCTGTAAAATCATACCTGCCCAATTATCGTGAATTTTACGAAGCCAGACAATTTACGCCGGCCTCGGCCGCATTTTCTTCCAAAATAGAATTAGCCGGACAAAAAGATATACTTTTCGGCGCCGATATAATCTTTAAAGTTGCCAACATTAAAAATTTTAATTTCTTCCTTGAAATTTGCGAAGATCTTTGGGTTCCCGTCCCGCCATCGAATTTTGCGGCAATGGCCGGAGCCACTGTTATCGGCAATTTATCCGCTTCCAATATAACTATCGGTAAATCCGAATACCGCCAGCAACTTGCCGCCAATCAATCAGCTCGTTGTGTCGCTGCTTATCTTTACGCCGCCGCCGGCCCCGGCGAATCTACAACTGATCTGGCCTGGGATGGTCATGCCATGATTTATGAAAATGGCAATCTGCTTGCCGAATCCGCCCGCTTTTCACAGCAGGCTCAAATAATTTACAGCGATATAGACCTTGACCGGCTGGCACAGGACCGGATGCGTTTAACTTCTTTCAGTCAAAATGCGGTCTGGAACAAAGAAAAAGTTTCATCCTTTCGTCATGTAGAATTTAATGTGAACATTTCAAGTAACCGGGTTCTTTTAAACAGGGAGTATCCTCGCTTCCCCTACATTCCAGCGGATCCTTCCAAGCGCGACCAGCGATGTTACGAAGCTTATAATATACAGGTTCAAGGTTTGTCGAAGCGCTTAAAATCATCAGGCATACCCAATATTGCGATCGGTGTTTCCGGCGGCCTTGATTCCACCCACGCCCTTATTGTCGCCGCGAAAACAATGGATTCTTTAGGATTACCCCGATCAAATATTAAGGCGTACACAATGCCGGGCTTTGCCACCTCAACAAAAACCTATAACAATGCCCTAAAATTAATGAACTCAATTGGTGTGGAAACAAATGAAATCGATATTAAACCTGCTTGCTTGCAAATGCTTAAAGACATTAAACATCCATATGCCCGCGGCAAAAAAACTTTCGATATAACTTTCGAAAATGTTCAGGCCGGACAACGCACAGCGCATCTTTTCCGTCTGGCGAACATGCGTAATGCTCTTGTCGTAGGCACAGGAGACTTAAGTGAACTGGCTTTGGGTTGGAGCACTTATGGCATCGGTGACCACATGTCGCATTATAACGTCAATGCCAGCGTTCCCAAAACACTTATTCAGCATTTGATTCGCTGGGTCGCCAATACCAATCAATTTTCGCAAGAAGTCTCTAAAATTCTCATAGATGTACTGGAAACAGAAATCTCGCCTGAATTGATCCCGGGAGAAATTGGCAGCCAGCCTTGTCAGAAAACCGAAGAGGTTATAGGTCCCTATGAATTGCAGGATTTTAATAATTTCTACATAACCCGCTTCGGCTATTTGCCTACAAAGGTGGCTTTTCTGGCTTTTCACGCCTGGGGGGATAAAACAAAAGGCCTTTGGCCGGATATTTCCGTGGAGAAAAGAAACGCTTATAGTTTGAAAGAAATAAAAAAATGGCTTTACGTTTATTTGTATAGATTTTTTAAAACTTCACAATATAAACGCTCCTGCGTGCCCAATGGGCCAAAAGTAGGTTCCGGCGGGTCGCTATCCCCGAGAAGCGACTACCGTGCTCCCAGTGACAGTGAAGCCGTAATATGGCTCACAAATTGGGAAAATATTCCAGAGAGTGAATACTAAACATGAGAGAAACTTATAAAGATTTTGACGCCACAGAATTGTTTTGCCCTAAATGCAAAAGAGCTGTTGCCGTAAGAAAAAGATTGCTGTTGATTCTCCAGGAAGGGAAAAAATATGATTATAGTTGTGTTTATTGCGGAACTTCAGTCGGCGACAAGCTGGTCAAGGAAAATGGAAATTCGAACCTGATATTGCGCTAAAATCATTATTCCGGTTTTTTTTTCTGCAGCGCCCTTTTCAATTTCTCAGCAAGCAATCCGGAACCGACAGCAACCTGTGAATCGTCATATACCAGACTGACCTCTTGACCATGCGCGTTATCACCCAGATATTCCGCCAATACTCCCCGGCTGTGAACATCTTCATGACAATAGACGCAAAGATTTTCCCAGTTGCTTCCATCGGCAGGATTATTGTTGTGATTGCCGTCTTTGTGATGCACAGTCAAAAGTTGTCTTTTCGATTCGGCAAATTCGCGTCCGCAACGGGCACAAACAAGGCCATTAATGGCCAATGACTTTTCGCGATAGTCTTCACCTGCCAGAGGTTTTTGCGACTTTTTTATTTCCCTGACTAAATCTTCTGCTGATTTTCCGGTTTCGGCGGCAGGTGAAACTGGTTTTTTCTGAACATTTACAGTGCCCCATTTACTGGAAAATGTTACTTTTTTCATAAAGGTCCCTTACGGTTCAAACTTCTTCTTTATTTACTTTTTCTTTATTAAAAAGAACATCAATAAAAACGCGTACACCTTTGGCAATCGCAAAAACATTTCCAATTATCCGAAAAATCGGCAATTTAAGGGCTATTGGTGCCAAGTATTTTATATTATTAATAATATCGTCAACAAGTGCATGTGACCGATTTGAAGCGTTGTTGAAATTTTGAATTTTTCGATTTATAACGGCAGTAGAACTATTAACATTTGTGGTAATTTCTTCCAGATTTTTCAATATCGCAGGAAAACTTTGATTTAAGGTTTCTAGAATCATTGTAATATCCTTTGATATACGCCACATTTGCAAAAGAATGGGAATGCAAAAAATTACCAAAAGAATAAGAACACTGACCAAAATTTTCAAGGCAATTTCCAGATACATGAATTTCCTCCTTTAATGATTATGATTATAACCGTGTTTTAATTTATGGGTTATGTTGATAATCAAATTGTTTTTTTACTTTTTTCTTCCCGATAAGCTTCCAATCCTGCATCAATCGCCATCTTTAATCTATTTTTATTACTCTTAATAACTTCTGCGCCCTGATGAGCAAATTCGCTTACCTTACTTTCCACTGCCACCGTCTTTTCTTCTGACATTGTTCCCAAGTCTTTAAGATTATTTACTGACATATCATGAGCCGTTTTGATTTTGTCTATGGCTTTTCCATATTCTTCTTTTGCCTTGACTAAAAGTTCATCTGCTTCGCGGGTAATATCTTCACGTGTCTCCTTACCACTTTTGGGCGCAAATAAAACTCCCAAAACCATACCGATCAATCCGCCAACAAATAATCCTTTTAATAAATCGCTATTTCTTTCTGACATAAAAAGACCTCCTAATTATTATCAAGATCATACTTATTGTTACAGGCATCCATTCGCATTTAAACTCAGGCCAGACAGGAAAAATTCTTTAACAGGATAACATTTTTCATTGCGCGTTTATCTCCCGGTCTGCACTTCAAATGAAAATATTTTTTATTCATATCAAAAAGTTAATAATGTAACCCATAATTGCAAATGATTTGTTTTGCTTCTTTAATAGTATAACACATTTTAAATAATTATAGGATAACGGAAATAAAAAAATCGGACATTCCATAAAAGGGATGTCCGATTAATTTATCCTACTGATTTATTTCGAAGCAATTATTTTGCAGGTGCAGGTGCGGGTGCAGGTGCAGGTGCAGCTTCAGGTGCAGGCACTGCAGTAGCTGCAGGTGCAGGCTGAGCAACGGGTGCTTCAACTTTAGGAGCTGGTGCTGTTTCTTCAGCTTTTTTGCAACCTACGACTGCAAAAGATAAAGAAGCAACAAATAGCATAGCAACAAAAATAGCAAATATTTTTTTCATTAACGGCTAACCTCCTTTCAAAGATTTCATAATACTTGGGGTTATCCCCCAAGCCTTTATACTATTGAACGCGAAGAATACGCTTTTTTTCCCCCTTGTCAAGAACAAATTTAACAATTTTACGGCAAAATATTTTTTATGCTCTTATATCGCCAAAAGTGTTAATAATAATAAGCTTTATCTTAAGTTCTATTTTATTTATTATCACAAAATCCCTAATAAAACCGGTGCTTAACAGGCACATACTATAATATCAAATTTATCTGCATAATCATTTACGTAAGCGGGCAAAGAATACTTTTATTTTGATAAACAGGTAAATAATATAACTTACATCATTATTCTTAGATAATCATGCTTTAAAAACATTATTATTTGAATATATTGTCAGCATTTTTTTTATATGCTACTTACCATCAATAAAATCTCCAATTTAAATTACTTCTATATGAAAATTCAGGATTTACGCATAAATGAAAAAAAATAACGATGAGGATATAATAAAACTGAGGGAATTAACACAACTCATTAAAAAATTGCGCGCGCCAGACGGCTGCCCGTGGGACAGACAACAAAAAAAAGGGGATATTGGCAAATATATTCTGGAAGAAGCCTATGAAGTAGTCGACTCTCTGGGCAAAGAGAACCCTCAATCGTTGAAAGAAGAACTGGGGGATTTACTTTTCCAGATATTATTTCTAACTGAGATAAGCGCTGAATCAGATTTTTTTTCTTTAAGTGATGTTATGGACGGAATTATTGAAAAAATGATCCGGCGGCATCCGCATGTTTTTGGTGATAAAAAAGTAAACTCCGTAAAAGAAGTAAAAGAAAACTGGGAACAAATTAAGAAAAAAGAACGCATCGATAAAAAAGATGAAAAAAATTTGTTTTCAAGTATTCCCAGCTCGCTGCCTGCCTTAAAACGAGCTCAAAAAATTACGTCCATAGCTTCAACTTACGGCTTTGATTGGACCGATACCGAAAGCATCCTTGAAAAGCTCAAAGAAGAATTACAGGAATTTGATGATGCCGTAAAAAACAGCAATGATAACATGATTGAAGAAGAATTTGGCGACATCTTATTTACTATTGTCAATGTAAGCCGTTTCCTTTCTATTGATGCTGAAACCGCCTTATCGAAAACAACAGAAAAATTTCTGCGACGTTTTTCTTATGTGACAAACAAACTTTCATCCCTCGGTATACCTCCTGAAAAAGCGACCATGGAACTAATGGATGCTCTCTGGAATGAAACAAAAATTAAGGATTTAAAATGAAAGACTTTCTTTGCGTATTGGGAATGGTTTTCATTATTGAAGGCATCCCGTACTTTGTTTTTCCTGAAAAATTAAAAATTTACCTGATCAGGATAACAACGATGCCTGATTCCATTTTACGGTTTTTAGGAATATCCGCCATGATTGCCGGATTGATTCTGCTCTACTTTGGACGACGCTAAACTCAATTGTGTTGACAGCAGCGTAATAATCTGATTATTTGCCAAAACTTCTTCACGATAAACAAATAGATCTATGGAATTAAAAGACTTTTTATATTTTTTACCAGATGAACTTATTGCCCAGCAGCCTTGCCAAAAGCGCGATCGGTCGCGCATGCTTTTTTTGGACAAAAAAAAAGGAAAAATGGCAGATTTATTTTTTTTCCAACTGCCTGATTTATTACAAAGCGGCGACGTTCTGGTTATTAATAATTCCAAAGTAATTCCCGCGAGGCTTTTCGGTAAGAAACCGACCGGAGGCATTTTGGAAATATTGCTTTTAACCAGGAAAGAAACCCAAGACGATTCTCAAACATGGGAAGTTCTGGCAAGACCGGCCAAGAGACTGCACGAGAATGATGTTATCGCTATGGGCGATAACTGTGAGGCAAAGGTTTTAGCCCGCGTATCAGATAAAAAATGGTTGTTGAAATTTTTTGCCCCATATGGATTTGACGCTTATTTGAACAGGTTCGGCAGAGCCCCTCTGCCTCCTTACATAAAACGCAATAGAAACTCCCTGCCCGATGTTACTGACCTGAAACGTTACCAGACAATTTACGCGAAGAATCCCGGTTCAATTGCCGCTCCAACTGCCGGATTGCATTTTTCAGACGATGTCATGCAAGCATTAAAATCCAGAGGCATTCAAATTGCCCCGATAACTTTGCATGTAGGTTATGGAACCTTCCTCCCTATCGAAGCAGATGATGTCGAAAAACATGTTATGGAATCGGAATATTATGAAATAAGCGCAGATAGCAGCCAAATCATCAATAATGCCAGACGTCTCATTGCGGTGGGGACTACATCTACCCGCACATTAGAGAGCGCTGCCAATAATGATGGATATATTAATGCCCGATCCGGTTTTACCAGTCTTTTTATTTATCCCGGGTACAAATTTAAAAGAGTAAACGGACTTTTGACCAATTTTCATCTGCCGCAATCATCGTTATTTTTACTTGTTTGCGCTTTTGCCGGAACAGATTTGATAAAAAAAACTTATTTGCATGCTGTGGAAAACCGTTATCTTTTTTATAGTTACGGCGACTGTATGCTGATTCTTTAGTAAGTTAGAATTTTTTTTGCATTTTTGACAGAAAATAATTTCGTTAACGCACTTATCCCGTCTATCGGGATCAGGACACTTAAAAGATGCCTTTTCAATTTGATCTGAAAAAACAGGATACTGACACTTCTGCAAGACTTGGAGAAATGATTACTCCTCACGGTATTGTGCATACACCCGCGTTTATGCCCGTGGGAACGCAGGGAACTGTCAAATCAATGCTGCCTGAAGAAATAAAAAAGTGCGGCGCTGAAATTATTTTGGGCAACACCTATCATCTATATTTGCGCCCCGGCCATGAAACTATCAAAAAACTTGGAGGCCTGCACCGATTCATGAATTGGCAGGATCCAATATTGACGGACAGCGGCGGTTTTCAAGTTTACAGTCTCGGAGCTCTGCGCAAAATTATGCCTGACGGCGTTATGTTTCGTTCACACATTGACGGCGCCAAACATTTTTTAACTCCTCAAAAAGCAATCGAAATCCAGGAGGCGCTCGGCTCGGATATCATGATGTGCCTCGATGAGTGCACACCATATCCCGCAACATTATCTCAGGCAGAAGAATCTCTGAATTTGACTGTAAAATGGGCTCAGTTGTGCAAAAAGGCTAAAAAAGATAATGATCAGGCGCTATTCGGCATTATTCAGGGAGGCTCTTATCCGGATTTACGCAGACAGGCGATGGAACAAATCACATCCATTTGCTTTGACGGTTACGCGTTGGGCGGAGTCAGCGTAGGCGAACCTAAAGAAATAATGTATAAAATAACCGATTCCATAACACCTTTACTGCCTCCGGATAAACCGCGTTATCTTATGGGCGTTGGCAAACCGGAAGATATTGTTTTTGGAATTTCCTGCGGAATCGACATGTTTGACTGCGTTATTCCTACCAGATGCGCCCGTCATGGATTATTGTTTACAAATACAGAAAATATTGTTATAAAAAATGCCCGTTGGCGGGAAGACAATAATCCGCTTGATGAAACGTGTGATTGTTACACCTGTAAAAATTATTCCCGGGCATACTTAAGACATCTTTATGTTGCCGGTGAGATACTGGCTATGGTATTGAATACTATTCATAATGTCCGTTATTATATGCGACTCATGGAGCAAATCAGAACGGCATTAAAAGATGGATCTTTTTTAAAATTTAAAAAAGGTTTTTTAAATAAAAAGATGAATTTATAAAAAATTCTGATAAAGAGCAAATTCAATACCATTTTTGAATCAAAGATGATATTGAAGCTCTCAAAGCGCATTATTATATTAAGGAAGCAGGCAATCCCGCGAGGGAATGCATAATAAGGAGAACTTTTCATTGCCGGGAATTTTCGCCAATATGGCGTAATATTCTCTTAGAATCGGTATAAGGAGGAAGTTGAATTGATAACATTAGCATACGCTATGGGCGGCGCCCCCGGTGGCGGACAAGCCGGAGGCGGTTTTGATATAGGAACTATTTTCCTGATAGGATCCATTGGCTTGATTTTCTATTTTTTGCTTTTCCGCCCTCAACAGAAGAAGCAAAAAGAAGTTCAGGAAATGTTAAATAATCTCGCCTACGGCGATACGGTCATGACCACCGGCGGTATTCACGGCAAGATAACCGGTTTGGCCGATGCGGTCGTCACGCTGGAAATTGCCGACAAGGTAAGAATAAAAGTCGCGCGAAGCGCCATTGGCGCTGTTCTCCAGAAGTCGGGCTCATCTGCTCCGGCCGCGACAACAAAGCCATAGTATAGAAAGGGGCAACTCATGTTCAAGTCTTTAAAAATCAGGATAGCTATCACCGTTATTGTGTGTCTTACTGCTATGTACTTTTTAATACCAACGTTTATTTCCAATATTCCATCCCCATGGAACCAATACCTGGCGAAAGAAAAAATTCATTTGGGCCTGGATTTGCAGGGAGGTATGCACCTTGTTCTGGAAATTGATACAGATAAAGCTCTGGAAGCCATGATGGAGCGGACTTCCAATGATTTAAAAGAATCATTAATGGATAATAAAGTGCGTTTCCGTAATTTGGGAAAAGCCAACGGCGCCACGATTTCATTGGAATTAACTGATTCCGCCGGGAAAACCGCTCTGGAAAATGTGCTGCGCGACAAGTATCCTGATTTGGAAATCGCAGATACCAACCCTCGCGAAAGCGGACAACTTGTCACTTTAAAAATCAATGATAAAAGAGCCATTGAACTGAAAAAACTTACCGTTGAACACTCGCTGGAGACCATCCGCAATCGCGTGGACCAATTCGGCATTGCCGAACCGGAAATTATACCGGAAGGCGACAACCGTATATTGATTCAATTGCCTGGAATAAAAGATCCGGAAAGGGCTAAGAGCCTTATCGGGAAAACGGCGCTTTTGGAATTTAAAATCGTTGATGAAGAGAATTCCCTCGAGGAGGCTCTGCACGGCAATGTTCCGGAAGGAGATATTATCGCTTACGGCATACGTACCGATAAATCAACCGGAGAGAGAGGTTCCGTTCCCTATCTGTTAAAAAATAAAACACTCCTCACCGGCGCTTCGCTGGAAACCGCCAAAGTGCAAATTGCCGACCGCTTCGGTGAACCGTCCGTCGGTTTGAAGTTTAATTCTCAAGGTTCTATTGATTTTGAAAGGATTACCGGTGAAAATGTCCGTAAAAAATTGGCAATTGTTTTGGACGGAGTGGTGCACTCCGCGCCTGTCATAGAGGACAGAATATCCGGTGGTCAGGCACAGATTACCGGAACTTTTACAATGGATGAAGCGCGTGATCTGGCCATTGTCTTACGGGCAGGCGCTCTACCCGCGCCGGTCAATATTCTGGAAGAAAGAACGGTTGGACCGTCACTTGGCAGTGACTCCATAAGACAAGGTATAATAGCCACACTGATCGGTACATTATTTGTCATTATTTTCATGATTCTTTATTACCGGTTTGCAGGCTCCGTCGCCGACCTTGCCCTTATCATCAACATATTTCTGGTGCTAGGCGTTCTGGCTGCGTTTCGGGCAACTCTGACGTTGCCCGGCATTGCCGGCTTACTGCTCACGGTTGGCGTCGCAGTTGACGCGAACATTCTGATTTTTGAAAGAATAAGGGAAGAGTTGCGAACGGGAAAGACTATCCGGCTATCTCTGGAAACGGGTTACAATCGGGCATTTATAACAATCATTGATACACATATCACCGGTATAGTCGCCGCTGTTTTTCTGATCATGTTCGGTACCGGCCCAATAAAGGGATTTGCGGTAACCACGATTATCGGCCTTCTGGCCAGTCTTTTTACAGCTGTTTTTGTCACCAGAGTAATTTTTGATTACGTTGTCTGGAACTTTAATATTAAAAAATTGAGCATTTAAAATTCAAGCGCAGGCAGGAGATATAGTATGAGCATGGAGTTGATAAAACCTGGAATTCACTTAGATTTTGTCGGGAAAATGAAGTATGCTATTACTTTTTCGGTAATCTTGGCGATCATCGCTATCGCCTCCGTTATTTTTCACGGCGGCTTGAACCTCGGCATAGATTTCGCCGGCGGTTCCATTATTCAGATAAAATTTCAGAAGGATGTTTCCGCCGATCAGATTCGGACAGCCTTGAAGTCAACAAAACTGGAAAACAGTACAATCCAGCAGTTCGGTGAAAAAGAATTTCTAATCCGGACGCACGAATCCTTCAGCGACCAGAAGATAATGGCAACCAATCTGGAACAACCATTAACAAATGCTTTTAACAAAGACTATGAAATCCGGCGCGTGGAAGTTGTCGGTTCCAAAGTCGGGATGGATTTCCAGCGTAAGGCGCTTTTTGCCGTTGTTCTTTCCTGGATTGCCATGCTGATTTATATTACATGGCGTTTCGAGTTCCGTTATGCGCTTGGCGGCATTATCGCTCTGGTTCACGATGTTCTCATTATTATCGGCACTGTTTCCATTTTTAACATTGAATTCACCTTATCCATTCTCGCGGCAGTATTTTTCATCATTGGTTTCTCCATCAACGATACCATCGTTGTGCTTGATCGTGTTCGCGAAAATGTAAAGCTTAATCCAAAACAGAAGCTAGGCGACATCATCAACATGAGCGTTAATCAAACATTGAGCAGAACCATCTTGACTTCTCTGACCGTTTTTCTCACGGTTTTAGCGCTGTGGAAGTTCGGTGGCGCGGTCATCCACGATTTTGCTTTTTCATTGCTGGTCGGCGTCGTATTCGGCACCTATTCCTCGGTATTCATTTCCTGTCCGATTGTGTTGCTTTTTGAGAATTTGCAAATTTCTAAAATGAAGAGGAAGAAATAATTTGTCATTTTTCGCCGAGGCGGGATTTACTATTTTCATATTGATATTGTTTGCGGGCATTTTTTTAAATTTGTTTGGTCTGCCCGGAACTGTCGTCATTTTTTTTGACGTTTTGTTTTACTCAATTTTTACCGGCTTCGACCGCGTCGGATTGAAAATTATTTTGTTTCTTCTCATCTCCGCTATAACTGCTGAAACCATTGATTTTTTTATAGTTACAGGTGAAACATCTCAACCGCCTGTTTCAAAAAAATCTTTTGCAGCCGTTGTATTGGGGGGAGCTTTTATAGGAACTTTTTTGCTTACACCGTTTTTGGGGGGACCGGGCATATGGATAGGATTTTTTTCAGGAGGATTTGCCGGTATATTGACCATAGAAGTTATCCGGCAATCTAAATTAAAAACTCCTCATCGAGCGCTTAATCGCGCTATTGTTGCTATGGCCGGAAAAAAGATAATTAAAGGATTCATTACACTTTGCATGATTGCCTTTTCTCTATCCAACATTTATTCTTAGAGGTTTCCAATTAATATGACAGAAAATAAAAATCCAAAACAAAAATCGAAGGTTAAAGAATACGTGGAATCAATAATTATTGCTATTTTAATTGCTCTTTTTATTCGCACATTCATAATATGCGCGTATAAAATACCTTCCGAATCAATGGTGCCAACATTGTTGGTTGGTGATCATATTTTAGTCAATAAGTTCATTTATGGAGTAAAAATTCCTTTATTAAGAAAAATAATTGTTCCCGGAAAAGACCCTCAAAGAAATGATATAATAGTTTTTATTTACCCCAAAGACCGGTCCAAAGATTTTATCAAGCGGGTTATCGGCGTTGGCGGCGATAAAATCGAAATAAAAAATAAAAAAATATTCATCAATGATAAACCATATAATGACACTTTCGGTATTTATTCCGACAATGTCATCTTACCTGTGGCCTTAGAAACACGCGATAATTACGGACCGGTGACCGTTCCGAAGAACTCCCTTTTCGTCATGGGTGATAACCGCGATAGAAGCATGGACAGCCGTTTCTGGGGATTTGTAGATTTGAAGGATGTGGAAGGAAAAGCATTTATAATTTACTGGTCGTGGGACTACGACCAACCTATACTTCACGGTCTTCGCTGGGAACGGCTGGGAAAGTTGCTGCACTAGCTATAAAAAGGCCGATATAACCATCGCCACAGAAAGACAAATTAAAATAATAATAGTTAGCCATGAAACCATATTCATCAGGCGGCTATTGATGTAAGCTCCCGTAATCCTTTTATCATTAATCGGAAGCAGCATGAAGATTAAGATAAATGGCAGGAGGATTCCGTTAAAAACCTGAGGTTCGCGGTTTATCGCCATAGCGATTTTCCTTCAGGTTGTGGACGTATGCCGGTTATTATCTCTAAATGAAAGCTTTTTCGACTTTTACCTTGACATCCAAGCAGTGAAGTTGTAAAAAAAATAGACCTTTTAATTTAATCCAGCGAGATTGAAAAAGGAAAATGCAATGAAAGAATTATTTAAATTTTATTTAAGCCTTTTCCCGCCAGGGGAAAGGCTTTTTTTATAACATTGCCGGACTGAGGTTGGCTCATATGTCGAAAAACAAGAATCCTAAAATAGTAATGGATAAAGATGGAATCGACCGATGCCTTACCAGAATTGCCTATGAAATTCTGGAGAAAAATAAAGGTATGCAGAACCTCGTAATTGTAGGAATCAGAACGGGCGGAGTTTATCTGGCGGAAAGATTGCAGAAAAAAATATCCGATATTGAACGCGATAAAATTCCTCTGGGAATTTTGGATGTTACTCTTTACCGTGATGATATTTCCGTATCAAACAAAAAGCCGCGTCTGGGGGAGACAAAAATAAATTTCTCCCTGGACGATAAAATAGTTGTCCTGGTTGACGACGTTCTCTTTACAGGGCGAACCATCCGCGCGGCAATGGATGCCTTGATTGATTTTGGCCGGCCAAAAATGATTCAGCTCGCCGTTTTAATCGACCGCGGCCACCGCGAACTTCCGATCAGGGCAGACTTTATCGGGAAGAATCTGCCATCTTCTCTCTGGGAAGCGGTCAGAGTTGACCTTGTGGAAAAGAATGGCGTGGATGAAGTAGTCATAGAAGAAGGAACTTAAATTTAAAACTTTTCAAGGCCTGTTATGAAATTTGAAAAAAAAGACATCCTGGGAATAAAGGATCTTTCGATTGATGAAATAAATCTGATTCTGGAGACGGCCGAATCTTTTCTGGAAATTTCCACCCGCAAAATAAAGAAAGTGCCGACGTTACGCGGCAAAACAATTATCAATTTATTTTATGAAGCCAGCACCAGAACCAGAACATCTTTTGAAATAGCCGGTAAAAGATTAAGCGCCGATACAATTAATATTTCAGCTTCAACCAGTTCTGTCGCAAAGGGCGAAACTCTTATTGACACAGCCCGCAATCTGGAAGCTATGAATCCCGATGTCATTGTCCTGCGCCACAGCGCCGCCGGCGCTCCGCAATTACTGGCATCGCTGGTTAAACAGTCCATAATCAACGCCGGCGACGGAGCGCATGAACACCCCTCACAAGCTCTTCTGGACATGATGACCATCAAGGAACATAAAGGTAAAATTTCCGGATTGAAGGTAGCAATAGTCGGCGACATCGAGCACAGCCGTGTTGCCCGTTCCAATATTTACGGTCTGTCCAGTATGGGAGCCCAGGTTGTTCTGGCCGGGCCGGCTATGATGCTGCCACGGGATATTGAGCAAATGGGCGTAAAAGTTTTTAGCAGGATTGAAGACGCCATTGCCGATGCCGACGTTGTAATGATGCTGCGTATCCAGTTGGAGCGGCAGAAGCAAAACATCTTCCCGTCGCTTCGTGAATATGCCCAACACTATTGTCTGAATCGCAAAAACATTAAACTGGCCGCAAAAGATGTTATAGTCATGCATCCGGGACCTATTAACCGCGGCGTGGAAATATCGCCTGATATCGCCGATGATCCTTCTTACTCTGTAATTCTCGATCAGGTAAATAAAGGCGTGGCCGTAAGAATGGCTCTTCTGTACCTGCTCATCGGAGGTAATGAATGAAACTATTATTAACCGGCGCGAGGATAATAGATCCCGCGCAAAACATGGATTCCCGGATGGATATTTTTCTGGAAGACGGAAAAATTGCCAAAACGGGGGCAGATCTGTCAAAATCAGTCATATCAAAAAGTTCGGGGGAAATAACAAAGATTATTGATTTGGCCGGAATGATTCTTGTTCCCGGCCTGATCGATATGCACACGCACTTACGCGAACCCGGCTTCGAATACAAAGAAACAATCGCGTCAGGCGCTGCCGCCGCCGTTGCCGGCGGTTTCACTTCTATTGCCTGCATGCCTAATTCCAACCCGATTAACGATAATCGCTCTATTACCGAATTTATCAAGAGAAAAGCGATTGAGGCTACGCTTGCCAACGTTTACCCGATTGGCGCCATCAGCAAAGACTCCGCAGGCGCTCAGCTTACGGAATTCTGGGATCTCAAAGAAGCGGGCATAATCGCCCTTTCCGATGATGGCAAGCCGGTAATGGATGCAGCCCTGATGCGCCGGGCTTTGGAGTATGCCTTCTCCTTGCAATTACCGGTTATTTCGCATTGTGAAGATACAAACCTTTCCGGCGGCGGCCAGATGAATGAAGGTTATTATTCCACGATTTTGGGATTGAGCGGTATCCCCGGCATCGCGGAAGAAGTAATGGTAGCGCGCGATATTTTAATCGCTGAATTTACTAAAACCTGTGTTCACATAGCGCATGTCAGCACTACCGGTTCCGTTGGGCTGATTCGTAACGCCAAAAAAAGAGGTTTGAAGGTAACAGCGGAAACCGCGCCACATTACTTCACTTTGACTGATGAAGCGCTGCAAAATTACAATACCAATTTCAAGGTAAATCCTCCGCTAAGAAGCGAAAAGGATGTCGCAGCAATTAAAGAAGGTCTTTCCGATGGAACGATTGACGTCATTGCCTGCGACCATGCTCCCCACGGACGCACGGATAAAGAAGTGGAATTTGAATATGCCGCCAATGGAATCAGCGGTCTGGAAACCTCGCTTTCTTTGAGCCTGAATCTTATCCGTAACAAAACACTGAACTGGCCGGAGCTAATCGCGAAGATGAGTGTTAATCCGGCGCGCATACTTAATTTGCCGAAAGGAACGCTTGCGGCTGGCGCGGATGCCGATATCACCGTAATTGATCCGCTGATTAAATGGACTGTTGATGTGCAGGCATTTCGCTCACGCGGGAAAAATTCTCCATTTCATGGACGGGAAATGCAGGGCAAGGCTATCCTTACCATCGTCGGCGGAGAAATAAAATACGATGGTCGTTAGAGAAAGCTACAAAACCACCGGATTCGTTCTGCGCACCTTAAGCTATGGTGAATCGGATTTAATCGTAACATTCTATAGTTCCGATTTCGGGAAGCTCAAGGGAATCGCCAAAGGCGCCAAAAGAAGCAAGAAAAGATTTGCCAATGTCTTTGAACCTTTTTCCCTGACGGATATTATCTTCACCCGCAAAAGCCGTGACATGCTCGCTTTCATCGAATCCTGCGATATAATTGACCACTATCACAACATCCGTCAGGATATGGAAAAAACTCTCATCGCTTCTTATTTTATTGACCTTACGGATCATTTCAGCCCGGAAGGGAAAAAGAATGAAAACGTGTTTCAACTCCTGCAGGATTTTCTGTTGATACTTGGCAGTGAAAAGGCATCCGATGCAATCGTGCGCTTTTTTGAAATGCGCCTGCTCAAATTAACCGGATTCGAACCGGCCCTCGACCATTGTATCATTTGTAAAACTCCGGTGACCAATGGCCATTCTTATTACTTTCACGCCGGCGAAGGCGGAATCAAATGCAGCGTTTGCGCCAAGCCCCAAAGATATGAACAGCCGATTTCAGCCGGCACCGTGCGCACATTGCTTCTGGGCAAGGATATGGATATTCATAAAATAAAATTGATCGCGCTCACCGATTCCCTGTCCATGGAGTCTCGCAGCATCCTCATCGGTTTCATTGCGCATGTGCTGGGGCGTGAAGTAAAATCTCTAAAAGTCATGGAGCAGATCCGCAAGCTCTGCATATAATATTTAGATAGACTACCAAATGATTTCAAGAATAATATTTCTGAGAATCGCAATTTAAAGAAGAGTCGTGTCAAAAGGTCAGCGGCAGTTTCCTCTATTTCTAGCTGCTTCTAATGTTTTGCAATTTCCTAATTTACACGCTTTGATTAAATCATCGCAACAAAGTTTCTTACTGCCTTGCTTAAAATAAGCAATCCTTCTGTTATTGTAGGCATCTGCATAATCTTGTTTAATATATATGGCCTTATTAAAGTCCTCAATAGCACGTTGATATTGACCAAGTTTCGCATAAGCGACACCTCTGTTATTGTAGGCATCTGCATAACCCGGTTTTAGGCGGATTGCGTTTGTATAGTCATCTAGAGCACTTTGGTGCTGACCGAGTTTATTGTAAGAATTTCCCCTGTCTAAGTAGTAATAAGCAAAATCCGGTCTTAGGCGGATTGCTTCACTAAAATCTTCTATAGCACGTTGGTGCTGATTAAGCTTAGCATAAGTAAACCCTCTGCTATTGTATAAACTGGCATTTTTAGAGTTAAGGCGTATGGATTTGTTATAGTCTTCAAATGCATATTTATATAGGCCGAGTTCAGCATAAGCTTTTCCTCTATTGCTGTAAATCCTACCGTAAAAATAATAAAGATGATCATCATTATAGGTTAAAATTTGATATGGCATCATGATAGCCTTATTATATTGATCTATAGCCTCTTCGATTTTTCCTTCTTCAAACAGAGCAATACCTAAATTGCTATGCGCTATATAGTTATTTTTTGTTACACTCAAAGCATGGCTCCAAAGCTCGCTACTGTTTTTCCAGTAACCGCATTGCCTCCAAGTTAAAACTGTAAGAATAGCAAGAACGGCTATTGCTGCCGGTAATAAAATTTTTTTGCGCGTGTCTTCACGTTTAATCAAAAGCGGAATGCCCCATGCCAGTATAACAGCAATACCGATAGAAGGCAGGTAATGGTAGCGGTCGGCCATTGAGTATGGTGTTGTTAACGATATCTGAAGTATCCCGATAACAGGTAGAATCGTTATCGCAAACCACATCCATCCAACAAACAGATAGGGCAAACGTTTTGCTGCTGCAATGACCACAGCGCTGATAACTAAAATCAGAATGGTGGCCCCTAAAACCTGCCATGCTGGAATTTGATAAGGAAAAGGATAAAAAATAGCCAGATTATTCGGCCAGAATGTTTTTTCCAGATAAGTCACAAAAGCAACAGGCGCGTTGGCAAGCCTGGAAATAAGGGAAAAAGCTTTTAACGATGTATCCTGTTGGTTCGGATTATAAAGCGTAATGATAACAAGAATTGTTGACAGGATAAAAAAAGGTATTTTTTCCCATATTTGCCATAAAGGAATTATTCCCGCAATCTTAGTTTCTGACAATTTCCGTTTATTCCGTTTATTAGGTGGAGATATATTTTCATTTAGAGCTCCTTCTTCTGGTTTGGTTTCCTGTATCGATTGATTTGTAGAAACAAGCATAACATTCGTCAAGTTAGTTGTTGCTTTCTGAGATTGAAGACGTTCCAGCGGCCAGTAATCAAGAAAAATCATAATAACAGGCAAAGTGACAACCATAGGCTTGCTCATAAGAGCTAAGACAAAGGAAAACACAACAAGTAGATATCTTTTTATAACCGGTTTTTCCGTGTAATAAACATACAGGCAGAGAGTCAGTATCCAGAAAAATACGCTCAAGACATCTTTACGCTCAGATATCCACGCAACTGATTCCACATGAAGCGGGTGAAGCGCAAAAAGCGCGGCAACAAAAGCACTGCGCCAGATAGCTCCGGTCATGCGGTTAAAAAGCCAGAACAGCAGCAGAGCGCTCAATAAGTGCAGGATAAGGTTGGTCAGATGATAACCGCCGGCATTCAGGCCGTGAAGCTGATAATCGAACATCAATGACAGCCATGTCAAAGGGTTCCATAAGTCAGCATATCTTGTGCTGAATGCCCAACGAAATCCGTCCAGCGTTATTCCGGACTGGATATGACTGTTTTCTGTGACATAAACCTGATCATCGAGATTAACGAAGTCATATTGATTCACCTGCCAGAAAACGGCAAGCGTAACCAATATCAAAACAATATAAATAATCAGCTTCTGCTTTTCGGGACTAATATTTATTTTATTTAACATGGCGAGTTTCAGTTTCCTTTAATCATGCAATTTAAATCCCTCATAAAAACAGACGCCTGAAGCTCTGTTATCTGTTTCATTTGTAATTGCTATTTTTTTGCACTTTATTTGTGCAAAGTCAATTATTTTGCTAAGATAATTATCTTGAAATATTTTGAAGGGATTTGAAATGACAAAACCGGAGTTACTGATTCCCGCCGGCAATTTGGAAAAATTGCAAACAGCATTGCTCTATGGAGCTGATGCCATATATGTTGGCGTGGCAGGCCTTAGCCTAAGAGCTGGCTCGGCTGAAATGTCTATGCCTGATTTGGCTGCGGGCGTTCATAAAGCGCATGCCAAAGGCGTTAAAGTTTTCGCGGCGGTCAATACATTTGCCCGCAATGCCGATCTGGAACAGGCAAAGAAAATCATTCCCGCGCTTGCCGCAATCGGTGTTGACGCGCTGATTGTCAGTGATCCGGGAATGCTCAGACTGATTCGACGTTTATCGCCGCAATTGCCGCTGCATTTGAGCACACAGGCGAACACTACAAATATTGAGGCTGTACGTTTTTGGCTCGACCAGGGAGTGCGGCGAATTATTCTGGCACGGGAATTGAATTTGAAAGATATTGGAGAAATAGCCGCGGCTGTTCCCGAAATGGAATTGGAAATTTTTATCCATGGCGCGATGTGTATGGCATATTCCGGACGTTGTTATCTGTCGGCATTCCGCAACCGTAGAAGCGCCAACGAGGGCGATTGCAGTCAACCCTGCCGCTGGGAGTATTTACTTCACGAATCAACAAGACCCGACGACCCGCTGATTTTGCAGGAGGACCAGCGATATAGTTATCTGCTAAGTTCCAGGGATTTATGTCTCATTGAATATCTGCCCGAAGTATTGGCATCCGGCGTTACAAGTCTCAAAATTGAAGGCCGAATGAAATCGGCTTATTATGTGGCAGTAGTGACACGGACATACCGGCAGGCATTAAACGCGTTAATTCAACAAAAAGAGAAATATAAATGCAGGCAGGAATGGATAGATGAACTCACAAAAATCTCAAACCGCGGCTATACCACCGGATTTGCCTTTAACGAAGAAAAAATTAATGAAACGAATCCGGAGATTAAATATATTCAAACTCATGAGCCGGCAGGAACAGTGATTCAGTATGACACATCACGAGAGATGATTCTGCTCGGCGTCCGGAACCGCTTGAAAACCGGCGACACCCTGGAACTTTTATTGCCGGATGATACGGTCGCCTTAAAAATAAACGACATGACTGATCAAAAAGGAAACAAACTCTCGGAAGCCCACAGCGGCTATGAAATTTACGTGCATTTTGAGCGCGAAGTGCCGGTTGGCGTTTTAGCAAGGAAACCCATCAAATCCATTGATAAAGATTCACACTAAGCAAATATTTATCTGAAAGCTAAAGAGTAAAAACGATTTTATCCTTTTTATATTGACACTATACAACTGAACATGTTACTTATCCGCGTGTTCTTTTGAATATAAAAACCGGCAATACTGGAATTGTTAAAGACACCGCATGTCGGGACTGTTCAAAAGCTTGTCCCGTACTTGATACAGGATGCTCAGATGCAAGGCGCGCAAAAAAAACGAACCTCGATGCGTCTATAGATTTTTACTGAGCGGTGCGGTTTACAACGCAGCAGACACCGTCCCCGCAAAGGCGAGGGATGAGCGTTTTTCAACAGACCCGTATTGATAAATTTTTCATTCATAAAGCAAGGAGAAAATTGTGAATTTTCAAGAATTGATTTTTGCCCTCGAAAAATACTGGCACTCTCAGGGCTGCGTAATTCAACAACCATATGATATGGAAGTCGGAGCCGGCACTTTTCACCCCGCGACCTGTCTGCGGGCATTGGGACCGGAACCTTGGAATGTGGCTTATGTACAACCATCGAGGCGCCCAACGGATGGCCGCTATGGTGAAAATCCTAACCGTCTTCAGCATTATTACCAATATCAGGTCATTATGAAACCATCTCCTTTAAACATTCAGGAACTCTACCTCAATTCGCTCAGAAGCTTCGGCATTGATCCCCTTGATCACGATATCCGCTTCGTGGAAGACGACTGGGAATCACCAACGCTGGGCGCGTGGGGATTGGGCTGGGAAGTATGGCTCGACGGGATGGAAATCTCTCAGTTTACCTATTTCCAACAGGTTGGCGGATTCGATCTGCATCCGGTTTGCGCGGAACTAACCTATGGAACAGAACGCATCGCCATGTATATTCAGGGCGTCAACAACGTATATGATTTACAGTGGACGGATAAAATTAAATATGGCGACGTTCATCACAAGAGCGAAGTGGAATTTTCCACTTACAACTTTGAAGTTGCCGACATTCCCATGCTGCGCAAACTCTTCGACACTTACGAAGAAGAAGCACTGCGTATTGCCGGAAAAAATCTGGCGCTGCCCGCTTATGATTATTGTTTGAAATGCTCGCATACATTCAATTTGCTCAACGCCCGCGGCGCTATCAGCGTTGCTGAACGCACCAGTTACATCGGCCGGGTGCGCAATCTGGCAAGAATCAGCGCCGAGCTTTATCTTAAACAACGCGAAGATCTGGGATACCCCCTTTTAAAGAACAACTAGAATATCTGGAGACAAAATGAGTAACGAACTGCTTTTTGAAATTGGCACCGAAGAAATTCCAGCGGGATTATTATCCCGGGCTGTGGTGGATATGGAAGACATCATCCGTAAATCTCTGACGGAGCGGCGCATAGGCTTTACCGGAATCAAGTGCATGGCTACACCGCGCCGCCTGGTGCTCACTATTGCCGATTTGGCGTTAAAACAGGATGATCAAACCATAGAAAAAATGGGGCCTGCCAAAAAGGCCGCTTTTGATGAAAACGGAAACCCGACAAAAGCGGCTCTGGGATTCGCCAGGGGACAGGATATGGATATCTCGCAATTGGAAACTATCGTCACTGAAAAAGGCGAGTATCTTGGAGCGCGCAAGACTATTGCCGGCCAGCCGACGGATACACTATTGCCCGAAATTCTGACAAGTTTCCTTCTGGCAATACCTTTTAAAAAATCAATGCGCTGGGGAAGCTATGATTTGCGCTTCGCCCGTCCGGTACACTGGATTCTCGCGCTCTATGGCGGCAATGTCATTCCTCTGAAGATTGAAAATATTGAAAGCGGCAACGCTTCCCGAGGGCATCGTTTTATGAGCCCCGCTCCTTTTACTGTCACCGGTTTCGAAGATTATCTGAGTAAGGCCAGAGAAAATTTTGTTATTGCCGATCCCGCCGAAAGAAGAAATTTAATTCTCAAAGAAGCGCAGAAATCAGCTGCCGAAGTTGGCGGAAAACTTTTTTACACGGATGATCTACTGGAAACCGTCAGTCTGATCGTGGAATATCCGGTGATCGTGCGCGGCGGTTTTGAGGAGGAATATTTAAAAATCCCCAAAGAAGTTCTTACAACAACCATGATCTCTCACCAGAAATACTTCCCTGTCATTAACGATGAAGGAAAACTTCTGCCTCATTTCATCGCAGTCAGCAACACCAGACCCCGCGACATCGCAGTGGTGGCAAAAGGAAACGAAAGGGTTCTGCGGGCGCGCCTGGCCGACGCTTCTTTTTTCTTTGAGGAGGACAAAAAAGTGCCTCTGGAAGATCGTGTGGAATCACTCAAGAAAGTTGTCTTCCATACACTCCTGGGAACATCGCACAAAAAGGTTATGCGCTTCCGCAAACTGGCGGTAAAGATCGCGTCCAAAGTAAAACCGTCCATTAAGAAAAATGTTGAACGCGCCGCGCTTCTGGCCAAGGCCGATCTGGAATCTCTTATGGTGGGCGAATTCTCGGAACTTCAGGGTATCATGGGCCGTGAGTATGCTCTTTTAGCCGGCGAAAAACCTGAAATTGCCAATGCCATCTATGAACATTATTTACCGATAGTTGCAGGCGGTGATCTGCCTCAAACGGATGAAGGAGCAATTGTCGGCATCGCCGATAAAATTGACACGATCACTGGTTTCTTCGGCGTGGGTCTGCCGCCGACGGGAACTGCCGATCCCTACGCAATGCGTCGTCAGGCGTTGGGAATCATTAATATTATTTTATCCCGCCGTTATTCGCTTAGCCTGAATTTCCTAATAGATGAGAGTGTGGCGCTGCTCAAGGATGTGTTGAAAAGGCCGGCTGACGATATAAAAAAGGATGTTCTGGATTTCTTTAAGGGGCGTCTGCAAAATCAACTGATAACTCAGGGATATGCTTACGATACAGTGGACGCTGTTCTATCCGCGGATATTGATGAACTGGTCAAAGTTATTGAAAAGATTAAGGCTCTGGAGGCATTCCGTCAAAATCCCGAGTTCGAACCGATTTCCATCGCTTTTAAACGCGTGGACAATATTTTGAAGGACTTCCACGATGGCCAGATTGATGTCGGTCTGCTTTCAGCCGATGCGGAAATCAACCTGTTTTCTTCCTTTGATAACATCAAAACCCGTGTGGAAAAAGGCATCGCGGAAGAGGATTTCAACGCCGCCTTGAACAAACTGGCAGCTCTGCGCCCTCCTGTGGATGCTTTCTTTGACAACGTCATGGTTATGGATAAAGATGAAAAAGTCCGTTTTAACCGTCTATCGCTTCTAGCGGAAATTTCAGCCCTTTTCCATAAAATTGCCGATTTTTCAAAAATTGTCACCACCGGCTGATTTTTTACTGACTTAAGTCATAAATTGCAATATCAGGCGCATTGACATTAATATAAATCCTTGCTAGGATAAAAATCATTTTAGATATCAAGGAATAATTTACTCCATGGCCAGTCCTTTAAATGCACCCTCTGCAAAATTTGTTAATGGTAACTCCAATATACGCAAGGAGTTGTTGGATATAACAAACCGTATTCATGCGGCGCAAAATATTAAACAAATCCTTGTAGATTTAAAAAGCGGCATTTTAAACATTTTTAACGCCAATTCCATAACTATTTATGTCGTTGATAAATTACGTAATGAAATTTATTCTATGTTTCTGGCCGGCACGCAACTCAAAGAAATCAGATTGCCGATAAATAATAAAAGTATCGCCGGCTATGTGGCCAACACAGGCGCAGTAATCAACATTGAGAATGCCTACAATCAAAAGGAACTCAAAAATATTGAGGCTGAATTAACTTTTGACGATAGTTGGGATAAAAAAACAGGTTTTAAAACAAGACAAATTCTTGCTGCTCCCATTTACAACAGCAATCAGCTAATGGGCGTTATTCAGATTATCAACAAAAAAATCGGCGAAGGAAAATTTTCTGAAGATGAAATAGGACTGGCACTCGAAATTGCCGAAGTTTTGGGCGTTGCCTTTTACAATCAACAACGTTTCGTGCGTCATAGAAAAACGCGGTTTGATTATTTATTAAGCCATGATTTGATCAAAGAAGATGAACTGGAAAACGCATGGAAGGAATCACGTGAGAAGAAAGAATCCATAGAAAATTTCCTCATGCAGAAACACAAAATATCCAAAGATGACATTGGCCATGCTTTCGAGGAATTCTATAATTGCCGTTTCATGAAATATAATGAAAAAATACCGATCCCCGGTCATTTAATTAAAAATTTAAAGAAAAATTTCCTGCGCCGTGAACTATGGGTGCCGCTGGAAATGATCGGAGACAAAATTCATGTACTCATGGATGATCCCAGTAATCTTATAAAGAAAGACACCATCGAAAGTCTTTTAAAAACCAAGCAGGTAAAATACGATGTCGCCCTAGAGGAAGATATAATAAAATATATTAACCTTTTTTTCAATATTCCCGATGAGGAACATTCTTTTACGGAGATATTGGGACGGATGGAAGGCGAGGAGGCGGCCGCGGAAAATGAAGAAGGCGGCGACGCTGTCACAGACTCGGACAGCGTCATTATGCAACTGGTCAATAAAATTATTAATGATGCCTATATTCGCCGAGCTTCCGATATACATGTTGAACCGAATGTAGGCAAAAAAAATGTGGAGATCCGGTTTCGCGTTGATGGAGACTGTGCCCTTTATCAGACGGTTCCTTTCAGTTACCGCGCCGCCATTATTTCGCGCATCAAAATCATGTCTAATCTGGATATCACCGTTAAAAGAATGCCCCAGGACGGTAAAATTAAATTCAGGCGTAACACGGGTGAAGAAATAGAATTACGTGTAGCGACAATTCCAACGCAGGGCGGAGTGGAAGATGTAGTTATGCGTATTTTAGCTAAAGGCGAAACAATGCCAATAGAAGATATGGCTTTAACGCCGCGTAATTACAAAGAACTGGTTAACATTATTTCCAAACCTTACGGTATGATTTTATGCGTTGGTCCTACAGGTTCCGGTAAAACAACCACACTGCACGCGGCCCTGCATCACATTAACCGGCCGGACAAGAAAATATGGACAGCGGAAGACCCCGTAGAAATTACGCAATACGGATTGCGTCAAGTCCAAGTACAATCGAAAATCGGTTTTGATTTTGCCGCGGCTATGCGGGCGTTTCTACGTGCTGACCCTGACGTTATCATGGTCGGCGAAATGCGCGATTTTGAAACAGCCAGAACGGGCGTTGAGGCGTCCCTTACCGGCCACTTGGTATTCAGCACTCTGCACACCAACAGTGCTCCTGAAACTATTGTGCGCCTTCTGGATATGGGCATTGATCCCCTTAATTTCGCCGACGCCCTGCTTGGAATTCTCGCTCAACGCCTTGTGCGCACACTATGCAAATCGTGCAAAGAGCAGTATCATCCCAAAAAGGAAGAATATGATGAGATTGCCGAAAGCTACGGCCAGGAAGACTTTGATCAATTAAATGTGCCTTACAATGAAGATTTCAAACTTTACAAACCAAAGGGTTGCAGCAGTTGTAATGGAACCGGATATAAAGGCCGATTAGGCATACACGAACTCTTAGTCGGCACTGATAGTATCAAAAGAATGGTGCAAAAGCATGAAACCGTTGAAGCCATGCGGGAACAAGCTAGAAAAGAAGGTATGACGACACTTTTACAAGACGGTATTCTAAAAGCCTTGAAAGGTGTTACCGATTTTATGCAGGTACGCCGTGTTTGTATTAAATAATGTTATTTGTTTTTAATGCCATCCTTCTTCATATAGAACATTCTTAATTTTTATCTTTTTTTTTCAATTTGTCCATTTGAGCGGGTCAATCCTTTAAAAAACATTTGAAGTTCTCCCAAGGTAAGCGACGGTGTTTGCTCGCTTACGAATTTATTTGATACTTTTCCACATTTCGTTAAACGAGTTTTAATATTTTATTTAAAATGAAAAAGGCTCAGATGAGATTTTACGAGAAACAATTTAAGGACTATCGTGAATATAGTTAATATTATCTAATAATTACATGCATAAATAATTATTATTTATTTTTTGGCACGATAATTTCAATAATATAAAGACAAATAAACAAATTACCCTAAAGGAGGTAACAGATCATGAAAAAAACATTAGGAACAATCATAGTCACGGCGGCAGTTATTCTTTTAACGGCAACTTTCAGCTTTGCTGAATATACTGCGGCAGGAG
>JBKQWB010000003.1:0-99515 GCA_052139735.1 Smithella sp. | reverse complement strand
AGGCAAAGGTGAAGTACTTCGCGATGGATCAGATTTGGCTATTATTGCTATTGGTTCGGCGGTCAATCCTTCGCTGATTGCGGCAAAGAAACTCTCCGAAGAAGGGATAAATATTAAAGTGATCAATGCCCGTTTTGTAAAACCTCTTGATAATGAGCTGATTTTGAAAACTGCGGCAACGATTAAAAAAATTATTACGGTTGAGGAAAACATGCTTCCGGGTGGCTTTGGCAGCGCTGTTTTAGAATTATTAGCTCAGGAAGGCGTAACCGGTGTTTGGGTGAAGCGATTGGGCATCTCCGATGAATTTGTTAAACATGCCACCCAAGCCGAGCAGCGTCATAAGTGCGGCATAGATGAAGAAGGTATTATTCGGGCGATAAAAGATATGCTGGCGGGACAATCCGGCATTCAATAATTTTTGATTATATCCAATCGCTTTCATTATTCCGTAAGAGCAAAATGGTATTACATGAATATGACCATTCAAAAAATTCGTCTGGACAAGTTGCTTGTTGATCGAGGAATCGCGCCCACACTGGAGCGCGCCCGCGCGCTGATCCTAGCGAGGGTTGTGAAAATCAACGAAACATACCTGGATAAGGCGGGCACGCCTGTAGCGGTTAACTCGGAAATTCAGATAAAGGGTCAAGACAATCCCTATGTGAGCCGAGGGGGATTAAAATTGGATGCGGCTTTAAAAGAATTTAAATTGAATGTTGCCAATATTGTCGCCCTTGATGTCGGGGCTTCCACCGGAGGTTTTACAGACTGCCTTTTGCAGGCAGGCGCCAGAAAAGTTTACGCTCTTGATGTCGGTTACGGCCAGTTGGCCTGGAAGCTGCGCGAAGACAAACGTGCGGTCGTAATCGAACGCACGAATGTCCGTTACTATGATGGCGCTGCCCTGGACGAACGGATTGATCTGGCCACAATCGACGCTTCTTTTATTTCTTTGAAAATTATCATTCCGTCTGTTTTAAAATTCCTGGGAGACGGGGCGCTGATTCTGGCGCTTATTAAACCGCAGTTTGAAGCCAAAAGGGAAGAAGTGGGGAACCACGGAGTGATTAAAGATGCCTCTGTTCATGAGCGTGTAGTGCAGGATATCAGAGGATTTTGCGAATCTCTGAATTTAAAGGTTGAAGGAACTTGTCCCTCGCCTGTTTTAGGCCCTGCGGGCAACAGGGAATTTTTTATTCTAGCGCGGAAGGAATACCAAGAGCATAATGGAAATTAAACTTGCCAGGACAGCAGGCTTTTGCATGGGCGTGCGCAGGGCTGTGGATATTGTGCTGGATATAGCGCAACATGAAACACGCCGCTCTATTTATACTTACGGTCCGTTGATTCATAACCCGCAAACAATTGAATTACTCAAGAGCCGCGGCGTTAACCCTGTCGAAAGTATCGAAGAGATAAAGGACAGCCAAAACGCTATTCTGATTATTCGCGCTCATGGTATTGCTCCGGATGAAAGGAAAAAAATTAAGGAAAGCGGCATTAAGGTTGTAAACGCAACCTGTCCTAAAGTTGGTTATGTGCAATCCATCATCAAAAAACATACTGCTCTTGATTATACCGTGGTGATCGTAGGCGATAGGGAACATCCGGAGGTTGACGGTCTTCTAGGTTACGCCGGAGGGAGGGGCATTATTCTGTCCACTTTGGATGATGTGGATAAATTATCTTCTCTTGATAAAATATGTGTTGTCGCTCAAACAACTCAAGATTCAAATAATTACGGCAAGATTGTTGAAAAAATAAAGAAAAGCTTTCCTAACGCGGTCGTATTTAACACCATTTGCTCTTCAACTGAACAAAGACAAGCGGAAGTTATAGCAATGGCTGGTGAAATGGACGCAATGTTTATCGTTGGCGGAAAAAACAGCGCCAATACCAGAAGGCTGGCTGACCTTGCCCAAAAGCAACAATCTTCCACTTTTCAAATCGAAACTCCGGCAGAAATGGGAAATATTAATCTAGGTCCCTATAATCGTATCGGGGTTTCAGCAGGCGCTTCCACTCCTAACTGGATTATCGATCGGGTGATGGATAAAATCATGGAAGGTCAAAGCCGTAAGTTAAAAAACCTGGGTAAATTGCTCAATCTCTGGATATGGGCAATCAAAACGGATATTTATTCCGCTGTGGGCGCAGGGTGTCTTTGTCTGGTTTGTATGCTGTTGCAGAATATACCGGTGAATCTGTCTTTTGTAGCGATAGCCTTTCTTTATGTATATGCGATACATGTCTTAAATCGTTTGATTAGCCGAAAGCCCGCCGGTCTTGTCGGCTCTTTTCGGGAAGAAAGCTACCACCATCATAAAAATATATATTTATACACTGCTTTACTTTCCATTGTCGCCGCCCTTGCGCTTGCATTTAATAATGCTGTCATTGTCTTTATTTTTCTATTTATTATTTCATTTGCCGGCATGCTTTATAATATGAGGATTCTGCCCCAAAAATGGCATTTCCGGAGTTTAAAAGATTTGCCCGGTTCAAAAAATATATCTATGTCCGTAGCTTGGGGAATAGTAGCGGCAATTTTGCCTGCCCTGGACAAAAATAATTCCTTCAATGCCGGTTTGATCGTTGCTTTTTGCTTTACATTTGGAATAGTTTTTATCCGTTCGGCAATGTCGGATATTTTGGAAATACAAAGTGATAAATTGATAGGACAGGAAACTATTCCCGTTTTTTTTGGAAAAATGCTGACAATAACCATCCTTAAAATTATCTCATTGATATTATTTATTATTCTTCTTCTTTCTTATCCGGCAGGCTGGAGTACATCTTTAAGCTTTTTTCTGTTACTGTGTATATTATATATATGGATTTGTTTTCAGTTTTGTGATAAGAAAAATGTGCTTTCCGGGGCTGTTAAGGAAGGCCTACTGGAAACCAGCTACATTATAGCTGGTTTTTGTGTTTTCTTGTGGTGTGTTTTTTGATATGGAAGTTTCCTTCCGAAAATAAGGAGGTTTTAAAAATTATGACAAAAAAATCGTTCGCTAAATATATATTAATGATTTTTATTTTTACAACAATAGGTTGCAGCGGATTGCGTTTTTCCCAATTGGCGCCGGAAGCAAAGGATTTTCACCCGCAAAGAGTGGCTGTATTTCCGGTGGAAGTATGGAATTATAAGGAAATGACCGACTCCAGAGAAGCTGTGGAACAAATTGTCGCGGGCTCATTGGTTGAAAAAAAGTTGTTTCCCAATGTCATATACGCTGAGAGTTTGAATAAACAAATCCAGGCCAACGAAGAATTACATAAGGCTATAACTATGTATCTTGCTAAATTGCGACAGCTTTCTTTTTCTGATCCTGATTTGAGCAGAAAAATCGGCGAATTAGCAAAAATTGACGCGTTTTTGCTGGTATCCGTTGATGATTGGGAATATACTGGTGAAGGTAATAATAAATTGGCTAAGGTTGGCATAACCATGGAATTATATGATGCCTCTACCGGTAAATTAATGTGGAAAGCCGGTCATGATATAATAGAGGATTATATGATAATAAAGCCTGATTTGCCTAAAGTCGCCCAGGATGTTATCCGTAAAATGATTGGTTACATGCCGCATTAAACGGGTGAAAAGGATAAATTTTAACCGATTAAGGAGAAATTAGATGAAAGAAGAAGTGCAAAAAGCTATCGATCTTATAAGGCCCAGCCTGCAGGCGGACGGGGGAGATGTAGAACTTATAGATGTCAGTGCAGATGGGATAGTAAAGGTGAAGTTAACCGGCGCTTGCCGTGGTTGTCCAATGTCCCAGATGACTTTAAAGATGGGAATAGAAAAAATGATTAAAAAGCAAATACCGGATATAAAGGAAGTCATTGCTGTTTAAGTTTGTTTTATGGCAATAGCGCGTAAAAATATCCTTAAAAACTTTTTTTATGAATTGACAATTATCATTGATTTTGATTAACAAAGATTTCCTGACAGCCAATTTGTGAGGGATTTTTATTTTGGTGAATAATTATTATAAGAAGGAGTATGAAGAATAATGGCCTATGTGATTACTGACGAATGTATTGCTTGCGGCTCTTGCGAAAGCGAATGCCCAGTCGAGGCAATTTCTGAAGGTGAAGATAAATACGTTATCGACCCTAAACTTTGTAATGATTGCGGAAGTTGTGCCGATCAATGTCCGGTGGAAGCAATTGTTCCCGGGGATGGAAAATAATTTATCAGCAGCAAATCACAACTGGGAATAAATCCTGATTCATATGGATATATTCCCAGTTTTCCCTTTTTGATTACAAACTATCCTCACTTACTGTCATGCATGTCTTGTTATTTTACGAAAATTAAGCCGGGAGTTTTTAAGTAATTAATAAAAGATCAGCTGTGAAAGGTTTAATGAGTGAAAAAATTAATTACCTTTGAAGGTATTGAGGGTTCCGGAAAGTCAACCCAGATAAAACTTGTTGCCGAGTATTTTGTTGAGAAAAACGTTCCGATTATTGTTACCCAGGAGCCGTCAGGAACAGATATCGGCCGTAAAATAGGAAGCATCCTTTTTAACAGTGAACATTATTATATGTGCGCCGAGACCGAAATGTTTTTGTTTTGTGCAGCCCGGGCACAACATGTTCGGGAGAAAATTATGCCGGCTTTAGAACAAAACAAAGTTGTTTTGTGCGACCGGTTTTCGGATGCCACCTACGCCTATCAGGGTGCCGGACGCGGTCTTGATCATGAATTTATCAAGTTAATAAATGACTATTCTGCGTTGTATTTAAAGCCGGGCTTAACTTTATTGTTTGATTTGCCGGTGGAAATTGGACTGCAAAGAGCTACGGATCGAAATAATCGCCTAAAGGAACCTTCTTCCATCGACAGGTTTGAAAGAGAAAATATTGATTTCCATCGGCGGATTCGTGAAGGATACCTCAATATTTTAAGAAATGATCCCAAACGTTTCCGCTTAATTGACGCAAATCAAGAAGTTAACGTAATTCAAGAAGAAGTACGCCGGCATATTAGTGATTTTATAAATTTATATAATTAGTTATTTCAGGGGACTTCTTTTTTAATTATGTCTTTTCGCGATATTTACGGTCATGAAAAAAAAATAGAAATCATTCAAAAAACCCTGGCTAAAAAAAGAATAGGGCATGCTTATCTTTTCAGCGGTATCTCCGCCGTGGGCAAAAGAACTCTAGCCTTGGAATTTATCAAGGCTCTCAACTGCGAGAAGGTAGATTCTCTTTATAATTCCTGCAGCGAATGTGTTTCCTGCCGGAAAATTCAGCGCGAAAGCCATCCCGATATTTTTCTCTTAAAAGCCGATGGTCAGTTTATTCGTATTGATGCCATTCGTGAAATTCAAAAACGAATTAAATGTAAACCTCTGGAAGCCAGGATGCGGGCATTTGTTATTGATGATGCCGATAAAATGAACGATCAGGCGGCAAACGCGCTTTTAAAAATGTTGGAAGAACCATCTCCGTCCAATATATTAATTCTGGTTACTGCCAGACCATATGCTCTTCCATCCACGATTCTTTCGCGTTGCCAGCATATGCGTTTTAATCCACTTAGTTCTGAAATAGTGGCAAAATTTCTTATCCAACAGATGGGCATGGATAAACAAAGAGCTTTGCTTCTGGCAGCTTTATCCGGTGGTTCAATTGGTAACGCAATGGAATTGAATAAAGAAGATATTGTTTCCTATCGCACGGAATTGTTAAAGTTGCTTTCAATGACACGCCCAGATGACCCCTTCAGTTTAATCAATTTTGCATCCTTTCTGGGACAGGGGAAAAAAGAAATCAAGCAAGGATTGAATATTCTTAACACTTTTTTTCGTGATGCTTTGATTTTTAAGGAAATCAAACAAAATAAAATGTTAATTAATCAAGACAATTCTTCTCTTATTGCAACCTGTGCCGCGCGTTTGTCCGGCGAACAAATTCTTCAGAATATAGCACAGATAGAAAAGGCGGGACAGATTTTAGAACAGAATGTCAACAAATCATTGACATTGGAAACAATGGCATTTAAGTTAAACTATTAAAAAATCAGTTAGGATAAGAAATTGCTTGTAAATATTATTGGAGTTAAATTTAAACAAGAGGGCAAGATATATAGTTTCGGCGCAGCTGATCTTATTTTGCATAAAAATGATCAGGTTATTGTCAATACCGATAATGGTCTGGCACTGGGAGTTGTTGCTAATGATGTAAAAAGGTGTCAACCGTCGGATCTGCCGGCAAATCTAAAAAAAGTCGTTCGAAAAGTAACAGCTCAAGATTTGCAAATTAAAGAAGAAAACGACAAACTTGAGGACGAAGCCCGAAAATTTTGTGTGGAAAGGATTCAGAAAAGAGAGCTTCCCATGAAATTAATAGATGTGGACTGTCTCTTCGACAAGAGCAAAATTATTTTTTACTTTACATCGGAGAGCAGAGTGGATTTTCGTGAATTGGTCAAAGACCTCGTTCAAAAATTCAAGATAAGAATAGAGTTGAAGCAGATAGGCGCTCGGCAGGAAACACGCATTACCAAAGGCATTGCTGTTTGCGGCCGGATGGTTTGTTGCGCGGGGATACTGCAAAATTTAGAAAGAGTTACCGTCAAAATGGCGAAAGAACAGAGTATGTCGCTCAATCCGGAAAAAATTTCCGGATTGTGTGGCCGCCTAATGTGCTGTCTGGCTTTTGAACATGAAGGATACTGCGGGCGGAAAAAATGTCCCAAAGCTCTTAAGGCTGATAACAATAATGTAGACGTGCAGAGCGAAAAGCAGATAATGGATTCGGAAAAAATGGATGAAAAGGACACTTTTCAATAATCAGTATGGAGATGCTGTCAATATGCCAAAATCATTTTATATAACGACACCGATTTATTACGTTAATGCTTCACCGCATATCGGACATGCTTATACGACAATTGTTGCCGATGTCCTGGCCAGATATCATCGCATGATTGGCGAAAATACTTTCTTTGTGACTGGAACTGATGAACACGGCGATAAAATCGCGGAAGCGGCGCAGAAGGCCGGGATCACGCCTAAAGAATACGCGGATCGAATCAGCGACCAATTTCGTAATCTCTGGCCCGAACTTTCCGTAACCAACGATTATTTTATCCGGACAACAGATACGAACCACATTGAAACTGTGCGTAATATTTTACAGAAAGTTTACGATTCCGGAGATATCTATTTTGGCGCTTACGAAGGTTTTTATTGTGTCGGATGCGAGCGATTTTATATGGAAAAGGAACTGGTGGATGACAAGTGTCCCGATCACCAGACAAAACCGGAGCATCGCAAAGAAAGCAATTATTTCTTTCGCATGAGCAAATATCAGGACTGGTTGATTAATCACATCAAAGAAAACCCCGATTATATCCGTCCAGAAAGATATAAAAACGAAGTTTTAGCTTTTTTACGCGAGCCATTGGAGGATCTTTGCATATCGCGCCCCAAATCCCGATTACAATGGGGAATCACTCTCCCGTTTGATCAGGACTATGTAACCTATGTCTGGTTTGACGCTTTGATTAATTATGTTACCGCCCTGGATTATCCTGACTCAGATAAATTTAAGATGTTCTGGCCTGTAGCGGAGCATCTTATTGCAAAAGACATTTTGAAACCGCACGGCATATACTGGCCGACGATGCTTAAAGCCGCAGGTATTGAACCATACAGGCACCTGAATGTTCATGGTTACTGGAATTCAGATCAAAGCAAGATGTCCAAAAGCCTGGGTAATATTGTTCGTCCGCTTGATTTAAAAGATAAATACGGTCTGGATGCTTTCCGTTATTTTCTTCTAAGAGATATGGTTTTCGGACTGGATTCCAATTTTTCCGAGGAAGCTTTTGTGCAGCGGTTAAATTCTGATTTGGCCAATGATTTAGGCAATCTGGTCAGCCGCACTATTACGATGGCCATCAAATATTGCGATGGCAAGGTGCCGGAAATCAATCTCAAAGAGAAAAATTCTGCGTTGCATGAAGCAGCTTTGAAAACAGTCGCAGAAGTCGAATCCAGTTTTAATGACATGTCCCTGCATAAAGCCTTGATTGCCATTTGGGATTTTATAAATATCACTAATAAATATATTGTCGCAAATGAGCCGTGGACTTTGGGAAAAGACCCCGCGAACAAGGAAAAATTAACAGCAATTATGTTTAATTTGCTTGTGGCCTTGCGGTCAATAGCTGTTTTGCTCAAGCCTTTCATGCCGCAAACCGCGGAGAAAATTTTGCGGCAAATTGGAGTAGATGAATCTAATCTGGATATGGCCAGTATAAAAAAAGGTGATATATTAAAAGCGGGCAGCCCCTTAACTCGCGGCGAATCGCTGTTCCCGCGCATTGTTCAGGAAAAAGAAAACCAGACGCAGGAGAAAAAATCTTCCATGATTGATTTAAAACCTGAAATTGACTACGAGGAGTTTGCCAAAGTGGATTTACGTGTGGCAAAAATTCTGGCGGCGGAAGCTGTTCCCAAATCCAATAAACTTTTAAAACTTACAGTCGATATAGGTGAAGAACGCACAATTGTTGCCGGTGTCGGCAAGGACTATACCCCCGCGGAATTAATCGGCAAAAAAATAGTGATCGTTGCCAATTTAAAACCGATGAAATTAATGGGAGTAGAATCTTACGGCATGCTGCTGGCGACTGATACGGATAAAGAACTTACGGTACTGACATTTGACCGCGAAGCAAAAACAGGAGCAAAGATCCGGTAGCCGCTTTTCTTTGAAAAAAGCGGCTACCGGATTTATACATTTGGTCTAATCTTTCAAGAGTTTTTCAATAGCGCTGGAATCAAATCCATCAACGACCTGACCCTTGATATAAAATAAGGGTATTGTTTTGACTCCGATTTGCGACGCAAGTTGCATATGCGTTTTGACGGTTTCATCTACTTTTTTGTCAACGCAAATATTAAGAGGAGCCTTATTATCGAGTTTTCCGGTCACTGCATCATCATACGTCTTCACCGCATCTTTTGAACATAAAATATGTTTGATTTTATCTGCCGAGTCTTTAGTTAGCGGGAAAAAGAAAACATACAATGTTACATCCTGACGTTGAGAAAAGAATTTATAAGCCTGACGGCAGGGAGAATGGTTTGGATCCATAAATTCCACTACAGCCGTTTTTCCATTGCCGATTTTCAGTGCGCTCTCCAGAGGTAATTTGGCCATTTTTTGCGCCATCTTTTTAGAAAAGCTTTCATGGGTGATATTTACTCCATTTTTGGAAATTAAATTTCCATAGAGGATTACATCGTCTTTCGGCATGTAATAGTAAATCTGGTTGCCCGTATAGACTTCATAAATTCCTTTAATATCGGTGGGCGTTATGCTTTCAAAAATATTTTTTGGGAAACTTTTTTTGAATTGTTCTTCTATGGGTAAATTTTTAGCAAACGCAAAAGTTGGAAAGAGGAAAAGAATAAATAAAAAGGTTGCGGTTAATTTTTTCACGGTCTGCCTCCTTATTGAAAATCTGTTTAAATATAAATTTAAATTATGTCTGTGTCAAGTTTTGTCCGTATCTTGTCCAGCCAAAGTGGAAATGTCCCATTTGAGTTGATAAATATATTTCTCTCTCGGAGGCTTCGGGCAATAAGTTTTCCATCTCCTTCTCCAAAGGTGGTCTTTTGAAAGATTAATTGGAGGGGTTGTCATCCTGGTGTAATGCGGCATCCATCTCAAGGCGTCGCAGACTCTGGTTATCTCGTACAACGTGCGGATGTAAAGGGATACCTGTATCCGAAGACGGCGGCCAAGAAGAAAGCTTCCGCCTTTTCAGAACGGGCTTCCCGTAACAAGGGTCAATGTCCCGTCGGGATTGATAGTAAAGGCATAGACAAGACCGGTATTCACATCTGATGCATAAGCATAGGGCCCTTGGGGGTCGATCGTAACGGTGGTAAAACTTAGTATCCCTGCAGTCACCATTGTCTGAATATTAGTCAATACTCCATTGGTTCCGTTAATTGAATAAACCCAGATGTTGCCATCATTCCTGTCTGACACATAGGCAAATGTTCCTGATGAGTTCGTGTAAAGCGTGACCGGGTTAGGATACGTACCGGTAACGAAATTGCTTCCTGTAACGTAGCTCGCAAATGTCCCATTGGAGGGATTGATCGCAAAGGCCGTAATATCGCTGTTACCCATATTGGATACATAGGCATATGCATATGCTCCTGATGAGTTAGGGTAAATCGTGACGGAGGCAGGATAGATATCTGCAGTCACTGCGTTTCCGTTCTGGCTCAATGACCCGTCGGAATTGATAGTATAGAGCGAGATATTGCCGTTACCTATATTTGCCACATAAGCAAATGCTCCTGATGAGTTAGCGTAAATCGTGAAACATGCAGGATACGTCCCCGCAGTCACTGTCGGGGTGTTAATGGAAGGGGTCAATGACCCGTCTGTATTGATCGTATAGGCCGAGATAGTGCCGTCAGACATATTGGGCACATAGGCATATGCTCCTGATGCGTTAGCGTAAGGCGTGATGGAAATAGGACTTGTACCGGCAGTGAACGGGCTTCCTGTAACGGTGGTCAATGCCCCTGTAGTCTGATTGATGGCATAGACCGAGATATTGCCGGAACCCATATTAGGCACATAGGCAAATAACCCTGATGCGTATGGATAAATCGTGACGGAGACGGGACTTAAACCGGCAGTGAACGGGCTTCCTGTGACGGAGTTCAATGCCCCGGGTGTGGAGGTATTATCTATGGTGTAGGCCGAAATAGTGCCGTCACCTATATTGGCCACATAGGCAAATTTCCCTGATGCGTCAATCGTGACTTGGGTGGGATATGTGCCGGCAGTAAATGGGCTTCCTGAAACGGAGTTCAATGCCCCTGTAGTCTGATTGATGGTATAGGCATCGATGTTACCAGGACCAGAATTTGACACATAGGCAAATAGCCCTGATGGGTCAACCGTAACAGGACTGGAATTCATCACACAGCTCACGGCCACGTTTTGCACTGGCGAGCCACTGATTGTGCCGCTGCTGTTACTGACGACGCAAGTTTGGGAAGGGTTGGTCGGCTGTGTTTTTACCGTGACGGAGTAGGTGGTTCCGGTGGTCAGCGCCGTTACAAAGGCAAAAGCGCCATTGGCAGTGACGGACCGGTCATCTCCTCCATTGTCCTGTAATACCAGTCCGCTTCCGATCATTCCGCTGACCGTGCCGCTAATTGTGTAATTGTATCCAGGTGAGGTGCCGCAGGACGTTAGAATGGCCATCAAGCCAACAGCCCATACGGTCTTGATCAATATCCTCAAAAAAAATTTAAATTCGCGTTTTTTATTCATAGACAGTACCAGCATTTTTTCTCCATGTATGCGGATTATTTTTAAATTTGATTAAGTATTTCTTTTTTGGTGTGGGAGTATATGAAGAATTGTTTAATATGTCAACGAATATTGGCTGCAAAAAGTGCCGTTTGGCAAAGATTACCTTGAAAGACAAATCCGCAATTATTTTAGCCCAATCATAACCCGAAAATGTCTTGTAATAATATAGCTTAAGGCATCAGTGAAGAGCCTGAAGGCGCCTGTTAAAACATATTCCGGACGCCATTTTCGTATAGATTCTTGCTTCGGCCAGATGCGATACACACCCTATCGTGGTTCGTCCTTTACTAAGTAGATTGAACAGGGTATTTTCCGGATGATGGCATCATTGCTGCCGCTTATAAGAAAATGTTCCGTGCGGCCTTCTTTCTGGGCACGCAAAATAAGCAGATCAATTTTTTCATCTTCAATAGTTTTCAGAATTTCTTCAACCGGATCACCCTCCTTAATAAACTCCCTGATCGTCATGCCTTTCTTTTTTTCGCTGTTAATAATATTATCCAGTTCCTGCTTCACTCTCTGCAAATCTTTCTTCCGCTCTTCGATAAGGGATATCATGGGCACACTCCATCCCTGAAGCCAGAACGTGTTAACTATATGAATCACAGAAAGCTCGGCTTTATATTTCTCCGCCAGTGAAACTCCATAATGGATCGTTTTTTTACATGATTGGGTCATCCAGCTTACAACAAGAATGCGATTAATCTCTTCCATGTCCCTCCTCCTTATTTTTTGATGACGATAGAAAATAAATTCAAGACCTTGTTTTTAAGCCGCAGCAAGAGTCGTTGTCTTATGCCCCAATAGATCATACTCGAATTTTACTGTTTTACCTTTTTGATATCATCGAGTACGTCGGCGATTAATCCTCCCCTTTAAATCCTGTTGTCAGGTGAATCGTCTTTTGCGTTTGTGGACGGAAAACGGTGCCTTTTTGGGACACGAGCCACTCCCCCGTACCTTCAATGGCGCTGACTGTCCAGTTGTCCAGATCGGCATAGATGCTGTGGACTCTTGGAATCTGCGCTATTTCCCGAAAAATGAGATCGATATCGGCAATCTTGTAATCCGGTTTTGTCGTTTTAACAAGCGAGCCGGAAAGATAGACAATCCGGTTTGTGCAGGAAATTGTAATAAGTTCCAGATTGGCCCTATGTCGGGTCAGGACGTTGCGAACCAGATGGTTCATCTCGTAGCGCGAGGGAACGTTCCCGCCAGTGTTTTGCATAAATGCCTTTCTCCATGAAAGAGCACAAGTCATGTTCAAATATGTGCATCTTAAATGGGCAACTCTTTTTCCGGCCGCGAGTGTAATACTAAAAAGCGATTGCCTTTTCACAAAAAAGAAAGGGAAATGCCGAATATAGATATATTTTATCATGTTTATTTTTTCTTGCAACAGGTTTAACAGATACCGATAAATATTTAATCGGTCTACGGCTATTCTTTATCCTCCTTGTAGAGATAAGTAAATAATACGAAGATCGGATAGAGATTGATTGCTTACGTAGACAGCAGGCACTTCTTCTGGAATTCTCATTTCCTAAAATATTATTTTTATGGTAGATTACAAACGATAATAGTTATAGCTCAATATTATGGCATTTGCGGTGTCAGCAGGGAAACATATAAAAATTGTTGGACAGATAGCGTATGTATGTTGTCAAGAGGCTTTGGAAAGATTGGATTTATAGAGCAAATTTAAACGGAGGTTATATGAATGACGATAGTCTCGGCGCGGCTTTTATCAAGGGAATACTTGTGTGTATTGGCCTGGCATTGCTTGGTTATTTTATAGCCGGGGGCATTGTAAAGCTAAAGGCTTTAGAAAGAATCGTTACGGTAAAGGGATTATCCGAGCGTGAAGTCCAGTCCAATGTTGCAATCTGGCCTATTAAATTCAGTGTAGCCGATAATGATCTGAATAAGATCTTCTTTACCATCCAGCAAAAAAACTCAATCATCCTAGAATTTCTAAATAAACATGGATTTCAGGATAAAGATATTTCCATCTCTGCCCCTGCTATACTCGATCAACAATCCGATAAAGCCAAATTCCGTTATTCGGGCATATCTACAATTAATATCTACAGTGAAAATGTCGACCTGGTAAGAAAAACAATGGCATCATTTGTGGAATTGGGCAAACAGGGCATCGCGATTTCAGGGGGAGATTATCAGTCTAAGCCGGTCTTTATATTTAAAAAATTGAATGAACTTAAACCGGTAATGATTGAGGAAGCGACAAAAAATGCCAGAGCAGTGGCAGAAAAGTTTGCCCGGGATTCAAACAGTAAGCTGGGGAAAATCAAAAGCGCTTCGCAAGGTGAATTTTCTATTGAAGATCGTGATATCAATACCCCGTACATAAAGCAGGTAAGAGTTGTCTCAACCGTTGAATATTATTTGTCGGATTGACAATAATTATTTGCGCCCGACAATGTCTGTGTTTATTAAATCAAGAACAGGTCAGTAATGAGAAAAACAAAAACCCCTCGTGAAATACATTGTTTCTTGCGAGGGGTTAAACCGGGAACCTCCTATGCCGTCTTATCTTTTTAAAAGACTCAATATGTGCATTGCAGTATCCCGAATATCTTAACATTACTCTTTCATTTCGCCACCGATGATTAATTATTCTCCATCATTATAAAATTAAATTTTCATTAAAATTAATATTAAAAAGGATTAAAAAATTTATTTCTATATTCCCGATTAATTACATTTTATAACAAATCCAACCGGGATGCCGCTTTCAAAATTACCTTTAAATTCTTTGTAGTTGCTGCAGGTGTAAGTCCCTTTGCCTTGGAAATTGCCATCAGCAAAGCCCCCTTTGTATCTCTCGCCATTGGCATAGTAGTAAGTCCCTTTGCCGCTGAAATTGTCATGAACAAAGTCCCCTTCGTATTTATCGCCATTGGCAAAGGATAGCGTCCCTTCGCCATGGAAATCGCTATCAACAAAGCTCCCTTCATATTTATCGCCATTGGCAAAGGTGTAAGTCCCGTTGCCGGTACTTTTGTTATTTTTAAAGTCTCCTGCATATTTATTGCCATTGGCAAAGGTTAAAGTCCCTATGCCGGCACATTTGCCTTTCTTCAATATTCCTTCATAACGCTGGGCTTCTTTGTCGTTTAGAGACCAAATCGCAGTTCCGTAGCCGGAAGCGTATCCCTTCACACACTCTCCTGACCATGATACGGTCTCGCCTTTTGCAGGGACTTCATTCCATATTTTACAATTTGGTTTATCGGTATCAATCCATTCTGCCTCTACCGCTGCCGCGTTAACTCCCAGGGGAACCAGCAAAAGACATATAATAACTATTGAAAATAAAGATTTCATAACTCCTCCGGCGCATAGATAGTTTATTTAGTGGTTAGATTTAGAAAAACATACTATTTTGATAATAAATGTCAAGATTATAATAGCTTTCAGGTTTGCGTTGTCGTTCGCCTCACTTAACCTTATCAGTGAACGCGGCAAAACAGCTAAAATAGCAACTACGCCAAAATTTAAACCGGCTAACGCGTTTAAAGCTGCGGTGAAGTAGAGTTACCATAAATTAAGGATTGATGAACTTAATCAAACCCCCCGAAATCATTCAATCGGCGGAAGTGCAGATTGAGGTGCAGATTGAAACCTACATGACAGCATACTGTCACAAAAGCGGATGAAAATATTGTCGTGCTTCAGCCCTTTGGTCTACATAGTTGGGTTTGTGCATCTGTGGTATGTTTGGGAGAGAAGAGGAGATAGACAATCCTCTGAAGTATTTTTCTGAGTTTCGCGACCGGCAGGCAAGGTCACTTCGAGCCAGTCCCCTCGCCGGGAAGCAGTTCGACTTCACTGCTGCCGGCGTCAAAATGGGATACTGCCCATTTCATCAAGGGGGCAGCCATCACGGACGTGACCACCGCCATTAGCACGATCATCGAGTATACCTGCAAATTGAGCAGGCCCATGGAATAGCCCTGAGTTGCCACGATGATCTCCACAGCACCGCGTGCGTTCATACCAAAGCCCAGAGCCAATCGCTTCCAGTGGGAAACCCCTCCAGCCCAGGTCGCAAGATAGACGCCGACGATCTTGCCAAAACAGGCGATCGCTATAACCGCCAAGGCGATGAGGAAAGTATTCCAATGAAGTAGGCCCCATAAATCGAAGCGTAAGCCGGCCAGCCCAAAGTAGATGGGCCCCAGAAACGACGTCACTACAAGATCGAGTGATTGGGCCGTGTCTTTGCGAATGCTCGGGACCGTGCTCGCCAGGATTCCCACCACAAATGCACCCAGCGTCGCTTCCAATCCCAACGAGTGAGTGATCGAACTGCCAATGATTCCCAAAAAAATGAGTATCGCAAGCTGCGCGGAAGGGTGAGGCGACACGCTATTGGTCCGGGTCACGATCCAGCGTACCAGTGGCCTGCCTGCGACGTAACTGACCAGCAGAAACAGCATAGCAATGCCAACCATGCGAGCGACAATCAGGTTGTCGAACCGGCCGCTCAAGAACAGTCCCGACACGATCGCAAGAAGAGTCCATCCAACCGTGTCATCCATCATGCCGGCCGCCAAGGCGATCTGCCTGATACTTAGCGGGATCGCCTTTATCTCCCTCATAATGCTGGCAATTACCGGCAGAGATGAAATACACATTGCTACCGCGAGAAACAGGGAAAACGCCAGGCGGTCGTTTGGATGCGCCAGAAAAGTTTCGGGAATGAAGTGTCCCAGGAGGAAGCCGGAGATAAACGGAACGATGATCCCACCCGCTGAGGCAGAAACGGAGACGCGCCATTTGCGTACGATTAAGTCAAGGTCCGTCTCCAACCCTGTCGATAAGAGCAGCAAGATCAACCCAATCCAAGTGACGGCCGCCAGCAAATTGCCCTGGTTCTGGTCGTGCGGGAAGATTGCCAACTGCAGTGCAGGAAACCAATGCCCCAGCACTGAAGGTCCAAGCAGCACGCCGGCCAAGATGTTTCCAAGTACCGCGGGCTGCTTCCAGCGCCGTGCCAGTTCCCCGAGAAGGTGCGCCGTTCCAAGGAGGAAAACCAGTTGCAGTAGGAGATACAGCAACATCTGCGGAGGAAGCCCTTTCAACGGCGTCGTCATAGTAAAACTCCATCCATCCTGCGTTTCGCTCACGTACTCGTTTGGCTAAAGTATAGAAAACACAGTCTTGTGTGTCAAGATAATCTTGATCATAAAATGTGTGGGGTACGGATTGTGTTTATTACGAATTGAAATCTTGAATGTTTGTCAATGTTAACGTTTTATTGCTTAAGGAAGAAATTGATAATTATAGGTTGCATATTTTTATATGTAAAAATTCTGTTATCGGATCAGTATCGGATCGAATTTAAAATGTTAAGTTATTAATGTTGTATGAATAATTGGCGGAAGTGCATGGGAATCGAACCCACCCTGGACGGTTTTAGCGCCCAACACCGGATTTGAAGTCCGGGAGGCCCACCAGTGACCTTGGCACTTCCATTGGTAAATATCTTATAATTTAACTTCAAAAATACCCATGTGTCAATATGCAATAAAATATCGAGGATATTTTCATTTTTTGAGACGGTATTTATACTCTATACCAAGTTTACCAAACACAAGACTTATGTCAACAGATATTGGGAGACATTGATTTTCAATGGTAATTTCCGGGAAAGAAATTTTCAATTGAATTATCAGGAGAAGAAGGTTAGATAACATTTCAACTTACCCATTTTGGCCCATTCTGGATTGAAGAGCTGTTTTTCATTCAGAATGGGGCAGAATGGGTTTTAGTGTTGTGTTATTTTAAAGAAAGCTTGGTTGTAATCAGTGCGAAAACTTATCACAAAAAAAATTAATAAAGGTACTGAACATCTCCATAATCTTATCCGGCAAATCAGTGAAGGTTCGGCAAAGGTTGATGTCAGCGGACTTAATGGCGCGGCTCGTCCATTTTTAGTATCTCTTCTTTTTGAACGGCTGGAAAGGCCGCTGCTTATTGTTTGCCCCGAAGAGAAAGAAGCGGCGGCTTTCGCGCGGGATTTGTCTTTGTTTCTGGGGGAAGAATCCGTATTTCATTATCCGTCGCTCGATTTTTTGACAATCGACATGTTTGCCCTGCAGAAGGAGGAAGAATTAACCCGCCTGGAAGTCCTTACTAATCTGCAAATAAAAACAAAAATAATTGTGGTTACTTCCGTAATCGCTTTAATGCAAAAAGTGACGCCTTTTGCCCAATTCAATAATTATCTGCATATCATTTCAGCGGGTGATGCTGTCAACAGAGATGACTTTTGCTCCCGCCTGATTTCCGGCGGCTATAAAAGAGAAAGCCTGGTAGAGGAAAAAGGGGAGTTCAGCATCCGGGGCAGCATTATTGATATATTCCCTCCGGCTGAAAATAATCCGCTGCGTCTGGAAATGTTCGGCGATGATATCGAATCCATCCGGACGTTTGACGGTTCCTCTCAGCGTTCCATAAGCTCGGCGGATGCTTTCATAGTCGGGCCTGCCAGTGAGTTAATCATCAATCCCTCAAATTTAGAACTGGCGGTCCGAAATATCAGGCGGCGTGCCGACGATCTTTCTCTGCCCCGCGAGATTCGCAACCGTCTGGTGGATTCCCTGAAGAACGGTTTGACCAATTCCATCAATCCGATATTTTTACCGCTGTTTTATGAATCATACGATAGTAACAGCGGACTTTCACGCGATAAATTGTCGAGTCTTTTTGATTATCTTTCGAAAAGCACTTTAGTCATTCTGGATAATCCGCTGGCCGTGAATCAGGCCATCGGGAATGCGGGGTTTCATATTGACAAGTTGTTGTTTAAAACTAAAAACAGCGGCAAATTTTATCTGGAAAAAGAAAACACTTATGTCGATCTAACTCGTATCGCGGCAGGTCTGGACAGGTTTGGACAAATTTCTCTCGCCGGCCTCTATCTAGACCAGGAAAAAGATGATGCGGCAACCACAGTGACTTTTGAAACTGACCAATATCTTTGTACAGGAGAATTACTTACTGGTGAGATTAAGGAAGATGCTTCCTTACGGTGGACCGCGGAAAAAATTAAATTGTGGCTTTCCGAAGGCATGTTGATTTTTTTATTTTGTCCGGCTCCGGAAGCCATCCAACGGATGAAGCATCTGCTTTTGTCTTGTGATTTGCCGGTGCAGATTTCATCTTCCCGGGATTCAGTTCTCGAAATTATTGACCGCAGCCAGGGGAATCCTCAACTTGTTTTGCTGGAAGGGGAAATTTCTACCAGTTTTATTGTGCCGGCAATGAAGCTGGTATTTTTAAGCGAAGAAGAAATATTTGTCAAAAAAGCTCCCCGCCGCCGTCTCAGGCCGGCGCGGGAAGGTTACTTTATTAAATCCTTTGGTGATTTAAAAGAAGACGATTTTATTGTTCATACTGATTTTGGCATCGGTATTTATCGCGGATTGAAAAAAATTACCGTGGGCAGGATCGAAAACGATTTTTTAATCATTGAGTATCTGGATGGCGACAAACTCTACATTCCCGTTAATTCTCTGGAAAAAATACAACGCTATCTCGGAGCCGACGGTTATGTGCCGAAGATTGATAAAATGGGCGGAACCTCATGGGAAGCGGTAAAAGAAAAGGTTAAAAAATCAGTACGTGAATATGCCGAGGAACTGGTCGCCATTTATGCCGCCCGCGAAGCACTGGAAAGAAAATCGTTTGCGCCGCCGGACCGGATTTACGAGGAATTCTGCTCCACTTTTGAATTTGAAGAAACACCGGATCAGGACAAAGCGATTGAAGATATTCATCTGGACATGGATGATTCCAAACCGATGGACAGGTTGATTTGCGGCGATGCCGGTTTCGGTAAAACGGAAGTCGCAATCAGGTCGGCTTTTCGGGCTGTGATGGACGGCAAGCAGGTTGCCGTTTTAGTGCCCACGACTATTCTGGCAGAACAACATTATCAGACTTTTTCCCGCCGTTTCCGGGATTTTCCGGTGCGTGTTGAGGTGTTGAATCGTTTTAAAAGCGCTGCCGAACAAAAGAAAATTGTGGAAGAGGTAAAGAATCAAAAAGTGGATATTGTCGTCGGGACGCATCGCTTGATCCAAAAAGACGTTGAATTTAAAGATCTGGGGCTGGTAATCATTGATGAAGAACAGCGCTTCGGCGTGGCGCACAAAGAAAAATTAAAAAAAATGCGCGCGCTCGTTGATGTACTCACGCTCTCGGCAACACCGATTCCGCGCACGCTTCATCTGTCGCTTGTCGGCATCAGAGATTTATCAATTATTAATACGCCGCCGGAAGATCGTGTGTCCATAAAAACGTATGTGCTGGAATTCGATGAGGACGCGATTAAAGCTGCTATAGAGAAAGAGCTGGCGCGCGGGGGACAGGTATTTTTTGTTCATGACCGGGTGCGCTCAATTTATTCGATGGCCCGTCTTGTGCAGCGTCTGGTACCACAGGCGAGAGTCGGGGTGGTCCATGGTCAAATGAAATCCGCGGAAATTGAAAAAGCTATGACCGGATTTATCCGGCATGAATGTGACGTTCTGGTTTGCACCACCATTATCGGCTCAGGTCTGGACATTCCCAGCGCCAATACAATAATTATTAACCGCGCCGAAAAGTTTGGATTGGCGCAACTCTATCAGATACGAGGCCGCGTGGGACGTTCCAGTCAGGAAGCTTTTGCTTACCTGCTATTGCCCCGGGGAGCGATGCTTTCCCGCGAAGCCATGAAAAGATTACAGGTCATTAAAGAATTTTCCGAACCCGGGTCCGGATTCAGGATAGCGTATAATGATCTGGAAATCCGCGGCGGAGGAAATTTGTTAGGCATTTCCCAGTCAGGTCATATTTCCGCCGTTGGTTATGAACTTTATACCGAATTAATGGAAAAGACGGTTCGTGAAATTAAGGGAGAAGAAATTGGTGAAGAGGAATTACTGCCTGAAATTCAGTTGGGAATTTCTGCTTTTATTCCCGAAGAGTATGTTCAGGATGTTCATCAACGGCTGGTCTTGTATAAAAGAATCTCTCTGGCCGGAAATGATGAAGACATTAATCAGATTAAAAGTGAGCTGCAGGATTGTTACGGGGATTTGCCCGCATCCGTGGGTAATCTTTTGCAGGTCATCAGTATAAGAAATTGTCTTAAGCCATTGAAGGGTAAAAAGATGGGCTATGACGGCAAATATTTATATATTTTCTTCCGGGATAATTCTCCGGTTGATCCCGCAAAGATTATCGCGCTTTATCACAAGAAAATTAAGAATTTACGTTTTACGCCGGATTATAAATTGTATGTGCCCGCGCCGGCCATTCACGGAAAGGAAATATTAGAACAAGCCATGTTGTTATTAAAGATGCTTGCCCAATAATTGCAAGCAGGGTATAATGAAATGTTATGATTACTACGAAATCGCGTTTTGATATTTTTTCTATCACACGGACATCAAAGAGGATAGCCCTGAGTCGTTACGCTGTTCCATGTTTGCTGATGCTGAGTTTTATTGTTGCCTGCGATAAGATTGATATTTTTTCGCGGCCTTCGGTCGCCACGGTTAATGGTTCCAACATTTATCTTGATGATTATCAGTCCCGGTTAGATCAAAAAATGGATATGGTGCCCAAAGATATTTTAGTTCAACCGGAATATATGAAACGATTCGAAGAAGAAGTTTTAGACAACATGATTACGGAAAAAATAATGTATTTGAGGGCGCAGGAGTTGAATATATCCATAAGCGAAATCGAGTTGGAGAATAAAATCAAGGAAATTAAAAAAGATTACGGAGGAGATTTTACCAGCCAGTTTGCGCAGGAAAATGTAAAATATGAAAACTGGAAAGAAGACTTCAAAAAAGAGATGCTTTTGCAAAAGCTTATCGCAACGGATGTCAATGCCAAAATTAAAATATCAGATGATGAAGCTAAAGATTATTTTAATGAACACCGTAATAATTATAAAAAGGAATCCCGCGTAAGAGTCGCGCAGATCGTTGTCCGGGATTTGGCAGCAGCTAAAAAAGCAGTGGAAAGATTAAACGCCGGAGAAGATTTCGCCAAAGTGGCCGCCAGTATGTCCATCGGCCCGGAAGCTCACCATGGTGGAGATCTGGGATTTGTTACCAGACGGGTAATGCCGGAACCCCTGGATAAAACTATTTTCAAAATGCAGATTAATGAGATAAGTCCGATCGTGCAAAGTTCTTATGGATTTCACATTTTTAAAGTCTTGGAGATTCAACCGGCAAGAGCCGGAAATTTTACGGATGTCCGGGAAGATGTGATTGCCGATATCATGCTGCAAAAAGAAGATGCGGCTTTTATAAGCTGGCTGGAAGATTTAAAGAAAAAAGCAGTAATAAAAAAACAAACCAATATAAAGTTAAAGAAAGTAAATTAGTAAAATTAAACAAGGGAGGAATCGTTGTGAAGTTTTACAAAAAGTTTATTCTGATTTCATGGAGTGTAATACTCTTGTGCGTGCCGGCTTATGCCGAGGTAGTGGATAAAATTATTGCTGTGGTAAATGATGATGTAATAACGCTTTCCGAATTTAACGCGGCATTTGAACCTTATCGGAAAAACATCGAAAATACTTATAAAGGCAATGATAAAGAGGCTGTATTAAAACAGACGAAAGATACCTTATTTCAGCGAATGATCGATGGCCTGCTGATCGAACAAGAGGCAAAAAAAACGGGTATTAGCGCCACCGTCAAGGATGCGGATGTTATGGTGGTGATTCAGGACGTAATGACTAAGCAAAAATTGAGTATGCAAGATTTTTTGAAAAATCTTGATAAGGAGGGCAACTCCATTGAATCTGTTAAAAAAGAGATAAGGTCGCAGTTGGTTCGTATGCGGCTGCTTCGACGGGAAGTAAAAGACAAAGTACTTGTAAGTGATGAGGAAATTGGCGAATATTATAACAAACACCGCGAGGAATATGAAGGCAAGGAAAGCGTGAGGATGAAACAACTTTTGCTGTTGCTGCCTCCCGGCGCGGATAAAACTACAAAAATGAAAATAAAAAATGAAGCTCTGCGCTTGCGCGGACTTATTATGAACGGGGAATCTTTTGATTTACTGACTGCGAAATATTCTCAGGGACCGGCAGCAGCGCAGGGCGGTGATGTTGGATTTATCGAAAAAGGAACAATTATTCCGGAAGTTGAAGCAGCGGCCTTTAGCCTTCCCCTGGATCAGGTAAGTGAAGTAATTGAATCAAGTTTAGGATTTCATATCATTAAGGTGGTTGATAAAAAAGGTGCCGGATTGAAACCGATTGCCATGGTGCGGGAAGAAGTAAAGACAAAAATTGAAGATGAAAAATTGGATAAGAAATTTGATGAATGGATGTCTTCCATTCGAGCTAAGTCGCACATCGAAACAAGATTATAAAAAAGTTATAGAAGTAAAAATATGGACACAATAAGAATCAGAGGGGCCTCTCAGCATAATTTAAAAAACATAAGTTTAGATATACCTCGAGATAAGTTTGTCATCATTACAGGTGTGAGTGGTTCGGGCAAGTCATCGCTCGCTTTTGATACTATCTATGCTGAAGGTCAAAGGCGATATGTTGAATCACTTTCCACTTACGCGCGTCAGTTTATCGGACAGATGGATAAGCCGAATGTGGAATCAATAGAAGGCTTATCGCCCGCTATAGCTATAGAGCAGCGCACAGCCAGCCATAATCCGCGTTCAACAGTAGGTACAGTCACTGAAATATACGACTACTTCCGTCTCCTCTACGCCGCTATAGGCGTTTATCATTGCTACCGCTGTGGACGCATTATTAAATCGCAAACGATAGATAGTATTCTGGAGAGTGTTCTTTCTCTTCCGGCGAATACGTCATTTAGCATTATGGCGCCACTTGTGCGCGGGAAAAAAGGTGAATTTCAGAAAGAATTAAAAAAACTTCAGAAAGAAGGATTTGCACGTGTTCGGATTGACGGAAAAATTTGTGATCTGGCAGAAGATATTGTTCCGGAAAAGAATAAGCGCCATGATATTGATCTTGTCGTTGACCGTCTGGTGTTAAAAGAAGGTGTGAGAAAAAGATTACGCGATTCCCTGGAAATTGCCGCCAGTCGCGCTGAAGGGCTCGTGCGCATAGTTCTTGTCAATGGTGAAGAAATGCTTTTCAGCGAAAAATATGCCTGTCCTGACTGTGGAATAAGTATACCCGCGCTCACCCCCCGTATGTTTTCCTTTAACAGTCCCTATGGCGCATGTTCTGATTGCAATGGTCTTGGTTCCTGTATGCGCTTTACGGAATATCTGGTTGTGCCGGACGCGGGATTGTCTTTGAGGGAGGGCGCTATCGCTCCCTGGGCGGGCAGAAACTCTCTTTATTATTATAATATTTTGGACGCGCTAAGCACCCATTATGGATTTGATGTTAACACGCCATTTAATAAATTGCCGGAAAAAATTCAAAAAGTTCTTCTTTACGGATCAGGCAACGAAAACATTAAATTTTATCATGATCGTTCAAATAAAAGATACTTTGCTCACCGGCCATTTGAAGGAGTAATCAAACAACTGGAACGCCGCTGGAAAGAAACAGCTTCGACAGCAGTGCGTAATGATTTGATGCGTTACAACGATTTAAGCGCTTGCGATACTTGTCACGGAGCGCGTTTAAAAAAAGAAACACTTGCTGTTACAGTTATGGGCAAGAATATCTACGAGCTTTGCCAAATGTCCATCCGCGACTGTTTTAATTTTTTCGACCAACTGGAACTATCACCGCAGGAAAAAAATATTACCGAAAGAATTATCAGGGAAATTAAAAGCCGACTTCAATTTTTGCTGAACGTCGGCATGGATTATCTGACTTTGGAGAGATCCACATCATCTTTATCGGGAGGGGAAAGTCAGCGAATCCGGCTGGCCACACAAATTGGTTCCGGATTAATGGGGGTTTTGTATGTGCTTGATGAGCCCACTGTTGGACTGCATCAGAAAGATAATCTTCGCCTGATTGATACTTTAAAAAAGCTGCGCGATATGGGCAATACCGTGCTGGTTGTGGAGCATGATGCCGATATGATGCTTGCCTGCGATCATATTGTGGATATAGGTCCGGGTGCCGGAACACAGGGGGGAGAAATAGTTTTTCAGGGAACTCCCGGGGAAATCCTGCAAAGCGATCAGTCGCTCACAGGCAGATATTTATCGGGGAAAGAGTCCATCGCGCTGCCGTCAAAAAGACGGTCAATTCCGAAAAGACATATTATTTTAGAGGGGGCCAGTGAAAATAACCTCAAGAATATTGATATTAAAATACCTGTAGGAGTATTTACTGCGGTAACCGGCGTATCAGGTTCTGGTAAAAGCACAATGATCATTGAAACTCTTTATAAAGTATTGGCGCGCCGTTTGAACCAGCATACCGGATCAATGGGAAAAATTAAGAGGGTGGTAGATTTGGGAGATATTGAACGTGTCATAATGATTAATCAGCATCCCATTGGCCGTACGCCGCGATCCAATCCGGTAACTTATACGGGAATCTTTTCTTATATCAGGGATTTATTTACCAATCTTTCCGAAGCAAGGATGCGCGGATATAAGCCGGGGCGGTTCAGCTTTAACGTGAAAGGCGGACGCTGCGAGGCTTGTGAAGGTAATGGTTTGATAAAGATTGAAATGCATTTTTTGCCCGATGTCTATGTGACTTGCGATGTTTGTCACGGCAAACGATTTAATTCCGATACGCTGGATATTAAATATAAGGACAAGAATATTGCCGAGATTTTAGACATGACGGTCAATCAGGCGCTGGTATTTTTTTCCAATATTCCTTCAATTAAATCGCATTTGCAATTGTTGAACGATGTTGGTTTGGGCTACATTCATCTGGGGCAGTCCGCGACTACTCTCTCCGGTGGGGAAGCGCAAAGGATAAAACTGGCTCGGGAACTGGGTAAGAAAACAAACAGCAATACTCTTTATATTTTAGATGAACCTACCATTGGATTGCATTTCGCGGATATTCAAAAATTGCTGGATGTTTTAATGCGACTGGTGGATATGGGGAATACAATGGTCGTAATAGAACACAATTTAGATATAATTAAGTGTGCTGATTATGTAATTGATCTCGGACCGGAAGGCGGTTCCGGTGGCGGTGAAATTGTTGCTTCAGGCACTGTGGAAAAAGTAGCACAGGAAGAAAAATCTTCAACAGGTCAATTTTTGCGGAAAATTATTTCCGTCTGAGAGCATTTTTGTTTTTTTGCATGTTAAATCTATCGTAAACGTTTGCAAATTTCCAAAATATTTTTTTAAGTATAATTGCTGAAAAATAATAAAGATAAATGTTCATAATTCTTATTCAGTAACAAATGACGTCTTGACATAATCATCAAAATAGTTTTATATTTAAGCTTATAAAAAGCTATTTTATTATGATGCATGTCAGAAAGGATCTTGAACTGTCGAAAGATTCACAATATAAACATTCAATATTAATTGTCGATGATGAGGAGTCTATCCTTAATTCTTTTCAGCGCATTTTAGCCGATGAAGATTATGAAGTCCACACTGTGAATAATGGTTCGGAAGGGCTGAATAAACTGCGCACGGCTCAAAAGCCTTATTCCGTTATTGTTTCCGATCAAAGAATGCCGGAGATGAGTGGTGTTCAATTTTTTGCTCAAGCCAAGGATATTTTTCCGGATGCCGTCCGTATACTTTTGACGGGGTATGCCGATTCAGATGCTATAATTGACGCCATTAACAAAGGCGGGGTTCATCTTTATTTCACAAAACCATGGCGTGAAGAAGAAATACTACTTCATATCAAGCAATCACTTTCCAAAGTTGAAATATTAGCGGAAAATAAACGTCTTGTTGAATTAATAAAGATTAAAAATCAAGAGTTGATTAAATTAAATAAAACACTTGAAGAAAAAGCTAACGATAGAACAAATGATCTTCTGGCTCAAACTGAAAAACTCAAGGACAGTTATAAAAAATCACAATTAATTTTGGATGGTGTAGTCAAGACGTTGTCAAAGATTGTAGAAACAAGAGATCCTTATACATCAGGGCATGAGGATCAGGTAGCAAAGATTGCCTGCAGGATTGCCAAAGAAATGAAATTGACTGAAGAGCAGGTCTCGTCCATTTATATTTCCGCCACTCTGCATGATATAGGTAAAATATCCGTACCTTCAGAAATATTGACCAAACCCAGCATTTTAACTAATCTGGAAAGGGAAATAATCAAGACGCATTGTAAAGTTGCCAATGATATTCTTGCAAATATCGAGTTTCCCTATCCGGTGGCAGAGATTATTTATCAACACCATGAAAGAATGGATGGTTCAGGTTATCCCCGAGGTTTAAAGGGAGACGATATTGCGTTGGAAGCCCGAATTATTGGGGTCGCGGACGTTATTGATGCTATGGCTTCCTATCGGCCTTACCGGCCGGCTTTAGGGGTTGACGCGGCGATTGAAGAAATAACAAAATTCAGAGGAGTAACATATGATCCTTCAGTTGTGGACGCCTGCTTAAAGATTTATAAAAGGACCGCTAAAGACAGCATTAATTGAATTAAAAATTAAGAAACAACTACCATGCGCTTTCCAAATTAACTTCTTTAATTATTTCCTCTGTCCGAAAATTGCCCTGCCGATACGTACAATGGTTGCTCCTTCTTCAATAGCGATTTCAAAATCATCGGTCATGCCCATGGAAAGCTCTTCCATCTGAATATTGGTAATTCCCTCGCTTATGATTTTGTTGCGAAGATTTCTAAGTTCGGAAAAATACGGGCGGGAATTTTCGGGATTGGTGGAATAAGGCGCCATCGTCATTAATCCTTTCACCGAAACGCTTTCCAGCATGGAGACATTTTTAATTAATTCAATAGCTTCAAGCGCCGTTATGCCATTTTTTGTTTTTTCACCACTTACATTGATTTCAATCAAAATGTTTATTTTACGGGCGATCAGGCTGGCTCTTTTGTTTATTTCCGCAGCCAGTTCCAGACGATCTACGGAATGGATGTAATCGAAGAGATTTACGGTATATTTTGCTTTATTGGTTTGAAGGTGTCCGATCATGTGCCACGAAACGCGTTGTCCGATAACGGCAATTTTCTCTTTTGCTTCCTGAACATAATTTTCTCCCAGCGCTGTTATGCCCGCTTCAATGGCCTGTTCAATGGCAGGGATGGAGACTGTTTTGGTCACTGCTAAAAGTTTAATGGACTCGGGAGTGCGATCGCATCTTGCGGCAGCTGCGGCTATCCGTTGTTTAATCTTATTTATGTTAGCGGTAATATCTGCTTCCATATAAAGTTTACTCTGTTAGAAAGTCCCGTCGGATAAATTCCGTTTCAAGATCAAAAACTTTCTAACGGAATTTATTGAAAATTGATTGCTTTAAATTTTTTTAATGTTTCCAAAACTTCGCAAAGCGGCAATCCGATCACGTTTGTATAAGATCCGCGAATCGATTGGATAAAATATGCGCCCCTTCCCTGTATAGCATATCCGCCGGCTTTATCATATGGTTCATCACAAGCAAGATACCAGACCAATTCTTCAGGACTTATCGTTTTAAACCTCACGGCGGATTGAATAACTTTTGTCTGAAAAACTTTGGAAGCAATACGAGTAATGGAAAAACCTGTAAAGACTTTATGTTCACGACCACTGAGCCTTTTCAGCATCTTCTTTGCCTGTGCTTTGTCTTTAGGTTTGCCTAGGATAATCCCATCAATTACGACAATTGTATCGGCGCCCAGTACCCACGCTTCGGGATATTTTGAGGCAATAACCATCGCCTTATCACGCGCGAGCCTTTTTACATGCTCCTGCGGACTTTCGCCGGCAAGATAATCTTCATTGACGTAAGCCGGAACTATTTTGAATTTCAAACCGACGGATTCAAGAATATCCCGCCTGCGCGGCGACTCGGATGCCAGAACAAATAAATCTTTGGAAGTAATAGACATAGTTTCTTATATCTTTTCGACAATATTATTGTTGTCTATCACAAATTTAAGGATGCCTGTCAATTGTAAATTATAATTGCATTTCGATAAAGATTGTTGTTAATATAAAACAAAAAGCATTCATGGAGCGGATGATGAAAAAAACATTTTTTACATTTATAATTTTAACAATACTTGCGGCTTTTTTAAGTGTGGCTGTGGCTGAAGAAAGAATTGTTCAGTTAACCGTCCCCGGTTGTGCCGCTTGAGGCGCTTCACACAGGATAGGTGCTATCCTGAAAGAAACCAAAGGCGTAATAAAATATCAATTCGGGAACAAGGATTTGTTAACAATAACTTTTGATGACAAAATCACCGCCCTTGATACAATTATCAGCAAACTCGAAAAAGGAGGAAATAAAATAAACGGGAAACCGGTTTATGTTAAATAAATATTAGAGATATTTCTTTATTTTCCCCGAATCCAGTTTATCTACAATTTTTTTGACATCCTGGGAGCGGCCTTTTTTACATATAAGTAAAGCGTCTTTTGTTTCAACGATTATTAAATCTTTTACCCCTACCAGTGCTGTCAACTTTCGCGGGTTGTAAATAAGAGAGCCTTCTGAATCTTCAAGAATTGTCTGACTGCCTTGCAGCACCGCATTATCTTTAATATCTTTTGGTGATATTTCCCAAAGGGCATCCCAGCTTCCGACATCACTCCAGCCGAAATCCCCCTGAATCATAAAAACGTTATCCGCCTTTTCCATAACACCATAGTCAATGGAAATGGATGCAAGCTTTTTGTAAACACGAGGCACTATCACCGCTTCTTGGGGCGAGCCGAGCGCCTCATTTATTCTCATCAATCCCGCGCATAAATCCGGTAGGAAGCGGCCGATTTGTTTTAATATAATCGAGGTCTTCCATATAAACATTCCGCTATTCCAATAGAAGTTACCGCTTTGAACAAATTCTTTTGCTTGCTGAAAATCAGGTTTTTCGCGGATAGATTTTACGTGAAAGACTTCTTCACCGGCTATGTGTTTAAAGGAATTTGCCCGCTCAATGTATCCAAAGCCCGTTTGAATGCTGGAAGGTTTGATGCCTATTGTTACCAGCCCGTCTTCCCGGGCGGCAACTTTTGCGGCCGCATCAATAATATCAATAAATTTTTGAGAATCATTGATGGCATGATCGGAGGGCAAGACGACCATGATATCGTCGGGAGCCATTTTGCAAATATGCAGTGCGGCAAGCCCGATGCAGGCCGCGGTGTTTTTTCCTTCCGGTTCGATAATAATGTTTCGCGATGGAATTTCCGGAAGCTGTTTCATTAAAGTGCCGGCGTGTTTTTTTCCCGTTACAACCAGAATATTATCAGGAGGGATCAGCTTTTTTATCCGGTCAACAGTTTCCTGAATGATCGTTTTCTCGCTTAGTATATCCAATAAGTGTTTAGGCTTTTTTTCTCTGCTGCGGGGCCAGAATCTTGCGCCCCTTCCACCGGCCATTATTACCGCGTACATTATTTAAACTCCCTGGCTCTTTAAGATTACGATGCTACTTCTTAACACTTATAGTATAATGTACCTTGCAATTTCAAGCTGGAAAATATATTTAAAAATATAATGTCAACAATGAACTATTCAGAAATAACTCTTAAAAAGGGGCGGGAAGCCGCTATACTGCGAGGTCACCCATGGGTTTTCTCCGGCGCAATAGCCGAGATTAAAGGGAATGCCGGCGCGGGTGATATTGTTTTAGCCAGAGACTCGGCAGGCAATCCTCTGGCATTAGGATTTTTTAATCCGAAAACTGATATAGCTTTTCGTGTTTTAACAAGAAGATGTGAAGAAAATATTTCTCAATATTTTTGGCAAGCTCGTTTGCAGGCCGCAATCAAATTACGGCAAAAGATTATCGGCGAGCAAACAAACGCCTATCGTTTGATTAATGCCGAAGGCGATGGATTTCCCGGACTGATTGTTGATGTCTATAATACGACACTGGTTTTTTCAATTGCCACCGCTGGAATGGAAAAACAAAAAAATCACATTTTAAATGCTCTCGCTTCCCAAGTAAAACCGGAATGGATTTATGAACATAGCGAGAGCCGGTCGCGAACGTTGGAAGGGTTTGAAAACAGCAGTCGTATTGTATTTGGCGAAAACAGAAGCGGCGCCGTGGAAATAATGGAAAACTCTCTGAGATTTGAAGTTGATATTATCTCAGGCCAAAAAACGGGATTTTTTCTTGACCAGCGTCTCAACAGGGAAAAAATGGGAGCGTTGAGTCGCGATGCCAGTGTATTGAATTGCTTTTCTTATACCGGGGCTTTTTCCGTTTACTGCGCTGAAGGCGGAGCAAAAAGGGTTGTTTCTCTGGACATATCCAAATCTGCCTGTGTTGCTGCAAGAAAAAATTTGCATCTCAACTGGTTTTCCGTTGAAAATTATCCGGTAATCGAAGCCGATGTTTTTGATTATTTGCGCAAAATGCAGGAAAACTTCAACATGATCATTCTTGATCCTCCGGCTTTTGCCAAAACAAAAAGAGATGTTACTAAAGCCTCCCGGGGTTATAAGGAAATTAATTTACAGGCAATTAAACATCTTACAAAAGGCGGTATATTAGCTACTTTTTCCTGCTCTAATTTTATCGAGGAAGATCTTTTTTATAAAATTGTCCTTGCCGCGGCGCGGGATGCCGGCGCTGATTTACAGCTTTTAACAAGATTAGAAGCCGGACCGGATCATCCTATTTTATTAGGACATCCCGAGGGGCGCTATCTTAAGGGGTTGCTCTTGGCAAGGAAAAATTAATCCGGGTATAGGGAAGGCTTTTACCGGCAAGGAAAATTATTGTTCATTATTGCGCCACCCTTGCGGGAGGGTCACACCCGGCGAACAGACATCAAATATCGGATGATCTAACGGTCTTCAATAGTTGATGTTATCAGGAGTTATAGTTAATCTTTTCCCAGATTGCCAATTATCTTATCATGAATAAGGCGGGAAGCCATATTATTGCCGACCGTTCCGACAAATACGGAAACTGAAGTTAAATCCCTGTCTATATATTCAACTTTTATAACTACTTTTTCGTCTTGGATGACGGCTTTGATCACACCTGTGGAAATTTTACGTTCTTTTTGAATGTCTGTCGCCTTTAATTCAGCCACCGATTTTTCACAGGCTTGCCACACCATATCAATATTGGCTTTATAGTTGCTGACAAGATTTCCATCCTGGTAAAGGAATTTTCCGGAATTAATGCTGGCAATTTTGCCATTCATATTTATTGCCGCATCGCATCCGGTAATAAGCAGGAAAGCTAAAAACAACAAAGTTACTGTTTTATTTGCCATATATTTGCCTGACACAAGAATTAATAGTCATTTGTTAACATAAGATAATATTAATAATATGTCAATGTGAATCATATGCCGGCGCATGATAATAATAGAAAATTGCGTTGGACATTTCAAATTTAAGTAAATTTAGTTGCGGGAAGAATAGAGAGATCTGCTCCTGAATCCAATACCTGAATAAAAAGTAAGATTAAGGCGGATGTATTGTTCATTTAACGTTCTTCAGGTTTATTTTTTAGCGCGTAGTTTCATTATCTCGGTTCTGGTAAATATGGATTTGATATTATCAACATATTGAAGGATATTTTCCCTGCCGCCTTCTTCCCGGTCAATCAGCGTGATAACCATTTCGACGATGAGTCCTGTCAGGCGTGCTTGTTCTATTGCGGTAATTGTGGAACCGCCGGTGGTAATAACATCGTCAATAATGGCTACTTTTTCACCTGTTCCGACACTGCCTTCGATGGCGCTTTTAGTGCCGTGAGCTTTAATGTCTTTTCGAACAATGAAAGATTTAATTGGTTTTCCCTTCTGGTATGATATCACAGACAGCGCGTTGGCTATCGGATCAGCCCCTAGAGTAAGTCCTCCAGCCGCTGTTATGTCAGTATCTTTGAGCATGTCAAAAATGATCTCGCCGATAAGATTCATGCCTTCGGGATCAAGCGTGGTCGGTTTGCAATTGAAATAATAATTGCTTTTCTTTCCGGATGCGAGTGTAAAAGGCGGATCTTCGCTATATTTAAAAGACCGATCAAGAATTATTTCGCCCAGTCTCTCTTTCATCTTATTAATGGTCATGCTGTTCTCCTTCTCTAAATAATGCTTTTCAATGATTGTTAAGAATTTTTATTATGTATCTGAAATGTGAAAGGTGATAGGTAACTCCACCCATAACGTAAATGGTTTTCCTGATTTTTTGGCCGGCTCAAATTTCCATGGTTTCACTCCATCGAGTGCTGCCTGATCTAAAATGGTGTATCCTGATGATTTTTTTATTTTTGTGTTTCCTACACGACCATCGGGCAAAATTTCCGCGGACAACAGAACAATACCCTCGTAGCCGCGAATGCGTGCTATTTCCGGATAAGTGGGTTTCGGGTTTTTTCTATATATAGGATAAACAATTACAGTGTTCGAATCAGACCTTTTGTCATTGGTTTTATTAGCGCTATATCCTGCCATATTATCATGCTGATCTTTAGCTCCCGTGCTGGAATCTTCGTGTTTTGCCGATGTAATGATGTTGAGCGATTCTTTTGTTGCCGCCGCATAGATTTGTGAGGTTTCCTGGGCGCCTGCCGCCTTTTCAATATCTGTCATTTTCTTAGCTATTTTTTCCATAGCAATAGATGGTTGCTCAATGCTGGCATTTTTTATTGCAACGCCGCTATTTTTAATTTTAGTATCCAGAGAGACCCATATCAGATTTAATCCATTTAATTTTAGAGGGGTTATTAAGTTATGTGATAAACTAAACACTAGAAGCGCTCCAACAATAAAATGAATCGTCAGAGACAAGCACGCGGCGGATATTATTGAATATTTTTTATTTTCCGTTTTTGTAAATCTCATGGGGAAAAAGCTTTATTTTTTAATTAATCTTTCCACTACCTTAACGGCTTCCACGCCATCTCTGGCAAAAGACGCCCCGATAGATTTTGCGTAAGCTTCGGTAACTACCGCGCCGCCAATCATAAATGGCTTTTGAATTCCGTTTGCCCGTGCCAGTGTTATCACATCTTTCATATTTACCATCGTTGTGGTCATCAATGCGGAAAGGGCGATGACATCTGAGTTTTCCTCTTTTGCTTTCGCAATTATTGTTTCCGCAGCGACATCTTTGCCCAGATCAATAACATAATAGCCATAATTTCTCAAAAGCAAAGCGACAATGTTTTTCCCGATATCGTGAATATCACCCTTCACAGTTGCCAGTATTATTTTACCCTTGTTTCCGGTAGATCCTTTCTTCAGATGCGGCTCCAGATAAGCAAGCGCCTTTTTCATTGCTTCTGCGGCGGACATTAGCTGTGGCAAAAAGTAAATTTTCTTTTCGTATAAATCGCCGACGCGAACGATGGAAGGGATCATACTCTTATCAACCAAATCCTGAGCTGAAACGCCGGTAGAAAGCGCTTTTTCTATTAAAGGCAAAATATTCTCTCTGTCGCCATTCATTATCGCTTCAGCGATCTTTTCCTGCGGCGTAATAGTTTTTATCGCGGAAGTTACGGAATTAGCATTAATCTGTGCGGAAAAATGTTTAATAAAACGCAATGCGTCTTTGTCTCTGGAAAGAAGAACATCTCCCGTTATTTTTATATTCATCATTTCCTGGCTTGCGGGATTTGCAATGGCCATTGTTAATCCGCAGAATTGTGCCATTGCCAGAAAAGTCGCGTTAAGCCATGGGCGTCCTGGCATGCCGAAAGACACATTGGAGAGTCCAAAGATCGTTTTACTTTTGAAAGTGTGCGCGCACCAGTGCAGAGTTTTAAGTGTCTCCTGTGCGGCACTGGCGTTGGACGCCACAGCCATAACCAGGCAGTCCACAATAAAATCATCTTTGGTAAAGCCGAAAATTTTCGCTTTCTGAAAAATATTTTTTATAATTTTCTGCCGCTTTTCCGCTGTTTGCGGTACTTCGCCGCCAGTCAGAGGCAGCAAAATGAACATGGCTCCATATTTTGCGGCCAGGGGCAAAAGTTTGGCTATCTTTTCTTTTTCGCCGGAAATGGAATTAATCAGCATTCGGCCCGGATAAATCCGTAATGCGGCTTCAATTGTTTTTATATTGGAAGAATCCACAGCAAGCGGCAGTTTGCTTGTTGTGGTTAAAAGACCAATTACTTCTTTGATTGTTTTAACTTCATCTATACCGGGTTGGCCGATGTTTATATCCAGCAAATTCGCGCCTTGATTTTCCTGCTCGGCAGCCATCTGGCGAATGATGGACATTTTCCCTTCCGTCAGTTCCTGTTGCAGGGATTTTTTACCGGTGGGGTTGATTCTTTCGCCGACTATGAAAAGAGGTTGATTTTCGGTGAAATGGAGAAATCCGCGCGCCGAACTCAGAGCGCTGATTGATTTTTTTGCAGGCAATTTGGGTTTGATAACCGCGATTGCCCGGGCAAGTTCCCGGATGTGCACGGGTGTTGTTCCGCAGCATCCGCCCAGCATGTTCGCTCCCGCTTTTGCAAGATTGCGTCCGAAGGACGCAAACGTTTTCGCATCCATTTCAAATATAGTTTCCCCGCCTTCGAGGCGAGGAACTCCGGCATTGGGTTTTGCCACCAGCGGCACGGTAGCGTATGGTTTCATGGCTGCGATGAAATCTACCATTTTTTCAGGACCGGTTGAACAATTACAGCCTACAGCATTTGCGCCAAGACTCTGCAAAGTGATAAGAGTGGTTACCGGATCAGTGCCGTTAAGAGTGTGACCGTCTTTTTCATATGTCATGGAAACAATGGTAAAAATATCTTTAATTTCTTTGACCGCCAGCAGCGCAGCACGAGCTTCCTGAATGTCAATCATAGTTTCGATAACTATCAGATCGCAGCCGCCGTCAATCAAACCGCGCGCTTGTTCTTTAAATGCATCCACTGCTTCTTCAAAGGCCAGTGTACCGAACGGTTCGATAAATAAACCGGTCGGGCCTATATCTCCGGCAACCAGAGTTTTTTTACCAACCGCGAGTTTGGCCAGACGCGCCAATTTATTGTTGATTTGATAGGAACTTTCTTTAATGCCGTGTTGATTTAATTTAAAACGATTGGCGCCAAATGTGCAAGTATAGACTATCTGCGCTCCCGCTTTTTGATAGGATAAGTACAATTCCCGGATATTTTGCGGATTATCGAGACACCACTGTTCCGGACAAACGCCGCCTGGCATTCCCATTTTTTGCAGTTCCGTGCCCATGGCACCATCCAGAACAACAATTTTTTTCGCCAAAAGGCCTTTTATCCTGCTGGCATCAACCACAATATTCCCCCTGAAATTTAAATAGTTATTTTACGGCGCCTTTATACCACCTTTGAACCAAGAAGTGTGATTTTTTTTAGAACAAACAGGCAAAAACAAATTCATCCCCTTCTTGTAAGTATTTTGATTTGATAAGATATTATCAATAGGAGCTAAATCACTTTTGCTGCCCGTAATGCCAACCATTTTGCAATTTTCATCTCAGGGAAGTTTGTAGCCCTTCTCCCGGAATAAACTCAGGCAGGCATCGACAACGGCATTATCGTAAAGACTGCCTTTGTTTTTTCGATCTCTTCAAGAGCTGCTTCAATACCCAACGCCGCACGATAAGGACGATGAGAAGACATGGCCTCCACAACATCCGCCACGGCCATGATGCGGGCCTCGATAAGAATCTCATCTCCTTTCAGTTTTCTTGGATAACCGGAGCCATTCATTCGTTCGTGATGCTGGTAAATTATTTCTGCCAATGGCCAGGGGGATTCTATATCCTTCAACATCTCGTATCCACTTACGGAGTGTTCTTTAATCAGTGAAAATTCTATTCTTGTCAGTTTTGTAGGCTTGGTCAATATCTCAGCAGGTGTGGATAATTTCCCGATGTCATGGATAGTGCCTGCCATGCGGATTCCATCAATTTTCTCCTGCATGAATCCCATCTCCGTGGCAATGGCTCTGGCAATGTCCGCACACCTTTTCTGGTGACCGGCCGTATAGGGATCTCTCATTTCTATAGCGGATATCATGACCTGAATGGTCGTGCCAAAGGCTTTTCTGAGACTGTCAAGGGTGTGTTGAAGTTCTGCATCCATTCGCTTGTGCTCGGTGATGTCCTGCAGGATAAAAATAAGACATGTTTCGCCATCGATGCTTATAGATCGGGCAGAATAGATACCGGCACGCACAGAGCCGTCACTTCGCCGGAATTCAAATTCATGATGCAGGATATCTCTGCCGGACCTTAATTCGTTGACCATGAAATCTCTGTCGGTTGTATTACTCCAGAAATTTATTTCATAAGAGGTTCGTCCTATGGCATTGCTTCTTTTCCATCCTGTAATCTCCTCAAAGCCCATGTTTACGTCAATGAGGAGTCCATCCTTCATACGTGTAATTGCTATACAGTCCGGGGATGTCATGAATATTTTATGAAATTTTTCTTCGGCCTGTTTGCGCTCGGTAATATCCAGCAAAATTCCGTCAAAGATCACTTTGTCTTTTTGGCGCGTCGGTGTGGCCAACCCCTGGAACCAGATTATTTCGCCGGATTGTATGGCGACCCGGCCTTCAAAATTCCAGGAATTTCCTGTTTCCATCGCTGTTTTAATTGAGGTCAGAAATCTGCTCCTGTCTTCCTCGTGGACACGAGAAAGGAATAAGGGGAACGGATCTTCTTCTTTTACCTTTATTCCCAGAAATTCCGTCAGGCGTTCACTGACATAACTCATTCCAAATTCGTTGTTGTCTTTTGCATAGAATTGAAAAATAATTCCCGGCAAGTTTTGAGTAATGCCTCGCAAACGATTCTCTTTCTCTTTCAAAGTTTTTCCCGTACGTTTGCTCTCGGTGATGTCACGGTAGTTGAGAACTATACCTTGAACTACATTGTTGCTTATCAGGTTGCTTCCCACAGCTTCCAAAGTGCGGTAGGTTCCGTTCTTATGACGAAGATGTATTTCACCTCTTACGACAAGGGGGGTTATATTCGAGATTAAAGTAGTGAACGAATCAACTAAAAATTTATGGTCATCCGGATGAATAAACTCAAATCCTTTGCGGCCGATTCTTTCTTCAGGCTTGAATCCCAGAACATGCTCCACGGCAGGATTTATGTAAGTGATGGTGCCCGTCAGATCAACGACAACAATTATGTCGGAGGAGTGCTCTATCAAAGCCCTAAAACGCTGTTCCTCATGGTGCAACTTATCTTCCATGAGTTTACGTTCAGTCATGTCACGTGCAATTCCTCTAAATCCTGCCGGTTTATTTGATGAATCTTTTAGCAGTGACACCGATGCTTCAATATATCTTTGAGTTCCATCTTTTCTTGTAACCAGCCAATCAAATCCTTTGGCAGGTTTCCCTGTTTTATAGACTTCATTAAATGTTTTTAAAAGTTTTCTTGCATTTTCTTTATCTGTAAACTGACGACTGTTGCCGCCCATCATTTCTTCCTGTGTATATCCAAGGATTCGGCACATTGAGTCATTGAAAAAAATGAAATTACCCTTAGGGTCTATTTCGTAATAGCCTTCCTCGATATTTTCCAGAATGGCTCGATGTTTTTCCTCACTATGATGCAGCGCTTCTTCCGCCCGTTTTTTATTGTTTCTAACTTCTGTCTCTTCTAATTCTCTGTCTATGGTCGGGCATAGACGGGAAAAGTTAGCTTTCATGATGTAGTCCTGGGCGCCCAAACGCATACACTCAACGGCTGTTTCTTCACCAATAGCTCCCGATATAAGAATAAGAGGGGTATTGATATTTGCTTTCTTCAATATGGCAATGGCTGAGAAAGCGTTAAAATTAGGCATTTTATAATCGCAAAGAATAATGTCCCACTGCTTATCTTTAAGGGCTATTTTCATCGCAACGGCGGTCTCTACCCGTTCATATACCGGATTGTATCCGCCTTTTTTAAGTTCACGGATTATAAGCAACACATCATTTTCCGAATCATCAATCATTAACACCCGTAGAGATTGCTGATTGCTGATTTTCGAAGCGGTGTTTCCCCCCATATATTTATCCTTTTGTGCTTTTTATAACGGTAAAGAGAAATGAGAATAGATATAAAATCGTTGAATTTTCGTATAATACCAATAAGCAGTTTTTATTTTTTACAATGTTCTTATAACATTTTTAAAGCAAGAAGTGTGTTTTTTTATTTAAAGTAAAAATATAGTGTTTTGTGTAATAAAGACAATAAAGTTTATTTGATTATTAAAGAGATGCTTTGCTAAGTCCATTCTTCCGAGAGTATCTCTCCTTTGATGCCGACGGTCACGACTTTGAGCGGCACTTTTCTTGTTGCCTTATTAAGGCCTGCCTGGGCAATCTGTATCAGGCCGCGGCAACAGGGAACCTGCATGATGATAACGGTCAGTGTATTTATTTCTACCTCATCCGCCATCCGGCGGATTTTTTCTATATATTCTTCCTGTCCTTCGTCCAGTTTCGGACAGGCAATCGCCAGGATTTTCCCCTTCAGGAATCTTGCATGAAAATCACCAAGCGCAAAGGCTGTGCAATCAGCTGCAAGCACCATATCTTTTCCATGAAAAAAATCAGCCGCCGGATTTATAAGGTGCATTTGAATCGGCCAGTGTGTGAGTTCCGACGGTTTTGTTTTTGTCGAAAATGCGTCTGCGGCGGACTGCGGTTCTCTTTTAAATACGGCTTGAGCAGATCCGGGGCAGGAACCCGCGGAATTTATAACATGAAGATTCTGATGCGCTGATTGGCTGCTGTGAGAACGAGGTTCTTCTTTCTTCCGGCTCTCAATAGTTTCCTTGACCAATGTTTCATCAAAAGATTCGGCATCACGTTCTTCGATGGAAAGCGCTCCTTCGGGACATTCTCCCAGACATGCTCCAAGGCCATCGCAAAATGCATCTTTGATAAGTTTGGCCTTGCCGTCAATTATTTTTATGGCCTCCTCATGGCATTCCGGCACGCACAAACCGCAGCCGGTACATTTTTCTTCGTCGATTTTGATGATCTTACGCTTCATATAGTTTCTTTCCTTTTTATGGAGTGGCAATTATTTTTGTGTTATCCGCGAATGCCGCTGATGGCGGTGACTGATTTTTCCGGAAGGAGAATGAAGTTGGAAGTGATCTTTACACCTAATTTCTCCATTTGAAGCATTTCATAAATTGCTTTCTGATTTTCCAGATTAAAGTCAGCATAGCCAGCCGAAAAACGTTTTGGTAAAAGAGTTTTCCCTTCGCGGCGGATGAGCTGATTAAAATAATCCATAATCCAGTCCATGGCAGCATCCGTCACCTCGCTGGCCGCGGCGTCATAAACGACCGCGGCAGCTAAATTGTCCTGACGGGTTTTCTCTTTGATTGCTTCCATGATGGCGTTACTTGCCGTAGCGCCCATAAGAACAGCTTCTTTGCAACCGCGCAGAAAAGCTGATAGTTTTTTACTGTAGAAGGTCAAATTTCCGGTCAGAATTATTTTCTCACCATCGTTATGATTAATGGTGAGACGCAGAAACCCTCCCTTGAGTGAAATAAAAGAAAAAGCTTCATTTATAAAACGGTCGGTTTCTTCTTTCTGCTTTGCCGAGATTTCGGTTGTTCTTTTTTTGTAGCCGAGCCGCTGATATATTTTTTCGAGGGGAGGATCAATTGATATCTTTTCAAGAAAAACAGCAGATCCCATCTTTTTCATCCTCACGGCAGTTTCTTCTAGCCGGCTTTTGCAAGACTCTCGCTAATTTAAGAGTTTACACAGATTTCTTGCAACATTGTCGCCCATTTCTCCGGTGCCGACAAGTTTTTTGTTTTGCTGATGAATGTCCTGTGTACGAAAGCCTTCTTTTAATGTTTCAGCGACGGCTTTTTCGATCAAGCCGGCTTCCAGCGGCATGGAAAAAGAATAACGCAGCATTAAGGCCACCGACAGAATTGTGGCCAGCGGATTGGCAATATTTTTCCCGGCTATATCCGGGGCCGAACCATGAATGGGTTCATATAAAGCGGTTTTTTCGCCCAGACTGGCTGACGGAAGCATGCCGATGGAACCGGTCAGCATAGCGGCTTCATCGCTTAATATATCTCCGAATAAATTGGATGTAACAATTACGTCAAACTGAGCCGGATTACGGATAAGCTGCATAGCGCAGTTATCAACATACATGTGCTTCAGGGTAATTTCCGGATAATTATGGCCGACCTCTGTCACCACATCACGCCATAGCTCGGAAGTTTCGAGAACATTAGCTTTGTCTACTGAAAGGAGATTCTTTTTACGCGTTCGGGCAATTTCAAAGGCGCGAACGGCAATTCTACGGATTTCATCTTCCGAGTAAGCCATCGTGTTAACACCTCTGCGTTTACCGTCTTTCCCCTTTTTTACGCCGCGCGGCTTGCCAAAATAAACATCACCTGTCAATTCGCGGACAATCATAATATCAATTCTCTGCACGATATTTTTCTTGAGCGGTGACGCTTCCAGAAGCTCGTCGAAAGCAACAACCGGCCGCAAATTAGCAAAAATACCCAATGCGCTTCGCAAGCCCAGAAGCGCTCTTTCAGGTCTGACTTTATAATCCAGCGATTCCCATCGGGGACCGCCGACGGCTCCCAGTAAAACCGCGTCGCTTTGCAGAGCAAGTTCCATGCTCGAATCCGGTAGGGGTACTTTAAAATGATCATAGGCGCATCCTCCGACAAGTCCTTCGGTAAGTTGCAGGTCAATATTTTTCTTGTCAGAAATAATCTTTAAAATCTTTAAAGCTTCTTTCATTATTTCCGGCCCTATGCCATCACCGGCAAATACGGCTATTTTAAAATCACCTTGTTTCATTCTTTCCTCTTTTTTTGGCAATATGCTTCATCAAACCACCATCGGCAATGAGTTTTTCCATAAAAGGCGGAATGGGATTAATTATAAAAATTTTGTTTGAGTTGGTTATGGTAATAGTTCCCTTAGCGCTGTTCACAGTTACTTTTTCCCCTTCGCTAATCGCGTCTCCAAGTTCTTTGGATTCAAAAATAGGTAGTCCCGTGTTAAAAGCGTTGCGATAAAAAATGCGGGCGAAACTTTTAGCTATGACGCAGGAAACGCCAGCCGCTTTAATCGCGATAGGCGCATGTTCGCGCGAAGAGCCGCAGCCGAAATTTTCTCCTCCCAGAATAATATCACCCGTCTTCATTCTGGTAATAAAATCCGGATCAGCATCTTCCATGCAGTGAGCGGCAAGCTCTCGCGGGTCCGATGTCGTTAAATAGCGCGCGGGAATAATCGCGTCGGTATCTATATTATCTCCAAATTTCAAAACTTTTCCTTTGAATATCATTGCAAGAAATCCTTTTTCCTTTATTAATGAAACGCCAATTCCAAAAACGAAACGCATTGGAATAGGTAAGTTTATCTATCCCGCAAAGCCCAAGGCATCATGCCCATGGTTTTACAGTTCCTCAGGGGATGCGATTCTTCCTAATACAGCTGAAGCTGCCGCGACTGCAGGGTTTGCAAGGTAGACTTCACTTTTGGGATGTCCCATACGGCCAACGAAGTTACGATTTGTAGTAGCGACAGCTCTTTCTCCTTCTGCTAGAATTCCCATGTGTCCGCCCAGACATGCGCCACAGGAAGGCGGGCTGATTACTGCAGCGGCTTTCAGGAAAATTTCAATAAGTCCTTCCTTTAAAGCCTGTTTGTAAATTTCCGGGGTTGCCGGAACAATAATCAACCTTACATTGGAAGCTGCCCTACGGTTTTTCAAAATCTGTGCGGCGACTCTCAAATCTTCAATCCGGCCATTGGTGCAGGAGCCAATGAGCGCCTGGTCGATTTTAACCTTGCCCGCTTTGCTTATTCCTTTAACATTAGAAGGCAAATGGGGAAAAGCCACCTGCGGCTCAATTTTCCCGGCGTCGATTTCAATGGTGTCGGTATAGACGGCATCCGTATCGGAAGAATAAAATTTATAATCGCGTTTTGCTCTTTTTTTGATATATTCTCTGGTAATTTTATCAGGAGCAAAAATACCGTTTTTTGCTCCTGCTTCGATGGCCATGTTGGCCATCGAAAGTCTGCCGGCCATTGGTAATTTGCCGATTGTTTCTCCGGTAAATTCCATTGCCTTATAAAGAGCTCCGTCAACACCAATGCGGCCTATTATATGTAAAATCAAATCCTTGCCCGAAACCCATTTTTGCAAGGAACCAAAAATTATAAATTTTATAGATGATGGCACTTTAAGCCATAATTCACCGGTGAGCATGGCTGCAGCCAGGTCGGTGCTGCCCACTCCGGTGGCAAACGCGCCCAATGCCCCGTAAGTGCAGGTATGACTGTCTGCGCCAATGACCAAATCTCCGGGCAGGACAATGCCTTGCTCAGGCAATAAAGCGTGTTCAATGCCCACTTGACCGCCTTCATAAAAATGAGTTATCCTCTGTGTTTTGGCGAATTCGCGCACAGCCTTGCATTGTTGAGCGGAATTAATGTCTTTGTTAGGTGTAAAGTGGTCTAAAACTAAAGCAACTTTGTCTCTGTTAAAGACTTTTTTCCCGCCTGCTTTTTTGAATTCATTAATGGCTATAGGCGCTGTGACATCGTTGCCTAAAGCAATATCCACTCGGGCGTTGATCAACTGGCCAGCAACGATTTTTTTTAGTCCGGTATGAGCCATTAAAATTTTTTCTGTAATAGTGTTGCCCACGATTTATGCTCCTTGTGAAAAATAATACCAAATTGCTTTCTTTGGCTAACTTTGTTGGCAGGGTCGTCGGCTTCCTCAACATATTGGTAATACGCCTGCCCAAGCCTCATCCTTGCCGCTCGTTATCCTTTGACCGGATGCGCAACTGCCGGATGCACAACTGCCGGATGCGCAACTGAAAGGTGCGCAATAATAAACATCCTTGCCGGGAATTGACGCCTATCAGACGGTAGATTCCAAACAAAATGGTATATAAATTTATCTTTATACTTTTTTAAATGTTTATTCAACTCTAACCTTTTTACCGCTTTCCTTTAAAAATTCCAGACGATTTAACGCGTTTATATAGGCCTTGGCGGAAGCGACAATAACATCCGGATGCGCGCCGCGTCCCACAACCGAATGTCCGTTGTATTTGAGCTGGACGGTAACTTCACCCTGCGCGTCCGATCCTCCGGTTATAGCGTTGACGATATATTTCATCAGCGGATAATTTGTCTTGGTGATGTTACGGATCGCCGCAAAAGTGGCATCCACCGGACCGTTGCCGAATCCGGCTTCCCGTACAACGTCTTTACCTACCTGCATTTCCATAGTTGCAGTGGGAATGGCAACATTGCCGCTGACCACATTCAGGTAAATCAGATTGTATTTATCTTCGCCCCGGTAGATTTCTTCGGCGAGAATCGCTTCTATATCTTCGTCATAAATATCTTTCTTGACGTCTGCCAGTTCCTTTACTCTTGCCGCGACCTTGCCCAGTTGTTCATCATTCAGGACGTAGCCCATTCTTTTTAGATGGTGCGAAATAGCGTTACGGCCGGAGTGTTTACCCAACACGATATGTGTGTCGCTTATGCCTACGGACTGTGGGGTCATGATTTCGTAAGTTATTTTTTCTTTAATCAAACCGTCTTGATGAATGCCGGATTCATGCGCGAAAGCATTTGCTCCCACGATGGCTTTGTTGGGCTGTACCGATATTCCGGTAATTTGTGTCAACAAGCGCGATGTTTTGTATATCTGATCGGTATTGATTTTTGTGTGAAGACCGTAAAGGTCTTTGCGTGTTTGCAGCGCCATGACAACTTCTTCCATTGCCGTGTTGCCGGCCCGCTCACCGATGCCGTTGATTGTGCATTCCACCTGGCGCGCGCCATTCTTTATTCCTGCCAGTGAATTGGCAACAGCCAGACCTAAATCATTGTGGCAATGAGTGGCTATAACCGTGTCACCCATATTTTTAACTTTGGCAAACAGGTAAGCAATCAAGTTGCCGAATTCTTCGGGAGTGGCATATCCGACCGTATCGGGAATATTGACGGTACAGGCACCGGCATCAATAACCGCCGACACCATTTGTACAAGATAGTCTTTATCAGAACGGGTGGCATCCATCGGTGAGAATTCGACGTTTTCTGTGTAACATCGAGCCAGCTTGACAGCGGCGATGGCTTCGCCCAGCACCTGCTCACGGCTCTTTTTGAGCTGATACTTTAAATGAATATCAGAAGAAGAAATAAAAGTATGGATGCGGGGATGAGCCGAGTCTTTTATTGCCTGCCAGGCGCGATCAATGTCAAGCTTGCTGGCCCGGGCCAGAGCAGCAACCTGAGATTTCTTGATCTCTTTGGCGATTTGCCGCACCGCGTCAAAATCTCCCTCGGAAGCGATGGGGAATCCCGCCTCGATTATATCAACGCCAAGCCTTTCGAGTTGCCGGGCAAGAATCAATTTCTCTTCAGTGTTCATACTGCAGCCGGGTGATTGCTCGCCATCTCTCAAAGACGTATCGAAAATATAAACGCGATTTTTATCTTTCTTCATATATTCATCTCCTTTAATGAAACCCGGATATTGCAAGCATAGTGCAACAATATCTTGCGGTTGAATTGATCCCGTAGCCAAAGATATCGGGACTTGTACCTCTTAAATTTATAATAAAAAAGGCCATGGGTTTTTCACCCACGGCCTTTTAGGTAATCAGTTATTTTATAATGCTAGTGATGACCTAAAAACGATGGGCAGGCGGCCTTTATTAAAAGTAAAAGGCGCAACAGAGCGATTCCCAGAAGCAGAGGCAGGATATTGATTGCACATTTCTGATTTTTCGCTATGTCCGACATCGTTTTTACAGCCTTCGTTAAAATAATGATGAATACTAATGCAAAAAATAATTATTGTCAAAATATTTTTTAGGCTTGGTAAAAAATTTTCACATTAATATAAAATAACTAAACAATTCGAAGAATATTGCCCATTAAGTCATTTCAGCTAAGTCTCTTAGAATTTATTTAATGTTGGCGTTATGTTGTCCGAAAAGTACATTTCATAAAAAAATATAAGAAAGTTTATGTCTATTCAAGCTCTCTCTCAGGATTAAAGCTTATCTATAAGATTTTTAAAAAATTTACTTGACAAAAACATCTATAAAAATTAGATTCCACAATTCGCTTAAGGGTGTAGTTGTGTGCGTTTTTGCATTTTAAAGCGTAAATTGTTGATATAAAAAGATATTTAGGTGGGATTTGCTGGCGTAGCTCAATCGGTAGAGCAGCTGATTTGTAATCAGCAGGTTGCGGGTTCGAGTCCCATCGCCAGCTCCAGTTTGTCTTGATTTATATACTGGAGGGGTTCCCGAGTGGACAAAGGGAGCAGACTGTAAATCTGCCGGCGGAGCCTACGGAGGTTCGAATCCTCCCCCCTCCACCAGGGATTATTTGAAATTAAAATAAGCGGGAGTAGCTCAGTGGCTAGAGCGTCAGCCTTCCAAGCTGAGGGTCGCGGGTTCGAATCCCGTTTCCCGCTCCAGATATTTCATAGAATAAGGGCAAAAGTTTATTAAAGATTGCGCCCACGTAGCTCAGTTGGTAGAGCACATCCTTGGTAAGGATGAGGTCACCAGTTCAATCCTGGTCGTGGGCTCCAGTTAAGGAGAATTATGCGAAATAATATTATTTTGGCTTGTACGGAATGCAAGCAAAGAAATTATACAACGACAAAAAATAAGCGGACCATGCAAAACCGTCTGGAAATGAAAAAATATTGCAAGTTTTGCCGAGGGCATAAACTGCACAGGGAAACCAAGTAGTAAATTTGGTATAGGCCAGTAGCTCTAATGGATAGAGCGCCGGACTCCAAATCCGGATGCTGGGGGTTCAAGTCCCTCCTGGCCTGCCATTTTTTCTTTATTTAAGGATTTTGAAATATGGAAAAAATAAAAGAAGCGATTCAAAAGATAACTCAGTTTATCAAAGAAGCTAAGATTGAGTTAAAGAAAGTTACGTGGCCGACTCCGAAACAAACGATGGCTTCTACGGCAGTTGTAATAATTTTAGTTTTCGTTCTTTCAGTTATTCTGGGCATTTTTGATTTTGTCCTCGCCAAAGCGGTTAAACTTATATTAGGTTAGAAAAATGGCTTTTAAATGGTACGTTGTTCATACTTATTCCGGATATGAGAATAAGGTAAAAATAAGTCTTCAGGAAAGAATTGAGATAACGGGCACTCAGGCTTATTTTTCTGACATTCTTATTCCCGAGGAAGATGTTGTGGAATTAATTTCAGGGGAAAAGAAAAATTCCAAACGTAAGTTTTTCCCGGGGTATATTCTTGTCAGAATGGAAATGAATGATGAGGCTTGGCACGTTGTAAAAGATACTCCCAAAGTTACCGGTTTCATCGGCAGCAAAGATAAACCTTCGCCCATACCTGATAAAGATGTGGAAAATTTAAAATTCAGGATTGATGAAGGAACTTTAAAACCAAAGCCTAAGTTCAAATTCGATGTAGGTGATCATGTAAGAATTATTGACGGGCCTTTTACTAATTTTGATGGAATTATTGACGAATTAAAACCGGAAAAAAGTAAATTAAGAGTTATCGTAAGTATTTTTGGCCGGCCGACACCGGTGGAATTGGATTTTATTCAGGTAACTCAGGGTTAATGTGTTTATTGGCGGAACAGATAAGCTTTAAAAATATTTAGATCAGGGTGATTCAACATGGCAAAAAAAATTATTGCAAACATTAAATTACAAATAAAAGCGGGTAAGGCAACTCCTTCGCCTCCTATTGGTCCGGCGTTGGGACAGCACGGCGTAAATATTATGGAATTCTGCAAAGCTTATAACGCTATGACGCAAAATCAGGAAGGAATGATTATTCCTGTGGTGATTACCGTTTATGCCGACAGATCGTTTACATTTATAACAAAAACACCCCCGGTATCCGTGTTGCTTAAACAAGCGGCTAAAATTGCCAAAGGAGCCAGCGATCCGAAGAGGGAAAAAGTTGGAACAGTTACGGCCGGGCAGGTGAAAGAAATAGCTGAATTAAAGTATAAAGATTTAAATGCTGTAAATATTGAAGGCGCTATAAAGATAATTGCCGGTACGGCAAGGTCAATGGGAATTGAAATCACAGGTTAATAATTACGAGGTTTTATCATGTTAAAAAAAGGCAAACGTATATTGGCGGCGAAAGCTAAGATTGAACCGGGCAAACGATATTCACTTCAAGAGGCTGCGGAAATTGTTACATCAACGGCCGGAACAAAATTTGATGAAACTGTGGATGCGGCCATTCGCTTAGGCGTTAATCCTGCTCATGCCGATCAGATGGTGCGGGGCAGTGTAGTTTTGCCCCATGGCTTGGGGAAAACAGTACGGATTTTAGTATTTGCTAAAGGGGACAAGGAAAAAGAAGCTCTGGAAGCCGGTGCGGATTTAGTCGGTAATGACGAAATTATTGAAAAGATTAAAGGCGGCTGGATGGAGTTTGATCGTGTTATCGCCACCCCGGATATGATGGGTTCCGTGGGAAAGATTGGTAAAATTTTAGGACCACGCGGTTTAATGCCCAATCCCAAGGTAGGAACGGTAACTTTTGAAGTGGCCAAAGCAGTAAATGAACTAAAAGCGGGCAAAGTTGAATTTCGCGTTGAAAAAGCGGGTATCGTTCACTCTCCCGTGGGAAAAGTATCTTTCGGCGCCGAAAAATTGAGAGAAAATGTCAGCGCTTTGTTGGAAACAATTATTAAGTTAAAGCCGGCATCAAGTAAAGGCATTTATATTAAAAGTATTTCTCTTTCAAGCACAATGGGTGTGGGCGTGAGAATTGACCCTCTCGATATTAAAGCTGCTTAATGAAAAAATATTGAGAGTTTTTTTGAAATAAAATGAGGTCGAAGACAGCAGGTACAGAAGTTTAAACGTAATACGGCCTGCCGAGACTCGTAAAATGAAAATAGTTACTTTGTTTTTTATGAAGGTAAGCAATTTTTATAAAACGGGAATCGGAATTGGGCAAGGTTACCGTTTTTTTGTTCTGTATGTGGCTAGAATCTCTGGCCTCAAGAAATAAAATAACTTTGAAAGGAGGCTGATAGATTGGATCGGAGAACTAAAGAGCAAATTGTATCCGAACTGCAAAAGAAACTCAAAGAAGCAAACCTGGGTGTTCTGACCAGCTTTAGCGGGATGAACGTCGAAAAAATGGAAACCTTGAGAAATGAGCTGCGCAAGTCCAATGCTGAATGGAAGGTTGTAAAAAACACTCTTTTGAGAATTGCTTCAGATAGCACAGATTTTAGCATTCTTGCTGATCATTTCAAATGGCCTGTTGCGGTTGTTCTGAGCTATAAAGACCCTGTGGCGCCGGCTAAGATTCTGGTTGATTTTGCTAAGAAAAATCCGGAATTGGAAATCAAGGTTGGCGTGCTGGATAAAAAGCTTTTAACGAAGAGTGATATTACAGTTTTGGCGGAATTACCCAGCAAAGAGGTTCTTTTGGGCAAATTAGTTTCGGTAATGGCGGCGGTACCGACATCGTTCGTGACCGTTTTAAGTGGCGTTCCGAGAAGCTTTGTGCAAGTGCTCAATGCCTATTGTGATAAGAAACAAACTTTAAACTCATAAAACATACAGAAAGGGATAGAAAAATGTCAGATAAAATTACTAAAGATGATGTAGTCAAATTTATTGAAGAAATGACTGTATTAGAGCTTTCTGCTCTGGTAAAAGAATTAGAAGAAAAGTTCGGCGTATCCGCGGCCGCTCCCATGATGGCTGCTGTTGCCGGTCCTGGCGCTGCCGCTGCGGCTCCGGTTGAAGAAAAAACCGAATTTGATGTAATTCTCACAGGTTTCGGCGCGGAAAAGATTCAGGTAATTAAAGTTGTTCGCGCTATTACCAGCCTTGGACTTAAAGAAGCAAAGGATTTGGTGGAGGGCGTGCCTAAGCCTATAAAAGAAGGTGTTTCCAAAGATGAAGCCGCGGATATCAAGAAGAAAATCGAAGAAGTTGGCGGGACCGTTGAGGTTAAATAACGCAATCTTCAACATATAATTTTATTTAAGGATGCTATGGGTGACTTTAGAAAATATTTTGGTCAGGTAAAAAAGATACTGGATATTCCCAACTTAATTGATATTCAGACACAATCTTATGAAAAATTTCTTCAAAAGGAAATAGCGCCGGCAAGGCGGGCCAATCTTGGTTTGCAAGGCGCTTTTAAAAGTGTCTTTCCCATTTCAGATTTCAGCGGAAAGTGTTCTCTGGAATTTGTAAGTTATAAGCTTGGTGATATCCGGTATGACGTGAAGGAATGTATTCAAAAAGGGATGACCTATGCTGCTCCTTTGAAAATTGTGGTCAGGCTGGTTGTTTTTGAAGTTGACCGTCCGGCTGACGGCAAAAGTAACCGCGAAACAGCTGAAACAAAGCAGATCCGCGATATTAAAGAGCAGGAAGTTTACTTCGGTGAAATTCCGCTGATGACTGAAAATGGCACATTTATCATTAACGGGACGGAAAGGGTTATTGTTAACCAGTTGCATCGTTCGCCGGGTATCTTTTTTGATCACGACAAAGGTAAAATTGTCGCCAGCGGCAAGTTGATATATTCAGCGCGAATTATTCCTATCAGGGGTTCCTGGCTGGATTTAGAGTTTGATTCCAAAGACATCCTATATGTAAGAATTGACCGCCGCAGAAAAATGCCTGTAACTATCCTGTTGAAAGCGCTGGGTAAATCGACAGAATTTATTTTAAATTATTTTTACAGCGTCAATACAGTTATAATTGAAAATAAAAAAGTTTATTTTACCGTTGACGATTCTCTTGTCGGTCAAAAAGCGCCCGAAGACATAAAAGATCCCAAAAACGCTGAGATAATTGTTAAAAAAGGCCGCAAGCTTACAAAGCCTCTTTTGAAGAGAATAGTTGATGTGGGCATCAAGCGTGTTGCGATTAACGAGAGTGAACTGGCCGGTAAAATTCCTTCTCAGGATATTCGTGATCCGAAAACAAATGAAATTATCTTCCGTTGCAACGAGGAATTACCTATAAATTGCCTGGAGATAATCAGGGAAAAGGATGTCAAGGAATTAAAGATTATCCATATTGACGAAGATATGGATAATGCTTCCATCAGAGATACCCTATTGCTGGATAAAATTGATACCGCAGAAGATGCAATAATGGAAATATATCGCCGTTTGCGTCCGAGCAATCCCCCCACTCCGGAAACGGGAGATAAATTTTTCAAAAGCCTTTTCTTTGAACCGGCAACTTATGACTTGTCAAATGTCGGTCGCGCCAAAATGAATTACAAATTACACATGAATGTGCCGACTGATATTACGGTATTGCGTAATGAAGATATTTTATCCGCGGTTAAATATTTGATTGACCTGAAGAATGGTGTTGGAGATTGTAATGTTGATGATATTGATCATTTAGGGAACCGCAGAGTGAGGTCGGTCGGCGAACTTATTGAAAATCAGTACCGCATTGGTTTAGTGCGTATGGAGCGGGCTATCAAGGAAAAAATGAGCCTGCAGGATATCGAAACAATGATGCCGCACGACCTGATTAACGCTAAGCCCGTTTCCGCTGTTGTTAATGAATTCTTTAATTCCAGCCAGCTTTCTCAGTTTATGGATCAGACCAATCCTCTTTCTGAAATTACGCACAAAAGACGTCTGTCAGCATTAGGGCCTGGTGGTTTGACCAGGGAAAGAGCAGGATTCGAAGTCAGAGATGTTCATCCTACCCATTACGGTCGTATTTGTCCGATAGAAACACCGGAAGGACCTAATATCGGTTTGATCGTATCTCTGAGCACTTATGCGAGGGTTAACGAATTTGGTTTTATTGAAACACCCTATAGGATGGTAGAAAACGGCCGCGTTTCTGATGATGTCCGTTTTGTAACAGCAATTGAAGAAGAAAATAAAATTATTGCTTCAGCAGACCGTCCTTTGAATAAGCAGGACAAATTTGTTGAAGAGTTGATATCAGTTAGAAAAGGCGGCAGTTATATTTCTGTCGTGCCGGAAGAAATTAAAATGATGGATGTTTCGCCTACCCAACTTGTCAGTATCGCCGCGGCATTAATCCCATTTCTGGAACATGATGATGCTAATCGTGCTCTTATGGGATCAAATATGCAGAGGCAATCGGTTCCGTTAATGAGGCCGGAAGTTCCTGTAGTGGGTACAGGTGTAGAATCTATTGTTGCCCGTGATTCCGGCGCTGTTGTTGCAGCCAGAAGATCCGGCGTTGTGGAAAGTGTTGATGCTTCTCGAATTATTGTCCGTGCGGACCGTATAGAAGAAGACGGGATAGACAGCGGTGTTGATATTTATAATTTAGCCAAATACCAGAGATCTAATCAGGATACTTGCTTTAATCAAAAACCGATAGTTAATGCCAGTCAACGCATTCACAAAAAAGATATATTGGCTGATGGCCCGGCAATTGATAACGGTGAATTAGCTCTGGGCAGAAATGTTATGGTTGCCTTCATGTCATGGGGCGGCTATGACTACGAAGATTCCATTCTGGTCAGCGAAAGAATAGTCAAAGAAGATATTTTTACATCAATTCATATCGAAGAATTTGAAACAATGTCCCGTGATACTAAATTGGGCAAAGAAGAAATTACACGTGATATTCCCAACGTCGGTGAAGAAGTCCTGAGAAATTTAGATGAAAGCGGCATTATTTGCATTGGCGTTTCAGTGAAGCCTGGAGATGTTCTTGTCGGGAAGATAACCCCTAAAGGTGAAACTCAGTTATCTGCCGAGGAAAAGCTCTTGCGGGCGATATTCGGAGAAAAGGCCAGCGATGTGCGAGATACATCATTGCGCGTTCCTCCCGGCGTTGAAGGTACAGTAATTGACGCTAAAATCTTTACGAGAAAAGGCGCCGAAAGCGATGTGCGTTCGCAAGCCATCGAAAGTGAAGCTATTGAACAAATAACTCAAGACAGAGATGACGAAATCCGTATCCTGACTGAAACAATTAAGAAAGATATTACAAAAATTATTATTGGAAAAACGGCAGCCACCAAAATAGTGGATGCTAAAAAGAAAACAATTTTAAAGAAAGGCGATAAAATCACAAAAGAGATTTGGAATGATTTGCCTTTCTCCTGCTGGAAAGAAATTACCATTGCTGAAAATGACAGCACAGAAGAAAAGATAAATAACCTGATTGCGTCCTTGGAGAGAAAAATTGATTTTGTCAATGCTCATTTTGAAGAGCAATTAGAAAAGATCAAAGCCAGCGATGAGCTTCCTCCGGGTGTTATTAAAATGGTCAAGGTTTATATCGCTATTAAAAGAAAACTTTCCGTAGGCGATAAGATGGCAGGCCGTCACGGGAACAAAGGCGTTTTATCGCGTATTTTACCGGAAGAAGATATGCCATGTTTTGCTGATGGATCTACTGTGGATATTGTATTGAATCCCTTGGGTGTTCCTTCGAGAATGAATGTTGGACAAATTCTGGAAACTCATCTGGGTTGGGCGGCAAGATCAATAGGGGAGAGCTTAAACGAACTTTGGGAAAAGCACTCAAATTTAAATAATATTAAAAGCGAATTGAAAAAAACTTATTCCTCTCCGGATTTTGATAAGTTTATTGATCAGGCTTCCGCTGAAGACATCAGAAGATTTATGGGACGTTTAAAGAAAGGAATGCTTGTAGCCAGTCCTGTTTTTGATGGTTGTCCTGAAGAGCAAATTAGAGAAATGTTAAAAAGGGCTGATTTGCCCCAGACAGGTCAATCCGTTCTTTTTGACGGCAGAACAGGCGAACCCTTTGATCAGGAAGTTACAGTGGGCATTATTTACATGATGAAGTTGCACCACTTGGTTGATAATAAAATTCATGCGCGTTCCATAGGCCCCTATTCACTAGTGACACAGCAGCCGTTAGGTGGCAAGGCTCAATTCGGTGGTCAGAGGTTGGGAGAAATGGAAGTATGGGCTATGGAAGCTTATGGAGCGGCTTACGCATTGCAGGAATTTCTCACAGTCAAATCCGATGATGTGGCGGGGAGAACCAGAATTTACGAATCTATTGTAAAGGGCGAACATACATTTGAGTCGGGTCTGCCGGAATCCTTTAACGTGCTTGTTAAAGAACTCCAGGGACTTGGATTAGACGTGGAATTAATTGAGGAAGCTGACAACTTGAGCTGAAAAGCTGAAGTTGGCGGCCCGCGGGAGACAATTGAATATAAGTAACTCAAAAATTTCACTTAAGCTTTAATCGTACAGGAGAAAATCCGTGGAAGATGTTTTCAGTTATTTTGAAAAACCGAAGAATCAAGTAAAATTTAATGCAATGAAAATTTCCATTGCTTCACCGGAGAAAATTCTTTCCTGGTCACGTGGCGAAGTAAAGAAACCGGAAACGATCAATTACCGGACATTTAAACCGGAAAAAGATGGACTTTTTTGTGCAAAGATTTTTGGTCCGGTGAAGGATTATGAATGTCTTTGCGGACGTTACAAGAGAATGAAACACCGTGGGGTAGTTTGCGAAAAGTGCGGTGTAGAAGTTATTCAATCCAAGGTTCGCCGGGAAAGAATGGGACATATTACTTTAGCGACCCCAGTGTCTCATATCTGGTTTCTGAAGAGCCTTCCGAGCCGTATTGGCAATGCTGTAGACTTGTCATTAAAGGAACTGGAAAAAGTTCTTTATTTTGAATCATGGATCGTCCTTGATCCTAAAAGCACTCCCTTAAAGAAAAGAGATCTGCTTACGGATGAAGAATACGATGAAGCAAGAGAACAATATGGTAATGATAGCTTCGTTGCGGGAATTGGCGCTGAAGCAATCAGACAGTTATTGGAAGAAATTGATTTAGAAAAGCTCTACGAAGAACTGCGCACGGAAATTGTCGGCGCCGTTTCCGATACCAAGAAAAAGAAACTTGTTAAAAGGTTGAAGGTCGTGGAAGCATTGCGTAAATCCAGAAATAAGCCGGAATGGATGATCTTAACGGTACTTCCCGTTATTCCACCTGACTTGCGGCCACTGGTTCCTCTGGATGGAGGACGTTTTGCCACATCTGACCTGAACGATTTATACCGGCGTGTTATCAACAGAAATAATCGTTTGAAACGTTTACAGGAATTAAATGCGCCGGAAATAATTATCCGCAATGAAAAACGCATGTTGCAGGAAGCAGTAGATGTTCTTTTTGATAATGGCCGTCGTGGCAGGGCTATTACTGGAACCAATAAAAGGCCTCTGCGGTCCTTATCCGATATGCTCAAAGGTAAACAGGGTCGTTTTCGCCAGAATTTACTGGGGAAAAGAGTTGACTATTCCGGACGATCAGTTGTTACAGTCGGGCCTGATTTAAGGCTGCATCAGTGCGGTTTGCCCAAGAAAATGGCGATCGAACTTTTTAAACCTTTTATCTACAATCGCCTGCTGGAAAAAGGATATGTAACTACCGTAAAAAGCGCCAAGAAAATGGTGGAAAAGGAAACAGCCGAAGTTTGGGATGCGTTGGATGAAGTGGTGCGCGAATATCCGGTTATTCTAAACCGCGCGCCAACCCTGCATCGTTTGGGCATACAAGCTTTTGAACCGGTGTTAATTGAAGGGAAAGCTATACAGCTCCATCCTCTGGTGTGTACGGCTTTTAACGCGGACTTTGATGGAGATCAAATGGCTGTTCACATTCCGTTGTCCATTGAGGCGCAGACGGAAGCTCGTGTCCTCATGATGTCTACCAACAATATTCTTTCTCCGGCAAACGGAAGTCCGATAATCATTCCCAGTCAGGATATCGTTTTGGGTATTTATTATCTGACACGAGTGAAGACAGAAGCTAAGGGTGAAGGAATGCTTTTTGCTGGTCCGGATGAAGTGCGCTCGGCTATTGATGCTGGCATGATTGATTTACATGCACGTATTAAAGTGCGCATTAATTCGGAAATAAAAGAAACAACAGCGGGAAGAATTATTCTTTCAGAAATAGTTCCCGAACAAATTAATTTTGATATGATCAATAAGTTGATGAATAAAAAGGAACTGACCAATTTAATTGATCATTGTTATCGTTTGTGTGGAGACAAAGCAACTATTATTTTAGCCGATAAACTTAAGGATATGGGCTTTAAATATGCCACTGTTTCCGGGATTTCTTTTGCTATTAGCAATATGATTATTCCTGAAAACAAAAAACGCATTGTTTCTCAGGCCGATAAAGATGTTTTGAAAATCCAAAAACAGTATATGGACGGTTTGATTACCGATGGTGAGCGTTATAATAAAGTCGTGGACATCTGGGCGCAGGCTACAGAAAAAATAGCTTCCGAGATGATGAAGGACATCAGCACTGAAGAAGTTTCCTCTTCTGATGGGAAAAAGCGCAGAATTGAAAGTTTCAATCCGATTTACATGATGGCCGATTCAGGCGCCCGCGGTTCGGGGCAGCAACTCAGGCAATTGGCCGGTATGCGCGGTTTGATGGCTAAGCCGTCAGGTGAAATTATCGAGACGCCGATTACAGCTAATTTCCGCGAAGGGCTTACCGTTCTTCAGTATTTTATCTCAACTCACGGCGCGCGTAAAGGCTTGGCCGATACGGCGTTGAAAACAGCCAATTCCGGTTATCTGACAAGAAGATTGGTGGATGTGGCGCAGGACTGCATCATTACGGAGCATGATTGCGAGACAGTTGATGGCGTGTATGTCTCTGCACTTATGGAAGGCGGTGAAATTATTGAAACCGCCGGAGAGCGTGTTCTGGGTAGGGTTGCCTTGCAGGAAATTAAAGACCCATTTACCGGTGAGGTCATTGTTAAAGCCAATGAAGATATAGATGAGGCCCTTGTTGAAAAGATCGACCATGCCGGTATTGAACAGGTTAACATTAGATCAGTTTTAACTTGTCGTTCCAAACATGGCGTTTGTGCCAAGTGCTATGGACGCGATTTGGCTCATGGGCATCTGGTTAATATTGGTGAAGCTGTTGGTATCGTTGCGGCTCAATCCATTGGTGAACCGGGTACGCAGTTGACCATGAGAACTTTTCATATCGGTGGTACGGCGAAATTTGATGAACATTCCACTCTGGAAGCTCATCATGATGGAGTGATTAAGTTTGTTAACTTAAATACGGTAAAAACCAGAGAAGGTGATCTGGTTGTGATGAAACGTCATGGTGAGGTTCATGTTCTGGATGAACAGAAACGCAGTCGTGGCAAGTATATGGTGTCTTATGGCGCCCATCTGAAAGTGAATGAGGATAGTTATATTAAAAAAGGTCAGTTAATTGCCGAATGGGATCCCTTCTCTATACCGATTTTAGCTGAAATTGATGGAACAATTAAATTTGATGATATTACCGAAGGAAAAACGATGCAGGAACAGGTTGATGAAGTTACCGGTCTGTCCCGTAAAATCATTGTCGAATTTAAAGGTGGAGATTTAAGACCGCGTGTTTCTATCAAGGACAGCAAAGGTAAAACTGCTAAATTGCCAGATTCGAATGCTGTGGCCCGTTATCTCTTGTCTGTAGGCGTAAATCTGGTTGTTTCTGAAGGAGACGAGGTCAAGGCCGGAGATATTATTGCGAAAATTCCACGCGAAACAACAAAAACAAAAGATATTACAGGTGGCTTGCCTCGCGTAGCCGAACTTTTTGAAGCTCGCAAACCCAAAGATTTTGCTGTTATCAGCGAAATCAGCGGTGTTGTTTCCTACGGCAAAGATGCCAAGGGTAAGCGTAAGATAATTATAACTCCGGAGGTTGGAGAAGAAAAGGAATACCTTATTGCCAAAGGCAAGCATATCAGCGTTCAGGAAGGCGACCAGGTTATACCGGGCGATGCCTTGATGTCCGGCGTAAATAATCCTCATGATCTTCTATCCATAAAGGGCGAAAAAGAACTGGCCAGATACCTGGTTGATGAAGTGCAGGAAGTCTACCGTTTACAGGGAGTCAAGATCAACGATAAGCACATGGAAGTCATTGTTCGTCAAATGCTCCGCAGAGTCAAGGTAATTGATCCGGGCGATACGACATTTCTTGCCGATGAAAAGATCGAGCGTTACCGTTTTCAGGAAGAAAACGAAAAGGTTGTAGCTCAAGGTGGCCGTCCTGCTATAGGTGAGCCGATGCTATTGGGTATTACTAAAGCATCGCTCAGCACCCAGAGTTTTATTTCTGCTGCTTCGTTCCAGGAAACAACCAAAGTGCTTACTGAAGCTGCTCTTTCAGGTAAAACCGATTATTTAAGAGGGCTTAAAGAAAACGTTATTATGGGCAGATTGATAACGGCGGGCACCGGTTTGGTGATGTACCGGAAGCTGGGTATTAAGATGGCTGATGAAGAAGCCCAGGCCAATGCGGAATAAATAAAATTTATTGAGAAAAAGCTTGACATATAAAATTTGAACTGGTACGTACCACCGGTTCGCTGCTGCTATAGTATTTTAAAGAGCAGCGATTTGTTTTAGGAGGAAAATGCCGACAATCAGTCAGTTGATTCGGAAAGGCCGGATCAAAGTAGAAAAGAAAACAAATACGCCTGCGCTGGCGGGTTCACCGCAACGTCGCGGTGTCTGTGTCAGAGTTTATACGACGACACCCAAAAAGCCGAATTCAGCTTTGCGGAAAGTCGCCAGGGTTCGTCTCACCAGCGGTTATGAGGTTACTTCCTACATTCCGGGTATCGGTCACAATTTGCAGGAGCATTCCGTTGTTCTGGTGCGCGGAGGCAGAGTTAAGGATTTACCTGGTGTAAGGTATCACGTTATCAGAGGTACGCTTGATACTGTTGGAGTACAGGACCGCAAACAAGGCAGATCAAAGTACGGTGCAAAAAAGCCAAGCTAAATTAAACGGAGATAATTAAATGCCGAGAAGACGGGAAGTTGAAAAAAGAGATATTTTGCCCGATCCCAAGTTTAATAATAAACTGGTAGCAAAATTTGTTAATTCTTTATTGAAGCAAGGTAAAAAAAGCGTTGCGGAAAGTATTCTTTACGGGGCTTTTGATATTATCGAAAAGAGATTAAAAGAACAGCCGGTTGAAATTTTCGAAAAAGCTTTAAATAACGTAAAGCCGGTCATTGAAGTAAAATCAAGGCGTGTAGGCGGCTCAACTTATCAAGTGCCGACAGAAGTTGTGCCGGCCAGACGCACTGCGCTGGCAATTCGCTGGTTGATATCCAACGCTCAGGAACGCACGGAAAAAGCCATGCGTGAAAAACTGGCAGGTGAATTAATTGATGCCGCAAATAATCGAGGCGGAGCGATCAAGAAAAAAGAAGCTGTGCATAAGATGGCTGAAGCAAATAAAGCTTTTGCCCATTATAAATTTTAAATGACTATTTAAACGACAAGGAAACAAACCATTCAAAGTTAAGGAGGAAAGGTGAGATGGCAAAGAAAAAATTTGAAAGGACTAAGCCGCATTTAAATATAGGAACAATCGGTCACGTGGATCATGGTAAAACCACATTAACGGCCGCAATCACAAAATATCTGGCAAAGAAGGGTTTGGCGGAATTCCGGGCTTTTGATTCGATTGATAACGCTCCGGAAGAAAAAGAACGCGGCGTTACCATCAATATTTGCCATGTGGAATACGAGACGGTTAAAAGACATTACGCTCACGTAGACTGCCCCGGCCATGCCGACTATATCAAAAACATGATTTCCGGCGCCGCCCATATGGACGGAACGATACTGGTTGTTGCCGCCTCCGATGGCCCTATGCCTCAAACACGTGAACATATTCTCCTTGCCCGTCAGGTACAGGTTCCTTATATTGTCGTTTATCTGAATAAGGTTGATCTGGTTGACGATCCTGAACTCCTGGATCTGGTTGAATTGGAACTGAGAGAACTCTTAACTCAGTATGAATTCCCCGGTGATACCATTCCCATCATTCGCGGTTCCGCGCTCAAAGCGTTGGAAGCCGAAGATGTTAATTCTCCCGATGTGAAAAGCATTCAGGAACTGATGGATGCTGTGGATAATTACATTCCCGAGCCCAAACGCGATACCGATAAACCTTTCCTTATGCCTGTTGGTGATGTTTTTACTATTTCAGGACGCGGCACGGTTGTTACGGGTAGAGTGGACAGAGGCATTGTAAAGGTTGGTGAGGAAGTCGAAATCATCGGAATAAGACCGACAATCAAGACGGTTGTTACCGGTGTGGAAATGTTCCGCAAAACACTTGACGAAGGCCGTGCCGGTGATGACGTCGGTTTGTTGATTCGTGGAATCAAACGCGAAGAAGTGGAAAGAGGTCAGGTTGTGGCCAAACCCGGTTCCATTACACCTCATACCAAATTTGAAGCGGCTGTTTACGTTCTGACCAAGGAAGAAGGCGGCCGTCATACGCCATTCTTCTCCGGTTATCGTCCTCAGTTTTATTTCCGGACAACCGATGTGACGGGAATCGCCACGCTTCCTGAAGGAGTAGAAATGGTCATGCCCGGTGATAATGTCAATATGACCATTGAGCTAATTATGCCCATTGCTATGGAACAGCAGTTAAGATTCGCTATTCGTGAGGGTGGAAGAACAGTAGGCGCCGGAGTCGTAAGCAAGGTTATTGAATAGAAACAGGGAATAGGTTATTTGATTAATGAAAGAGCAAAAGATTAGAATTCGTCTCAAGGCTTACGATTATAAACTATTGGATCGTTCTGTAGAGGAAATAGTGGAAACCGCAAAGAAAACAGGCGCACGTGTTGCCGGTCCTATCCCTATTCCTACGGAAATCAATAAATATTGTGTAAATCGCTCACCTCATGTGGACAAAAAATCTCGCGAGCAGTTTGAAATAAGAACACATAAAAGATTGATTGATATTGTTGGGCCTACTCAAGCCACAGTGGACGCTTTGATGAAACTGGATCTTTCCGCCGGAGTGGATGTGGAAATAAAGGCGTAGGCATGCTTTTAGAATTTTGGAAAATGGCATTACGTAATTGCCATTCTTCAAATCGAATATTATTGACTTAATTTATTTAAAAGTTGGAATACTGGAATATCAGATGAGTAATGGAATTATTGGAAAAAAATTGGGAATGGCTCAAGTGTTTGCCGAAGACGGAGCTGCGGTTGGTGTTACCGCTATTGAGGTTGAACCATCCGTTGTTTTGCAGGTAAAAACAAAAGAGAAGGATGGTTACGATGCCATTCAGATTGGTTATGGCCGTATCAAACAAAAAAATGTTACCAAGCCACTGCAGGGTCATTTTAATAAGGCCAATAAAGGATTCTTCCGTTTTGTGAAAGAATTTCCCATGCAATCTGAAAAATACGAGGTGGGACAGGAAATTACCGCTGATATATTCAAGATTGGCGATTATGTTGATATTGTCGGAACGTCGAAGGGAAAAGGATTTCAGGGTGTAATTAAAAGACATGGCTTTGGCGGTGGCAGGGCAACACACGGGTCCATGTTCCATCGGGCACCAGGTTCCATTGGCGCCAGTGCGGATCCATCGCGTGTTTTTAAAGGAACCAAATTGCCTGGTCAAATGGGCAATGCCCGTAAAACTATTCAGAATTTAGAGGTATGGCAGGTTCGTTCAGACAGAAACTTACTTTTGTTAAAGGGTTCGGTTCCTGGCAGCCAAAACGGTTTTGTACTAATTAAAAAAGCAAAGAAAAAGAGTGCTTAAGTCACATCTGGAGTTATAGACATGGCAGTTGTGGATGTTTTTGATATTGAAAAGAAGAAAGTAGCTGAGGTTGATTTGAATGACGCTGTGTTTGCCGCTGAAGTCAATGAAGCTATCATATACGATGTAGTGAAAATGCAATTGGCCTCGCGCCGTTCCGGCACTGCCTCAACGAAAACGAGAAGCGATGTCAGCGGCGGCGGAAAAAAACCCTGGCGTCAAAAAGGAACCGGCCGGGCCAGATCTGGAACGTCTAGATCACCTATCTGGAGAAGTGGTGGAACTGTTTTTGGTCCGCATCCCCGGGATTACTCTTACAGCATACCCAAGAAGGTACGTAAGAAGGCTTTGATATCAGCTTTGAGTATGAAATTAAAAGAGAACAAAGTGGTGGTCTTGAAAGATTTTCCGATGGATAAAATCAGTACGCGCGTCTTTAAAAGCGTTTTTGATCTTTTTAGCCTTAAGAAAGCACTTTTTGTTCTGGATGATAACAATGAAGTTTTATTAAAGTCATCGCGAAATATAAAAAATGTAAAGATGGTCAGGTCAGAGGGCATTAACGTTTATGATATTTTAAACCATGAACATTTGATCCTTCTTGAACCCTCTGTAAAAAAGATTGAGGGGGCATTGCTGGTATAATGGAAATTAATAAAGTTATTAAGAAAATACTGACTACGGAAAAAAGCACAACTGCGCGGGAGACATCGAATAAATATTTCTTTGAAGTCGATCGCAAGGCAAATAAAGTCGAAATAACTAAAGCAGTGGAAAAGCTTTTTAAAGTCAAAGTTGTTGACGTTCATGTTATACAGGTTTTGGGAAAAAAGAAAAGAATGGGAAGAGTTGTGGGTCAAAAGAGTTCCTGGAAAAAAGCTATAGTGACTTTAAATGCCGGCAGCAGTATCGAATTTGCTGAAGGCGTATAAGAATTGGTTTAAGGATTAGACTAAGGATTAGACTGATGGGAATTATTAAGTATAAACCAACATCACCGGGCAGAAGATTTCAAAGTGTTTCGGATTTTGCAGAGATTACTTCTTCAGAGCCGGTGAAAAGGCTGCTGAGGCCATTAAAGAAGAAAGGCGGCCGTAATTCTTATGGGAGAATTACAGCCCGTTTTATTGGCGGCGGTCATAAACAAAAATATAGAGTGATAGATTTTTGCCGCAACAAAGCCGATATCCCTGCTACGGTTGCCACAATAGAATACGATCCAAACAGAACGGCAAGAATTGCTCTGCTTAATTATCGGGATGGCGAAAAAAGATATATTGTCGCGCCGGCGCAAGTTAATGTCGGAGATGTTTTATTCAGTGGTGATAAGTCCGATATTAAGCCAGGTAATGCCGTACCACTAAAAAATATTCCTTTGGGGTCATTAATTCATAATGTGGAATTAAAGGTTGGCCGCGGCGGACAATTAATAAGATCTGCCGGTGCTTATGGTCAGTTAATGGCAAAAGAAGAAAATTATGCTCAAGTTCGACTTCCGTCAGGCGAAGTGCGCAAAGTATTTATTGACTGCATGGCGACCATTGGACAAGTGGGAAACAATGAGCATGAAAATATCAGTATCGGTAAAGCCGGAAGAAAACGTTGGTTAGGTAAGAAACCACACAATCGTGGTGTCGTGATGAATCCGGTCGACCACCCCATGGGTGGTGGCGAAGGTAAGTCTTCAGGCGGCAGGCATCCCTGTACGCCATGGGGTATTCCAACAAAGGGTCACAAAACGAGGAAGAACAAGAGAACTGATAAATATATTATCAAGAGAAGGGGTTAAAAAGCGTGGCACGTTCGGTCAAAAAAGGTCCATATATTGAAGAAAGGTTGCTGGCAAAAACCAGAAAGATGGAAGCTGAAGGCAACAAGAATGTCATAAAGACTTGGTCGCGGCGTTCGACCATAACACCGGAACTGATCGGTTATACTTTTGCCGTTCATAATGGAAAAAAGTTCATTCCTGTTTATGTGACAGAAAATATGGTGGGGCACAAACTTGGTGAATTTGCGCCGACAAGAATTTTTTATTCGCATTCAGGTGATCGAAAGACGAAAGTTCACGCTTAGATATTCCGAAGACACAGAGGATAAATATGGAAGCAAAAGCAGTTGCAAAACATATAAGGATGTCATCACAGAAAGTTAGACTTGTGGTTGATCTAATAAGAGGAAAAAAGGTGCAGGAAGCACGCAATATCCTTCTTTACACCAGAAAATATGCGGCAGGTATCGTTGCTAATGTGCTGAAATCCGCTGTTGCCAATGCCGCCCAAAATCCTAACATTGACGAAAATGTTCTTTATGTAAAGGAAATCTTCGTAGATCAAGGGCCGTCATTAAAACGTTGGCGGGCAAGAGCACAAGGAAGAGCGGCAGGTATTAAAAAGAGAAGTTCACATATTACAGTTATTTTGGATGAAATGTAAGGAGGTACGATATTGGGTCAGAAGGTTAACCCGGTAGGATTACGATTAGGCTACATTAAGAAGTGGCAATCAGTATGGTTCGCCGATAAAAAATATAGCGAAGTATTGCATGAGGATTTACAGATCAGAAAGTACCTCAAGAAAAAGCTGTATCATGCAGGCATTTCTAAGATTGAAATTGAAAGAGCAGCCAATAAAGCCAAGGTAAATATTTACTCGGCCAGACCCGGTGTAATAATAGGTAAAAAAGGTTCCGAAATCGAAAAACTAAAATCTGAAGTAGAAAAGTTTACGCAATCGGAAATTATTGTCAATATTTTAGAAATACGAAAACCGGAAGTAGATGCCCAGCTTGTTGCGGAAAATGTTGCTATGCAACTGGAGAAAAGAGTTGCATTTCGTCGCGCGATGAAGAAATGTGTAGGTTACGCCTTAAAATTTGGTGCCAAGGGAATAAAAATAGCCTGTTCCGGAAGATTAGGCGGCGCAGAAATGTCGCGATCGGAATGGTATAGGGAAGGTCGCGTGCCGTTACATACATTACGAGCTGATATTGATTATGGATTTACCGAGGCCAGCACGGCTTACGGATTGATAGGAGTTAAGGTTTTTATTTTCCACGGAGAAGTTTTACCAACGAAGAATAAAAAATAAAGTTCGTCTTCCCTGCCGGTTTATTGATCTGGATTATGCCGAGTAAGGAATTATATAGGTAGGAATAACGGGAGTTTAGCTTATGTTAATGCCGAAAAGGGTAAAATATAGAAAGTTGCAAAAAGGCCGAATGGGTGGCAAAGCAACAAGGGGAAGTTCAATTGCTTTTGGTGAATACGGATTGCAGGCGGCAGAATGCGGCTGGATTACTGCAAGACAAATCGAAGCCGCTCGTGTTGCCATGACTCGTCACGTCAAGCGTGGCGGAAGGATTTGGATAAGAGTGTTTCCTCATAAATCAGTGACGAGCAAACCCGCCGAAACCCGTATGGGTAAAGGAAAGGGCGCTCCCGAAGGATGGGTAGCTGTGGTTAAACCCGGTTCGGTTCTATATGAAATGGAAGGCGTAACGAGAGACGTTGCCAAAGAAGCATTTCGCCTGGCAGCTCATAAATTATCCATAGCAACTAAATTTTTATCCAGGGAGATATCTGATGAAAATTAATGAAATCAGAGCTCTCGATGTAAGCGGGCTCAAACAAAAGATCGCTGACTTAAGTGAAGAACTTTTTAGATTAAAGATTAGACATTCATCAGGGCAATTGGAATCAACAGTGATGCTTGCGCGCTTCCGTAAAGATATTGCCCGTGTCAACACCGTGTTGAAGGAAAAGGAGGCTGCAGGATAACGCATGGCTGAGAGGGGTAATAAACGCACTATTAAGGGCGTAGTTGTAAGTAACAAGATGGATAAGACAATAGTGGTTAAAGCAGAGCGCTTGGTAAAACATCCTATTTTTCATAAATATGTTCGTAAGCACTTGAAATATAAGGCTCATGATGAAAAAAATCAGAGCAAACTGGGAGATACGGTTTTGATTATTGAGTCAAGACCCTTGAGTAAAGAAAAACGCTGGCGTATGCTGGAAATATTAAATAAAGCAAAATAGATTGATTGACTTGTTTGGACAAGTAGTTTGATGAGGATTTCTTTATGATTCAGATGCAGACTGTATTAAATGTTGCGGATAATTCCGGTGCTAAAAAAGTTGCTTGTATTAAAGTGCTGGGTGGATCGAAGCGGCGTTACGCAAGTTTGGGTGATGTTATTGTGGTTTCGGTAAAGGAAGCAATTCCGAATTCCAAAGTTAAAAAAGGCGACGTGATAAAAGCAGTTATCGTTCGGACAGTTAAGGAAGTAAAAAGGCCGGACGGCTCTTATTTGAAGTTTGATGATAATTCGGCGGTTTTAATTTCTAATCAGATGGAACCAGTTGGAACAAGAATTTTTGGACCTGTTGCTCGTGAGCTAAGAGCAAAACAGTTCATGAAAATTATATCTCTAGCGCCAGAAGTTTTGTAAAAATGCTTTGCAGAGGGAAAAAATGAGTTTAAGCAAATTGAAAAAAGGGGATATGGTTAAAGTTCTTGCTGGCAAAGATAAAGGCAAGACGGGTAAAGTATTAACGGTTATTCCCGAGAAAAACAAAATAGTAATAGAAAAAGTTAATTTAATTAAGAAACATACAAGACCGGATCAGAAAAGCAAAGGTGGTATTGTGGAAAAAGAAGGGGCGATTCATATTTCTAAAGCCGGATTGATTTGTAACAAATGCAATGCCGCTGTTAGGATAAAGAGCAAAAAGCTCGATGATGGGAAGAAGGTACGCATCTGCAGTAAATGCAACGACGTAATTAATGTAGGTTAAATAAAAATGGCAAGACTAAAAGATTATTATTTGGAAAAGGTAGTTCCGGCTCTGACAAAGGAATTTAATTATAAAAATCCGATGCAGGTGCCGAAAATGGAAAAGATTGTCATCAATATGGGTCTAGGCGAAGCCATTCAAAATGTAAAGATTATTGATGGCGCCGTGCAGGAGTTGGCTGCTATTACCGGACAAAAACCAGTAATAAACAAGGCAAAGAAATCCATAGCGACGTTCAAGTTGAGGCAGGGCATGCCCATTGGTTGTTCGGTTATCTTAAGAAAAAGCAATATGTATGAATTTTTTGATCGTCTGGTCAATGCCGCGTTGCCCAAAGTAAGAGATTTTCGTGGTATATCACCCAATGCGTTTGACGGCAGGGGGAATTTTTCTATAGGTTTACAGGAACAAATTATTTTCCCTGAAATTGAATATGATAAAGTGGATAAAGTAAGAGGAATGAATATTACCATCGTGACTACAGCAAAAACTGATGCGGAAGCCAGGTTTTTACTAAAGCTGATGGGGGTTCCTTTTAAACAATAATTTAGTGAAGCTCCGGAGGAATTTGATGTGGCAAAGAAGTCATTAATTGTAAAAGCGAAGAGGGAAATGAAATTTTCGGTTAGGCAATATAACCGGTGCCCGCTTTGCGGACGGCCGCGAGCATATTACAGAAAATTTGATATGTGCAGAATTTGTTTGCGTAAACTTGCCCTGCAGGGAGAACTTCCCGGGGTAATAAAATCGAGTTGGTAACTTTAGTTTAAGGAGAAAAAAGCATGGGAATGACTGATCCTATTGCCGATATGTTAACCAGAATCAGAAACGCGAATAAGGCCCGTTTCAAAGCGGTGAATATTAATATGTCCCAGATGAATATTAATATTGCCAAGGTATTGAAGAAGGCTGGTTATGTCAGTAATTATGATAATGTAAAAAATGAAAATGGCCAGCAGATGATAGAAATCATTCTTAAATATCCTGATGCCAAACGTACCGTGATTACAAATATTAAAAGAATCAGTAAGCCGGGCCGCAGGGTTTATGTTGCTTCAGACAGCATTCCTAAAGTTTTGAATGGTTTGGGAATTTCTATTCTCTCGACTTCAAAAGGAGTTATTACTGATGCGGAAGCCAGGGAATTAAACGTTGGCGGTGAAATTCTTTGTAACGTTTGGTAATTTTCAAAAAATGATATTAAGCAGGAGCGCTTGTTCATGTCGAGAATAGGTAAAAAACCAATAACTTTTTCCAAGAATGTTAAAATCAGCCAAAGCGCTGGTTTAGTTAAAGTCGAAGGTCCCAAAGGGACACTGTCTTCTAAATTGCCGGAAGGAATTACTATCAAAATAGGCGACGGCAACTTAGTAGTTGAAAGAACCTCTGAAGAATTACGTGTGCGGTCTTATCATGGCTTAACAAGAACCTTAGTAGGAAACATGGTGACGGGTGTCACGACTGGTTTTGAAAAAAAGCTGGAAATATCCGGCGTCGGTTATCGCGCTGAATTTGCTGATAAGAGCTTAAAGTTTATTTTAGGCTTTTCAAGTCCTGTGCAGTACGATATTCCCAAGGGAATAGATGTTAAAGTGGACAAACAAGTTAATATAGTCGTTTCCGGTATTGATAAGGAATTAGTTGGCAGGGTTGCCGCGGAAATCAGAGCGTTAAAAAAACCTGAGCCTTACAAGGGCAAAGGCATTAAATATGCTGACGAATATATTAAGCGTAAGGCCGGTAAGTCGGCGAGCGCTTAATTAAGTAAAAAATTATATACCCGTAAAGAGGTAGAACATTGGCTTCCAAAAAGACATTAAAGATCAGAGAAAAAAGAGAGAAAAGAACAAGGGCAAAACTTGTCGGAACACAAGAAAAGCCTCGTCTTTCCGTATTTCGGAGTGATAAGCATATTTATGCTCAAGCCATCAATGATACACAGGCGAGCACGTTGGCAACGGCATCTACTCTGTGTAAAGAATTAGCTAAAAAGATTCAAGACAAGAAGAAAGTAGATATAGCCAGGGAAGTAGGCAAATTAATCGCACAGCGATTACAAGCCATCGGAATTGATAAAGTAGTTTTTGACAGAGGGAGATTTCTTTATCATGGCCGCGTAAAGGCATTAGCGGATGCCGCAAGGGAAAGTGGTCTGAAATTTTAATTACTAAATAATAATCGATAATAAAGGAAGAATCTTTGGATAAGAGAGAAATGAAAGATGTGGAATTCCTTGACAGGGTTGTTGCCATTAACAGAACGGCGAAGGTAGTCAAGGGCGGCAGGCGTTTTCGTTTCAGCGCCATTGTTGTTATAGGCGATGGCAAAGGTATGATCGGGACGGGATTGGGTAAAGCTCATGAAGTGCCGGAAGCTATCCGCAAGGGCATGGACATGGCCAAGAAAAATATGGTGAAAGTTGCCATTGTGGGAAGAACGATTCCTTATGAAGTAATTGGTCGCGCTGGCGCGGGCAAAGTTCTGTTAAAACCGGCATCCGAAGGAACAGGTTTGATTGCGGGTGGAGCTGTAAGGGCAGTGTTGGAAGTTGCCGGTGTGCATAATATTTTAACGAAATGCCTGGGATCTCATAATCCGCATAATCTGGTGAAAGCCACTCTTGAAGGCCTTTGTCAGTTGAAAAATCCAGAGGAAATTGCGTTGCAAAGAGGCAAGTAGTCTTGTCAACCATACGATGAGGTGGATTAGAGTGGGTAAGATGTTGAAAATTAAAAAAGTAAAAAGCGAGATCGGTCGTCCTGAAAAGCATAGAAAAGTTTTAAGAGGAATGGGACTGAACAAATTAAATAGCACAGTAACTTTAGCTGATACGCCGCAGGTACGCGGTATGATAAATAAGGTTATTCATTTAGTCTCTGTGGAAGAATCAAAGGAGTAGTATATGGATTTGGGTTCGTTGAAATCTCCTGCCGGTGCGACAAAAAAACGGAAGCGCGTTGGGCGTGGTGATGCTTCCGGTCATGGCGGAACATCCGGCAAAGGTGATAAGGGACAAAAGGCTCGCTCTGGTGGAAAGGTGAGAGCTGGATTTGAAGGTGGACAAATGCCGATGGCCCGCCGCTTGCCCAAACGGGGCTTCCGTAATCTTTTCCGTGAAAAATTCGTTGCGGTAAACATTTTGGACTTGTGCCGGAAATTCAGTAAAGGAGCGGTTATTGATGAAGCGGCTCTTTTACAAAGTGGCATTGTAAAGAAAAAAAACAGCAACATTAAGATTTTGGCCAAGGGCGAAATTAATTTCCCCGTCACCTTAAAACTAAATAAAATCAGTCAGGCTGCGAAAAACAAAATAACCGCCGCCGGTGGTTCAATAGAAGAGGTAATATAATTTGTTAGAAGGGCTGGGTACCGTATCCAAAATTCCGGAATTGCAAAGAAGGGTTTTATTCACGATCCTTCTTTTAGGTGTTTATCGAATCGGTGTATATATTCCTACTCCGGGAATTGATAATGTGGCATTACTGGCTTATTTTGAACATGCAAAAACTTCCTTGTTTGGCTTGATGGACATGTTTGCCGGTGGAGCTTTTAGTCACTTTTCCATTTTTGCTTTGGGCATTATGCCCTATATTAGTTCTTCGATTATTTTGCAGTTATTAACTATTGCTGTTCCTCATCTGGAAAGGCTTTCTAAAGAAGGAGAAACGGGACGGCGCAAAATTACGCAATACACCCGTTATGGAACAGTTCTTTTAAGTATGATTCAGGGTTTTGGTATTGCTATTGGGTTGCAGCAAATGAGTGGCCCCTCGGGTGCTCCGATTGTTTTGCAGTCGGGCTGGTCGTTTATAATCCTGACAGTTATAACTTTGACTTCCGGTACAGCCTTTATTATGTGGCTTGGTGAGACAATTACGGAAAAAGGTATAGGCAACGGTATATCGCTGATAATTTTTGCCGGTATTATTTGTCGAATACCTGCGGCAATTGGCAGTACATTCAGATTGGCTGCAGCCGGTGAACTGGGCGTATTGGTCATTTTGTTTATTACCATGTTAATGGTATTAGTGGTTGGCGCAATTGTTTTTGTTGAAGGTGGCCAACGCCGCATTCCCGTGCAATATGCTAAAAGAATAGTTGGGCGTAAAATGTATGGTGGTCAGACCACACATTTGCCTCTGAAGGTAAATACTTCAGGTGTTATTCCTCCGATTTTTGCATCATCGGTTATTATGTTTCCGGCTACCATTGCAAATTTTGCGCCGCAGGGCTGGATGCAAACTATTGCCGGACATTTAAAACCAGGTCAGTTTGTTTATGAAATTCTTTATGTGGCTCTTATCTTTTTCTTTTGTTTCTTTTACACGGCAGTTACTTTTAAACCAGATGATGTTGCCGACAATATGAAAAAATTTGGCGGTTATGTGCCGGGTATAAGGCCAGGTAAAAAAACAGCTGAATATATTGAAAACGTTCTGGAAAGACTAACTTTTAGCGGGGCCATTTACGTTTCCATAGTTTGTGTGCTGCCCAGCGTTCTAATTGCTCAACTGAATGTTCCTTTTTATTTTGGTGGAACGGCGCTCTTGATTGTTGTTGGTGTGGCAATGGATACAGCCAGTCAAGTTGAATCGCATTTACTTACAAGGCAATACGAAGGGTTCATGAAAAAGGGACATATTGCCCGCAGGAGATAACGGAAGATTGTTGGTTATTAATAATGGTAATTTTGAAACTTCCGGATGAAATTGAAAAAGCGAGAGCAAGTAATCGTATCGTTGCAGAGGTTTTAAGTAAGCTCAGGGAAAAAGTAAGGCCGGGTGTTAGAACAAGGGACTTGGATAGATTTGCCGAGGAAATTTCCAAAAAAAGAGGAGCCAAGCCGGCATTTAAAGGTTACCATGGTTATCCTTATTCCCTTTGTATATCGGTAAATGAAGTAGTAGTACACGGGATGCCTTCAGAAGAGAGTGTATTGAAAGAAGGCGATATTGTGGGACTTGATTTTGGTGTTTGTTATCAGGGTTTTTTCGGTGATGCGACTATAACGTTGCCGGTAGGCAAGGTGAATGAAAAAGCTTTAAGGCTTATACAAGTTACTGAACAGAGTCTATACGCAGGTATAGAACAAGCAAAAGATGGTAATAGACTGGGCGATATATCAGCTGCTGTTCAATATGTAGTGGAAGATGCGGGTTATTCGGTAGTCAGAGATTTTGTTGGTCATGGAATAGGTAAAAATCTGCATGAAGATCCGCAGATTCCTAATTTTGGGAAAAAAGGACGAGGAATAGAACTGAAAAGAGGTATGATTTTGGCCATTGAGCCGATGGTAAATGCCGGTAAATATAAAGTAAAGGTTTTACCGGATGGCTGGACAGTGATTACAGAGGATGGAAGTTTATCGGCTCATTTTGAGCACTCGGTAGCAATTACTGATAACGGACCGGACATATTAAGTAAATTGAATTGATGATTTCCTTGATTTGAAAGGTAAAATTATTTAAGTGACAGATAAAGAGTATGGCCAAAGAGGAAGCAATAGAAGTTGAAGGTCGGGTTATTGAGCCGTTACCCAATGCGATGTTCAGAGTAGAGCTCGAAAACGGGCATAAAGTGTTAGCTCATATATCCGGTAAAATGCGTATGCATTTTATCAAGATATTGCCGGGGGATAAAGTGACGGTAGAACTTTCCCCTTATGATTTAACCCGGGGCAGAATTACTTATAGAACTAAGTAAAAATATTTTTTTACTGAAAATAAGGAGTCAAAATCGTGAAAGTAAGATCGTCAGTGAAAAAAATATGTGAGAAATGCAAAATAGTCAAACGCAAGGGAGTTTTGCGGGTTATCTGCGAAAACCCCAAGCATAAGCAGCGTCAGGGCTAGTTTTTAACATTCAGGAGGTTTATAGGTGGCACGAATTTCAGGTGTTGATTTACCGAAAAATAAAAGAATGGAAGTTGCTTTAACTTATATTTATGGTATCGGCAAAACAAGGTCAAAGCAAATCCTGAAAGATTCAGGTGTTAGCCCGGATACAAAGACTGACGAACTGGCCGACTCCGAAATATCGGCGATCAGAGGCATCATCGATAAAGAGGGTAAAGTGGAGGGCGATCTGCGCAGGGAAGTATCCATGTCGATCAAACGATTGATGGATATTGGCGCTTACCGGGGAATGCGGCATCGTAAGGGACTTCCGGTCAATGGACAGAGGACGCACACCAACGCTCGAACAAGAAAAGGTCCGCGGCGCGCTATTGCAGGCAAGAAAAAGTAATTTGGAGGCATAATGGTTAAGGCAGTCAGAAAAACTGGCAAAAAAAAGGAAAAGAAAAATATTACCGATGGTATCGCGCATATTCAATCCACATTTAATAATACTATTGTTACAATAACTGATTTGAGTGGTAATGTCATTGCATGGTCGTCGTCCGGATTACAGGGCTTTAAGGGTTCGCGTAAAAGCACTCCTTTTGCCGCGCAAATGGCTGCGGAAGATGTTGTGCGTAAAGCCAAGGAGCAGGGAATGCGCAGGGTGCAAGTATATATAAAAGGTCCCGGATCGGGGAGAGAATCGGCATTGCGATCATTACAACTTGCCGGGCTTACAATTACCCTGATTCGCGATGTGACGCCGGTTCCGCATAACGGATGCAGACCCCCGAAACGTCGCAGAGTATAACAGAATCGTAAATTACGAATAATATTTTAGATAATAAGGGAGGCTTTTTTTGGCAAGATATACGGATTCCTCATGCAGATTGTGTCGACGTGAAGGATTAAAATTATTTTCTAAAGGCGACAGATGCTATTCGGAAAAATGTTCTTTCGAAAGAAGGGATTATGTTCCGGGAGATCACGGTCAGGCGCATAAAAAGCAGCGATCTGATTATGGTGTACAATTACGTGAAAAGCAAAAGCTTAAGAGAATGTACGGGCTTTTGGAAAAGCAGTTTAGGGGCTATTTTGAAAAGGCCGATAAGCAAAAGGGCATTACGGGAACGAATTTGCTTGTACTTCTGGAAAGAAGAATGGACAATATGATATTTCGTATGGGATTTGCTAATTCCAGAATTGAGGCAAGGCAATTAGTCAGTCATGGTCATTTTTTGATTAATGGCAAGCCGTTTAATATTCCATCGTATTTGCTTAAAGCCGGAGATGAAGTTTGCGTTAAAGAAGGCAGCCGTAAGATAACTCGTATAATGGGAGCGATTGAAACGGTAGCAAGGCGTGGCGTGCCTCATTGGCTGGAATTGGATAAAGATAACTTCAAGGCCTCTATTAAAATGTTGCCTGTGCGTGAAGATTTAACAATGCCGGTACAGGAACAACTTGTTGTCGAACTTTATTCTAAGTAAAAATAAATTATTTTCATAAACCAGCTACTAAAGGATGGGTTTAATTATGCAAAGGAACTGGTCAAGTTTGATTCGTCCCAAGCGTATTGATGTTGATGAAGCGACTCATACGAATTTATATGGAGAGTTTGCCATTCAGCCCTTGGAAAGGGGTTTTGGTATTACTTTAGGCAACGCGTTAAGGAGAGTATTGCTTTCTTCTGTTCAGGGTTGTGCTATTGTTTCAGCCAAAATTGAAGGCGTATTGCACGAGTTTTCAACTGTACCCGGAGTTAAAGAAGATGTAACAGATATTATTTTGAATTTAAAAGGTGTGCGCTTTAAAATGGGACAAGCGAGCACTAAAGAGGTTAGTATTGATGTAACTCGTGTCGGAACTATAACAGCAGCAGATATTATCACTGACAGCAATATTGAGGTTTTGAATCCGGATCATCATATTGCTACTATATCCAGCGGTTCTTTTAAGGCAAAATTGATAGTTAAAATGGGCAAGGGTTACGTGCCTGCCAAAAAGGAACTTGAGCCTGACCAACCTAAGGGAACGATTAATATTGACGCTATTTTTTCACCGATTAAAAAAGTGAATTATATCGTTTCCTATGCGCGAGTAGGTCAAATTGCCGATTATGACAAACTTACACTGGAAGTTTGGACGGATGGCAGTGTAAAACCTGAAGATGCCATTGCTTATTCAGCGAAAATATTAAAACAACAGTTAGATGTGTTTATTAACTTTGAGGAAATTGAGGAAGAAATTATACCCGAAAAACTGGATGAACAAGATAATGTAAATAAAGTCTTGTTGCGTTCGGTAGAAGATTTAGAACTATCTGTTCGTTCTGCTAACTGTCTGAAGAATGCTGGAATCAACACCATAGGCGAGTTAGTGAAAAAAACAGAAGCGGAGATGCTCAAGACAAAGAATTTTGGGCGTAAATCGTTAAGCGAAATAAAAGATATTCTCAACGAATATGATCTAACTTTTGGTATGGATATTAATCCCGAAAATTAGAATAAAAAATCAATGTAATATGCGCAGGGAATTTTTTTAATTTAATCAGTTAGGAAAGGAAGATATCAGCGATGCATCATGGTAAAACGGGCAGTAAATTAGGCAGAACTTCCAGCCATAAGGAAGCGATGCTTCGTAATATGGTGACTTCTGTTATAAAACATGAACGTATTCGTACGACAGACATGAAGGCAAAAGAGTTGAGAAAAATAGCCGATAAGATGATTACTTTGGGAAAAAGAGGCAGTTTGCATGCGCGCCGTCAGGCTTTGGCTGTTGTCCGGGATGAAACTTTAGTTGGTAAACTTTTTGGCGAACTTACCGAACGCTACCGCGACCGTGAAGGTGGATACACAAGAATTGTCAAAGCGGGTTACCGTTTTGGTGATAACGCTCCTGTTTCCATTTTAGAATTTATTCCTGATGAGAAAAAGAAGGAAAAAGCAAAACCAAAAGCTAAAGCGAAATCAAAAGTAAAAGAAAAGACAGTTGAATAGCATATCCATACATTAGAAAGTGAAAAAGGCAGGGTTATGACCCTGCCTTTTTTATTATAAATGTTTTTATATTATTAACCATTCACCCTTTTATAACCATGGCTATCTTGTATTTGTAGATATCAAAATAAATTCAAAAATCATTTAACATAAAATTAAGATAACTGTAATACGCCCGTATCATCAAATGTGTATAAATATTAATATACATTAATATATGCTGATCGGAGGATTACAAATTGAATTCTGTTAACCAAGTTGAGTTTATGCGAAAAGAAAGTAGCCGCTATGTTGTAAAAAGAGGGAGCATAAATCAAATAAGTCAAAATCCTGAGCTATTATCGAAGGTATGCGATAGCCTTAAAGACGGGAGATGTATTGTTCTTTTTTATTTCGACATTGCCCGATTTCATGAAATTGAGCAAATTGTCGGTTTTGAGAGTGCCCAGCATATTATTGATCTATTTAACGAAACGCTGGCTCATGGCCTAACGGAGTTATACAAGAAAAAGATTCGAATATTAGCTGCTGAAAGTCTATGGGGAGATGATTTCATAGTCTTTACTGAGACTATCAAATTTCCGATACTGGCAACTTTGGAATATCTTTCTACTGCTTATCGTAAACAAATTAAAGAACGCATGAACAAAGAAGTCCTGTGTCTCACGGGACGGGATATGGATGTACATATCGGTTACTCAATAATTACTGAGAGTGTTCCTAATGTTGAAATGCAGCTTTACAACGCAATAAAGAGAGCCTTTGGCATAGCAAAAGGATTCATTAACATGCAGTCCGTTAAGTATCTTCCCGAATTCAAAGATATCCTCAAAAGTAAGAAACTGCACTCAGTGTACCAACCCATTATATCCATTCGTTCCGCTGTTATCTTGGGCTGGGAAGCCCTGATCAGGGGTCCTGAAAACAGCTATTTCCAAACGCCTGATAACATTTTTTCCTTTGCCGAGTCTGAAGGTCTCCTGTTCCCTTTGGAAAAAATATGCCGTGAATCGTCTTTTAATAATCTTGGAGAACTCGGATCAGACCAGAAGATATTTGTAAACGTCCATCCGAATACAATTAATGATCCTGCTTTTACAGAAGGAGAAACCATCAGAATCATCCAGGATCTTCATATCAAAACTAAAAATGTTGTTTTTGAAATCACGGAAAGGCATCATATTGATGATTTTATATCACTAAACAGAACACTGACACACTATCGTGATCAAGGATTTCTGGTCGCTGTGGATGATTTAGGATGCGGTTTTTCCAATCTTCAGTCTATCGCTGAAATCCGTCCTGATTATATCAAGATTGATATGTCTTTGGTTAGGGGAATTCATAAAGATGGCGTCAAGAAAGCTTTGATGGAAACCTTTGTCACCTTTGCCGAAAAGATCGGCACTGAAATCATTGCTGAAGGTGTAGAAGATGAGGCAGAGATGGCTGCATTGGTCGACATTGGTGTTCATTACGGTCAAGGTTATTTCTTTGGCAAACCGGCTTACCCTAAACAAATTACTCCGGAAGAAGCATATTTGAAAACACTTCATTTTGTTACTAATGGACGGCATAACCTTTTCAAACAAGCATTTCCTATAGGCGACATGGTCGATAAAGTTGTTTGTATCGACGAACAAACAGTGGTCAAGGATGTGAAAGCTATATTTGAAGAAAACACAGCACTCTCCGGAATTGTAGTTGTTGAAAACAATAAACCCTGCGGCCTGGTCATGCGCCAGCATCTGGACAAGCATCTGGGAAGAAAATACGGATATGCATTGTATAGTGAAAAACCTATTTCCAAAATTATGAATAAAAATCCGCTCATTGTAGCCGACAACACACCTATCGAACTTGTATCTCAGCTCGCCATGAACCGTAATAAAATGAATCTCTATGACAGTATCGTTGTCACCAGAGATGAATTGTTGCACGGAGTTGTTAGTGTTCAAATCATTCTTGATACCATGACAAGAATCAGGTTGGAGTTGGCCAAAGGCGCCAATCCGCTGACAGGTCTCCCCGGCAATATTGCTATAGAGCAAGAGCATTCCAGATGCGCTAAAAATGACAAGCCTTTCAGTGTTATTTTTAGCGATCTTGATAATTTTAAATCCTATAATGACAAATACGGATTTGAAAAAGGCGATGAGGTTCTTATTTATACAGCTAATATACTTAAAAATGGACTTGAGAAATGCTGTAAAAATTATAGTTTTCTCGGACACATAGGAGGAGATGATTTTATCATTTTTACAACAGATGATACAGTTGATTCGTTGTGCAGCTTTTTGATAGAAAGATTCGATTCCGGTATTAAGGATTTATACAGTCTTGAAGATAGACAGGCAGGTGGTATTATGGCCTGTGACCGCTCAGGACAAGAGAGGTGGTTTCCCTTTGTTTCCGTTTCGTTGGCTGTTCTTGACTGTATATCTGAAACCGGAAAGGATATGAAAGATATATCCGGCAAAGGGGCGAAGTTAAAGCAATACGCAAAATCAATGCCCGGAAGCTTATACGTACGTGATCGCAGAAGTGAATGAAACAATTCCTTATAAGGCAAAAGCAAACGTGAGAACAAAGGCAACCCCAAAAACCTGATAATACATTGTGGAATGAAAAGGGATGGTTATAACCACCCCTTTTTTATTGTTGTTTTTTAGAAGCAAAAAATGTATTAACTTTTTAAAGGCGTTTTGTCATTGCCATTTTTATTAATTGTTTTATTGAAGCATTAATTTGCAAACATAATAATAGTGGAGGTTTGATTATGGCAGAAAAGAAAATTGGCGAAGTAATGAAGTATTTCTCAAAACCTTCTGTGGCAGCTGTAAAAGTAACGGAAGGTGAGTTAACTGTCGGCGACAGCATTAAGTTTTCAGGACATACTACTGATTTTACTGACGTTATCGAATCAATGGAAGTAGAAAATAAATCCGTTCAAAAAGCTGTAGCCGGCGATTTTATTGGCGTCAAAGTTTCCGATCGCGTTCGATCGGGCGACGAGGTGTTTAAAATAACACCAGATTAATTTTCATCTCATTTAAGTGTTCCTAACTTTTGCAAGTTCCTTTTTGTAATAAGTTAAAGGGGTTATTTTCTTAAAATGAAATATTTATCACATCTTCTGCCAATGGTTTAATTTTTTATGTCTAAAATTCTTATTGTTGATGACGAACAGGACATAGTAGAACTAATTTCTTACAATCTGGAGAAAGAAGGGTTCTCTATAATAAAAGCCTATGACGGTGTTTCCGTCTTCAATGTAATCACGATGAAAAAACCTGATCTGCTGATTCTGGATTTGATGTTGCCCGGCATGAATGGGCTGGATATCTGTAAGAAGATTCGTGCCAATCCGGCGACCGCTGATTTGCCGATAATCATGCTTACGGCCAAGGGTGACGAATTAGATAAAATAATCGGGCTGGAAATCGGCGCCGATGATTACATTACTAAACCTTTCAGTGTCAAAGAATTGGTCGCCCGTGTTAGAACTATCTTGAGGCGTTCGCAGGACATGCCCAAAACTGCATTGCAGGAACAGTTTAGTTATAAGGGGTTGGCAATAAATTACTCTTCCTGCACCGTGAAGATTGACGGCAAACCCGTAACATTAAGCCCCACGGAGCTTAAACTTCTTTTCTTTTTTTCCCGTAATCCCGGCAGAGTCTATTCGAGAAATCAGCTTCTTGATCAGGTATGGGGCGATGATACTTTTATCACCGACCGCGCGGTGGATGTTCATATTCGCCGCCTGCGTGGTCAGATTGAGAAAGATATGGAAAACCCTCGTTATATTTTGACAATTCGGGGATTCGGTTATAAATTTACCGAGATAAAATGAAGTCCTTTTCCTTAAATAATGCTTAGTTCATCTGTTGGCAGGCCATTATTTCAGAGTTGTGAACATTTTCAATTAAGTAAATTATTATTATTTAATCATAAAAAAGCTGACAAAAACATTCTAAGTAGCTGAATTTCAAAAATAATTCTCCAAAAAGTCACTTTTTCACGCAATTTTTGTTTGCCTGTTTAATCAAATCTTATCTAGTCCTTCATCATAGTGAAACATTGAAAAGTTATTATCTTCCCGCAAAACTAAAGGAATATATTTGAAGGAGATATTATTTGAGTAAAATCAACACAGTCACATTTAATTGTGCGACAAGGCCGGATCATATTGCTCCCAAATCCATTAAAGAGATAGCGGAACTGATAGGCGTTAAATATGATTATCTGGGTTTAAATGCCGCATCACTTCCTTTTGCTCCTTCGGATACTACCGCGGGCAGTGAATCGGAAATGCAGACGGTAGTAGTCGGCAGCAGGGACAATGTTGACCTGCCGCTTTTCATAGAACAATCCAACTATTTTGCCAACACTAAACGGCGGGCAAAATCCGGAGATACGTCCAGAAAAGTAATGACCGACCTGGAAAAATACTTGAATACGAATACTGAAGGTGTCTGGGAAAACAGCCAGGTTCGTTTTCTCCGGTATAAGATGGGAAAACTTGCCGAGAATATTTTTCAACAGGATATTCTGGCGGACAAAAAAGATCCGTCTGCGGGCCTTAGATCGGATTTAAACAAATTCATTTTTCAGAAAAACGATCTTGAATATATCCGTGTTCCGATCAGTTATCTCCTGAAGCTGGCTCTGGCGGAGATAATTGATCCGCAACAGAAAGTACATCCTCTGATCAGCAAGACCGGATTGAATATCATGCAATATTTTTTAAATGATAATACATCTCCGGAAACTTCATCTTTCTATATTGCTTCTATGCAGTCGGAGGCCGGTATGGGGCGTGTCGTAGCCAAAGAGACGGCTGTCCGCTTTTTATTAAGCCAGTTGCTGATCATGTATGCCAATCAAAAATATGCCTTGGAGGAAACCGGACAAAAGGCAATGATATTTTCTTCGCCGCACCCGCCAACGAGACAGAAAATTTTAAGTAATTGTGTTTCTGATGCCTTCTATCGGGAATTGTTTATGAACCCCTGCCTTTCCGGATGGGATAAAGGAGAAGAAAAGCATAAATACATGCATCTGTGTCACCGTGTTTTGAGCCGCAGCCAGTTCAACGCTGTTTTGAAACTCCGGGAAGCGGGAATCATTACCAGCAATCTGGTATCACTGCCTAATTTATCCAATATATGCCTTGCCAATAACGGGACACATGTAAGTTTGGGAAGCCGGAAAATCAGCCTTATGTTGCAGGACACTTCCTCGGGGTTTTCCATAAAAGATGAAAAAAATATCGGTGATCTGGTCGTTAAAATTGTCGAGCATTTTCTACCGCTTTTTGTCGGTACATACAGCGCCGCGCCTTATCGTATGGATTTTTCCGATTTCCATCCGGAGAAAGCACTGGGCTTTCTCCCGCATGAGTTAGACTATACTCATTTACGAATGCTCTGGCGGCGATGGCAGAAAAAAGCCAACCTGAACATGTTAGGCAAATCCATCACTCCTTTCGGCCCCAAATGGATAGATAACTTAATCAGTGTGGTTTTAAGATTAAAAGGAGATTTTATTCCCGACTTCCGGCTGATTGATTACCTGATAGTCTTAATGAGCACGGACAGGAGTCCTGCCCTAAACGGCGAGTTGCATAACAGCCAGCCTTTAAAAGAAGACCTTGCCGACCTTGGGGTGTTTGACACGCAGATGTCGCTTTATCTTCTCGAGAAGCTTCGCGAGTATAAAGTTATGGGATTCTCCGGTTTTGAAGGGCGTCATTACAGTCTCTTTGAACGTTTTACCGAGGATATGGGACAGGCAGTAACCATGCAGAATCTTCTCTATCTTTTAGCGTTTAAATATATTTTCTCGGGTCAGATAAGTCATGAGAATATTCCGGATGATCCTTCCGTTGAAAGCGAGAGAAGGCAGATAATTTTTGGTTCGGCGATAGGCATTCCGACTTTCTTTGTGCATAACAAAACCGGCAATACCTTAATAAAAAAGATTATCGGCAAGACAAATCGCGTGCGCTCCAGTCGACGCTATCCGGGATACGTTCGTATTTACAACATCGAATACAGGCAGGCGCTTTTGAAAATTCTGCGTGAAGATGCGGCGGATCTCATTGAAATGCTGTCAATGAGGGATAGCATCGACGAGCTTGAAGTCCGTCTTAACGAGCCGGAACTTTATTCTGCTTGCGGCAGGCTGACGAGTGGCATTCTTAACACGGCACAAGCCAGGTCGCCGCTGGATTTGACTGCAGATAAGTTTAATCATGCAGCAGAGAAATATTACCGGACAGATCTCCGCAATCGGCATATTCGGGAAGCATTTGAGCTTCTTGGCGAAGATATGATCAAGCTGGATCATAAATCCGATGGTTTACGTCAGGACATCAGAAGTTTGCTTCATAGCGTATTGAAAGAAACAAATATAACAAAATTTATAAATCAGGCCGAACGGGAAATCATCGAAGAGACCGCGTCTAAAGACACACTGGAAAAACTGGCCGGTATTATTTTAGTGCATATCCATTATAAGGCCGAACTTAACCATAAATTTCAAGATATTAATAACAGGGAAAAAAACTATGCAGCATAACTATATCGAGCGGGATACCCGCCAAATAAAAAAAGAACAATTTTACGGCGATCAGGCTGTACAATTTCTATATGCCGATATCCGGGAGCGATCTTCCTGGCTCTTCCGCCAATTGACAAGCGCCAGAGTTTCGCGTGTGCTTAGCTATATGAACTATGATGGAATCCTTGCCGCAAGAATGAAGCATTACCTTGATATACATAAACAATTGAATATTGAACCGCAAGAATGCCTTGATGCACCGGAGCGTTTGGATTCTCTAAGAAAAATTTTTGAACGAAAAATTCGTTATTGGGAATGCCGTCCCATGCCCAATGATCCGTGCGCTATTATATCACCAGCCGATTCCCGGATGCTGCTGGGATCGTTTTTGGAAGAATCTGGTTTGTTTGTTAAGGGAAAGTTTTTTGATTATGAAGAAATGTTCGGCTGTGATAAACGCACGTGGCTTACAGCCTTTCAGGATGGTGATTTTGCCGTTTTCAGGTTGACACCGGAAAAATATCATTACAACCATACACCCGTTGCAGGAAAAATTATCGATTTTTACCAAATCTCAGGTACTTATCACGCATGTAATCCTAATGCCGTCGTATCCGTTGTAACGCCATATTCCAAAAACAAGCGCTTCGTTACCATTATTGATACGGATGTAGAAGGCGGAACTAAAGCTGGTTTAGTGGCCATGATTGAAGTAGTAGCGCTAATGATCGGCGATATAGTTCAGTGCTACAGCGAAAAGAAATATGAGAGTCCTATGTCCATTGGAACAGGAATGTTTGTAAATAAGGGTGTTCCCAAGAGCCTTTTCCGTCCCGGGAGTTCTACAGTGGTTCTAATATTTCAAAAAGATAGAGTGCGATTTGCGGATGATATTTCTGCTAACATGTTAAGTCCTTCCGCCGAAAGCATTTTTAGCCGTGGTTTTGGCAAATCTCTGGTCGAAACCGATGTTAAGGTTAGATCATTTATTGCCACTTCCTGTAGTCATTAAGATTAAATAAAATTATTTTCAATGATGAGATGGAGGTAATAGTTATGAGGCAGGAAAAAATACAGTTTATCAGGAATGCTCTGGTAAAAAAGATGGAAGAACTCTGGTCGAGTGCGGACAATACAATTTCTAAAATGAAAAATACCGAAGGCAAATTTGCCGATCCCTTTGACCAGGCTGCAATCGAGACGAATAAGTTTGTTGAATTGGCCTGCAGGGATAGAGAAAGAGAATTAATCCTCGACATCAAGGAAACGATTATGCGTATTGACAGGGGCTTGTTCGGTATTTGCGACCATTGCGGCAGGGTCATCCATGAAAAAAGACTGGTAATTGAACCGATGAGCAAATTGTGCGTCGAATGCCAGGAGGAACGCGAGATTTATAATAAACAAAAAAGCAGACGATTAGCTGTAAGGAGTATATCCTATAATCATGTACAATGAAATTTTTACATTGGCTCTTGCAGGAGCGATAGCCGTTTTATTCTCATGGGCTTTTAGGACGCTGCCCGAAGAAAATTGGCAAGTTCTTGCCTGTCTGCCTATGCGCAAGGGGCTTGACGGAATTTGGCAAGGCATTAATTTAACGTACTATGGGTTTTTTAATGCTTTGGCCTATCTGTTTGCAGTTATCATGTTCCTGATCATGATGGGTTCGCAAAACATCAGGATTGTTTTTACAATATCGCTTGCTACACCTTTTCTGGCGATCTGCATGCTGGCTTCCCGCCTGATTGCACGCCTGGTGGAAAAAAAACGCCACACGTTTTCTGTGGGCGGCGCTTCCTTTGCCGGTATCCTGATTGCACCGTGGATGATTTGGCTGGTCAATATGACATTAGGCGAGACGCTTGCGTTTCATTTACCGGTTTTGGAAACACTGGCGGCAATATGTATTGCTTATGCCTTCGGCGAAGGAACGGGGCGGCTTGCCTGTATCAGTTTTGGCTGCTGTTACGGGAAACCTATATCCGCATGTCATCCGTTAATTAAAAGAATCTTTCGTAAGTGGAATTTTGTGTTTCGGGGGAAGACGAAAAAAATTGCATATGCCCAGCAACTCGAAGGTCAAGCGGTTATCCCTATTCAAGCACTCACATCTATTGTTTATACTGGAACAGGTCTTTTAAGCTTCTACCTTTTCCTGAAAGGTTTTTCAAGCACAGCTTTGATAATCACTCTTATTGTGACGCAGGGCTGGCGTTTTGCTTCAGAATTTCTGCGAGCTGATTATCGGGGGCATGGTTTAATTTCCGCTTACCAGATTATGACATTGATTGCAATTTGTTATACCCTCGCGATGGTTACACTTATCAAAGAACCAGATTACGGTTCTCCGAATCTGTTAAACGGTGTCATTTCACTCTGGAATCCCGGTATAATAGTTTTTCTGGTGGTTTTATGGGGAGTTACCTTTGTCTACGCAGGTAAGAGTAGTGTAACCTGCTCTTCAATAAATATCCAAATCGTAGAGAAGAATATTTAGTTTCCATGTCAAGACAGACAAAATCATTCATATTGTTAAAATAGCCATAACTTATTTTCATTTATTTATCGTTTTGTCATCAAATTGTAACATTAAACATTTATAATACTTTTAAATTAAAATCAGGGAGGAATAGAAAATGATCAATATTGTTAAGAAAATAATTTTCGGCATGGCTTTAGTAACTTTTATGAGTGGCCTTGCTGTTGCTGCCGATTCCATAGTAATTAAAGGATCGACAACCGTTTTACCCATTGCGCAGGCTGTGCTCGAAGCCTATATGAAAGCAAATCAAGGGGTTCAGATTTCTTTATCGGGCGGAGGTTCCGGTGAGGGGATCAAAGCATTAATCGATCAATCCACGGACATAGCCGATTCCTCCAGAGAGATTAAGAAAGAAGAAATCGAATTGGCTGAATCCAAGGGTGTCAAACCTGTTGTCCACGTTATAGCCTATGATGCAATTATGCCGGTAGTAAATCCGAAAAATAATGTTCAAGGTTTATCAATTGATCAGTTAAGCCAGATATATCAGGGGAAAATTACCAACTGGAAGGAAGTAGGCGGCGCTGATTTGAAAATAGTCGTTATCTCCAGAGATTCTTCCTCCGGCACATTCGATTCGTGGGATAACTTTGTTATGAAGAAAGCCAGAGTTGCTCCGACCGCACAGATGTTGGCATCCAACGGAGCAGTAGTCACAGCAGTTTCTAAAAATAAATATGCTATCGGTTATCTTGGTATGGGTTATGTGAATAAGAGCGTTAAGGGACTGAAAGTAAATGGCGTCATGGCTTCAGCCCAGACTGCATTATCCAAACAATACCCAATGTCCCGGGAGCTTTATATGTACACTAATGGCGAACCTAAAGGTGAAGTTGCCAAATTTATCGCTTTTATTAAAAGTCCCAAAGGACAGGAAATTGTGAAAAAAGAAGGGTTTGTGCCGCTTACAGCTTCCAAAGAAAGCAAAAAGGCTAAAAAATAAATTTTCAGACAATTGCTCTAATCAGGCAACCCCGCTAATTAACAGGGTTGCCTGATTATATTTGAGAAACAATATCTAAGTGACTATGGGCCACCGGAAGATATTGTTGAAGGATTTAGAAAAATCCGTGATCAAATAAAAAATGGATCGAGTGAAAATTTAAATAGAAACAGCGTTCTCCCAGAAAAACTAATATTGAGAGCAATAGAGTTTAAAGGCGAAAATAATGAAGAGAAAAACCAGGGAAAATATTATCAAATATATCTTTTTTTCTTTTGCGCTGGTGTCGATTATCGTGCTTGGTCTGATTGTTCTTTCTCTTTTTCGCGAAGGAATGCCAATTTTCAAATTAGTTTCCTTAAGTGATTTTATTTTAGGAAAAGATTGGTATCCGACATCTGATCCGCCGTCTTTCGGCATTTTCTCTCTAATTGTGGGATCTGTCATAGTGACTTTCCTGGCCATTTCAATTGCCGTTCCTCTTGGAGTTCTTTCGGCGATCTACATCGCGGAAATCGCGCCGGTTTCAATAAAAGAGATACTTAAATCGGTTATTGAACTTTTGGCCGGAATACCTTCCGTCGTTTTAGGTTTTTTCGGCATGGTCATTGTCGCCCCCTGGATGCAGGAAACTTTTGATTTGCCCACGGGGCTGAATATTATCAATGCCGCTCTTATACTGGCAATCATGGCTATACCGACTATATCCAGCATTTCGGAAGACGCTCTCTACGCCGTTCCCAATGAATTTAAAGAAGCGTCCTATGCGTTGGGCGCGACCAGATTTGAAACTATTGCCAAAGTGATTGTGCCTTCCGCGCTATCGGGTATTTCCACCGCGGTAATACTGGGAGTATCCAGAGCGATTGGTGAAACAATGGTTGTTTTGATGGTTGCGGGCGGAGCCGCGGCCATTCCTGGAAGTATTTTTGATTCGGTTCGGCCAATGCCGGCAAGCATTGCCGCGGAAATGGGAGAGGCGCCTTTTCGAGGCGCCCATTATCACGCTTTATTCGCCATTGGCATAGTTTTGTTTTTTCTGACATTGGCTTTTAATCTGATTGCCGATTATCTTTCTCATAAGTTTCATCAATCAGGTTCGGCAACGCTTTGATTGGATTTATGTATGAATGAATCGATGAGTAGTTTAATGAAGTGGCGATATTTAAAACAAACCCTTTTCTTCGGCATTGTGCGATTATCTTTTTTGATCATTGCTCTTTCTCTGGGCGGGCTTTTATTATATATTATAATTAATGGTATCGGCGTCATCAGTTGGGATTTCATCACCAAAATGCCCACGGATTCCATGACGAAAGGCGGGATCATGCCGGCCATCGTGGGTACTATATATTTAACTGTTGGGGCGATTTGCATTGGTTTGCCGCTGGGTGTGGCTTCGGCAATCTATTTAACGGAATATGCCGTACAAGGCAGGGTAATCAGAATTATCAAGGTAGGCATAAATTGTCTGGCAGGAGTGCCCTCCGTTGTTTTCGGACTATTTGGTCTTGGTTTGTTTGTGGTAATACTGAAATTTGGTTCGAGCATTCTGTCCGGTTCACTAACCCTCGGATTTCTCATACTGCCAACGATCATAGGTGCTGCCGAGGAAGCGTTGAAATCTGTGCCGCAAACATTCCGTGAGGCGTCTCTGGCGCTGGGCGTTTCCAAGTGGCAAACCATTTTCAGGATTGTTTTACCCAACGCCCTGCCCGGAATTTTGACAGGCTCTATTCTGGGTGTCGGCCGCGCTGCCGGAGAGACCGCGCCTATTATGTTTACAGCGGCGGCTTTCTTTACTGCAAAATTACCGGGTTCCATTTTTGATGAAGTTATGGCTCTGCCCTATCATATATACGTTCTGGCTACGGCGGGCACTCATATTGAGGAAACCAGACCGATGCAATTTGGGACCGTGCTTGTTCTTATTGCTGTTGTTCTGGGGATCGATCTGTTAGCCATCATTATCCGCAGCCGCATGAGAAGGAATAAAAGGTGGTAAGTATGGATGTGAACATGATAATTAGTCTGCATAATGTAAATTTCTACTATGGCCAGTCGCGCGCTCTAAATGACATCTCCATGGATTTTCATGAAAAAAAGGTGACCGCACTTATCGGGCCATCAGGTTGCGGTAAATCCACATTGCTTAGACTGTTGAATCGAATGAATGATCTTATTATCGGGACAAGAGTGGAAGGGAAAGTCGTTTTTGAAGGAAAAGATATCTATGCTGATAATATTGACCCGGTGGAAATTCGCCGCAAGATTGGTATGGTGTTTCAAAAACCCAATCCTTTCCCGAAAACTATTTATAATAATATCTCCTATGGACCTAAACTAAACGGATTGGGAAACAGCGATCTTGATACTCTCGTGGAGCAAAGTCTCAAACAAGCTGTTTTGTGGGATGAAGTAAAAGATTTATTGAATAAATCGGCAATGGCTCTCTCTGGAGGACAACAGCAGCGGCTTTGCATCGCGCGAGCGCTGGCTATGAAGCCGGATGTCTTGTTAATGGACGAGCCGACTTCCGCGCTTGATCCTGTTTCCACAGCGAAAATTGAAGAGTTGATTGAAGAGTTGAAAAAAGACTATACTATTATTATTGTGACGCATAATATGCAGCAGGCTGCCAGAATTTCCGATGAGACGGCGTTCTTTTATCTGGGAAATCTTGTCGAATATAATAAAACTGATAAAATATTTACCAATCCGGATGTAAAGCAAACAGAGGACTATATAACAGGGAGATTCGGTTGATGGAGGAACGATTTTGGAAAAACACTTGTCTGTTGCGTTGCGCCGCATTTCCCATGCTCCGGGAGTATTTCCCTTTTACAAAGCTCTCTATATTGCTTAATGTAATCAGTTTTTAACTGGAGGATATTTTATGGAAGAAAGAAGGCATACAAGTTCGCATTATGACGTTGAGCTGCAGGAAATAAAAAACGGACTTATTTATATTGGCGCGCTTACTGAAAAGGCTATTCAGAATGCGATGAAATCTCTTTCGGAAAGAGACTCCGAGATGGCGCATAAGGTAATCAAAGACGATGATGAAATCGATAAACTCGATACGGAGATGGAGGAACGTTGCATTCGAAATCTGGCGCTACGTCAACCGACCGCCATCGATCTGAGGTTTATTACCACGGCGATCAAGATTACCGGTCATCTGGAAAGAATAGGCGATATGGCGGTGAATATTGCCGAGAAAGCAATCCAGTTAAACGAAGAGCCTAAACTCAAACCATACATCGATTTGCCCCGCATGGCTGACCTTGTTGTAGAGATGGTTAATAATTCGCTGGATAGTTTTATCAGAAATGATTTGAATATCGCCGAAAAAGTCCGTCAAACGGAACAAATAACGGATGATCTTAATGAACAAATTTTCCGTGAGCTTTTAACTTTTATGATGGAAGATTCCAAATGCATCCACAGGGCTCTGCTGATAATGCATGTATCTAAAAACCTTGAGCGCATTGCCGATCATGCCAAAGGTATTGCGGATATGGTAACTTATATGGTAACTGGTGAAAACGTTCGACATCAGACCAGAGATATCAGCGCGAAGGAGACGGTGTGAAGAAAAATATTTTTTACAAAATATTTTTTAGCTATCTTGTCATTATATGTCTGTCTTTTTTCCTTTTGGATCTGTTTGTGCGCGATGAAATAAAGAATGTGCTCACGTCCAATGTTGAAACGGAATTGTTTTCCTATGCTCAGCTTCTTGACCTGAGTTCTTCCGTGAAAATTGCTCAACAGCTGAAGCAAATTGCAAAGATATCGAACTCCAGAGTCACTCTGATTGACGCTCGGGGGAAGGTCCTTGCTGATTCGGAAAAAGAATCTTCTCTTATGGAAAATCATTTAAACCGGCCGGAAGTACAGGAAGCCAGGCTTAAGGGTATGGGCAGGTCGGTCAGATTCAGCAGCACTATCGGTATTGATATGCTCTACGTAGCCATTGCCATCAAAGATGGACGGGAAACCACCGGCTATATAAGGTTGGCGCGTTCTCTGCATGATGTACATAGCGTTATTGAAAAAGTCTATCAATCTTTTTTTCTGGCAATGATAATTGTTGGGATTATAGCACTTGTCATTGCTCTGATCTTTTCTTACAGTTTGGCGGCGCCTATTCTGGCGATGGAAAGATTCACTGAAAGGCTGCGTCAGGGATATCCGGTTGGGACCATTTTATTAGAGACGGCGGACGAAACGAAAAAGTTAGCCGATAATATCAATTATCTGGTGGATGAATTGCAAAGCCAGATTCGGCTGGCCAATGAAGAGAAGAGCAAATTAATGACAGCATTTACCAGCATGACAGAGGGGATTTTGATTCTCAATGCGGAAGATAAAATCGAATTTGTCAATCAGGCACTGAGTAATATATTCTCAGAGCAATACGGAGATATAAACGGTAAAACTCTGATGGAAGCCTTCCGGAACGTTGATCTGCAAAAAGCTTTTCTGGACTTTAAGCAAACGCGAATAAATGTGTCCTCTGAAATTACTCTTGGTAATATAGAACCGGTTATTTTAAGTGTAAGCATCTCTGCCGTTCACGGTTATCCCGAAGAAGAAAAAAAGATGATTGTTTTTCACGATGTAACACGGCTTAAAAAACTTGAACAGATTCGAGTGGATTTTGTAGCCAATGTTACGCATGAAATCAGAACTCCGCTCACAGCAATTATTGGTTACCTGGAAACGATTAAAACAGGCGCAACCGTTAATAATAATGATGCGAAACGATTTATTAATATCAGTTTGAAACAAGCACAGCGCTTGAATCGCCTGCTGGAAGATTTGCTCGTCATATCGAAAATCGAACTGGGTGAACTTCAATTCCGTTTTGAAGAAGTTTCTTTGCGTGATGCTTTGGAAGGTGTCATCCCCTTGGTTGAAGCGAAAGCCCGATTAAAAAAGATAAACATACATAACGACGTTCAGGAGAACATGCCATTCATTCGTGCTGACAGGGACAGGTTTGCCCAGATACTTGTAAATGTATTAGACAATGCCGTTAAATTTACATCGGAAGCCGGTGATGTTTATATTGAAGCCGGGCAAAAAGATAACGATGCTGTACTGACAATAACCGACACAGGCATCGGCATATCAAAAGAAGAAGTTCAGCGTTTGGGCGAGCGTTTTTATCGGGTGGACCGGTCTCGTTCACGTGATTTAGGCGGCACGGGTTTAGGTTTGTCCATAGTAAAGCATCTGATGATAGCTCACGGCGGCAGGATGGAGATCGAAAGCCAGTTAGGTCACGGCACCAAGGTGTCTTTATTTTTTCCGATTCATAAAGTATAATCTTTCCAAACTTGCCGATAAATTTGTTAAGGCGTTGCCTCTGACTGAGATATCCGAAAACGTTAGTTGTTTTCAAACCTCTGCCTGGTATCGATCCGGTAAAAGAAAAACCATAGTCGATCATTTTCTTTATCAATCTTAATCATCTCTCCATGAAAATGTTCATTCTTGTCATCAGAATTTAATAAGATCGTTATAACATGCTAACAAAGTTATTCTATAAAGTATCCGAACTTATAATAAGGGTCTTTGATTCATGGAGATATGCAACCGTTGGATTTCTATGAAATTCAGAAAATTAAAAGCTAAACAGGAATACTAAATGCGTCAGTTATTTCTTTCAGGAGGCAAAAGCATGAACAACGTAACTTCAGTTAAGGGAAATCAGTCTATAAATGTTGATCCACGTGCCAGCAAATACCTGACGTTTTTTCTGGCCAGCGATGAATATGGGGTAGAGATACTTAAAGTTCAAGAGATCATTTGCCGGACGCCGATCACACCGGTACCGCTGACGTCGAAGTATATTCGGGGTGTCATCAATCTACGGGGCAAGATTCATCCTATTATGGACATAAGGGTAGCGTTAGGTATGAAACAAACTGTCATCACCGGGGAAACCTGCATTATAGTCATAAAAACATCCGGCTTAATGATGGGGATTTTAGTGGATAAGGTCTCAGAGGTGATCAAAATGTCTTCAGGGGACATTGAGGATACCCCATCCTTTGGTATGGATGTGAATCCTGAATATCTTTTGGGTGTGGGCAAGACAGGCGGACGGATAAGGTTGTTTCTGGACATCGAAAAGGTGATAACCGCCGCCAGCATCATCAATATGAAAAAGGCCGCAGGCTCGCAAAACAATGAGGTCGAAGTCGAATCCGGGGAATTCAATAACTAATAACAGGCAATTATCGATTAAGTAAAATAATGAATTGTGTAAGAAGGAAACTATTCCGGGAAGAGAAAAATTATGCGCATAGGTTTTAAGATTATATTCTTTTGTATGATTCCAATAGTATTTTGTACAGTCGTGGTTTTTTACATCGTAAATTCGCAGTTGAGGTCGACAGCGACGGCAGTAGCAAATCATGTGCTGGAACAGAAGCTTTCAGCAGCAATGGAAAATTTCCAATACGAGATGGAGCGTGATCACGGTCAGATGGAACTGCAAGGCGCTATGCTAATCGATCAAGGTGGTGAGCCACTTGCCAAGAGCTATGAGTCGACGGATCGGATATCGCGCTATGCATTGGTGGATCGGATATCCCAGCGTTTTTCAAGTACGGCTTCAATATTTGCCCGCGACGGCAACGACTTTACCAGAATAGTCACTACAATTAAAAAGGAAGACGGCACAAGGGCTGATGGGACCAAACTTGGGACTGATAGTAAGGCTTACCAAAGTGTAATCAATGGCCGCAGTTATATGGGTGAGGCCAATATTCTCGGTAAATCATATCTTACCTATTACAAGCCTCTGCAAGATAGCAAAGGGGCAGTGATAGGGATTCTATATGCAGGAATTTCCAAAAATGAAGTAGTTACGATGATCGACAAAATCTTCGGAGCTTCCATTTTTTGGATCTCCCTGGCGATGCTGGGTCTGATTGTCTGTATCGCGTCCGTTATTGCAGGGGTAGTTTGGCGATCATTACGGCCGATGGAAAATATTGTTCGGGGAGTACAAGAATTGGGCAGGGGCCGCGTTTCCCATAGGCTGAATATTAACCGTAAGGACGAGATAGGAATGTTAGCCAATGCCACGGATCAGCTAGCTAATGATCTTCAAAGATACGTTGTAAAAGGGATGCAACAGATATCGAAAGGCGATATCAATATTGAGACTCCGGTAATTGATGATAAGGATGAAATCGGACCGGCCATAAAAGATATGGTAGAAAACTTGAGTAAACTCGTCAAGGAAATGAACGTATTGACCACGTCGGCAATGGAGGGCAAACTGGATGTCCGCGGCAATGAGCAGAAGTTTAAAGGCGTTTATCAGGATATAGTTCATGGCGTTAATAAGACTCTGGATGCGCTGATGGGTCCAATCAAAGAGTCCTCAGATGTTTTGATTGAAGTGGCCAATAAGAATATGACCGCACGTGTCGAGGGAGATTACAAGGGCGATCATGCAAGGATTAAAGAATCCCTCAATCTGGCCGTGGAGAATCTGGATAAGGCTCTGCTGCAGGTGGCTATCGGGGCACAGCAGGTGACTTCGGCAAGCCTTCAGGTGAGCACCGGCGGGCAGTCCCTGTCACAAGGGGCAAGTGAGCAGGCGAGTGCTCTGGACGATATTTCCTGCAACCTGCGGGAGATATCGTCGATGACAAAACAAAACGCGATTTACGCCAGTGAAGCAAAGAGGGTGGCTGAAGCTGCCCGGACCAGCGCAGATAAAGGCATAGAGAGCATGAACCGGATGTCATTGGCTATCAGCGAGATCAAGACATCGTCTGATTCCACAGCCAAGATAGTCAAGACCATAGACGAGATCGCGTTCCAGACCAATTTACTGGCGCTCAATGCCGCAGTGGAAGCAGCCCGTGCCGGAGATGCCGGCAAAGGATTTGCTGTAGTGGCGGAGGAAGTAAGAAACCTGGCCATGCGAAGCGCGGAGGCCGCCAGGATTACAGCCAATCTAATCGAAGAAGCTGTTAAAAATTCGGAAAACGGAGTGAACATCAATGCTGAGGTATTGAAGAAATTCCGGGAGATTAGCGAGAAGACCAACGAGGTGAGTCATGTAGTGATGGAGATAGCGGTGGCATCGGAACAGCAGAATCAGGGAATAAGTCAGGTGAACAAGGCCGTAGAACAGCTCAACGGGCTTACCCAGAAGGCTGTGGCTAATGCCGAGGAATCTGCTAGCTCGGCCGAGGAGATGTCTTCTCAGTCCAAAGAAATGCTCAGCATGGTGGCCAGCTTCAAACTTAACGGTTCAGGACATTTAGACCGGGCGTTGCTGACCGGTAAACAATCGAAGAGTTTACTTATGGGCCCGGTGTACAAAGAAAAGAAAATAAAGACCATGTCTGTTATTAAACCCGATCCCCGTATGGTGATACCTTTTGATGACAAAGATCGAAGCATATTAAACACTTTTTAAATTTCTAAGGTTGGATAGAGTCCTTTTCGCTTTCTTAAATTAGGTACATTGAAGGAATATGACAGGGGCAATACAAGCACAAAGGTTGACGATGATTACCTGCTAATAAACAAACTTATTCTTACTTTCTAAGAGCAACGGCGCTGATAAAGCGTTGCCGATTTGATGATTTTTGCGAAATAAGACTTCTCACATCGAACGGATGTGAGAAGTCTTGCCACGTTTACCGATATAACTTTCTGAAAATTTCCAATTTATAATTTCGGACAAAAATAAAAAAATAAAAGATTAGATGCTTTACTTGTCCCATCTCTTTGCGTCGCAGTTCTCTTTTCGTTATTTTCCCCTGCAACTTTACAAATTCGTTGTCTGTGTGGATAAGGTGTGCTAACTTACAACACTATTTTGCTTGTAATTGCCACTTTGCAAGTAGTAATTACCGGTAAGGTAAGGCTGCTTATTTATTGTGCGCTCCCCTGTCGGATGCGCTTGGGGTCTTTGGCTGACTTTGTTGGCAACATGGCCCGGCGTATGCCTGGGATGTTGTCAACTTCGGGAACGTTTGTAAAATATGCCTCGTTATCGTTTGAAAGCAAAACAGTGTAAAGCACTCATGCGCTAAAACAAACGATACTAACAATTGCCAAGTAATTCAAAATTTAAACCGATACACTACTGTCCCAACGTTTTAATCGGATGATGATGTAAATTATAGAAAACAATGAGAATAAGCAATAAAAAGTTATTTATCGATTTGAAATATTTTTCTTCGGGATGCCATAATCTCGCATTAAATGGCGAGGAGATGGTTAATGAATTCTGGAAGAATGATATTCGCTCAGATTATGGATTACCTGCCAATATACGAGTTTCGGCAATGCGTAGAAAGGTATTCAGGAAATTACAAAATCAAGAGCTTCTCATGTTGGGATCAATTTCTGAGCATGGCATTCGCACAACTGACTTACAGGGAAAGCCTGCGGGATATTCAGGCGTGCCTCCGTGCAGCCAAACAAAAAACCTATCACATGGGCATCCGTGGAAAGATCTCTCGCAATACACTGGCACATGCCAACCAGACAAGAGACTGGCACATCTATGCCGATTTCGCTCAAACCCTCATTCGGAAAGCCCGACAACTTTATGCCGACGATTTATTCGGTATAGAGTTAGAACAAACCATCTACGCACTGGATTCAACGACGATAGACCTTTGTCTGTCTCTCTTCCCATGGGCAACGTTCCGCAAACACAAGGGAGCGGTGAAGTTACACACGCTTCTCGACCTGAGAGGCAACATTCCAACCATCGCTTTTATTACCAGCGGGAAAGTTCACGAAGTCAATATCCTCGACAAGCTGCCGATAGAAGCTGGTGCCATTTATATTATGGATCGCGGCTATTTGGATTACGCGCGTCTTTACAAACTGAATCAATCGGCAGCATACTTTGTTACACGCGCCAAGAACAATGCCAGATACCACCGGCGATATTATCAGAAGATCGACAAAACATCTGGACTCAAATCCGACCAGGTCATTACGCTACACGGTTATTACTCCAAGCAGGATTATCCCGAAAGGCTCCGGCGAATTGCTTATTACGACGAAAAGCAAAACAAAAAACTGGTTTTCTTGACCAACAATTTCACACTTCCGGCGCTAACCATCACAGAGATTTACCGCAAACGCTGGCAGATCGAGTTATTCTTCAAATGGATCAAACAGCATCTGCGAATCAAGGCGTTTTATGGAACATCAGAGAATGCAGTCAAAACACAAATATGGATTGCTATCTCCGTTTACGTGCTGGTTGCCATTATCAAAAAGCAATTGAATCTGGAGCAAAGCCTCTACACAATTTTACAAATTGTCAGTGTGACGCTTTTCGAGAAAATACCGCTTTTACAAGCGCTTACAGATGTTGATGTTATGGAAGAAAATACAGATACTAACAACCAACTGAATTTATTCGACTAACGTTGGGACAGTAGTGGTAATTAATATTAATTTAACAAGAAAGGAGAAAACAATCAATGTTAAACAAATGTGTCATTACCTGAAATCCCGGATAAGATCCGCGGGATTTCTTCACGCCGGAAGGGTATAAAAAAGTAATTTTAGAGAACATATCATATCCTATATACATTCAAGAGAGGGTGGGGGAAGTTCCGACCTGCCCACCTCTTCTTTTTTTGATAAGGCATCCATTACCGCGCTACACACAAGGCTAAACAAATTATTGACTTCTTGCTGAAATGTTGTTTTTCTAATTTTCGAAATTCACTCAACATTTCAATCAAAAATAGTTAAAAAACTGCTGAAATCCAATTTAACATGTGATAAAAATATTGGCGGCTGTTCACTATGTTAAATAAGGTAAATATTGATTCAAAAAAGAAGATCCTGATTGTTTATATCGTTTTGACATTAGCTGCGGTTGCTGTTTTTTGGCAAGTGTATCAATACGACTTCGTCAATATTGATGACAACATTTATGTTACGGAGAATAGTCATATCCAATCGGGAATCACTCTGGACGGAGTTATTTGGGCGTTCAGCACAAAATATGCCGAATTATGGAATCCTCTGATATGGATATCCTTCATGTTGGATTACCAGCTTTATGGCCTGAATGCCGGCGGTTATCATCTGACCAACCTTATTTTGCACATTCTCAGCACATTATTGCTTTTCTGGCTTTTTAACCGCATGACCGGAATGATCTGGCGCAGCGCCTTTGTCGCGGCACTCTTTGCGCTTCATCCCCTGCATGTTGAATCGGTTGCCTGGGTATCTGAACGCAAAGATGTCTTAAGCGCGTTTTTCTGGATGCTGACTTTATGCCTTTATGTCCATTACACTGAAAAACCGGTTATAAAAAGATACATGCTTGTTCTTTTTAGCTTTGCGTGCGCTCTTATGAGTAAACCCATGGTTGTAACTGGGCCTGTTATTATGATTCTCCTTGATTACTGGCCGCTGGGACGTTTTGAGTCGCAGAGATATAAAACGAACTTGATTTTATTGCAATTGAAGGAAAAAGTACCTTTTTTTATTTTGTCAGCGGTTTTTTCTATCATGACGATCTATGCTCACCACAATAGATCCATAGAACATTTTCCCTTGGTTTCCCGGCTTGCCAACGCGCTCGTTTCTTTTGTAACTTATATAGGAAAAACGTTTTGGCCTAATAATATGGCTGTTTATTATCCTTTTCCAGAACAAATTCCACTGGGGCAAGTTTCAGGAGCCATTCTTCTAATTATGCTTATCAGTGTTTTTGTCATTATAACCGTAAGACGCTTGCCGTATCTATTTGTCGGATGGATGTGGTACATAACAGCTATTCTTCCGGTTATCGGAATCCTTCAGGACATGGATCAAGCGATGGCTGACCGATATCATTATTTGCCCTCTATAGGCATTGCCATTATGCTGGCATGGGGTATTCCACTTTTGTTTCCAAACGAAAATACGCGAAAATATTTTTTATCCGCAGCAGCAATATCCTTTCTTATTATAATGTCAGTTTCAACATGGAAACAATGCGGCTACTGGAAAAACAGCACAACACTTTCTAAACATACGATACAGGCAACAAAAAATAACTTTGTGGCACATAAATGTCTTGCTGATGCTTTTCTTACCGAAGGTAAAAACGAGGAGGCTATTTATCATTACAGCGAGGCAATTCGTATGTATCCTGATTTCGCTAATGCTTACAACAACAGGGGGAACGCCTACTTTAATCAAGGAAACCAAATCTCCGGCTGTAAGGACGCAAAAAAAGCCTGTGAATTAGGAACTTGTATAATGTTAGAAGCCGCTAAAGGCAAGGGGCTCTGCCATTGAATTTTTACTATTATTCTCTTTCGTTTTCTTTTAAAATAATTGACATACAAACAGGACTTCTCTATATTTACCTGTAAGAAAATAATATCTTATTAAAAAATTAACAATACTATACAAAACATTACCCCTAACCGTATCGTATGAAGTTTGATTGACTTGAAACTTTAATGGAGACAATGAAAATGAAAAAGATACTGGATGTTATTTTATTAGGTATCATGATTACTCTCATGGCTGGTTGTAGTAGCGGAGGGAGTGGAAGCACTCCAACTACCTTTGCTATTTCCGGAACGGTAAGCGGAGTTGTTGCTGCCAATGTTACGATTAATCTGGCCAGTGGCGTGAATAATTCTACGACGACCGCTTCAGACGGAACTTACAGCTTTACAGGTTTGGGGACTGGAACCTACACCGTAACTCCGGTTTTAAAAGGCTATATATTCACCCCCACTAATCAATTGGTAACCATAAGCGGAGCAAATGTTACCGGACAAAATTTTACGTCAATATCCCAACCTTCGCCTTTCATTGGTGGTAATTGGACCTGGGTAAGCGGGTCCGATACATGCAATCAGATCGGCAGCTATATCACAAAAGGTACTGCTGATGCGGGCAACGTCCCGGGAGCACGCTCAAGTTCGGTTTCCTGGATAGATAGCGGCGACAATCTCTGGCTCTTCGGGGGATTTGGTTATGATTCAGCAGGTAATGTTGATCTTCTCAACGATCTCTGGAACTTCGATGGCGCCAATTGGACATGGGTAAGCGGGTCCAAGACAGCCAATCAGCCCGGCAGCTATGTCACAAAAGGTACTGCTAATCCGGGCAATATCCCGGGAGCACGCCAAAGTTCGATTTCATGGATAGATAGCGGCGGCCATCTCTGGCTCTTCGGGGGATGGGGTTATGATTTATTAGGAAATGTTGGTCTTTTGAACGATCTCTGGAAATTCGATGGCGTAAATTGGACATGGGTAAGCGGCTCCGATATATACAATCAGGTAGGCAGCTATGGCACGAAAGGTACTGCTAATGCGGGCAACGTCCCGGGAGCACGCCAAAGTTCGGTTTCCTGGATAGATAGCGGCGACAATCTCTGGCTCTTCGGGGGATTTGGTTATGATTCAGCAGGAAATGCTCATCTTTTGAACGATCTCTGGAAATTCGATGGTGCCAATTGGACATGGGTAAGCGGGTCTAAGACATACGGTCAGGTCGGCAGCTATATCACAAAAGGTACTGCTGCCGCGGGCAATATCCCGGGAGCACGCTCAAGTTCGGTTTCCTGGATAGACAGCAGCGGCAAACTCTGGCTCTTCGGGGGATGGGGTTATGATTCATTAGGAAATGTTGGTCTTTTGAACGATCTCTGGAAATTCGATGGCGCCAATTGGACATGGGTAAGCGGCTCCAATACGTACAATCAGGCCGGCAGCTCTGTCGCGGTAGGTACTCCTGATGCGGGCAACGTCCCGGGAGCACGCCAGTATTCGATTTCCTGGAAAGGTAGCGGCAGCAATCTCTGGCTATTCGGGGGGATCGGTTATGATTTCGCAGGTAATCTTAATCTTTTGAACGATCTCTGGATATTCGATGGCGCCAATTGGACATGGGTAAGCGGGTATGGTCAAGCCGGCAGTTATGGCACAAAAGGTACTGCTGATGCGGGCAATAACCCGGGAGTACGCTCAAGTTCGGTTTCATGGATAGACAGCCACGGCAAACTCTGGCTCTTCGGGGGATATGATTATGATTCAGCAACTAATGTTGGAGGTTATCTGAACGATCTATGGTTCTTCCAGCCCCAGCCGTAGAGTAAATATTATGGTCACAGTCTGTTATAATATTAATTGTTAGAGTTTCTTAATTAATTGCTTTGATGAATGCCTCATCTTTCATAAGCTCTTCTATATTTAATTTGATTATATCATTTAATGCGCTATTTACGTTCATAAGTTTCGATGCTTTGCATTGCGTGGTCTTTGTTGATGAATATACAATATCACCTGTCTGCAAATTTTTTATAAGATAGTGAACATTCAAAGTCCAGTCTGCATTGTAGCTTAAATCATCAACGAGAAGGTCTTCGATCTCGCCATTAAGGACTCTGGTCTTATTATCAAGCCCTACACCGGCAAAACGCAACTCCATGGAAACTGAATCCCTGAAATAAATGTCGATGTTTTTATCAAATTTCAGTTTACCTAACGCTGTATTGCGAATTTGAAAAGGTTTTACTTCACCGGTTTCTGCCGGAAGATACTTGAAGTTGGATACTGATGAGTATTCCGGTCCAAACCGGCCACTGATTCCGTTTCAAATCGGCCACCCAATCCGGAGCAAATCGGCCGGGTATTCCGGAGCAAACCAGGCCACCCATTTGAGGAGTTAAACGACGCTGGATA
>JBKQWB010000002.1:0-10894 GCA_052139735.1 Smithella sp. | reverse complement strand
TTTAATGCGAGATTATGGCATCCCGAAGAAAAATATTTCAAATCGATAAATAACTTTTTATTGCTTATTCTCATTGTTTTCTATAATTTACATCATCATCCGATTAAAACGTTGGGACAGTAGTGATGGTAAATAAATAATCAGCTATCATTAATGTTTAAACAGGGGCCAGGTATTTAATATGAAAATCATTTATGTAACCGATATTCACGGCGCCTTTGAACGGGTTCAAACTTTGTTGTCCGAAACATTAGCGGATATCTATATCATTGCCGGTGATCTCATTGATATTCCCTTTTACAACATGAGTACAGCCATCAATTACCATGAGCTTCAATCCTATTTTCACGGCTTGCGTGTCAGAATGCAAAAAGAAAATATGGTCATCGAAGATTTTGTGGACGAGTTGCTCGATACGCCCAACATTTCCGAAGAAATTGAAAATAAAGGCACGAAATATCAGCGGGACACCATTCGCGCTCGCCGGGTCCTTCAACAAAAATACAAGGTTTTGGAGAATATTCTTACAACGAAACAGAGTTCCATGATATTTGCCCTGCCCGGCAACTATGACATGGATTTGAAATATACGTCTCTCCATGAACGCGACCTCCACCTGCACTGGCATGATGTGCACGATTTCAGGATTGCCGGTTACGGAGGAGCCAACATCTGGACTCCAGGGATTCCCGAACGTTACGTAGTTACGTATGGAGGAAGCGCCAATGCTGAAAGCGGCCATAATGAAATGTATAATTTCTTTAAAGCCGTAAAGCCCGACATCATTGTAAGCCATCAACCGGCACACGGCATTCACGACCGGGTAACCCAATTTGGAACATCCGGCTCAATGGCGCTGCGACATTACTGCGATAACAACCCCGTCCTTTTATGTCTGACAGGTCATATCCATATGGATTGGGGGTTTCAAGTAAGCGAGGGAACCATCTACCTTAATCCATCCAATTTCGGGGAAGTAACAACACTTACCGGCGGCGTTTCGGAGGGCGGCTTCTTCTACATCATTGAAATGGAAGACAGGCTGGTCTCTAAAATCATCTTCAAGAAGCTTGTTGAAGACCGCGTCTATGACATTGCCGATTACAATCCACAAGGCAATGGACACTGGAAGGAAACAATCGTCGATCCCGAGCGCTACAGGGCCCTCAAGCAGGGCGATAACTTCGATTTAAAAACCGAGAAGTACTCTCACATTCCGGAGATACAATTATACAATGAGATTAAACAGTTTTACCGCATGTTCCAGACGGAAGAAACAGAAGAACGCCTCAACAAGCTCGAACAGATTACTAATCTAATCGAAAGTGGAATTCACGATGATATAGCAATGGATGTCATGGGTTCCACGAATATGGGACTTTGCGAAAATACTTCCGATATCGATTTTGTTATTTATGTCCGGTGTGATCCCGGTTTTGAGGAAGACGTCAGTTCCTGCGAACAATATAAAAATGCCAAAAATATCATAGAGAAGATTTTAACCCCCCAATATGCCTTCCAAATTATGGATGCTATTGATCTGAATGTTGTGGAGAAAGCAATCAAAGAAAAAAATTATGAAGACCAGATGTTGATGCGTTTTGTTGCTTATAGAGCCATCTGCCGCCCAATCAACTATCGCTTTATTGCTCCGGTGGAAGATCTGTTAAATCAGGACATGGAATTCAGGACAGAGGTTGAGGGAAGCATTCGTTCCTATTTCCAGATATTCATCCATACATCGCAACATACCCGCTCGTTCAAGAAATATGAAAGCCGGATCAAGGACATCGGCATCAAGATTCCCGAAACAGTCAGGATGAAGATCAAAGAGTATTTTGCACAGAACACCGATAACAATGAATGCCCGGTAAAACCCGAAACGGTCAAACCCGAAAAGATCAAATAATATAATTCATCCTTGACGATTTAGTATTCCTATTTCCCGCTCTCGATGGATCGCAGTATATCGTCCATTTTGCGGAGCTCTTCGCCATAGGCTCCCCAATCCCCTTTGCGCAAAAAATCCTGCGCCTTCCGGTAATGGGAGAGCGCTTCGAGTGCCCGCTTCCGGTCGGTATTAACCCCTGCGGACATTATTGCGGTGGTCTTGCCGATTTGCCTTTCCTGCATCATTTCCCCACCGAACAGCTGCTGCAAGGCCAGTTCCAGATTCTCCTCCATGACAATAGAGTTTCCGTACGCCAGAATTACACGCTTGAGTTCCGGAAGCTGTCCTTTTTCGGCGGCAAGGTATAGCGATTCGACATAGAGGATGGATTTCTCGATGGGAATGGCCAGAAGCCCTCCCCTGATGACCTGCGAACCCCGCTGATTCCATAGGGAAAGCTCTTTCGATATAGCAGTATCCTGATTAATCCTGGCCTCGATTTGCTGCGGCCCATAAACAAGCTTATCCTTTGAAAAAAGATAGACAATAACTTTCCCGTAGTTGGGAGCATCGCAACGGGCGCCCATCCAGGCGGACATGTTATCTCTCTTGCTGGGTGTAAAGGGCAGCAGGAGAATAAATTCCTCATTCTTCTCTTCGGGCAGTTTCATGATTGTATAGTATGGTTCCATCTCCTGATCAACTCCTGCCGGAGTGGCCCAGAGATCTTCCTTGTTGTAAAAGACCTGGGCATCCTGCATGTGATAAGCTCTGTACATCCTGGCCTGGATGGAAAGCATTTTCGACGGATAGCGGATGTGTTTCTGAAGCTGGGGCTCCATATCTCCCAGTTTCTTGAATACCCCCGGAAAAATCCGGGCGTAAGTTTGAATGATGGGATCCTTTTCGTCACTGATGTAGAGCTTTACCGATCCGTCATAAGCATCCACAACGGCCTTGAAAGAATTACGGATATAATTACCCATTGAGGGCGTCGGTTCCGAATAGGGAAACATGCTGGTCGTAGTATATCCGTCCAAAAACCACAAAAGCCTTCCTTCAGGAGAAATCACTAAATAGGGATCACTGTCCAGTGCCGCAAAGGGAACAATCTGCGCGACCCTATCCTTTATCTGACGATAGTACATAATCCGGCTTGAGGGGGTAATATCATCGGAAAGGAGCATGGTGAACGAACCAAAGCGAACAGCAAAAAGCAGTTTTCTCAGAAAGGACAGGCCAACGCCGCCCTTGCCATCATACTTGGAGTAAACGTTCTTGTTTCCCACCGGATAGTCGAATTCCGGCCGATTTGTGCGCACGAAGACATAGTCATTGGAATTTTCGCCGTAGTAAATCTCTGGACGGGAAATCTTGATACTGGTCGTGGAAGCAGGCGGAATATCCTTGATGAAAAATTCCGGGAGCCCTTCCTTCGATACACGGTTTACCGGACCCAGGACGGCTCCGTAGCCATGGGTGTATTCTATATGCTCATTGACCCAGGAACGCGAAGGCAGCGACGCATAGGAGAGTTCCCGGGGGGAGAGCATTACCTGGCGGTACTCCCCGTCTATCTGGTAGCGATCATTATCCACCCCGCCGAACTTGTAATAGGTGCGGATTTCCTGCAACTGGCTATATGTCTGTAGAAGAGGGTCATGGTTCCACAGGCGGATGTTTTTGATGGTCAGGTCATTGCGTTTTAAATCTTCCCGTGTCAGGTTCTCCTCTACCGGAAATTGTTTATCTTCGATATCGTTGAGTCGATAGGCCAGCCGGGTAAACTGGATGTTTTTTTCAATATAGGGTTTCTCCAGAACGATTTCATTGGGCACGACTTTAAGGCTCTGAACCATCGAAGGATAGATCCCGCGACCGAACACCGCAAAAGCCGCAAAGAAAAACACGGCAAATACAGGGTAGCGCCAGCTCATCTTGAGGGCAAAGCCCAAAAAGGCGACGCCGCATAAAAAAGCAAGCCCCATCAATCCTTTCAAAACCCATAACTGGGTGGTTACATCGGTGTAGCCGGGACCAAAGACAACGCCCCGTTTGACGAACAGGAGTCCGCTCAATGCAAGCCATAGCCCGAAAATCGCAACGAAGAAAATAAGAGATAAAAGAATAGAGAGGTGAACCCGGGCGGCAGGCGCCGCCTGCAAAGTGCGGGGCAGCGCGAAATGGAAAGCCCGGCGTACAAAATAAAGAAAGGCTGTAGAGATGGTCGTGAATATCAATACAAACATCAGCCAGGCGTAAAGATGATTTAGAAACGGCAGGCGGAAAACATAGAAGCCGATATCACGCTGAAAAAGGGGATCGGTAACACCAAAGGACGAAACGTTAAGAAATCTCAGATAATTTTCCCATTGACCCGAACCCACCAGGGCAGCAAAGAGGCTAAAAAGAAGAGCTCCGATTAAAATCAAAAATTGCAGGGGCCTGTTGGCTATTTCCAGTTTTGAAATTTGGATCCAGCCTTCCTGATCAATCACAGGCAGCCTGGAAGTCAGTCGCAGGGACGCAAAGAGGTTTCCGTAAAAGATGACAAAGAAGGCAAGCCCGAAGAGCAGCGCCATTTTCAGTTGAGCCCACAGCGTTATGGTAAATACATTTTCATACCCCACTTCCTGAAACCATAGCCAATCCGTGATCAGCTCCACAACCTGGCTGGAAAATAGTATGATCAGAAAAAGAACCACGGATAAAATGATCCATGACCTTCTGCCCGACATCAGAACACTGTCCGGTCCTGTAGCATTTATCATCCGCCTTTCTCCTTTGTTTTTAATTATAATGAAACCTTGTCATATCGATCAACGGGAGATATCTTCTATATTCTTATGATCCTTGTCATATCGACCAACAGGAGATATCTAGTATCTTCTTATGATCCTTGTCATATCGACCAACGGGAGATATCTTGTATACTCTTATGATCATAAAGATTTCTCGCTTCGCTTCTAAATAACATACTGTAAAGATATTTATGGAACACTACATCAGGTGGGACTTTTTCTTTTTATATTCTCTTTGATGAATGCCGTCAATAAAAAAGGCGGATGCTTTCACCCCCGCCCTCGCCCTTGTTGAAATTCGATTATTACCGGGGAAACTTACGGAACCATATCCACGCATGTCGGAGTTTGCAGATTAACCTTGCTTGTCTCTATTTTTTATTCTTTTTTAATGATTGTTTAATCAGACTTAAAATATATTCTAAATTATCATCTGAAGATATCTGTATTTCATAATCGCCATTTCCATTATGACCTATATTAGAAACATCTCTTGATATTTTTTTAGGATCATCTAATTCGCCTTTTGTAAGATTAATCCATATTTTTATAGATTTCTTTTGTATACTTATATCAACAATATTGGTCCTAGAGGTAAATGCTATATAAATTTTCTTTGGTTTAACTTCGATATCACCTAAATTTAAAATATTTGTTTTTAATTTTTCATATAGTTCTTTTATTTCGTCTGAGCCATACTCAATATGTTCTAATTCTGTGTATACTTTTATTTCTTCTGATACTTTTTCTATATCATTATTCTTTCTTGAAACAGTTTTAATACTTTCTTTTGCATTTACTTTTTTAATTTGATCATATGAAACGGTTTGGTTTTCAAAAAGTTTTATTTCCCATAATTCAATTGGAAGATCTTTAAAATTAATTGCTTCTTTTTGATAAGTGGTAAAACCAGGTGATATAAAAATAACCTTTGATTGTGTCCAATCTACATTATCTCGTTTTAGAGAGGTATTTTTATTGTCATTATATTCTAAAATAAAATCGGCTTTATTGTTTAACATTAAGGAAAGATAAGCGTAACCTTGATCAACTACGCTGAAATTTTTGTCTCTTTTGTATTCTATTATTACAAATGATTTATTTTCATTATCATATGCAAGTGTATCTATTCTAAAATTATTTAATGAAAATTCACTTTGTATAAAATCAAATCCAAATATTGTTTTTAAATTTTTTTCGGTTAGTATTTGTATTTCCTTTTCCAATTTAAAATCCTTTTCTTTTATAGGTTCAAATTTTCCAGAAATACTAAATAGCGCCATTTTGATATCTCCTTAAAGTTGATGATTTATAATGAGCTTTTTTAAAATGTCAATTAATTAAAACCACAGAATATTATTTTTAGTTTGAGTATATCTGATTAATCTTAATTCACGGCGATTGTTTCTAAAAATTCTAATTTTGCTTTTGTTTCAGCCGTTGAATAAAGCTTATCGCTACCATCCCAAACTAACAATACATCACGATCATTTTCAAGATAATCAATCATCCATTTATTTGATTTACTTATTGGTTTTTCTAACACTAAAACTAAAGTAGCTTTTGGTTTATTTTGAAGATAACGATACTCATAAAGTTGACTTAATCCCTTCCTTACTTGATCGCGCACATTATTTTCATTAAATGATTTTATTTCAAATATAAAATCGCCATTAATATTGATCGCAAGATCAATTAATTGATTTGATTTGGGAAGGCTGCCGATGTCGATAAGTTTTTGTGCAACCAAGTTAACTAATTTCAAGTGTGCCTGTACTGATCTATCAAGCGCAGCTTGATCTTTATAAATAGTAATAATATCTGGTGCATTCTGAGCTCTATCCTGTACAATCTTATATTCTTGAAGATCCCCTGATATCGGTAAAATTGGCTGTTCAACATTTTTTAAATCAAAAATTGGTAGGTTTTCAGTAAATTTATTAACCATAAAATAATACTCACCTTTTTGTTCCAGGGCATTAATTGTTTTCAGCCATGACAAGACTGTCATGACGCGTCTCGGTATCATTGAAATGCCTATGTGATCTGAAACTATTGAGGCTAGATAATATTCGATTTCTTTCTTAGTCAATCCTTCTTTATGTAATTCCGTATATGGTAGCAAACGTTGAATTATTTCAATTAATGATTTATAATATTCTATATTCATATAGATGAGAAAATCACCACATTCTAAAAATTATACATTATTAAATTATGAATAATAAATCTTCTTATCAATCCGATGCTTCATTTATTTTAAAAGCAAATAGATGCGACTACAATATCGATGGCGCACCATACAAAATCGGTCAAAAAGTTAAAGTTCTAAACAATCCAAACAAAGATGATACTTTTGACGTGAAGTTAATCAATAAGAAAGGCGAAATAATATTTTTTGAATATGATTGCGGCTGCGGTCAGACTTTTCCTACAGACCCGATGATTGGGGTAAAATTCAGTAATGGTTCAATAGATGAGTTTTGGAAAGAAGAACTCCAACATTACGTTTAAATTTTCTGATATAAACCATTACCTTTAAATTTAATCAAGCCTTTATCTCTGATGACTTGTAATTGTTGCCTTATTTTATCTTTAACAAAGTTGTTATTGGGAAATTTTTCTTTTAAGATTTTTTCAAAGGCATACATGTCTTGAAGTTTGAAACTTTTATCTTTAATTGAATCAACAATTTTCAACACTTCAATTGTCCATCCTCGTGCTTCCTTGTTTTGTTTTGCCAGAAAAGATGTTTTGGCCCATTTTTCTAAGACCTCTTTTCTGTTTTCGATATTTCTATTTTTTATTAAAAATATGGGAATTATATACTTTACTCCCTCCGCTAAAGGGGGAGTAAATGAAAAAGATAATATTTGTAATTATATTTTTAATTTGCATCATTGTAAGTATCACAATTAGCAATAGCTTTCATGTCTTTGTCTATGAAATGGCAAAAAGTAGTTCTATGCCCTCTACCAAAAATATCTTCGTAGGTTATTTTCCCGTAGATATACAAAACAATCTTTCCACTTCTAATTTCATTTATCATTTCTTTTGTAATAATTATATCAAATGGAGTGATCGGCAACGTGTCTCTTCCACCAGGATGGAGAACACTTATACTTTTCTTGATAGGAGAATCAGAAACGTAAACTGGTTTAAAGATATTATTAGCAAATGCCCTCATTTGTTGCACGGTTTTAATTTTTCTGGCAGGTGTTTTCCCAGAATTTATAATGACTATACCTATTATGGGGATTCGCTCCCCTTCCTTGATATAAACTCTACTAGTACCATCGGTAAAAGGTGGAGGAGTGGCTTCAACCCCACCTATCCATGCACGTTGATCCAACCGCGATTGCTCTTGGGTGGCTTTGATATTTCTTTCAGCCAAGTCAACTGCTTTCTTATTCGCGTCAGCAGCGTTTTGCATGGATATACTTTGTTTCTGCATTTCTGTAACCGTATTGCTCATTTGTTCGACTTGTTGACTAGCATAATGCGTGTAAAAAGCAGTGATTCCGGCAATAGCGAGCGTACACAAAGCCATGATGATGGCGGAAGCAGACTGTATTCGGCGATAACAATTTACTTTTTCTTTGGGTTTCTTTTTCTTTTGTTCGCCATTAGTTTCTTTACGATTTTGTGGGCGGCTTTTGAGGGAAGTGGATTTAAAATCATTATTGCTCTGTTGATCACTGGTTTTATTTACGTTATTTTCTTCCAGTTCGTCCATATAGGCCTCGGTCTTTTAGGATTATAAAAAGGTAACTTTATGAGTTCAATTTTTTTTCAATTAAATATTCACGGCCTTTATGTATTAAAGACCACATTCTCGGTTCCCCAACAGTTATGGAACCATGTACCATCCTTTGTTTTTCAAGTTTTTCTAAGTGGTATTTTGCAATCTGAAGATCAAGTTCAAGTATTTTTGATATTGATATATCCGTTAAACCACCGGAAAACTTCCATAACTTACGGAGAATATTTACAGCAGTGTCATCGAGGGTTATATCGTTGATCGGTGATTTAAGTTGATCGTGGTTGTTATTTTTTATTTCGTTATTAGATTCTACGCCAGTAGAATGAGGAGAAGACAATGAGTGTGATTTCCCAACTCTTAAATATACTAAAAGACAAGATAGAAAAACCAATAGAATGGTTTGCCATAATTGCGTTGGTGATCTTAGTGTTTGAAGTAAAATATCTAATGTTCCAGTTACCCAAGAAATTAAAAGAGGAATGCCAATTATGCCCACAACAATTGCTGCGAGTATATTATGCATCAAAGTGGAGAGAAATATTTTTGACACTTCTTTCAATTGTTTTAGCATGGGCATTATTTTTTAGTAATTTAAAATTTTAGCAATATATATCAGAATTCTTATGATTATTGTAAAATATTATAACATAACGATACTGTTTAATAAATATTTTTACATTTCCCCTTGACAAACGTAACCGCTTATGTTATATTCTAATCATAAGAATGGAGAACGAACATATGAAATGTCCAAAGTGCGGAACAAAGATAAGCGACAAAGTAATAGCAAAACATCTGGCGAGCAAGGGTGGCAGTAAGTCTCGCCGCGTTCTTACTCCCGAACAAGCAAGAAAAATGGTAGAAGCTAGGGAAGCTAAACGAATGGCAAAGGGTGAAACAAATGAATGATAAAATCACAGTAAGCACATTTCAGCTTTTTCAGATGTTCCCGAATGAAGAGAGTGCGAGAGAATATCTTGAATCTCGCCTCTGGTCAAAAGGTGTCCGTTGTCCTTATTGCGGAGTGATCGAAAATATCACAACGCGCAAAAATGGTTATTATCGTTGTAACCATTGCCATAAGGATTTCACTGTAAGAACGGGAACTATTTTTGAGCGTTCACATATCCCGCTTCACAAATGGCTTTATGCTATGTATTTGCTTGTTACCGCACGCAAAGGCATATCCTCTTTGCAATTATCCAAAGAGATAGGCATAACGCAAAAATCCGCGTGGTTTGTTCTTCATCGTCTGCGTGAGGCTTGCGGTGATGATCTTACCGTTCTTCGCGGAGTTGTTGAAATAGATGAAACATACATTGGCGGGAAGGAAGCGAACAAACATCAAAATAAAAAACTGCACGCAGGACGCGGTGGAGTTGGAAAATCCGCTGTTCTCGGTATGAGAGAGCAAGACGGCTACACTTTGGCTATGCCTATTTCATCGGTTGATGCAAGCACTTTGGAAAATGCAATTAATAGCCATGTTGACAGCGGTTCGACATTATACACTGACGAAGCTAGAGGCTATAAAGGAATTGATGGTCTGAAATACCATCGCGAATCAGTTAATCACTTGGCGGGTGAATATTCAAGAAATGGCGTTAGCACCAATAGTGTTGAAAGTGTTTGGGCTGTCCTCAAACGCGGAGTTTATGGCGTGTATCATCAGGTTAGTAAAAAGCACCTTGCTAGGTACGTCAATGAGTTTACGTTTCGCCTGAATGATGGCAACGTAAAAATACAAACGATAGATAGGCTTAATAGTTTTATCGCGGCAACCGTGCAAAAACGATTGACCTATGCGGAGCTTACAAAATGAAAAAAGTCCCGCCCGAACTTGATAAAATAGTTGATATTGTTTTGGCATATAGACCAAAGAAAAAAACAAAAAAGAGGAGTAAGAAGCGTGTTAAAAAATCTCAAAGGGAGTCAAATATATAATTCCCAAAAATATCTTACCTAGCTGAGGTATGTTGTTTAGCAATATATTGCAACCAATCCAGCCAGCCCGACGTGCATTTTTCCCTAAGGGATTCCGTTGTTCAATTATGTCATCAATGAAATAATATTTAGGAATAACAAGAAAATTTTGGACTTCAAAAGTGTTCTTTGTATAATTTAAAAAGAAAAAATGTGGATTGTTATCGGCATTAATCCGTCGAATCATTGTTTCATAAGCACCATCAACAATTTTAAGAGTAAATGCGTTATTTTTACTTTTCAATTCATATTCTGAATTACATTTGTCACAAATGAAATCAGATACAGGCGTATTGTTCTTAAATTTATTTAATGTATCGTTTCCACAAGATGAGTATTCCGGTCCAAACCGGCCACTGATTCCGTTTCAAATCGGCCACCCAATCCGGAGCAAATCGGCCGGGTATTCCGGAGCAAACCAGGCCACCCATTTGAGGAGTTAAACGACGCTGGATA
>JBKQWB010000001.1:0-5247 GCA_052139735.1 Smithella sp. | reverse complement strand
CCTTTCAGTAATAAATAGTTGTTTGCGTACAACTTGAAAGGTTACACCGCCTTTATTCTTTTTACACTCTTTTTGATTTTACCCCATATATAAGAGCATTTGGTATAGTAACTATAGGTGAGGATGCTAATTCAAGGCGAGGTTTTATAGTCTTGATTGTTTTTCGGAATGAAAAGAGAAGAAGAGAGAGGAAGATTAGAACAAGGGAGTATCCGATATTCATTACATCCGATGAAACAATAAAGAAATAATGACTAAAATTGTAATCTCGATAAAAGATTAGCCCATTTTGAAATATTTTATTTCCAATGTAGAAAGCGAAAGCGATTAATGCCCATAATGTAAATCCAGTGGCTTTATGCTGCTGAATTTCTCTATCTATAAGTTTCTGTATAAAACTTATTAATTCTTGTTTATTCATATGATAGTTAATTTAATAAGAAGATAATGTACTAATCACTTATGATTTTAATGTAACATAAAATAAATTAACAAATTAAGACTTCGGAAATAAAAGGAAATCCGGGAGCATCATACTGGTTTTTATCTTTCCCCGGATTATCACCGCAAAAAACTAGTATGATTATATTTACAAGTCCATAATATTTAGCCGCTGAAAAATTTGAGAATTACTATTTGAAGGTTGCAATAAAATAAATTACTCGCCGCTATAGAAAGTTTCTATTTATTAATGCGATGGTAGAGATTATTTATAAACAACAATTGATCCCACTGCGAAATCATGAATAGCTTTCCTATCCTCAGAAAAGATATAATCCCAAGAGTATACTTAACAAAACTCCGCAGATATGCTGCTGGTATTGATATGTGTTGTAAAGAGTATTGCTCTCTAACCCTTATCCCCGTTATTTTTTGTCCGATTGTGCAGAAAATACTTGTAAATAATGCCTCATAAGCAAAGAACATGAATAAGATTATGGCAACGCGTGAGGTCCATGCATTCAGACGGGCTCCTTGAAAAACGTAGGATGCAAAAATTATAATCGATAGAATAAATAAACCATCTACAACTGAAGAAAGATACCGTCGAATAATCGACGGATATTCATATGGCATATTTGATTCCATAATTCGGCCGCTATGCACACAGCGCCTTGAGAATGTCTTTAGTAATCTTTATTCCCAAAATTAGATTATCTTTTGAAAGTCGTTCGTCAATACCATGCACGCGACCAATATCCGAACGTTCCAGAATCATCGGAGTAAAACCGTACGCAGGATAGCCACGCTGCCGCCAGTAACGGCCGTCTGTCGCACTGGCCATCAAAAGCGGAAATACTCCGGCACCGGGCGAGTGTTTTTCAATGACGGAAGTTACAGCCTGATAGAACCGGCTATTCTGTGGCGCAATTCCTGACGGCGGTGATGTCTGGATCATCTCAATTTTAATGCGGTCATCGGCAATACGGCTCATCAGCCAGCGATGAAACTCCCGGGCATCTGTTTCCGGCAATAATCGGCAATCGAGTTCAGCCTCCGCACGCTCGGGAATTACATTGATCTGATAACCGGCGTTAATCACATTAACACTCACCGTATCGCGAAAAAGTGCGTTGGTATATTTTTCGGCGGCAAGCGATTTACCCGCAAGCTTCAGAGCCAGAGGGTTGGAAAGATTACGCAGTATAATGGATGCCGGTAATTTATATTCACGGGCCAGCACATTGAACATCGCGCAAGCGGCAGGTCCTGCCCGCATGGACCGCGGCACGGCGATAATCCGCTCCAGAGCATGGATCAGTGTGACATTGGCGTTGTTGTTGTGCGGCATGGAACCATGACCAGGCTCACCTGTAGCGATAAGCCTGACCCGATAAATCTGTTTTTCGGCAACCGCGATGGCAAATAGAACTCGTTTCCCAAAAACATCTTTGAAGCCTCCACTACCTTCATCCCATACCCACTCCGGATCGATATCCTGCAAATGATTTTCCACAAGCCAGCGCATGCCGTTATCACCGCCCTGCTCTTCATCCGGCACGGCTGTGAATATTATCGGGCGGCGGAATTTGGTTCCTTCCTTAAGCAGTGCTTCCAGTGCCAATATAAACATGACGCCTAAACCTTTGGTATCGAGTGTGCCGCGTCCCCAGATAAAGCCGTCGGCACAAATACCGCTGAAAGGCGGATAGCTCCACAAAGCCTGATCGGCTGCTACAACATCCATATGATGATTGATCATCAGCGGCTTTAAGGTTTCACTGCCATTAATGCGGGCTACTACAAGCCCACCGCCGATTAAAGGCTCATATAATTTGATATCTCTTGTTATGCTGCGGTTCGTTAATTGCTCGCGCAGCCAAAGAGCGGCAGGCATTTCATTACCGGGTGGGCTGGTTGTATCAAACTGCACATAGCGGCTCAAAGTAGCCATGGCGTCTTTTATAAGATTTTCGTTATCCATGATTACATCTCTTGGGAAAAATCCGGGGGAAATCCGGATTCATCATACTGGTTCTAGTTTTTATCCTTCCCCGGATTATCACCGCAAATAACCAGTATGGTGTCCGCGAAAAACACAGTGTCAAGCCTTTTTTGCTAAGACGTTCTCCTCCAGCCAGCCTGCCACATATTTTACAATCTCTTCCCATCCCGGTTCTGCAACAACCCAATGCGCGTGGTTTTTGAATTCCTTAAAAGTTGATACGGCTTTATATTTCCTGGCTACTTGTCTGGCAACTGAAACAGGCGTTATCCTGTCCTCGGCTCCGGCAACCACCAGGACAGGACAAGTTACTTTTGACGCGTCAACTTTGGACGCTCTTTTTGAGTCAAAGAGCCAGTATCCAATCTCTACCGCGGCCCGCCCCGACTCATAAACGAATTTGTCATAGGTTTCTTTTTGCTCATCGGTCGGCAGCAGGTGGAGCATTGAATAGACCGCCTCATTGAAATGCTGGAGCATGGGCTTTTTCCAAAAGCCCCATTTTGTTTGCACACTCCAGAAGCTCTTAATCACAGACGGCTTCAGAGCCATAATTCCAGCGGGCGGCGCCGGACACAGCAGAACGAGAGCTTTTGCTAACCCCCGGCTTCCCAACATCTGTGCAAGCAATCCTCCCATGGAATGACCCATTACAATAGGTTTCACGCCAAGCTGCTTGATTTCATGTTCCAGGTCGCTTGCATAATCCAGCAAACTGGTCGTTCCGAGTTGAAGATTAAGAGCCTCCTTCGGATACATATTGTGGAAACGCAAAGTGGTTGTAACACAACGGTAGCCTTCTTTTTCGAGAAGGTTCTTGTAGTTCTCCCAATACCATGGCCCTCCCCACATACCGTGAATCATAAAGATAGTTTCTGTCATTCCTTACCTCTATCATTTTGGTTTAAATTGCTGATGGTTTTCATTGGTTTCCTTATCGATTAAAGGGCTCCCTGTTCTGACTTCAAAGAAGACAAGGGCTCCAATAAGCAATATTCCAAGCAATTGTATAAATAATAGAGCTATATTGATACTTAAGCCGGGAGTTATTTTAGCAATAAACTCATATCCTCTATAAGTACCCTCATAACTAACCGGTGGAAATAAAAGCATAGCAACTATGATCATACCTATTACAATCGCTACAATTCTTTGAGCCTTATTCATTGCCCTCCTCCTTTCTTTTGTTCATTAAAAGACAGTTTGTTGAGCTTTTTCCGATGATTTGGTTATCATAATAGCACTATTCGTTTTTTTTAAAAGAGGAAATTATACAGCCTTAATTATTACTAATTGAGAGGGGAAATCCAGGGACCATACTGGTTTTATTCTTCCTCGAATTTCCCCTGATTTCAAGCCTTACTTGCACCGGGTTGATAAGTCGATACCCTGATGCAGTGCAATGTTGAAAAGCAGCAATTGTTCATTGAAATCTATTTCAAAGCCGAAGCACACGTTCGGGTAGTCGGCAAGCGAGGGAGCTTTATCCAAATCCAGGTTTTCCCGATTTGTATTTCCCAGCAGGGTCCTCACTATGCGGAAATACTTTCGCTCGGCCATAAAATTGGGCACCTTATTCTTTCCTTTTGCCTCCAGGTATAGTTTCTTTTCGCTATCTGTAGCCGGAGGCTGCAACTGGCCCAACAGGGCTGTGTCCACTCCAGAAAGCGACACCGTTGCTGTTGCCGGTGCCGGTGCCGTTGTATTTGTGTTTTGGTTGCCGGTCTTCGCCATCGCATCCTTGAGGACTTGGGCAGTATCGGCATGACCCCCTGCTTCTGCAACAGAGAGAGCAGTATATCCGGTTGAGTCCGCAGCGTTTAAATCCGCACCTTTTTTTATCAGAGCCCGTACAATGTCCGTGTCACCCTTCCTGGCCGCAAATATCAAGGCCGTGCCGCCTACATTTACATTCACATTTGCCCCTTTTTCAAGCAGAAGTTGGACGATATCCATGTAGCCGCCAGCGGCTGAAGCCATTAATGCCGTCCCGTTGCCGTTGTTGGCATTTACATCAGCGCCTTTTTCGATAAGGAATCTCACGACGTCGGCATGTCCTTTCTCCGCAGCGGCTACCAATGGCGCAACACCACCATTATTTACGAGAGCGCCTTTTTCGATTAGGAGCCGTACGAGATCGATGTAGCCTCCGGCCGCCGCATCTTCCAGCGCTGTGTCACCGGACATGGTCGCCTTGTAATTCACATCAGCGCCTTTTCCTATCAGGTACCAGACGATATCAATGTGGCCTTTTTCGGCTGCTTTTATTAACGCCGTTCGGCCCGTGCCGTCTTTTATTTTCTCGTTAACATCGGCGCCCTTTTCCACCAGGTTTCTGACAGTGGCCAGGTCACCAGCGCTTGCCGCCTTTGTAAGAGCGGTGCCCATCAGATCATCAGTTCCGTCTCCCAAAGTTACCGCTTCCGCAATGGCGTTGGCCGCCAAACCCAGAAATAAAAATAATAACAGAACAAAAGATGCTAATACCCGTTTCATCGTAACCCCTTTCATATGTTTTTCTATTTGACTAATTATAATGTAACATAAAATCATAAATTGATAAACTGTGGACTTTAGGAAGAAAAAAATAAAAATCCGATTTCCGAACCGGCGGAACTGTTTGTTAGCTGCAAAGCAATAATTATCAGATTTAAAAATATTGAGGATTAGGGATTGAAGAACTAAACCGCTTCGCGGTAGCCATTCCATCGCCTTTTTTCCAGAGACACATAATAAACCAAGCCCTATAAATTCAGCAAGGATTTATTTTAGCGCTTGTTGATCAAGCAAAATCTTCGTAC